>CAMEIX010000013.1 GCA_945919075.1 uncultured Lachnospiraceae bacterium
CATACACTAAATAATGCAATATGCGAAGCGATAAAGCAGCCACCTCATAAAAGGAAGGATACCCGATCTTAGTGAAAAACAGAGCGCATACTGGATTCTTGTAATGAAACGACTGCTGTCCGAAGTATTTCTTGGCGCGTCAGCAGTGTTGAGCTTTACTTTATTGGGCGGAAAAGTAATACGAATTGCACCTTGGCTTGGTCATCAATGCTGACCGCAGGAATTGCAAATGAGATTTTGTTCTTTTATTGCATTCCATAAAGCCAATACGGATTTGAGATTTATAAAATGAATTATGGAGATAATACTTGTGAACGACAACCAAAGCCATATACCGGTATTGTGGCACACACAATCAGTTGAATCAAAGGATTACTGTCTGTCACTGGAATAAAAAAGCAGCCTTGCGGCTACTTCTCAGGTGCAGTATCAATCAAGGCTTTCACAGTTGCTTTGACGACTTCCAGAGAGCGCTCATCACAGAATGAAAGCATACGCAGGAGACTTTCTATTTCGGAATCGTTGGACGGCTTCTCGGGGTAGAAAATCGAATCCGCAGAAATGGATAATTCACGGATCAATTTATAGAGAACATCGAAACTTGGCTTTTTTTAAGACAGTATGTAGAGGCTTCTATCAACAACAGAGCAGAGGTTGCAAAGGTAAATAATAACGGAGATATGAGCCAGATTGCAAAGGAAAGAGAAGTCAACAAGTTAAAGGCTAAAGCGTTGGAACTTTCAGAGGGTTGCATCAAGCAGGCTGATGAGATTATCAAGAAACTGGGAGCTAAACTTGAGGAAGTGAACGCAGAAAGCGTTATACCAGATATGCAGGGCGTATTTGCTTATTTAACGGCTTCTGGTAGCAAGTGTGATGATAATGTGCTTGTAAACCTTATCAAGCCTTATAGGGGCAATGTGACAGCAATTAGAGCTATTTCAAGCGTTGCAGATAATGCAGGCGTGGGCGTTGCTTCAAAGCGTATCATTGATAGGTATATCTATGATGTAGAGAGCTTGAAGCAGAGCATTGATGCAGATATGAAACTTGTGTTTACTGGTTCAATGAGTGCAACAGAAGCAGGAAAGAATATACAGAAGCAGGCTTCTATTCTGGGGGTTGATGTTGTATCAGATATCAAAGACGAATACACCGACAATCAGTTATTAAGAAAGGCTTTCGGCTTGGCATAATAAAGCCGTTTGTTGATACGAAACAATAAAAAATTCGGATATGTCAACGCAGACTATAAAAGCGGATAAACGATATAAATATCGGTGGCAGGGGTTATAATATCCCTGCTTTTCATTTGGTGTGAATTTGGTGTGAAAAGTTATAAAAAGTAAGGCAGAAACAGACAAAGAAACACAAAGAGAATATATAGAAAAGTGCTGTAAAGCCTTTATTTATGCGGAATTATAAAAAGACATAAAAAGATAGAAAAATTATAGAATAGTATTCAAAGAGATAAGCAGTTATCTGCGAACAAAGACGTATATACAAAGCCCCGAAATGCTTGCATTTCCGGGGCTTTTATTATGCATTTTGATTCTGTTTCTACTCATTTCTTATAGATAGATATTCAAGTGTTCCTTCCGGAAGACCGGTGCCTCTTTCCAAAAGGGAAATGAGGCCCTTCAGAGTTTTTTCTATATCCTCTGTTGTAGAAGGAATGATAAAGTTGTCAAGTTTAACGGCAATTACATATGCTACTTGTATTAAAAATTCGAGAGACAGAATTTGAGAAAAATACAACCAAAAAAATAAAGCGATTTTGATGTGATTGTAGAAATAATTGCAAAAATTAAGAAAATTTGATGCGAAATCGAAAAAGATGTAGTAAAATGAGTCTCAATGATGTGTATAAAAGGAGAAAATATTATGGCATGGTATGATGAAGCAGTATTTTATCACATATATCCTTTGGGGCTTACAGGTGCACCAAAGCAAAATACTTATGGGGAGCCTGTCCATCGTCTGAATACATTGCTTCCCTGGATTGGGCATATTAAGGAGATAGGCTGTAATGCACTTTACATTGGCCCTCTTTTTGAGTCAGTGGGACATGGATATGAGACAACAGATTATAAGAAGTTAGATACCAGACTTGGAACGAATGAGGATTTGACTAATTTTGTTGCCCAGTGTCACAAGCAGGGAATCCGGGTTATATTAGATGGTGTGTTTAATCATACAGGTCGCGATTTTTTTGCATTCCAGGATATCAAGCAGAATCGGGAAAATTCTCCCTATAAAGATTGGTATTGTAATGTGAATTTCTGGGGAAATAATTCCTACAACGACGGATTTTCCTATGCGAACTGGGGCGGATATGACCTTTTAATAAAGCTAAATCAAAAAAATCCTGCAGTTAAGGATTATATTTGTGATGTGGTGAGATTCTGGGTTAGTGAGTTTGATATTGATGGAATCCGCTTAGATGCCGCTGATGTAATGGACTTTGAATATATGAAAGCCTTAAGAAATGTGGCGAATGAAGTGAAACAGGATTTTTGGCTTATGGGCGAGGTGATTCACGGGGATTACTCAAGATGGGCCAATGAAGGAACCCTTCATTCCGTTACAAATTATATGCTTCATAAAGCGTTGTATTCCGCGCACAATGATCATAATTATTTTGAGGTGGCACATACCATTCAATATGTGAACAACATGGTTGGAAAAAATTTGAAATTGTATACCTTTGTTGACAACCATGACGTGGAACGTATCTATACAAAGTTGAACAATAAGGCACATTTTGTACCGGTTCATATAATGCTCTATACATTGCCCGGAATTCCGTCTCTTTATTATGGTTCGGAGTTTGGAATGGAAGGACGCAAGGAACGTAACTCAGATGATTCCTTAAGACCGGCGTTAAATTATGAGGATTACAAAGATGCGGTACGCACGAATCCCTGTACGCAGTTAATAGCAACCCTTGGCAAACTGCGCCAGAATATAAAAGCCCTCTGCTATGGCGAGTATAAACAACTGCAATTGCAAACCACACATTTTGCATACGCCAGAATTCTGGACGGAAAAAGTGTTATTATCACTGTGAATAATGGCGATCAGGAAGTAGCTATGAATCTGGAAGCAGGGAGCATGCTGCAAGAGCCCGAATATGTTGGTGCATTAACAGGTAAAAGAGTACCCTTAAAGGATGGTAGAATTCAGGTGAATGTTCCTGCAAATTCAGGAGAAATATGGATTCCGGCAGAGCTTGTAAGCGAAGGCCTTGCACCTCTAAAGACGGTGGAAATTGTTGCCCCGGTGAAAGAGGTTGCTCCGGCAAAAGTTGAAACAAAGGAGAAAGAGGCTGCCCCGGCAAAAGTTGAAACAAAGGAACAAAAGATGCCACCAGTGAAGGAAAAAACTTCTCCTAGTGAGACTGATAGTAGCACAGAAAGCGTTACAGACGAAGTCAGCGTAGATTGGTCAAAATCCTACGAAGATATGACTGTGGAAGAGCTGCAGGAGGCAATACTGGAAAAAATGAGAAGTAATGGACCGGTAACAGACTATATGTTAAAAACCGTCAGGGAAAATACCCATCATGGATCGCTGGTGAACTGGGTTAAGAGTTTTAGATAATGTATCTGTTTCAGGACTCTTCTTGTCCGCAGAACACTCCCAAAGAGATAAGCAGTTATCTGCGCATAAACGTATATTAAAGCCCCGGAATGCTTGCATTCATGGGGCTTTTGGTATACATTTTTAGTTATAACAATATTCATTTAGTTTATAGATTAAGAGGAAATTAGTATGAAACTTGTAAAAAAAATTCTGTTAATCAGTTTACTTCTATTTTCTTTTATTGGGATTATAACTTCCATTAATGAGTATGCAGGCGGGTACGATGAAATTTCAGCGACAGTAATTCAAACATGGAAATCCCAGAAAAAGACTGCTCCACGGAACAACAAGTATGCAATTGTCTGGAATGACCTGGAAGGAAAATCTCATCGGGGCGGAAACTTTGTAAATAAATATCAGTATAAGGAAGGTGACGAGATAGTCATAAAGGTTGACAGGAAAACCCATGAACATCTATATGCACCGACACCACATTTGGTAGTGTTTATTATTCTGTTTGTGATTACAATGCTGTTTTTTATACGTATAATACGAAAAGAGCATAGTTAAACAACAAACTTCTTGGTTTTCTATAAAATTTCTTTTTTTGAAGTGCTGATTATGATATACTTATTATATTAGAGAAATAGGAGGTACAGGATGTTTCCTAAGGTTGTACAGGTCATACCAATGAAGAACTATATGGTATATGTGTATTTTGAAGACGGAAAAATTGTATGCTATGATATGTCGCGCATGATTGAATGAGGGGCATTTTGTGCATTAAAAGATATTAATATCTTTATGGAAACTTGTACTGTGCTGAATGATACACTCGCATGGGATATCGCAGGAAATCGTGACAATACATCCTGTCTGGATATTGATCCGGATACTCTATATGAGTTGCCTAATGTGAAAGAGAGAATAGCTTAGTTTTTCAAAAAGATAACTTACAATCGGATGCAAATTTTACAAAAACCCTCAAAGCAGTGTATTCTGGGGGTTTTTCTATATTTATATTTTCGTCAATATTTAATGATGTTGAATTAAAAGCGCCCTAAGGTGCTGGTTTTAATTTGTAAAATGTAATGACATATGAATAACATAAGAAAGTAGATTGGAGATGAATAAATGAATATAGCAGTATTTGCCTCTCATGGGGGCAGTGATTTACAGGCAATTATAGATGGTTGTAAAAACAGCCAAATAAATGCAAAGGTGGCTGTTGTTATCAGCAACAATGGAAGTTCAATGGCTTTGAAACGGGCAAATGATGCAGGGATTCCGGCATATCATCTCAGCGCAAAGCATTCCTGAAGTGTCGGAGGATGGTAACTCTCCGCTTGAAAATGCAAGACTGAAAGCGCTGGCATATTATAATGCCTTTCAGATACCCGTATTTTCCTGTGATTCCGGATTATATTTTGATAATGTACCGGATGAGGTCCAACCAGGTGTGCATGTGCGTAATGTGGGTGGAAAATGTTTATCTGACGAAGAAATGATGGAATATTACGCAGATCTTGTAAGAAAGTTTGGAAACCTTACGGCAAGTTATAAGAATGCAATTTGTTTTGTGATAGATGAAACGCATATTTATG
Organism: uncultured Lachnospiraceae bacterium; assembly: GCA_945919075.1. Taxonomy (GTDB): domain Bacteria; phylum Bacillota; class Clostridia; order Lachnospirales; family Lachnospiraceae; genus Acetatifactor. Next base: position 5,190 of record CAMEIX010000013.1, read on the forward strand.
AGGCGATGGAGCCTTCTATGGAGAGTGAGAAGTTTGTTTTGACAGACAAGCCTCACAGTACAATCAGAAAGAAGGGCTTTCCATTAGACAGTATGTCCATTGATATAAAGACTGGTAAATACTATTATGATTTGCCGGAGGAAAAACTGGAACAGGTTGCGGTTGAGGATGGATTTTTGATGTTCTTTCAAAAGGTTTTGGGTTTATGAGGATGAGATTATTTAAGGAAGAATATGTTGTTACTACAAAAACACGATGATAAATGACAGGAGAGTCTTATTATAGTCCTCTCCTCAAAGGAACTGCCTATGTTACACGATATTGACATCAGAGAACCGTTGTTTGATTTTCTGGATGAGACCTATGGCAAAAACAGAATACTGGAAGAAAAGCAGATTGGAAGATCCAGGGCAGATATCTTTATGATAACGGATGAGGCACTTTTCGGCATTGAAATCAAAAGTGACGCGGACACTTATGCACGTCTGGAGAGTCAGATCAGGGACTATGATAAGTTTTATGACTACAATATAGTTGCCGTTGGCTCCTCACACGCAGAACATGTCCATGAGCATATCCCGAAATACTGGGGAATCATTACCATCGATGAAGTGGACGGGAAGCCGGATTTTTATTTCTTCCGGAAACCGGAACCCAATCCCAAGGTGAAGCTTAAGAACAAACTACGCATCCTTTGGCGTCCCGAACTTGCACAACTGCAGGCAATGAATGATATGCCAAAATACAAGGATAAAAGCAAAGATTTTGTGATAAAGAACATTGTAGAGCGTACCGGGTATCCGGAAGAGAAAAAAGGCAGACTAAAGCCGGATGTGATACAAAGGCAGCTCTGCCATTTACTGATGGAGAGAGACTACACCACCATTGCGGAAAAGATTCTGGAGTTTAAGAAAAAAGAGAACCGACAATTACCTAAAAGAAACAGGCGGAAGAAAGCTTCCACCAGAAAGGTTCGATAAATGGAAGGGAATTTATGCGAAAAATAATAAGAATCGTTGCGGTCTGCCTGATGGCATTTATATTGGTTGCCTGCGGCAGGAATACAGAACAGGAAAAGGATTCCTGGGTGGTAACCCAATACGGTGACCAGTCTGGGAAACAGGGGATGTTTTATACCATATACAATGAGAAAAAGGATGTACTTGTGGTTGTAGATGGAGGATGGAAGGATAATACGGAACTGGTTCGGAGTGTGATTCATACTGCAGGAGGACATGTGACAGCATGGATTGTCACCCATTACCATCCTGACCATGTGGAAGCACTGAATGAAATACTGATGGAACCGGACGGGATTGTAATTGATGCCATCTATGATTCACCGATGGACCCCGGGGAATATCTTCAGGTGGCGAAGGAATGGGACAGCCCGGAGACATTTACCAATTATCTGGAGCTAACTTCAGAATTACCGTGCGTTCATCATCTGGCAAGAGGTGACAGCTTCTCCGTATCCGATTTGACCTTTACCGTGTATAATACTTATGATGAAACCGCAAAGATATCCGGAGACATTCCGAATAATGCCAGTCTGGTATTCAAGGTACAGGGGCCGAAGAAGAGCATGCTTTTCTGCGCAGATGTGCATACCAATGAGATGGCACAGAAGCTGATGTCCCTGTATGGGGATGCACTGAAGGCTGATTACCTGCAGGCAGGTCATCATGGAAATAATTCTATTGACCGTGAATTTTATGATTGGGTGTCTCCGTCCGTTATTTTTCTGGATGCTCCGGATTGGCTCGTAGTCGAGGAAAAGTATCAGACGGATGAATTGGTTGCTTATTGTCAGGAAAACGACATCCTGCATTATTGGTATGCTTCGGCTCCAAACAGTGTGACTTTGGATTGACAGCCCGGTTGTACAAAAATGATTGAAAAGGGCAGAACGTAAATGCTATACTGTAGTTGATAATATTTCCACTAAAGAGGTGATAAGCATGAGAGCAGAAAAGGACGGAAACAAAGGCTTTACACTTGTGGAGCTGATCGTTGTCATTGTCATACTTGCAATTCTGGCCGCCATTCTGGTACCCCAGTTATTGGGATATATTGACAGAGCCAAGAAAAGTCAGTATATACTGGAAGCCAAAAACTGTATGACGGCAACGCAGGCCCAGTTGACGAATCTGTATGCCCATGATACCGTGATGGGATTGAATGAAGCAAGCATGGTGGGTAACAATCCTTACGGGGACGTTTCCTGGCTGGGTACAAAGACCGCCAAGGATATCCTGGCTACCGCAGATGTGGACCCGTACATGATGATTGTCGGAATGGGGGACTATGAAACCTATAAGGCTACCAACCTGAAAAAGGCTTACACGATTTATTTTATTGCCTATTGGCCGGATAAAAGTGTAGATCCCATTTTCTTTAACGGAACCGAGTGGGTGTCCGAATATCCATGGAAATCATCGGGGGGCAATACATTCTCCGTAAAGGGTGAGAATATTAAATTACAGTTTTATTTTATTGATGCACCGAGCACCAATATGTCCAATAACTGGAATGAATTAAAGCGCTATTTGGGTGTAAAGTAATAAGGAACCGCAGATGAAGGAGGCATAAAATGAAAATTACAGATTCCGTAAAGTACATAGGTGTTGATGATAAGGATATTGACCTTTTTGAGAGTCAGTATGTTGTGGAAAACGGCGTGTCCTATAATTCCTACCTGATTTTAGATGAAAAGGTGGCACTGATGGATACGGTTGATATCAGGGGCGTGGATGGATGGCTTCTGAATATGGAACGGGAACTTAATGGCAGAAAGATTGATTATATTGTGGTTCAGCATATGGAACCCGATCATTCCGGTGCACTAAGCCATGTTCTGGAGCGGTATCCGGATGCTGTTGTTGTAGGAAATGCAAAGACATTTCTCTTCATCAGCCAGTTTTTTGAAATAGATTTGTCCGGACGTAAACTGGAAGTAAAAGAGGGAGATACGTTAAATTTAGGCAGTCATACCTTGCAGTTTATTATGGCCCCCATGGTGCATTGGCCGGAAGTTATGGTAACCTATGAGAGTACGGAGAAACTTCTGTTTTCAGCGGATGGTTTTGGAAAGTTCGGTGCACTGGATACTAAGGAGGACTGGGCTTGCGAAGCAAGAAGATATTATTTCAATATTGTGGGTAAGTACGGTGCATCCGTACAGGCGCTTCTAAAGAAAGCAGCAAATCTGGAAATTTCCAAAATCCTGCCTCTTCATGGACCTATTCTGGAAGAAAATCTGGAATATTATCTGAATTTGTATGATATATGGTCAGGTTACAAACCGGAAACCAAGGGAGTATTTATCGCATGTGCCTCCATTTACGGCAATACAAAGAAAGCAGCGGAAATTCTGGCAGATAAAATCCGTGCCTTGGGAGAAGAGAAGGTTGTTGTATCGGATCTGAGCAGAGAAGATATGGCGGAGTGTGTGGAAGACGCCTTCCGCTATGACCGTATGATTTTATGTTCTGCTACCTATGATGGCGGCGCATTTACCCCGATGGAGGATTTCCTGCATCATTTGCAGATGAAATCCTATCGGGACCGTACTGTTGCACTTATGGAAAACGGAACCTGGGCACCCATGGCAGCCAAAGCCATGCAGGGATATCTGGAGAGCATGAAAAACATACGTATTTTGGAAGAAAAAGTAACCATAAAATCCACCTTGAAGCCGGCGGATGAGGCTGCTATGGATGCATTGGCAAAGGCAATTGTGGATTGCAGATAGGAACGGATATGAAGATTCTTGTAATTGGCGGCACCTATTTTCTGGGGAAAGCATTTGTGGATTTGGCAAGTGCGGAACATGAAATTACGGTACTGAACAGAGGAAACAGAAAGAATACTTTTGATAAATCCCAAAAAGTGAAGGAGATTATCACAGACAGGCATGCATTGGAAGAGAAGCATGTGAAGGGGGAAGACTTCGATATCGTGGTAGATTTTTGCGGCTATGTGCCGGAGGATATTCGAAGAGTTGCCCGGGTCCTTAAAGGAAAGATAAAACAGTATATTTTTATCAGCACCTCGGATGTTTATAAGCGTGGAACCGGTGCTCCTGTTACGGAGCAGTCCGCACTGGAAGACAAAGTATATGAGGGGAAAGCCGGGGACTATATCCGGGGCAAGGTGGCTCTTGAAGAAGAGCTGTCGGAATGTGCCGGACAATATCATTTTTCCTATACGTCCATTCGCCCGGTATTTATCTATGGTCCGGGCAATTATGCTCCGCGGGAAAATATTTTCTTCAACTGGATAGACAAGGCAGGTCAGATTATCTATCCGGAGGATGCCACGGGCTATTTCCAGATGGTATATGTAGGGGACGTTGCAAGGGCCATATTACAGGCTTGCGGAAATGAAACGGCATATAATCAGAGCTTTAACTTATGCGGACCGGAGCTTGTTACTTATGAAACTTTTGCAGAGAGTCTGCGGTATGCGACCAAATGTGATTTCGCAAAGGTTATGCTTTCGACAGAGGAGATTAATCAAAAGGAAATTCCCCTTCCCTTTCCGTTAACCAAAGAGGAGAGTGAGGTTTATGAAAGCAGTAAGAGTGACCTTTTAATGGAGCACTATACCGATTTGAATACCGGACTTTCTTTCGCTTATGAAAGCTATCAGGAAAGGGAAATGTTAAATTATATTGACCGGCTGTTTGACGAAAACAAGCCCAAAGAGGCAGAGAGGTATATGCTGGATGCTTTGTCAGAGGCAGAGAAACAGGGAAAAAAGAAAACCTGCCTGAGCCTGTTAAACGAACTTATCGGGTATTACCGACAGACCTCTGAGAAAGAACAGTTATTAGGAATTATTCAAAAAACATTGGAACTTCTTAAGGAACTTGGGGAACAGAAGGACCTTTCCTATGCCACCTCCTTACTTAATATTGCGAATGCTTACAGGTCCATAGGGGAACTTCAAAATGCAGAAAAATATTATGCAGTAACGGAAGAAATCTATAACCGGGCCATGGACGAAGGAATACTGGATAAAAGGGATCTTCTGGTTGCCGGTCTTTACAATAATATCAGTCTTATGTATCAGGAAATCTCCGACTATAAAAAAGCAGAAGATTATCTCTTAAAGGCATTGGAGATTGTAACCTACAGGAAAGCAGGTTTTGAGATTGCCGTTACGTATGCGAATCTTGCTAACACCCTGTTATTGGCAAAGGATTATGAGCAGGCTTATCGCTATGCGAAGAAGGCCATTGGTCTTTTTAAGGCAAGAGGGCTTAAAGATCCCCATTATTGTGCCGCACTGTCCGCCTTGGCAGGGTGCTATTTTGAGTGGGGAAATATTGCGCGTGCAGAGAAAATATATACAGAGGCGGCGAGTCTTGTGGAACAGAGCTTTGGAAGAAACGGGCAGTATAAGAGATTAATGGAAAGCATTGAAATGTGCAAAAAATGTCAGAAAGAGAAATATATACCGGGTATGGAACTCTCCAGACAGTATTATGAGGAGTATGGAGCGCCCATGATTAAGGCGAAGTTTCCTGCTTATGAAAAGCAGATTGCAGTTGGTCTTGCAGGAGAGGGCTCAGACTGTTACGGATATGATGACGACCTTTCAGCCGACCATGATTATGGTCCCGGTTTCTGTCTGTGGGTGGATGAGGAAACCTATTCTAAAATCGGCGCAGACTTAGAAAAGGCCTATGACGAACTGCCGGATACTTATCGCGGAATTCAAAGAAACACAACGGCGATGGGGCAGGGCAGAAGAGGTGTCATGACCATTTCCGGATTTTTTGCCAAACATCTGGGTACAGCGGAATATGATCAAATTGATTTCAGGGCGGTACCGGATTATGAACTGGCAGCAGTTGTAAACGGAGAAGTCTTCCGGGATGATACAGGAGTTTTCACCAAAATCCGTAACCGGATAAAGCAGGGTTATCCTGCCAATATACGACTTTTGAAACTGGCAGAAGATGTGGCTGGCTTCTCCCAATGCGGACAGTACAATTATGGGCGTATGAGAGAAAGAGAGGATGAATTAACGGCATCCGTCATGTTGTCGGATTTCTGCAGGCATGCCATGAAACTCTATCATCATTTCCGGAATGTATATCCGCCCCATGATAAGTGGCTGGCGAAGAGTACGGCGTCCCTTCCGGGAGGGGCACAGGTAGTGGAATATCTGGAAATGATTTCCTGTAAGGCAGCCGCTGGGGAGAGCGTGGAATCGGTTACCGCTGTTATGGATCAATTAGGCGAACTGTTTGCACGAAATCTCTATGAGACAGGGGATATCAGCGATATTGACAATTACTTGGACCATCACGTAGAGGAACTGATTTTTAAGGCAGGCATTGCATTATGTGAGGATAAGGAGCTGGTGAACCGGATTGCGAAACTGGAGTTTGAAGCCTTTGACAAGGTCAAAAACGAAGGTGGAAGAGCCTACTGCCAGAATGACTGGCCCACATTTTCCATAATGAGAAAGAGCCAGTATCTGACATGGAACCGGGAAATGTTAATGCAGTACTATTACGATTTTACGAGGGAGTATCAAAAGGGGCACAATCTGATTACGGAAAAATACGGCAGAATGATGGAAAGCACATCCCCCGAGCGTTATGAAGAGATAAAGGATAATTTTCCGGAATTATCGGAGGAAAAGAAATCCATCATTGAAAAGATTGTTGCAATCCAGATGAACATGGTGGAGGAATTTGCCAGGGTACATCCTTTGGTCGCCATGAATGCAAGACATCTTCATACGTATGAGGATACTATTGCGGATACCTCCTACGAGACCTATTTAAGAGGGGAAATCAGTACCTATTCGGATAAGATGTTACAGCTTTATGGGCGATTTGTGGTTACAGCAGTTCAAAACGGTCAGAACATTGCCCTTATGACGATTGAAAATACAGCGAAATTGTACGGGTACTCAGATATAGAAGCATTTGAAAAAAATACATTTGAGGAATAATCCTTGAAGGTTAGTCCGGGCGGTGCGGGATAGAATTTCTTGCAAAGCAGGGGTTGTAATGGTATAACATATAGAGAAGAAATGTTGTCCGAAAAGTGCGGGCAGGAAAGAAGGCTAATATGAAGATTGGAATTTTAGGATATGGAAATTTAGGACGCGGTATTGAATGTGCCGTTAAGCAGAATGAGGATATGACTCTGGCAGCAGTATTTACCAGACGCGATCCTGCAAGCGTAAAGATATTAACCGAAGGTGTTCCGGTTTATCATGTGGATGATTTCACAGCACACAAGGATGAAATTGACGTTCTGATTCTTTGTGGCGGCAGCGCTACAGATTTGCCGGTACAGACACCTGAATATGCAAAATACTGTAATGTGGTGGACAGTTTTGATACCCATGCCAATATCCCCGCACACTTTGATGCCGTGGATAAGGCAGCAGGCGAAAACGGACATGTGGCACTCATCTCCTGTGGCTGGGATCCCGGTATGTTCTCTTTAAACCGCTTATATGCCAATGCTGTGTTACCGGAAGGCAATGATTATACCTTCTGGGGCAAAGGGGTAAGCCAGGGGCATTCCGATGCCATCCGTCGCGTGGAAGGCGTTAAGGATGGTAAGCAGTATACCATTCCGGTAGAGGAAGCGCTGAATGCGGTTCGTAACGGGGAGAACCCGGTTCTTACCACCAGACAGAAGCACATCCGGGAATGCTTTGTGGTTCCTGAAGAGGGAGCAGACCTTGCAAAGATTGAAGAAACCATCAAGAACATGCCTAATTATTTTGCAGATTACGATACCATTGTACATTTTATTACAGAGGAAGAACTGAAAGCAAATCACAACGGTATTCCCCATGGAGGCTTTGTATTCCGCACCGGCGTTACCGGCTGGAACAAGGAAAATTCCCATGTGATTGAGTACAGCTTAAAACTGGATTCCAATCCGGAATTTACAGCCTCTGTCATCGTAGCTTATGCAAGAGCGGTTGTTCGCCTTGCAAAGGAGGGACAGAAGGGCTGTAAGACTGTATTTGACATTGCACCCGCATACCTCTCTGCAAAATCCGGAGCAGAATTAAGAAAGAGTTTATTGTAAATTATGGATTTATTGACAAAGATTATTGTGACGTTCTTTGCCGGAATGGGTGCCGGACTTGGTACCGGATTTGCGGGAATGAGTGCCGCCGCTGTCATCAGCCCTATGCTGATTACCTTTTTGGGAATGGATCCTTATCTTGCAGTGGGTGTGGCTCTTTCCTCCGATGTGCTGGCCAGTGCGGTGTCCTCGTATACTTATGGCAAAAACAAGAACCTGGATATTAAAAATGGAATTCTCATGATGTTGAGTGTACTGTGCTTTACGGTGGTGGGAAGCTATGTTTCCAGTCTGGTTCCGGCGACCGCAATGGGGAGCTTTTCCGTGTTTATGACCCTGTTGTTAGGTATAAAATTTATTGTCAAACCGGTTATGACCAGTAAGGAAGATATGGAAAAGGCCGATCCCAAAAAGAGAGCAGTACAGTCTTTGGTGTGTGGAGCACTGGTTGGCTTTATATGTGGTTTTGTGGGTGCCGGCGGTGGCATGATGATGCTGTTAATACTGACCTCCGTTCTGGGATATGAACTGAAGACGGCAGTGGGGACCAGTGTGTTTATCATGACATTTACTGCATTTACAGGGGCAGCATCGCATTTTGTACTTGGTGGACTGCCGGATATGACAACTTGGTTCCTCTCAGTTCTGTTCACCTTTCTTTTTGCCCGTATTGCGGCAGTGATTGCCAACAAGGCTTCGGCAAAGACCCTGAATCGTGTGACCGGTATTATTCTGGTTATTTTAGGAGGAGTGGTTCTGTTCTTTAACTTCTTTATGAAGTAGGGCAGACAAAATAACAAAGGACTACAAGAGGTTTTGTATGAAGAGACTTTTCAAAGGAATCGGTATTACCATGCTGGTTTTAGGACTCATTGTCATAGTGTATCTGGCATATGTTTTCCTGTCCTATCACCGGATTGAGGATCATCAGATTTTGCAGGTGACTGGTTGTGACCAAAATGCCGCAAAAACGATGGCAGTGGGCGAGACTTACAGCATTATCAGTTGCAATATAGGTTTTGGTGCCTATTCGGATGATTACAGTTTCTTTATGGATGGGGGAAAATATTCCCGGGCTTTCAGTAAGGAAGCCGTTCTGAATAATACAGACGGCAGCATAGAACTTGTGAAACAGTATGAACCGGATTTTGTGCTGTTTCAGGAAGTGGATACCGATTCGGACAGGAATTACCACGTGAACCAGTGTGAGATAATAACAGATGCGTTTCCGGATATGGATTATAACTATGCGGTGGATTATGACTCGCCCTATCTGTTTTATCCGTTTTTGGAACCTCACGGGGCCTCCAAATCCGGACTGGCGACACTTGCAAAATTTCCTATGACATCGGCACTGCGAAGAAGCCTCCCAATCAGCACAGGCCTTGCAAAGATGGTGGATTTGGATCGTTGCTACGTGATTACCAGAATCCCTACGGAGAATGGCCGGGAGCTGGTACTTTTCCATGTGCATCTTTCTGCTTACACGGATGATATCCGTATCGTACAAAATCAGATTCAGATGCTGGCGGAGGATATGGAGAAGGAATACCGGGCAGGTAATTACATTGTGTGCGGTGGCGATTTTAATCAGGATATGTTAGGCAATTCTCCAGAAATATATGGGACCGGTAATCTGGATATGAACTGGTGTAACCCATTCCCCGCAGAATATCTTCCCAAGGGAATAAGCCGTGCTACGGATGCTCTTACCGAAGAGGAAAGGGCAGCTTTGCCGCCCAGTTGCCGCGTTGCAGACAGCCCATACGTGCCAGGAAAAAGTTTTGTTACCATGGTGGATGGTTTTCTGGTCAGCGACAATGTGGAAGTGGTAAGCTTCAATACCATTGACAACAGTTTTCAATACTCCGACCACAATCCTGTGAGAATGGAATTTTGTTTGAAGTAATAAGATTTTATTTATTTGAAAAAATAAGATTTTCCTATTTACGAAAGAGAAATTATCCTATATAATAAATCAAGGTAAATTTTTGAGAGTAAATAGGGAGGAAAAGGATGAAAGCCAAAGTTATGAAAAACTGTAATCTGAAGATGACAGCAACGGTTACTTCCGGGTGTGCTTTTTCCTTTTTCATTCATTCTTATCATTTTCAGACAATTCAAAAATTTAATTTTTAAAGTCAGTAATTTTTGTTACTGACTTTTTTTATAGCCGAATCAAGGGCGGCGAAAGGAGAAAAATATGAGTAAGAGAGAAGACATCAAAAAAGTACTGATTATCGGTTCCGGACCAATTATCATCGGACAGGCATGTGAATTCGACTATTCCGGTACACAGGCTTGTAAAGCACTCAGACAGTTGGGGTATCAGATTGTATTGGTAAACTCCAACCCTGCAACCATTATGACAGACCCGGGGATTGCAGACGTTACCTATATTGAGCCTTTAAATGTAACCAGACTGGAGCAGATTATTGCCAAGGAACGTCCCGATGCTATCCTGCCAAACCTTGGCGGACAGTCCGGCCTTAACCTTTGTTCCGAACTTGCCACTACCGGTGTTTTGGACAAATACAATGTAAAGGTAATCGGAGTTCAGGTTGATGCCATTGAACGTGGTGAGGACCGTATTGAGTTCAAGAAGACCATGGACAAGCTTGGCATAGAAATGGCAAGAAGTGAAGTGGCTTATTCGGTGGAAGAAGCACTTAAAATTGCGGATAAACTGGGATATCCCGTTGTGTTGCGTCCCGCCTATACCATGGGCGGTGCCGGCGGCGGTCTCGTATATAATGTGGAAGAATTAAAGACAGTATGTGCAAGAGGACTTCAGGCCAGTCTTGTAGGTCAGGTTCTGGTTGAAGAATCCATTCTCGGATGGGAAGAACTGGAACTGGAAGTAGTAAGGGATGCCAAAGGTAATATGATTACGGTATGCTTTATCGAAAACATTGATCCCCTGGGTGTTCACACCGGTGATTCCTTCTGCTCAGCACCCATGCTTACCATTTCCGAAGAATTGCAGAAGCGTTTACAGGAACAGGCATATAAAATTGTAGATGAAGTTCAGGTTATCGGCGGCACCAACGTACAGTTTGCGCACGATCCTGTAAGTGACAGAATTGTAGTAATTGAGATTAACCCCAGAACCTCCCGTTCCTCTGCACTCGCAAGTAAGGCAACCGGCTTCCCCATTGCGCTGGTATCTGCAATGTTGGCAAGCGGACTTACGCTTGATGAAATTCCCTGTGGTGTTTGCGGAACTCTTGATAAATATGTACCCGGCGGTGATTATATTGTAATTAAGTTTGCAAGATGGGCATTTGAGAAATTTAAAGACTCCCAGGATAAACTGGGTACCCAGATGCGTGCCGTAGGTGAAGTAATGAGTATTGGCAAGACCTATAAAGAAGCTTTCCAGAAAGCCATCCGCAGTCTGGAGATCGGACGTTATGGTCTGGGTTTTGCAAAGGATTTCCATGAAAAAACCAAAGAGGAACTTCTTGCCATGCTGATCTATCCTACCAGCGAAAGACAGTTCATCATGTACGAAGCACTCCGTAAAGGGGCAACCGTGGAGGAACTGTTTGAACTGACTAAGATTAAGCACTACTTCATTGAGCAGATGAAGGAATTGGTAGAAGAAGAGGAGGCACTCTTAAAATTAAAAGGTGCGGTTCCTTCCAAGGCAATTTTGGAGACTGCAAAGAAGGATGGTTTCTCAGACAAGTATTTAAGCAAAATTTTGGAAGTACCCGAAGAGGATATCCGTAAGACCAGAAAGGGTTATGGTATTACCGAAAGCTGGGAGCCTGTGCATGTATTTGGTACCCAGGACAGATCCTATTATTACTCCACATACAATGCACCTGACAAGACCACGGTAAGTGATAAGAAGAAGATTATGATTTTAGGCGGCGGTCCCAACAGAATCGGGCAGGGTATTGAATTTGACTACTGTTGCGTACACGCAGCATTTGCCTTAAAGGAATTAGGTTTCGAAACCATCATTGTAAACTGTAATCCGGAAACCGTATCCACTGACTATGATACTTCCGATAAGCTTTACTTTGAACCCCTTACTCTGGAAGATGTCTTAAGTATTTACGAAAAGGAAAAGCCCGTTGGTGTAATTGCACAGTTCGGCGGACAGACACCGCTCAACCTTGCAGCAGAATTAAAGAAGAATGGAGTCAAAATCTTAGGTACTTCTCCGGAAGTTATTGATATGGCAGAAGACAGAGACTTATTCCGCGGCATGATGGAGAAATTGGGTATCCCCATGCCGGAAGCAGGAATGGCCGTTAATGTGGAGGAGGCTCTTGCAATTGCAGACAAGATTGGTTATCCCGTAATGGTTCGTCCTTCCTACGTTCTGGGCGGACGCGGCATGGAGGTAGTAAGCGATCCGGAATCCTTAAAGCAGTATATGGCAGCAGCAGTAGGAGTTACTCCGGACAGACCGATTCTGATTGACCGTTTCTTGCGTCATGCAACCGAATGTGAAGCGGATGCCATTGCAGACGGTAAGCACGCATTCGTGCCTGCCGTTATGGAGCATATTGAACTTGCCGGTGTGCATTCCGGAGACTCCGCATGTATCCTTCCTTCCAAGAACATCCCGGAAAATCTGGTGGAAACCATTAAGGAATACACCAGAAAGATTGCGGAAGAGATGGGCGTATGCGGTCTTATGAATATGCAGTATGCAATCGAAAACGATAAAGTATATGTGTTGGAGGCAAATCCCAGAGCATCCCGTACCGTTCCCCTTGTATCCAAGGTATGTAACGTACAGATGGTGAAGATTGCAACCCAGATTATGACAGCAGAACTTACCGGCAAAACCTCTCCGATTCCGGAAATGAAGGAAGTAAAACCTGTATACTACGGCGTAAAGGAAGCAGTATTCCCCTTCAATATGTTCCAGGAAGTAGACCCCGTACTGGGACCTGAAATGCGTTCTACCGGTGAGGTTTTAGGCCTTTCCACAAACGTGGGAGAAGCTTTCTTTAAGGCACAGGAAGCAACCCAGACCAGACTTCCGAAAGAAGGATGTGTATTGATATCCGTAAGTAGAAAAGATAAGCCTGAAGTGGTAGAAGTTGCAAAGAAATTTGAGGACTGCGGTTTTGACATCATGGCAACCGGAAGCACCTATGATTTACTGATTGCAAATGGCATCAAGGCTGAAAGAATTAATAAGATGCAGGAAGGTCGCCCGAATATTGTGGATGCAATCATGAACGGCAAGATCCAGCTTATTATTAACACTCCCGCAACCAAGGAAGAGAAACTGTTTGATGACAGTTACATTCGTAAGAATGCCATTAAGGCAAAGGTTCCTTACATGACCACCATGGCAGCGGCAAAGGCAACTGCGGACGGTATTTACACCGTGATTAAGGAAGGCGAGATCGGTGTCATGTCCTTACAGGAAATTCATGCGGCAATGAATCAGTAAGAAAAATCAAAAAAGTTATAAAGGGTTTTGCAGCACTCAGGCAGAAATGCTTGGGTGCTTTTTTAGTGGAAAAAGTATTGGTGATATATTATAATAGGATTACGTTGGGTGGAGTGTTGCTTCCAGCAAATCGAAATTGACCGAACTCTTTAGAGCGAGAAATGATTGCTCGAAGGGCCGTAATAAGCGTTATTTCTCATGTTTGCCAAAAACGCTGAGTTTTTAGAGGTCTAAATCAGCGTATATAAGAGAAAAGAGAAAATACGCTGACATTTTTTCAATAAATGTAGGTAGGAATTTTAAAATTGAAAAAAGCGCTGAAAGAAAAGTGAAAAATGTCAGCGTAATCACAGAAAAATGAACTTTGTACCTATTCTCCCATAATGGACATCAGCGGATAATGATAAAATCTCAATAAACGCTCATTTGTTTGACAAATCCCAATTTGTATCACAATTATTGTCCTAACAAAGCACTAATGTCATCCTTACAGAGAAGTATTGGAACCTCGACGGGAAGCAGGGCATAGGAGGCAAAAGAGAGGGTTTAAACCCCGCGAGGGAAGATATATGCCCCACGGAGCGGTGCCATTCGCATTCCGCTACACTTCATGCTCATGACGCGCTGTCGCGCTATGCGTCCAGTTTGAAATTCAGCCTCTGGTGAGCAAGCTCCCTGCGGCTGTATTCCATCCTGTTCGCGCACCGCTCGTAGAAACGCGCAACTTCCAGTTTGTCGAATTGATGATAGCCGGAAAACTTATTTTTTTTATTAAAGTATAGCAGGTAGCAAAGCAATGTTGCCTGCTTTTTATATGCTAAAAATAGTGCATTTTTAGTGGGGGTTAAACCCCGCAGGGGCAGAAATATGACCCGCAGGAGGCAATAATATAAAACTTCACCCTCTTTTTAATAAAAAGGGGTTGAAGTATAAATTATACTTTGTACAATATAGATATCAGGCATTCGAAGTAAAATTTGTGGGAATTAGCAAGATTAAAATAACAAGACTAAATTAGCAAGACTGAATTATCAAGATTAAATTAGCAAAAAACGCAGAGCCAAAGAGAAAATGTGAGGAAACAGATGCACAAGAGAAGCTCCTATTGGAAGGTTGTAATTACACTAATCAGTATTATGATACTCTTGAATCTAATAGCATTTAGCAAAGATTTCTGTGATTTTTATACGGACAGGATTTATCCGGTTATAAATATGATAATCGGGACTCTGACATCATGGATTCCGTTTGCAATGGGTGAAATAATCATGTATATTGGCGCGCTTATGCTCATAGCATTACCGGTAGCAGCCGGTCTGTTACTATTCCTGCGAAAAAGAAAGAGATACAGGAATTTTGCCGTGAAATACATGAAAACAGTACTTATGACAGGGGTAGTTTTCCTGCTTCTTTATACAACCAACTGGTTCATTCCTTTCCGGTGTCATATTGTGAAGGTCAGTGATAACACCCGTACCGAATATACAGCAGAGGAAGTGACTATCCTTAGGCGAAACATTGTAAATCATTTAAATGAACTGGCATATCAGGTTCCCAGAAATGAAGAGGGTCACCTGATTTATGACTATACGCAGGAGGATATTTTTATGGCTATGCGGGATGCAGGGGACAGATTTCCGCGTCTGAAAGGACATTACTCCTATGCAAAACCTGCTATGTGTTCCGATTTTCTGGACTGGATGGGGATTGGCGGCTATAACTATATTTACACCATGGAACCCACCTATAACCGGTATTGCGACCCGTTGTACCTTCCTGTCCTGATAGCTCATGAACTAAGTCATCATAAGGGATATTACCGGGAGAATGAAGCAGAGTTTTTAAGTGCCATAGCACTGGCGGAATGTGATAATCCGGTTCTTAAGTACAGCGCATACCGGGAAATGTATTATTATATCGATGCGGACTATATGGATGCTGTATATAGCAGTCTATTTCCACAAAATTACCAGATTACCGAAGAGGACTTAGCGAAGTTAGCGGAAGTTTTGCGTAAGGAACCCCAGTTGTCAAAACAGGTCTTGGCGGATTTTCAGTATGCATATGAAGAAGGTGTTGCCTCTTACGAGGAAAATGCCAATAAATTTCTGGAAGAGAATTTCAAAGGAATATCGGAGGAGGTCGCGGAAACCGGCTGGGAAATACAGGGAGAGGTGCTTAAAGAAAACAGTTACGATGGCATAACTCTCCTGCTGCTTCAGTATTACTTTGAGCAATAGTACAAAGGAGGAAATAAGATATGTGGTTTGTTTTTGCGTTATTGTCTGCCATATTTGCAGCACTTACCTCTATACTGGCGAAAGTCGGTATAGACGGGGTGAATTCGAATCTTGCAACGGCAATACGAACGGTGGTAGTAGTTGTGATGGCATGGTTTATGGTGTTTCTTACCCATGCGCAGAGCGGAATTGCGGAAATCAGTAAGAAAAGTTGGATATTTTTAATCCTTTCCGGTCTCGCAACTGGTGCATCATGGCTTTGTTATTATAAGGCGCTGCAGATGGGAGAGGCATCCAAGGTGGTTCCCATTGATAAGTTAAGCGTAGTAATTACCCTGATTCTGGCGTTTATCTTCTTACATGAAGAATTTACGGCAAAGTCCCTAATCGGCTGCATTTTGATAGGAGCCGGAACTCTGGTTATGGTACTGTAAATTACAAAAATCGACAAAACAAGACTTGTAAACGTCGTAAGAGTATGCTATATTATGAGTCTGACCGGATAAGTCAATAACTTGATTGGCAGGTTATCCGGCTTTCGGGGGACTTTTATGAACGAGAAGTTTTTTGACATAAAAAAGGATAAGCAAAACCGTATCATTAATGCGGGCCTTAAGGTATTTGCGGAACACGGATACCGCCATGCCAGTACGGATGAAATTGTAAAAGAGGCGGATATCAGCAAAGGACTTCTGTTTCACTATTTCGGAAGCAAGATCGGCACCTACACATTTCTGCATGAGTACAGTGTGCGATACATGATTCTGGAATACAATTCCTATGTATCCGGGAAGGAAACAGATCCCTTCGTTATTATTGCGCAAATCGAACAGGCAAAGCTGGAAGCTATGAAGAGCCATCCTTATATGATAGCCTTTTTGGAATCCTGTGAGAGGGAAGTAGTGAGTGAGCCATTGCTTGCTACGGAAGAGTCAAAGAACATGCTCCGTGAGGTCACCTATAACCTCACGGAGAATATGAATTTTTCCATGATACGGAAGGATTGTGATGTGCCTAAGCTGTTGGAAATTATTTCCTACACTATAGATGGCCTTCGGAAAAAGAGTTTTTCAGAAGGTTCTTTTCAGGCTGATATGCTTTATGCGGATATTGTTACATACCTCGATATGCTCAGGTTATTAAGCTGCAAATAATAGAACCCTATTTTTTCATTTTATAAACCGGGTCATTGGGGTATCCGCCTTTTAATTTCTGCATACCACGCTGGATGGCGTCTTTGGAATTTTTCCAGTCAGCGTCCTGGTTCTTGTAATCTTTCTTTTCAATGAACCATGCCACGTCCTCGTAGAGGCGTTCTAAGTTTTCCTGCTCCAGTTTGGTGAGCATTTTGTAGAAAGCGGGACGTTCTTTTTCGGGAAGCTTGGTTTCCATGGCGGCAACCAGGTCTCCAAAGTGTGTCAGGCAAAAGCCTTTACCATTCTCAATACGGGAACGGAAGCTTTCATCGCGGGTATACATGACGAAAAAGGTATCCAGATAACGGTCATAATGCTCCTTGTAATAGTCACAGATATAGCAGGAATTTTCACGTTCCTTAACCCAGCCTGTTACCGGGTTTTGGGAAGAAGTTTCTTTCGAAAATAATGATTTTTTCGTACCGTGTGCAGGATCGTAAGAGGCAATCTGCTTCTCGTATTCCTTCAGCATACGCATATAGTGGGTTTTCAAAATCCACGCATTACCAAGGGCATTGCCATATTGGAACATTTTATGGAAATGCTCTCTGCAAAAGCCCTGACGGTCAGTTTTGTCACGAACATCGCGCTCCATATAGGAAGCACTTGAGCCCAATGCAAAATCCATTAGGTCCCGCTCAATCTGTCTTTCGATAAAGCAGAAGGGACATTCGTCGTTGGCATTTACGGCATCGTTTAAGGGTATCATGTATAATTGTTCTTTCATTGCGGTCCTTTCCGGCATCTGCCTGATTTCATATTTCTATTTTAAGTTACCCGGAAAAAGAAAGCAATGAAAAAGATTCTGATTAAAGTGAGATGTGAACTTTGATATTTAACAGTATTGAATTTATCTTATATTTTTTGCCGGTATTTCTGGTAGTGTATTATATTACACCGGATAAACTGAAAAACTATATATTAGTGGCTGGCAGTATGGTCTTTTATGCCTTTGGTGAACCCTGGTATATTTTTCTGCTAATGGGTTCCATGGCACTTGCCTTCTTTTCGGGGCGGGCCATCTCGCAGGAAAGGAACAGTTCGAAAAAAAGTAAGCGGGCATTGTATATTCTGGCAATGCTTTTACAGATACTGCTCCTGCTGTTTTTTAAGTGTGCACCTGTTCTGGTACGGGTTTCGGCAGCAAAATCCATTGGATTGCCGTTAGGTATCAGTTTCTATACCTTCCAGATACTGTCTTATCTTACAGACGTTTATCTGGGCAGGATACAGGGGGAAAGAACCTTTACCGACCTTGCCGTTTATATCAGCATGTTTCCGAAAATTTCGGCAGGTCCCATCGTAGGATACGGGGATATTGCAGGAGAGATTAAGAAGCGGAAAGTCACCGTCGTAAATTTCGATGACGGGCTGAAAACTTTTCTCTATGGATTAATCTTAAAAGTACTTCTGGCAGATAAATTGTCCATCTTGTGGCATGAAATCCAGACTGCCGGTTTTGTCAGCATTTCCACCCCGCTTGCGTGGATTGGAGCATTTACTTTCTCCATGCAGCTTTATTTTGATTTTTACGGCTATTCCCTGATGGCAATCGGTCTTGGTAAAATGTTAGGGTTTTCCCTGCCGGAAAACTTTGATAATCCGTATATGGCAAAGTCGGTTCGGGAATTCTACAGACGATGGCATATCACACTTGGAAAATGGTTTACCAGATATGTATATATTCCGCTCGGAGGCAGTAGAAAAGGGATCCTGAAAACCATCCGCAATCTGGCGGTAGTGTGGTTTTTAACGTCCTTCTGGCATGGCGCGGGCATCAACTTTTTTGCATGGGGTATGAGCCTGTGTCTTTTCATCCTTTTAGAGAGGATACTGGATCGTAAAAATCTGCTGGAAAAGAGCCATGTTTTCGGGCATTTGTATATTCTGTTTGTGATTCCGCTCACCTGGGTATGTTTTGCTATTTCTGACAGCAGGGAAATGGCAGTTTATTTTGGAAGACTGTTTGGCTTTATCCGGGGAACCAATGTGAAACCGGGAGATTACCTTCAGACCCTTTCCAATTATGGATTCTACCTGCTTGCCGGTGGCTTTTTCTGCACACCGCTTGCGGGGAAGGTATATGATAAGATTAAGAATAATATTTTCGGAATGTTTGCCCTGGCAGTTCTTTTCTGGCTCTGTATTGACAGTATCATGAAAGCCGGGAACAATCCGTTTATGTACCTGAGATTTTGACCACAACTATTATTTGGATGAGGATACAAATGAAACAGATTGTGCAACGTACAAAATACTATATTTTGATTCTGTTGATTGCTTTTACGGGATTGTTGTATTTCGGTAAGGATGACATTTTTGCCAAAACCGGTTTCGGTACAATTTCCGCAGGAGATCATGAGGAGAATTATGACCTGTCAGACAATACAGCCTCCGGAAATGATGTCTCAGGCGAGATTACAGGAGGGGATGTGTCCGGCACAGCTGTCTCCGGTAACGATGTTTCCGGTGCGGATATAACGGACGGTGATATTTCCGGCAATTCGGTAATAGACCGGCAAAAATACATGACCGTTACCGAAGATTACTTAGATGATGCGCTATTTATCGGGGACTCCAGAACGGTTGGCCTTCATGATTATGCAAAACTGGATAATACAACCTTTTATGCATCCACGGGACTTACGGTATACAAAATGTTTACCGCAAAAATTGCTACCATTCCCGGAAGCAAAAAGAAGGTTACCATTGAAGAAGCATTGGAACAACAGAAATTCAGCAAAATTTATATCATGGTTGGTATCAATGAAATGGGTACCGGTACCGCGGAAACCTTTAAGCAGAAATACAGTGAGCGTATTGAACGCATAAAGGAGCTGCAGCCGGATGCCATTATCTATATTCAGTCCATCATGTTAGTTACGACCGAACGCAGCAACAAGGGAGATTATATCAACAACGAGGGGATTATTGAGCGAAATAATGCCATCGCCGAACTTGCAGATGGAGAGAGGGTGTTCTATCTGAATGTCAATGAGGCCGTTGCGGATGAGACAGGTGGTCTTGTTTCGGAATATACCTTTGACGGTGTTCACTTAAAAGCAGCCTATGTGGACATTTGGAAGAATTATTTGTTAGAGCATGCAATACAATTAGAAGAGTAAAGAAAATTGAGGAAAAAGATGAATATCGTTGATATGCATTGTGATACCATATCTGCGTTATATGAAGAAAGAAAGGGTGGCAGTGATGCCACCCTGTTTCATAATGATCTGCATGTGGATATCCAAAAATTGAAAAAGAGTCATTACCTGCTACAAAACTTTGCCCTGTTTGTAAAATACGATATGGAGGACCCTTGGGAAAGAACTCTTAAACTTCTGGAAATTTATAAAGCGGAACTGGAGAGAAACGCGGAGGAGCTGGCACCCGTACTTACCTATGGGGACATCCGTAGGAACCGGGAGAATGGGAAAATATCTGCCATGCTTACCTTAGAGGAAGGCGGGGTGACAAGAGGGGATTTAAAGCGCCTCGAATGGCTCTATGAACAGGGAGTACGGATGATTACC
This sequence comes from uncultured Lachnospiraceae bacterium, assembly GCA_945919075.1. Lineage (GTDB taxonomy): Bacteria > Bacillota > Clostridia > Lachnospirales > Lachnospiraceae > Acetatifactor. Next base: position 25,659 of record CAMEIX010000013.1, read on the forward strand.
GTGTCCTGGAACTTTGAAAACGGGCTGTCTCACCCGAATCTTTCTGCGGTTTGGGGAAAGGTTTTACGAAAGGAAGGGGCATTTCCCGATGAAGAGGCAAGGAACGCAGCCTTTTTGCGTTATTTGAATACCCCTGAGGAAAAAAAGGGGCTTACGGAATGTGGCATCGAGTTTATAAGGCGAATGGAAGAACTGGGCATGATTGTGGATGTGTCGCATATGTCCGACAAAGGATTCTATGACGTACTTAATAACACGACAAAGCCTTTTGTGGCAAGTCACAGCAATGCCAGGGCGGTATGTCCCTGTGTGCGGAATCTGACCGATGATATGATTTGGAAACTGGCGGACAGGGGAGGAGTCATGGGACTTAATTTCTGTGCCGATTTTCTGACGCAGGTTCCCTATGGCACTCATAATCCGGGAACCATTGGAAGCATTGTAGGTCATGCAAAGCACATTCTGAATGTGGGGGGAGAAGACTGCATCGGCCTTGGCAGTGATTTTGACGGAATTGATACCCATGAAGAACTGCCGGGGGCAGACCATATGGAAAAACTATGGGATGCCCTTGACGGCAGTGGTTTCTCAGAGCGGCAGATAGAAAAGATTTTTACCCAAAATGTGCTTCGGGTATATAAGGAAGTTCTGTAGAATGATTAGCAGATTGCCTCATAGAAATCCCGGATGGTTGGGAAGGCATAAGTGGGTTTGTACGGGGAGGCAGCCACTTCGTCGGGAGTTGCTTCGCCGGTATAAACCACACAGGTATCTACTTCGCCGTTAATGCCGCACAGAATGTCGGTATAAAGACGGTCACCAACAACTATGGTTTCTTCTTTGGAAAAACCGAAAGTTTCCCTGCATAGATCTACCACCTCCCTGGCCGGTTTGCCGAGGTAAACCGGTTTTTTGCCGGTAGCAGCGGTTAACATATTACAGATGGCACCGCAGTCCGGAATAAAGCCAAAATCAATGGGGCAGCAGAGGTCCGGATTGGTTCCGTAGAAAGGAACATCCCTTGTGGTAAGTACTTCACAGGCAGTGGTCAGTTTCGCATAAGTCAATTCACTGTCATAAGCACAGAGTGCACAGGCAATATCCTCATCGCAGGTTTCCGTAATAAGGAGACCTGCGTTTCTTAATTCCGCAATAAATGACCGGGTTCCCAGTACATAGATTTTCTTGCCGGAGTAATTCTTTTTTAGAAAAAGCAGGGTAATATAGCCTGCGGTAACAAACTGATTTTCCTCTGCAAATATATGAAAAACTTCTGCAAATTTCTTTACATAATCCGCGTTGCTTTTGGTAGAATTATTGGTAATAAAGCATGCCTTTCCGCCAATCTCATCAATATGCTTAAGAAGATCGGCACTGCCCTCATACAGGGTATTTCCCACTGCAATGGTTCCGTCTATATCAAATAAAAAAAATTTCTTGTTTTCTAACATTTATATCTTCCCTTTCCTGGAAAAGTATTTCCAATATCTCACATATTTACAGGTCAAGCCTTATTATAATGCACTTTTCCGACCTGTTCAATACGTGTTTTTACAGTAGTTTATTGATTCACGATGTGTAAAATGGTACAATTAAAAAAATTGAAAAAGATTGGAGAGAAATCATGAAATTAATTTCCTGGAATGTAAACGGGCTGCGTGCGTGTGTGGATAAGGGATTTATGGATTTTTTTAAGGAGGCGGATGCGGATATCTTCTGTATTCAGGAATCCAAATTGCAGGAAGGACAGATTACACTGGATCTTCCGGGCTATTATCAGTATTGGAATTATGCCCAGAAAAAGGGGTACTCCGGAACGGCGCTGTTTACCAAAAAGGAACCCTTAAACGTGACTTATGGAATCGGTGTGGAAGAGCATGACAAAGAAGGTCGTGTCATTACGGCGGAGTTTGATGATTTTTATATGGTGACCGTCTATGTACCAAACTCCCAGAGAGAGTTAACCAGACTGGATTATCGTATGACATGGGAAGAAGCATTCCTTTCCTATATTCTGGAACTGGAGAAAAAGAAACCGGTCATTTATGCCGGTGACTTAAATGTGGCACATCAGGAAATTGATTTGAAAAATCCCAAGACCAATCATCACAATGCCGGGTTTACGGATGAGGAAAGAGCCTGCTTTAGTAAGGTGTTGGAAAGCGGATACATTGACACCTTCCGCTATTTCTACCCGGACACCGCAGGTATTTATTCCTGGTGGTCCTACATGTTCAAAGCAAGAGAAAAGAATGTAGGATGGCGTATTGACTATTTTGTGGCAAGCAAAGCCTTAGAGAGCCGGTTAAAGGATGCCCGGATTCATACCATGGTTATGGGAAGCGACCATTGTCCGGTAGAATTGGAACTGAAATATTAGGTGCCTATATGAAGATATCATCATTTTTTTATTTTGCTAAATTTGGTATAAGAACAATCCTGTTTAAGAAGAAGGATCCTGTTCTTGGAACAATCATTGTTACGGATAAGTGCAATCTGAAATGTAAGCATTGCTCAGTGAATAACATCACTGCAGTTATTCATCCGTACGAACAGATTCATGATGAGATGCGTCAGTTATATGAAATGGGAATACGCATTTTGTTTTTCTGTGGGGGAGAAACATTTCTCTGGAAGGACGGAGAGAGAACCATAAGAGATTTGGTTGTGGAAGCAAAGAAAATGGGTTTTCTCATCGTAAATGTGGTGACGAACGGAACATATCCCCTTGATCTTCCCGAGGCTGACCTGATATTGCTTAGTCTTGATGGAGATAAAGAACATCATAATGCTGTCAGAGGCGATACCTATGACAAAATTATGGAAAATATAAGTAATGCAACCTCGGATAATATTTGTTTTTATATGGCAATTAATCAGATTAATAAAACAGTGATTCAGGATGTGTGTTTAGCTGCCCGTGATACAAAGAATGTTCGGGCTGTATCCTTTAATTTTCATACTCCATATCCTGATACAAGGGAACTTGCCCTTTCTAAAGAGGAGAAGGTTCAGTGCTGCGAGGTAATTAAAAGAATGATGCGGGAAGGAATGCCGGTATTTAATTTAAAGAGTGCATTTCCCTATCTGATTCATAATAATTTCCCGACTCCATGTCATCAATGTGTCGTAATGGAAAATGGTAAACTATCAACCTGCGGAAGATGTATTGATGTGCCCGGGCTCTGTGATGAATGTGGATATTTTTTCGTGGCAGAGTATACACTGCTTTTTAGAGGGAATCCAAAGATAATTTTTGAAATGATGAGAACATACCTGCGATATGTTTAGAGGGAATATGAGTGTTATTACAAATCTGACACGTATGTGGCTGACACGTACTACCAAGCGTTTTACATTTAAAAATGAATATGATAAGCAGCTGCCCTTTGCAGAGTGTCATAATCTTGGATTATACGTTCATATTCCTTTTTGCAAAAGCATCTGCAATTTTTGCCCATATTGTAAGGTCGTGTATTCTTCTGAAAAATGTGACCAATACATAGATGCGCTGATTCATGAAATTCATATGGTTGGCAGTACTTATCCCGGAAGAAAACAGGTAACAAGTCTCTATTTCGGGGGTGGAACTCCGGTACTTGCCATTAACCGTATCAGGGAGATTATGGATGCGATAAATGAGCATTTTGTTATAACCGAAGGAATAGGTCTCGAACTTCACCCGGATAATGTAAATGTGGATACACTTACGGCATTAAAGGAAGCCGGAGTAACGAAGATAAGTATCGGCATTCAATCATTTCAGGATAAATTTCAAAATGTTCTTGGGAGGAAAAAGATTGACATAGAAGCCATGGCAAATGCTTTAGCACAAGTAAGTTTTGAAACGGTCTCCATGGACTTTATATTTGCTCTTCCTACCCAGACTTTTGAGGATTTAAAGTCCGATATTGAAATGGCATTTAAAAATGGGGCAAATCACGTGGCAATTTATCCATTTATAAATTTTACTTTCACGGATAGCAAGGTATCAGCGCTTCCTAAGAAGGAAAAAAGAAAAATGCTGGATGCCATAACAAATTATTGCCTTGAAAAGGGATATACCAGAAACTCAATTTGGACTTTTTCATGTGAAAAGCAGGCAAAATATTCTTCCATGACAAGAGATAATTTTCTTGGGTTTGGATGTTCGGCCACCACACTCCTTAAAGATCAGTTTAAAATTAATACTTTTTCTACAGAGGAATACTTAAAACGAATTGCGGATGGGGAATTACCAACATCACTTACACTCAGATTCTCCAAACGGCAGCGCATGGTATATTACCTTTTCTGGACAGCATATAGTACAAAGGTGGATGAAAGAGATTTTGAAGAGTTTTTTGGTGTTTCATTAGATAAAATGTACGGATTTGAGATGAAACTGGCAAAGATTCTGGGGTTTGTAACAGAGGATAACGGTATTTATTCCATGACACTTAAAGGTGCATTTTACTATCACTATTATGAGAATTTTTATACTCTCGCCTACATTGATAAAATGTGGGGGATTATGAGAAGGGAAGCATTTCCGGAAAAAATAGAGTTATAAAGTATTATTGGGTACGGTTCTTGGTTAAATGCAGGAATGACAGGGATATGAAGAGTATTTTTTTCTTGTATAATATTGTCGAATAATGTAGAATATTATTGAATGGAAAATAAGATAATGTTACTATACAAATAGCAAACTATAAATCTATATACAGGGACAAAAGTGATATGAAACCAGAAGAATCAGAAGATTTTTATGACATTTCAGATTATCATCGTCTTAGATGTCTGGGAGATGATGTTAATGACATATTGTTGGTTGTTCTAAAAAATATTGCAGTGGGTGTAGGTCTGTTCGAGGTTGGGGAACAGGTGCGCTCAGTGTATTTGAATGAAGCTTATTTTGCATGTGTGGGTTATACAAAGGAACAGTATAGGAATTCTTACCACAATATTCTTTCCACACTTCTTCCGGAGGATGCAGTAATATTAAAGGAATGTATAGGGGAACATGCACCGAAGGGAGAGGATATCCAGTGTACCTTCAGAGGATACAGAGCGGACGGAAGTCTGAACTGGTTTGAGATACATGGTGTAGCGTTGGAGAATAGGAATAGTACGAATCCCTTATACCTTACGGTAATCAATAACATTACGGAAGAGAAAAATTATGAGAATAGCCTGAATGCATTGAAGAGTGCTAATGCAAAGCTTATGATGCAGGAGGAAAGATATAAGATCCTCGAAGCCACAGCGCAGGGATTATTGTTCGAATACTATCCGGACAGTGATACCATGATCTTTTCTTACAATTTTCCCGATAATAAAAAACGCAGAGAAATTAGTAATTATAGTGAGTTTATGGTGACTTCGCCTCTGGTTCACAGCTCTCATCAGCAGAAGTTTAAGGATGCTTTGTGGGGAGCATGTGAGAAAGAGACGGAAGGGAACCTGGAGTATCTGTCGTTGGTGTCTGGTGGAGGCTACCGCTGGCACAATACCCATTATAAAAGTGTGGCAGATGAGGATGGGAAAATTCTCAGTGTTATGGGACTCATCGAGGATATCCATGAAGAGAAGATGGAGAAAAACAACCTGAACATCAGAGCGGAAAGAGATGGTCTTACAAATCTGTACCGTAAAGAAACGGTGTTCGAAAAAATGGATGAGTATCTAAAAGAAAATCCGGAAGGAGAGTTTTTCTTTATCATAATCGACCTGGATGATTTCAAGAATATCAATGACAAATATGGCCATCAGTACGGAGATGAAGTCCTGAAAAAAGTTGCCAAAGACATAATAGGACTTTTTGGAGAGACCGGAATATTGGGAAGATTCGGTGGAGATGAGTTTGTCATCCTCACAAGAGATATGGCAAAGTGTGACGTGGAGAAACAGTTGAATAAGCTCAAGGAGACCAATCGTTTCAGCGCCGGTGTCGTACAGTGGTGTCCGGGTGAGTGCATTAAGGATATCTTTGACAGAGCTGACCACGGAATGTATCAGGTGAAAGCGTCAAATAAAAATGGAATATTATTCTGTGATTAGAATTTTAAGAGTTGGAACTGTTTTGATTACAGTTTCAACTTTTTCTTTCGTATTTCAGAAGTCAGTGGAGAAAAGCAAGAGTATATTATGGTTTGCAAACTGTAATTTGACAGATTATAATGAGATGAAACAGGAGCGATTTAAAAAAGAGATTTTAGGGGAGATTTTCAGCGGAGGCATAAATGGGAAGTGACGAATTAGATTGGGAAAAACGCTTGAAAATTCATACGTTTGGCAGGGATGCCAGCAATTCTGATAATTACCGATATCCCTATGAGCCGACCAATTATTGCGTTCTGGAACGACTGGCAAACAGCAATCTGATCGGTAAGAAAAACACCATGATTGATTATGGTTGTGGGAAAGGCCGGGTGGGTTTTTTTATGTCTTTTCAGACCGGATGCAGAACCATCGGAATTGAATTTGATGAGCGTCTGTACCAAAAGGCTGAGGAAAACAAACATACTGCGGTATCGGGGCAAAAGGTAGAGCTTCTTTTAGAGAATGCAGAAGAACATATTGTAGAAGAAAAAGCAGACCGTTTCTATTTTTTTAATCCGTTTTCCATTGGGATTTTGCAGAGTGTGTTGGGAAAGATTATGGATTCCTATTACCACAACCCCAGAGAAATGTTTTTGTTTTTTTACTATCCGTCGGATGAATATGTGGCATTTCTGATGACGGTTCCCGAATTGGAATTTTATGATGATATCGATTGCAGGGATCTGTTTTTAAGTGCTTCGGACAGGGAGAAAATTTTAGTCTTCACTCTGCCGGGGATAGAAGAATAAAAGGGCGGTAAGGAGCTGAAGCGGTGCTGTCAGCCTTAAAATCTGGAGGAAATAAATGAGAGTCATAGACAGTTGTGCGAAATGCCTGCTTGACAGGCAGATTGCAAAAGCGAACCGGAGTCATCATCCGGAAAACAGGGACGAGTTTATCAGACAGGTAAAGGAATTGCTTGCGAATCGTAAGGAAGAGGATTCTGCACCTTATCTGGTGTCTCTTTTTAATGAACTTTATGAGAAATATTTTGGTGAGGCAGCAAGTTTCAGGGATATAAAGAAAGAATATAATGACCTTGTACTTTCCATGGAAGAGGACCTTGAAGCAAAAATTCTGGGAACCGGTGCAAAAGGGACGGATACGGAAGACTACCGGCAGGAGGATGAAAATAAGGCAGCCCTTGCAAGGGCTATTCTCTATGCACGCGTCGGTAACTATATTGATTTCGGTGCCATGAATCATGTGGACAAGGGTACTTTTTTGAAACTCTTTGATGATGCCGTATTTCGTGAAGAGGATGGAAAAACTTTTGAAAAGTTTTATAAGGAATGCGGGCAGGCAAAGAATTTTTTGCTGATAACAGATAATTGCGGAGAAATTGTTTTGGATAAGCTCTTTTTGCGTATATTAAAAAGATGTTTTCCGGAACTTAGCGTGAAGGTTTTGGTGCGGGGAAAAGAAGTCTTAAACGATGCCACCATGGAAGATGCCATTTATGTAGGAATGGAGAAAGAGGCCAAAGTCATTCCAAACGGAACCGCTGTGGCGGGCACCATTTATGAAATGATTACAGAAGAGGCAAAACAGGCCATGGATGAGGCAGATGTCGTTCTGGCAAAGGGACAGGGAAATTATGAATCCATGGCAGGACTTGGCAGGCATGTATATTATGCATTTCTTTGTAAATGCGAGCTGTTTACCACGCGTTTCGGTGTACCGCTTCTTACCGGGATGTTTGTGGCGGAATAGAGTACGAAAATAGGACATGGAACAAGGTGAAATAAAGGTGGAAATGAAAACAGAACAAAAATCAATGGGAAAACGGATAGTGGAGCAGATTACCGGAATTTTCGCACCGATTATCAATATCATTACGGCAGCAAGTATTTTGAAGGGCGTAATCATGCTGCTTGCAGGTATGGGTGTGCTTGAGGCGGATAGCGGTGTATACCGGATCTTTTATGCCTGCTCGGACGGATTCTTTTATTTTCTACCGTTTTTCTTAGCTCATACGGCTTCCAAACAGTGGAAAACAGACCCCTTTATCTCTATGCTCATTCCGGTGACCATGCTGTACCCGGGTCTTGTGGACCTTCTGGAAAACGGCGACGGTACCATGCACTTTCTGGGGATTCCCATACAGACGGCGGTGTATCACTCCAGTGTTCTTCCGGTACTGTTTGCTATCGGCCTGCTGGTATTTTTGGAGAAAGGCTGCGACAGGATACTTCCGGATGCTATTAAGGGGTTTACCAAACCCATCCTTTGTATTCTGGTTGTCCTTCCCTTGACCTTTTTGGTTTTCGGACCGATGGGGACACTTATAGGAAATGCTTTGACTTTTATATTTGAGATTCTGTATGAATTCAGCCCTATTTTGGCAGGAGCATTTATGGGCTTTGTGATTCAGCCCATGGTTTGTATCGGAGCGCATTGGAGCATTGTTCCGGTATGTATCAATAACATTGCAGTTAACGGATATGATATGATTCTGCCGCTTCTTGGTGCAGCGGTTTACGGACAGGCGGGAAGTGCACTGGCAATCGCATTCCTGTATGATAAAACGGAAAAGAACAGGGAGAAAAGGCAGGGGGCTTTTCAGGCATCGCTGGCAGCCGTTCTGGGAGTGACGGAGCCTGCTCTTTTCGGTGTGAATGTGGCCATTATGCGTTCCATGGTAACAGCCTGTGCCGCGGGGGCTTTAGGTGGTGCCATGGTCGGTGCGGCAGGGACAAGGTGCAGTTCCTTTGCCTTTCCCAGCTTCTTAACCTGTGTCGTTTATGTAGGCCCCGGATTTGGTGTGTTTTTATTATCCATGGTGGTGGGATTTGGAGCTGCCTTTGCCATGATATTTTTACAGAAAAAGAAGATAAAAAAACTTATAAACGAGAATTAAATTTCATTTGAAAAGGAATGGAGGAAAGAAGTATGGGACCGGAAAGAATGAATCGTGACTACGAAGTAGGTACAAAAGTTTTCAGTGTTACGGATAGCAGCAGAAAGGAGATTCTGGGGGATGGAACAGGATACCGGAAAATTGCTGTCCGTCTGTATTATCCGATTTTGAAGGAGCAGACAGAAGGAAAGCAGAAAGCCCCCTATGTCAGTGAGCGGAAATGGGAGAGTATGCGTAAGGCCTATCACATTCCGAAGTCCGCCTCCGTTTCCAATGAGATGGATATGTATGAGGACATTTCGTTTATTGAAGGGCAGAAATTTCCGCTTCTTCTGTTCAGTCACGGATACAATAGTTACATAGAAGCAAGTACGTTCCTCTGCACCGAGATTGCGGCAAGAGGTTATATTGTGGCATCCGTGGGACATGCCCATGAAGCCATCTGCACGGAGTATGATGATGGAAGCTACGATTATTATGACAGGAATATTAATAAAATGATGTACAAGAAGGGGGCTTTGAAAGCTATTCTTGCACAATCGAAACTTTTAAGAAAGAAAGGGAATGTGGAGGAAATTCAGAAAGCATTCTGGCAATTTGAAAAAGAGCATACGCCCTATATTATGGACCGCTTAAAGGAGTGGAGTGCCGACATGCTTTTTGCACTTGGGGCCGTGAAAGAAAAGTTTGGGCAGTACATAGATTTTTCGCATGGTGTGGCAGCAGGCGGGCATTCTCTCGGTGGTGCTACGGCATATTATCTCTGTCAGATGAGTGATGAAATTACCTGCGGTATCAACATTGACGGCGGGTTGTTTGGGGACTATCGCGGCATGACCATGAAAAAACCTTTTTATCAGATTGCATGCAAAGAAAACTGGAATGTGGAATCCGCAGTTTTACTGAAAACACAGGCCCCTGTTTATACGGCGGTGTTTCAAAACATGAAGCATATCGGATTTACGGATGCCAAGTTTTTTGTCCCGATTAAGATGGTGGTAGGGAAAATGGATGCGGAAAAGATGCACAGGCATCTGACGGACTGTCATACCACTTTCTTAGACAAGTATCTGAAAGGCCTTGATGTGGAAATCCATCAATCTAAGGATGTGGAAATAAAGACAGATGTTTATGCTTAGATTTCATGAAAGTTTAGAGAGGATTATACTTTGCATAAACACAAGTTGCTGTAGGAGACAGAGATGAGTTTAAGATTTGTACTTGGGGGATCCGGATCAGGCAAAAGTACCCGGATATATGGTGAGATTTTACAAAGGGCAAAGAAAGAACCGGGACGCAATTTTCTGATTGTGGTGCCGGACCAGTTTACCATGCAGACCCAGAAGGAACTGGTACTCCATCCTGAGAATGAGAGTCATGGAATATTAAATATTGACGTTCTCAGTTTTGGACGGCTGTCCCACCGCATTTTGGAAGAAGTGGGGAAAAAGGATATTCCGGTTTTGGATGATACTGGAAAGAGTCTGATATTGAGGAAAGTGGCAGGCGATTTAAAAGAGGACCTGCCCTATCTGGGTGCCCATTTGCAGAAACAGGGATATATTCATGAGGTTAAGTCTGCCATTTCGGAATTTATGCAGTACGGCATCTCCTGCAAAGACGTGGATATTCTGATAAAATATGCGGAGAAAAAAGGAGCCCTCTATCATAAACTGAAGGACCTTCAGAAGATTTACGAGGGCTTTTCCCTCTATATAAAGGACCATTACATTACCACGGAGGAGACCCTGGATGTATTGTGCGGTGCACTTCATAAATCCAAAATTGTAAAGGACAGCGTGGTTGTATTTGACGGATTTACTGGCTTTACACCGATTCAGTACCGTGTGATCGAGACCCTGCTTACCCTGACTAAAGAAGTATGGGTTACGGTTACCATACCGGCACAGGAAAATCCCTTTGTGCCGGACGGTGAGCAAAAGCTGTTTCACTTAAGTAAAAAGACCATTGCGGATATTTGTAAGCTGGCAGAGTTAAACGGTGTATCCCGCGGAGAGGACATTGTGCTTAACTACGAAGGTGTTCATCGTTTCTGTGGCAATCCGGTGTTAGCACATTTAGAGCAGTCTTTGTTCCGGTATCCTTTAAAAGCATTTCATGCAAAGGAGGATGAGTCGGGGAAAAAGGACTGTGATGTAAATAATACACTGCATTTATTTGCTGCCTCTACGATTGCGGAAGAGGTGCGCCAGACAGGAATTTACATTGAACAACTGGTTCGGAATGAGGGGTATGCATACCGGGATATTGCTGTGGTTACAGGTAATCTGGAAGGCTACAGCAATCAGATTAACAGCCGTTTTAAGGATTTGGATATTCCCTGCTATGTGGATCAGAACAGGGCGATTCTCCTAAATCCCCTGACAGAATATATCAAGGCAGCCATGGAAATTCTGGAGAAGAATTTCACTTACGAAAGTGTATTTAAATTCTTGCGAAGCGGACTCGCATGCCTTAGTAAAGAAGAGACGGATATTTTGGAAAACTACTGCCTGGAAACCGGTATCCGTGGAAAGAAAAAGTGGTCCGAACAATTTGTGTTCAAGACCAAAAACATGTTGGATGATATTGAACTTTTATGGCAGGTGGACGGTTTTCGGACCCGCCTGATGGAGGAACTTTCCCCTCTTTTAGCCCTGAGTGAAATACGGGAGAAAAAGGCGGGAGATTATGTACTGGCACTTTATGAACTTCTCAATAAGAATCATGCGGCCGTCAAACTGGATTATTATTCGAAAATGTTTGCAGAGCAGGGGGATAAGGTAAGGGAGAGAGAATACGCCCAGGTTTACCGCCTGATTATGGAACTTTTGGAACAGATTATGGCACTGTTAAAAGAGGAGCCAATGACCTTAAAGGAATTTCGGGAGATTGTGGAAGCCGGACTTACAGAAATTCAGGTGGGCAGTATTCCCCAGAATGTAGACCGCGTACTTGTGGGAGATATAGAACGGACCCGGTTAAAGGAAGTAAAGGTGGTATTCTTCCTCGGAATCAACGACGGCAATATACCTAAAAGCGGTGGAAAAGGAGGTATCATCTCGGACATTGACCGGGAATTCTTACAGGGTTCCGAATTGGAACTGGCACCTTCTCCCAGACAAAAGATGTACATTCAGAGACTGTATCTGTATCTGAATATGACAAAGCCCTCCGAAAAACTGTACTTATCCTATGCCAAAATGGATGGGGAAGGAAAGGGAATACGTCCGGCTTATCTGATTGATACCATAAAGCAATTATTTCCGGATCTGGTTACGGAATATCCGGAAGAAAAGGATGTTTTAGAACAGATTTATTCAACAAAAGAAGGGGTATTGTTTCTGGCAGGAAAAATGCGGGAATATGCGGAAAGCAACAGAGAGGTGGAGGATATCCATACTCTGTATCAGGCATTCCAAGTGCAGGAAAACACCCGGATTATTTTGCAGAAATTAACGGATGCGGCATTTTATGAGTATGCAGGCGGCAGGCTGTCAAGGCAGGTTGCAAAGGCCTTATATGGTCGTATGCTGGTTAACAGCGTAAGCCGGATAGAGACCTTTGCCCGTTGTGCATACCGGCAGTTTCTTGCCTATGGTCTGGCACTGAAAGAAAGAGAAAGTTTTTCTTTTGAGAGAGTGGACCTGGGGAATATTTATCATGCGGTGTTAGAAGGGTTTGCGGACAAACTGGCGGAGAGTCCTTATACCTGGTTTGATTTCCCGAGGGAGTTTGCCGAGAAGACTGTCCGGGAAGTACTGAGTCTTTGCACTGCTGATTACGGGGCAACGGTTCTGTATGCAACCGCAAGAAATGCTTATAATGTAGCACGTATGGAGCGGGTACTTACCCGGGCGGTGGATACCATTCAGTACCAGTTAAAGAAAGGATCCTTTGTGCCCAGAGAATTCGAAATGTCCTTCCATACCGTTTCGGATCTGGACAGCGTGAATATAGCACTTTCCGAGGAAGAAAAAATGAAACTGGTGGGGAAGATTGACCGGGTGGATGTTGCGGAATCGGAAGATAAGATTTTTGTAAAGATTGTGGATTACAAGTCCGGTGAAAAAAACTTTGACCTGGCGGCACTTTACTATGGTCAGAGTCTGCAGCTTGTGGTGTATTTAAATGCCGCCATGGAAACCATAAAGAAAAAAAATCCGGATAAGGATGTGGTGCCGGCTGCCATGCTTTACTACCATGTGGCGGATGACTGCTTTGATGCCGAAGGAGAACTGACACCGGAGGAAGTGAGTGAAAAGATTCGCCAGAGTCTTCGAACGAGCGGAGTAGTAAGTGCAGACCGGAGTGTGATTGACAGACTGGACAAAGAACTGACGGAAAAGTCCGATGTCATTCCGGTAGCCATCAAAAAGAAGGATGGCAATCTGACCGCAAATTCCTCTGTGTTTACGGAAGAAGAAATGGCGGAAATTTCCAAATTTGTGACTGGAAAAGTGAAAGAGTGCGGCAGGGCCATTGTGGAAGGAAATGTGGAATTAAATCCTATGGAGGAAGGGCAGAGAACAAGCTGTACCTATTGTCCTTACAAGGGAGACTGCGGCTTTGACCTCAATCAGAGGGGATTTTCCTACCGGAAGCTTCCTGCTATGGAAAAAGAAGAGATCATGGAGAAAATCAGAGAGGAGAACGCGTCATGGCAGTAAATTTCACCCCGGACCAGCAACGGGCAATTGACTTGCATCACTGCAATATTCTGGTTTCTGCGGCAGCAGGAAGCGGCAAGACGGCAGTCCTCTCGGAACGGATTGCCAAAATGGTCTGTGACAAAGATCATCCTGTGGATATCGACAGGCTTCTGGTAGTTACCTTCACCCATGCCGCAGCAGCGGAAATGCGGGAACGAATCAGCAGACGGATTGCGGACCGCCTTAAGGAAGACGGAGAAAATGAGCACCTGCAGAAGCAGGCTGCACTTTTACATAATGCGCAGATTACCACCATTGACAGCTTTTGCCAGTTTATCTTGAAAAACAATTTTCAGGATATCGGACTGGACCCCGTCTTTCGTGTGGCAGACGAGGGAGAAGTAAAGTTTATCAAACAGGAAATTTTAGAGGAACTTTTAGAGGAAAGATTTGCGGAAGGCAGGGAGTCTTTCTTAAACTGTGTGGAATTCTTCTGCCCGAACGGACGGGAGGAACAGCTGGAACAGCATATTTTGAAATTACATCAGTACTCCTTAAGCTTTCCTTTTCCTAAGGACTGGCTTGAGGAACGGAAAACGGATTATGCCTTTCAGAATGCCCGGGAATTGGATCAGACATCTTGGATGATATTTCTATCGAATCACATCCAAAAATCGATTTTAGCCCTATCAGAGGAGCTTACACGGGCACGTAAATTGTGCGAAGAGAGCGACGGCCCCTATATGTACGGCCCGATGATAGAAAAAGATGAGGAAGCGGTGCTTGCCCTTACCAAAATCGGAGACGTGAATCTTCTGCGTGAAAAACTGCAGACCATTACCTTTGACATGTTAAGCAGGAAGAAGGATGATACGGTTTCGGATGAAAAAAGGGAACAGGTCAAAGAAATCCGTAATCAGGCAAAGAAATTCATCGAGAAACTGAATAAAGAGCTTTTTTCGGTGTCCGTTTCCACTACCCTTGCAGAAGCAAAAGTCTGCAATGAAGTAATTGGAGAACTGGTGGATATCTGTCTGGAATTCTCGGACAGACTGGATGCGAAGAAACGGGAAAAAAAGATTGTGGATTTTTCCGATATGGAACATCTTGCACTTCAGATTCTGGTGGAAAAGGATGAAAAGGGAAATGTGGTACCTACTAAGACCGCATTGGAGTATCAGGATTATTTTGAGGAAGTCCTGATTGATGAATACCAGGATTCCAACCTGGTACAGGAATACCTGTTAAGTGCGGTATCCCGAAGCAGGATGGGAGAAAAGAACCGTTTCATGGTAGGCGACGTAAAACAGAGCATTTACAAATTTCGTCTGGCAAGGCCGGCACTATTTCTGGAGAAGTACAAAAGTTATTCTCCCGAAGCCGGGGAGGAATGCCGCATAGATCTGCATCAGAATTTTCGTAGCCGGAAAGAAGTGATTGACAGCGTAAACACCGTCTTTGAAAAGATTATGACGGAGAGCATCGGAGGCATTGTCTATGATGATGCGGCAGCCCTCCATGCAGGGGCTTCCTATCCGGAAAACAGCGGATGTGAGAGCGAGTTTCTGTTAGTGGAGAAGCCGGCAAAAGAGATGGATGAAGATGCAAAGGAAACAGAGGCCAGAGCGATTGCCCAAAAGATTATAGCACTGATGGAAACTTTCCGGGTCACAGAGCGGAAAAGAGAGGAAGAAACCGGAGAGGAAATCGCCTTTTTACGTCCGTTAATGTATAAGGACATTGTAATTTTAGTACGTTCTCAGAACGGATATGATGAAGCCTTTAAGAAGGTATTCGATGAATGTGGCATCCCCCTTTATGCGACAGGGAAAGAAGGTTACTTCTCCACCAAGGAAATCCGGGATGTTCTGGAATTCTTACGCATTCTGGACAATCCCTGTCAGGACATTCCGTTGTTTGCAGTCATGAAATCGGTTTTTGGCGGTTTTAGTGATGAGGAGCTGGGGATGATACGGGCGAATACGAACCGCACCAAAACTCTGTATGAAAATGTCAGAGAGGCGGCCGGTACAGGCAATGAGAAATGTGCCTTGTTTTTGAAAAAAATAAGCCGTTATCGTGAATACGCGGTTTATATGACCATCCGGGAAATACTGGAAAATTTATTTGCCGAGCATGATTATCTGGCTTATGTCAGTGCACAGAAAACAGGTGCAAAGCGCCTTGCCAATGTAGAAATGCTGCTTACCAAAGCAGAAGCATTTGAAAAAAACAGTTATTACGGACTGTTCCATTTCATTCGTTATATTGAGCAGATGGAAAAGTTTGAGGTGGATTCGGGGGAGGCTGTCACACTGGATGAAAATGCCGATGTGGTGCGTCTTATGACCATTCACAAAAGTAAGGGACTGGAGTTTCCAGTGGCCATTATTGCGGGGATGGGGAAGAAGTTTAACAACATGGACCACAGTGGTTCGTTCATTATGGATACAGATTTGGGAATCGGTGTCGATTATGTGAATGTGGCAGAACGTTTTAAGAGAAAAACACTTCGGAAAAATGTCATGGCAATGAAGATGCGTCTGGATAATCTGGCGGAAGAAATGAGGGTTCTATATGTTGCCATGACCCGTGCCAGGGAAAAACTGATTCTCACGGCAAGTGTATCGGACCCGGTGGGAATGATAGAGAAAAGGGACAGAATGGTAAACTACAGGAATCTGGCAGAAGCCTCCGGATATTTGTCTCTACTGCTTCCGGTATTTCCTGACATAAAGGCGGTTACTCTGGCAGACCTTTCCTGGCAGGAAACAGAAAATCAGGTAGACCGTATTATGCGCCGGGAACAGCTTCTGTTTTCGGAAAGTCTGGCGGATGAGGAGAAATTGGGCAGAATTAAGGAGCGACTGTCCTTTGCCTATCCCTTTGCTTATCTGCAGGATGTTTATACCAAGACCTCCGTATCCGAACTGAAAATGAAAGCCATTCACGGGGGAGAAGAGGAGATGGCAAAGGAAACCTTTCTGGAGGAAGAGGTTGTCCCCTATGTTCCAAACTTCATGCGCCGGGCGGAGGAAGTGTCCGGTACAACCCGCGGAAGTGCCATGCACCGGATTATGGAACTGTTGGACTTTACAAAGGAATACCAAAGCCCTGCGGATGTGAAGGAGGCTATGGAAGGCTTTGTATCCGAAGGAAGACTCTCCGAGGAGTACCATGATGCTATCCGCGTGGATAAGGTTTTCCGCTTCTTAAAGTCAGACCTTGGACAGCGCATGAAGAAGGCGCAGGCAGAAGGAAAACTATTCCGGGAGCAGCCCTTCGTTCTGGGCATAGATGAGGTAGAAACCGTATTGATTCAGGGAATTATGGATGCTTACTTTGAAGAGGACGGTGAGATGGTTCTTTTGGATTACAAGACGGATGTAATTGCCTCACCCGCAGAACTGGTGTCCCGATATAAGGTGCAGATTGATTACTATGAAAAAGCACTCCTTTCCCTGACCGGAAAAAGAGTAAAAGAAAAGATACTTTACTCCTTTTACTTTGAGAAAGAAGTGCCTGTAAATGCATAAAAAACCGGGAAGACAGCTTCTTCCCGGTTTTCATAATTAATTAGTTTGTAGCCAGGTCCTTCACACGCTTAAACGCAGATTTGGTAGCGGGAAGCGCAAGGATAATTACAGTAATAATTGCTTCCACGATTACAAAACCATAGTTGTAAACAACGGGGTATAAGAACGCGATGGACTGCGGAAATTCTTCCGGCATGGAATCCATCCAGAAGAAATATCCGCCCAATGTATTAAAGAGTGCCCGGAAGAAGACTGCAACCAGATAACCCTTGATGAGCCCATTTTTGCTCTTGGCAAAAAAGCCGGAGAAGCCTAATGCCGCAAATGCAAAAACATAATCAAACATTACCTGTAAAGGAGAGAGCATCCAGGCACCGCCATCCTGAAACAACTGCAGCAGGCTGTATGCAAGTGCACTCATGATACCTACCACAGGTCCATACCAGTAACCGATCAGCGTTACAAAAAGCATGGAACATAAGGTGACGGAACCGCCGTAGGGCATGGAAAACAGTTTTACGTAGGAAAGAAGAAATGCCAGTGCCAGAGCAGCCGCGGAAAAGACAGTCTGCTTGGTGGAAATACGTTTCTTCTTTTCTGCTTTTAGTTCACTTTTGGTATCTTTAAGTTCGGATTTTGTGCGAATCAGCGCAACGGCCAAAAGAAGAATGACACCGATGACCAAAAGACAGGTCAGACCGGTTTTAGTGAGGAAGTAGTAACCATCCTCATAGGTGATAAAATTAGACATAAAAAACCTCCTTGAAAGTTCAAAGAGGGACACAATAAAAGAGTAAAAATCTCTTTTGCTTCCTTACGCCGGTATTATCCGGTTCAAGTAATGAGGGTTCAAATCCTTACCTGCCTACCCGGGTATGGGAAAGACCGGCTGGAAATGATCTCAGCGAAATGCGCCCCTAGCAATGATAAATAATATTTTGTTACGTACAAACTATAGCAGATTATGGAGAATTGTCAAGGATAATTTTGCGTGTTACAATATGGATAATCCGAGGTAAAACAATCTTAGTATTTTAAGGGGTACCATACCATTATGCATTTTGATATGGCACCATACTATTGTGCATTTCAATGCGGAAACATACTATTGTGCATTTTAATGCGGCACCATAACTATTTTACACAGGAGGGGGAGCAAAATGGAATTTATCATGATT
Source organism: uncultured Lachnospiraceae bacterium (assembly GCA_945919075.1). Classification (GTDB taxonomy): domain Bacteria; phylum Bacillota; class Clostridia; order Lachnospirales; family Lachnospiraceae; genus Acetatifactor. The sequence continues at coordinate 43,969 of CAMEIX010000013.1, forward strand.
GCCATAATAGCTATAGTAGTGATGTTGCTACTCGGCGTGTCTGTATTCAAAATTATGATGGGAGTTTTGTGGGTACTGGACGGACTGGCATTTTTAAGTTTTCTCTTCTTTCTGATTGCGGCAGTTATGTCTCTTTTTACAAAGAAAATGCAGGCCAGATATTTGCGGCTGGAAAAGAACGGAAGATATGGAGAGCACGCAGTCTATGAAGTAGCGGGAGAAGAATGCAGAAATCTTTTTCCTACCGATCACTTCTTAAAGGATTTGTTATACCGCTCGGAAGATGTAAAGGTGCAGGTGGGAAAATTCGGAAAACACCAATTTGTACTGGATAAGTTAAGTCTGGTGATAATCGGAATCGGGCTCCCTGTCTTTTTATTGATGGCCGTGGGAATCCTGATGCTGACTGTTAGTTTCCTGTGAGGTATGTCTTCTTTTTTGTAAAATAGGATGTGAAGTAGAATCTTCCATGTTTGCATAAAGCGCTGAGTTTTTAGAGGTCTAAATCAGCGCATATAAGAGAAAAAAGAAAGAACGCTGACATTTTAGCAATAAATGTAGGTAGGAATTTTAAAATTGAAAAAAGCGCTGAAAAAGAAGTGAAAAATGTCAGCGTAATCACAGAAAAATGAATTTTATACCTATTTCCCCAAAATGGGCATCAGCGTAAAATGATAAAATCTCAAGAAACGCTCATTTGTTTGGCAACTTCCAGTTGTAAGCGGTTATTAGACCGACAGTTTCCAGTTTGCGATAATTAAAAATGTATTTTACTTTTTTAAGGAAAAATGCAGACAAGACATAAGTGTCTACTGAAAATCATGTTATTTCTCACTTTGTGACGTGGTTTTCTATTGCTATTTTAGTGATAATAGGTTGTGAAAGGAGTGAGTCAGATGATAGACCAGATTAAAATAGGTGCTTTTCTAAGAGAATTGCGTAAAGAGAAAGAACTGACACAAGAGCAACTGGCAGAAAAGTTTGGTGTATCCTCTCGAAGTGTATCCCGATGGGAAAATGGTAATACCATGCCGGAATTAGGCATTCTGGTTGAATTGGCAAATTATTACGAAGTTGATATCAAAGAAATAATTGATGGTGAAAGACAAGGTGAGATAATAGAAAAAGAAGAAAAAAAGACCTTACGAAAGGTCATAGATTATGCGGAGGCTGAAAAACAATTAGTAGTGAAGCGTAAGTGCATAGTAACATTTGTAGGAACATTGATATTAGCGTTGAGTATAATGATTGGGTATATTGTATTTCCGCAATTGCCGGAAGAATCTTTCATGAGAAATGGTGGTTTATGGTTGGGAATAGGAATAATAGGCGTGGTTGGTCTGTGGGGAATAGTAATCCGTGAAAATCATAAAAATTCTGTAAAGGACAAATAAGGAGCATCAAGTAAATAATACCTGTTAAATTTAATGAACTAAAAGTTTCAAGATTCCAGAAAAATATTCTTATACAATTCAACACAATTTACAAAACGTGTTGTTCAATCATAAAAAAAGACCTCGTATAATTGGGTTATCAGATGGGGTAGATGCGCACTGCTTCGCTGGAAAACAATTATGGAGGTTTATTTTATATGAATACAGATAAGATTTTTGCAGAGGCAATCGCAAACGAATATGCACCAAAGGATACTTCAAAGGTGGTCGCATTAAGAAAACTTGATAAGAAGGCTAAACTGCCATCAGAGATTTTTGCATATACCTTTGGTATAACATCTTCCTTAATTATGGGAACAGGAATGTGTCTTTCTATGAAGGTAATCGGCTCCGGAACAACCGGTTCTATGGTCATAGGTATTATTATTGGAATCATTGGATTGGTATTAATGGGTATTAATTATCCCATTTACAAAAAAATACGTGAAAAAGGCAAGCAGAAATATGCATTTGAAATTATGCAGCTTGCCAAGGAAATCAGTGATAAGCAGTAACAGAATGTGAGGTGGAGAGATGAACAAATCAGAAAGCAAGTATTTTAATACTGCCATAAAGATGGACGAAGCTTTCATGGAGATTCTCGAGCAAAAAGACTTTGAATATATTTCAGTAAAGGAAATTTGTGAAAGAGCCGGTGTGAATCGCTCCACCTTCTATCTTCATTATGAAACAGTGAATGATTTGTTAGAAGAAAGCATAAGCCGCATGAATGAAAAATTTTTGGAGTATTTCAGCCAGAGTGGCGATGCACTTGTGGGGAGAATTCCGACAGCGGATCTGGATGAATTGTATCTGGTAACACCGGATTACCTGAAACCATATCTGGAATATATAAAAGAACATCAAAGAATCTTTCTTACAGCGATGAAAAGAAGCACGGCACTTCGGCTGGGTGATACTTTTGACAGGATGTATACACATGTGTTGAACCCTATCATGGAACGATTTTCTGTATCCGAGAAAGAAAAGAAATATCTGTTGTCATTTTACATGAATGGAATTTTAGCAGTGATAAAGACATGGATTTCCGAAAACTGTGAGGATGATATTGATTATATCGTTAAAATCATCAGTGAACTATCCATGCGAAGGAGTGATGACCCGGTTTGCGGAGAAGATGATACGGTATTGATTGATAAGAGGTAGCAAAATTGGAAGAAAACAGTTTGATAAAGAAATGGAAAAGAGATTATGAATTCAGGACAATTTCTAATTCCATGCTGTCTTCCGGAATTACCGTGTTGTTTGCAGGGTATAACGGAATATTGGGAATGAAATACGGAATCATTTGGAATGAATGTATATGCGTATATTATTGTTTACTTGCGATTTTACGTATCTTGGTGTCATTAAGTGCTGCTAAATCGGATGAAAAGAGTATTGCAGACAAAAATAGAATTTATATGATTTCCTCGGTCATTCTGATATTACTAAGTCTTTCACTGGTGGGACCTTTGGCTTTAATGGTGATGAATAAAAAGCACGTCAGTATGACCATGATACCGGCAATTTCCATGGCAACATATACAACCTATAAGGTAGTAATGGCATCTGTTAATCTGAAAAGAGTACAGCGCACAAAGGATGTTTTATTAATTCAGTTACGGAATATAAACTTTATTGATGCAATTGTATCGGTACTTACTATCCAAAATACGTTATTGGTTGTGAATTCCTCTGCGGATAGGCAGGATATGATAATCCTTTCGGCCATAAGCAGTGTGGTCGGGTTAGGAATGATTCTATTTTTAACGACATGGAATATAATAAAAAGCCGTATGCAATAAATGTTTACGTTCATGAGTCAGCTTTTCTAAATAAAATAGTTGAAATGAATAAGTATTCATGTTAGGTTAAGCTAAATGGAAAATGCTTATGATGGGAGAGAAAATCAGAAATGAACGAAGAAATAAAGGAACAGGCAGAAAGAACAACGAGGGAAATTATAGAAATTGCGGGATTAAAAAGGGGTCAGATTCTGGTTGTCGGATGTTCCACCAGTGAAGTATGCGGTGATAAAATCGGAACCAATTCCAATGTGGAAGTGGCTGAGGCTCTTTTTGCCGGGATATATAAAGTGGCAAAGGAGAAGGAGATATTTGTTGCGGCACAATGCTGCGAACACTTAAACCGGGCTATTGTGGTGGAGGCTAAAGCAGTTCCTTTTGCGGAAACAGTGAATGTGGTACCTCAGCCGAAAGCAGGAGGATCTTTGGCAACCACAGCTTATAAGACTTTTGAAGCCCCCGTGGTAGTAGAAGAAATAAAGGCAGATGCGGGCATTGATATTGGTGCCACCCTGATTGGGATGCATCTGAAAAAAGTTGCTGTACCGGTGAGACTTGTGAATAACCGAATCGGAGAAGCGGGAGTGACCGCAGCCAGAACACGTGCCAAATTCATTGGCGGAGAAAGAGCGGTTTACGATGTAAACTTGACGTAACAGTTTGAAAATGGTATTCTGTGAGCATTAAAAAACTTATGATATTAGAGTTTACAGGAGGATGAAACATGAATTTTACCCCTATCGATGCAGAAGATGATCAGTTTGCCTATCGTTATGATACCCAGATGCTGATTGACAGAAGAGACAAAGACTTAGATGAAGATGAAATTGCGGATTATATCACAGAGAATATTGAAGGGAATTCCCTGATAGCAGCAGGAGATGAGGAGATGGTAAAGGTTCATTTCCATACGAATGAACCGTGGAAATTACTTGAGTATTGCAGCTCCATCGGCGAAATTTATGATATTGTTGTAGAAGATATGATTCGCCAGTCAGCGGGATTGCAGGGATAAATAAAGAATTATTAAAAAGGGGCTGTTGCTTTTACGAATGAGAAGCAACAACCCCATTTTTATATCTGAAATTAAAGTAATTGTAAACCGGCTTCTTTTGCCATTTCCATAGTTTCTTCGGGCCAGAGAGAGCACTGCACTTCCCCGATATGCGCCTTTCTTAAGAAGAACATACAGATACGGGACTGGCCGATGCCGCCACCGATGGTGTAGGGAAGCTCCTTATTCAGGATGGCTTTCTGGAATGGTAATTTAGCTCGTTCGGGACAACCGGCCTTTTCCAGCTGGCTTGCAAGGGATTCTTCATCCACACGGATACCCATGGAGGAGAGTTCCAGTGCGATATCCAGTACCGGATAGTAAACTAAGATATCAGCATTTAACTCCCAGTCATCATAGTCGGGAGCACGTCCGTCATGGGGCTCCCCATTTTCCAGTTTATCCCCAATCTGCATTAAGCAGACAGCACCCTTTGCCTTGGTAATAAAATATTCTCTCTCCTTGGGAGTATTGTCAGGGAACATTTCCTCCAGCTCACGGGTAGTAATAAAGAAGATATCATGGGGTAAAATTTCCTCGATGTAATCATAGTGAATAGCCATATATTTTTCGGTCTTACGAAGTACCTTGTAAACATTCTTTACCGTTTCTTTCAAGGTATCCAGTACGCGGTCTTCTTTTTCAATAACTTTTTCCCAATCCCACTGGTCCACATAGATGGAATGAATATTGTCCACAATCTCATCGCGGCGGATGGCTTCCATATCCGTATAGAGACCTTCGCCTACATGGAAGCCGTATTTCTTTAATGCAAAACGCTTCCATTTTGCAAGGGAATGGACGATTTCAGCACCGCGATTGGGCTGTTCCAAAATGTCAAAGGTTACAGGACGTTCCACACCATTTAAGTTGTCATTCATACCGGAAGCAGGATCTACGAAAAGAGGTGCGGAAACACGAAGAAGATGTAATCTTTCAGCAAGTAAAGTCTGGAAGAAATCTTTTACTGTTTTAATAGCAATCTGGGTGTCATAGAGGTTTAACTCTGATTTATACCCTTCAGGAACAAATGATTTTCCCATAAAAAATCTCCATTTCATACTTAATAAAATCCTATTCTATTTAACCCCTTTTTCTTCCATTTTGCAATAGGAACATTTGTTCGAAAACACTTGCAAAAGGAGAAGAGGTGTGGTAATATTGACTTAGAACGTATGTTCTTTATCGGGAGGAATTATGGAGTATTTAAGTACCGGTGAAATGTCCGTCATGGAGAAATTGGAAATCTTAAGTGATGCCGCAAAATATGATGTGGCATGTACATCCAGCGGAGTGGAGAGAAAAGGAAACGGTAAGGACATGGGAAACTGTGTCAAATGTGGAATTTGCCACAGTTTTGCATCCGACGGCAGATGCATTTCCTTACTCAAGATTCTAATGTCCAATGAATGTATCTATGACTGCAAGTATTGCTTAAACCGCAGATCCAATGATACCAAAAGGGCGACCTTTACACCGGAGGAAATCTGCGACCTTACGATGCAGTTTTACAGAAGAAATTACATAGAGGGATTGTTTTTAAGCTCCGGTGTGATTGGCAATCCGGATTACACGATGGAACTGCTGTACAGAACCCTATTCCTGCTTCGAAGGCAGTATCGTTTTAATGGTTATATTCATGTGAAAGCCATTCCCGGAGCAGATCCAAGACTGATTCAAATGACAGGGTTTCTGGCTGACAGGATGAGTGTGAACCTGGAATTGCCTACAGCAGACGGTTTAAGGGCTCTTGCTCCTAATAAACACCGCAATACCATATTAAAACCCATGCGCCAGATTCAGAACGGCATAGCGGCGAATAAAAATGAACTGGCGTTGTATCATAATGCCCCATCTTTTGTAAGTGGAGGACAGTCCACCCAGATGATTATCGGTGCCACACCGGAAAGTGATTATCAGATTATGAATGTGGCGGAAAGTCTGTATCAGAAATTTGATTTAAAAAGAGTTTTTTATTCTGCATTTGTAAAAGTGAATGAGGATAAGGATTTGCCGGCAATACCGGGAGGCCCTCCGCTTCTTCGGGAACACAGATTGTATCAGGCAGACTGGTTACTTCGTTTTTACGGCTTTAAGGCTTCGGAGCTTTTGAGTGAGGACAGACCGTTTTTTAATGTTTTGTTGGATCCAAAGGAGGATTGGGCAATTAGACACCTGGAACAGTTTCCCGTGGAAATTAACAGGGCCGGTTATGATGTCCTTTTACGGGTTCCGGGAATCGGTGTAAAGAGTGCCCAGAGGATTGTGCAGGCAAGGCGCAGTGCAAAACTGGATTTCCCTGCCCTTAAGAAAATAGGGGTGGTCTTAAAACGCGCACTGTATTTTATTACTTGTAATGGGAAAATGATGTATCCCACGAAATTGGAAGAGGATTATATTGTACGTAATCTGACGGCGGATGCACAGGAAAAACAGTATTTTTCACAGGATGGGATGACTTACAGACAATTGTCCTTATTTGATGACAGAACACTTTTTCAGAAGCCTACAGGAACGGATTCTGTCAAGAGTATCTTGGGGCAGATATAGAGAAATTTTATGTGAGTATGACATTTAAACTGACAGGTATGCTGAAATCGTTCTGAAAGAAGCAGGAATGTAGAAAGACAGGTGATAGGATGCAGGATGAAGGATATCAGACAGTCTTTGTATGTGAGGACAGTATGGAAGGAATACTTACCGGGATTTATACAGCATATGAAAGCCGCTTACCTCTGAAAAATGTGGAACTTATGGTCAAAACGGAGGCAAGTCCGAGGCTGTTTACAAGATATACGGATGTTATCAATGATCCTGTGAAAGCACAAAAAGTATCCCGGACCTTAAAGGAGCGACTGGGAGAGGAGCATTATTATGATTTTTGTATGATTCTTACTTCCTATCAGGAACGAAAAGCACAGGGAGCATTTGCGGTTGTCCAATGGGTGCTACAGAATCGTATTTATAAATCTATTTTTGAACATATGACGGATGACGATATCGGACATGCTTTCCGGTGTTACAGGCATGCCAATTTTGAAATGATGCATTTACGGGGGTTTTTGCGTTTCGCAGAGTTGGAAGGCGGCGTATTGTACGCGGAAGCAGAGCCGAAGAACAATATTATTGTTTATCTGGCAGAGCATTTTGCAGACCGGTTACCCATGGAGCATTTTATCATCTGTGATAAGGGACGCGATCTCTATGCCGTACATCCTGCGGGAAAGGAATGGATTCTGCTAAAGGGCTCATCGGAGGAAGAGAAGATAAGCGAAGCGAAACTCTCTGATGCAGAAATATATTATCAAGAACTGTTTTGCCGGTTCTGCGAGTCGTTATCAATTAAAGAGAGAAGAAATTTGAATTTGCAAAGAAATATGCTGCCAATCCGTTTCCGCCCCTATATGACGGAGTTTAAGCATCATGGAAAGTGATTTTGTATCATAAACCGGGCGTGACCATAATTGACGATGCCGGAAAGTTGGGGTAGTATGTTATTAGTGAAATGACTATGATAGAATGCACGAAATGCGAGTATGTGTTTTCTGGCAAGGGATGCAATATGGAAGTTAGAATTTCGGTAAGAAATTTAGTAGAGTTTATATTGCGGAGCGGGGATATTGACAACCGAAGGGCAGGCGGCGCCGATAATGCCATGCAGGAGGGAAGCAGATTGCACAGAGTCCTGCAAGCACGGATGGGTGGTGACTATGCGTCGGAAGTATATCTGCGCTTTTGTTTTGATACAAAAGATTACCAGATTATTGTAGACGGTCGTGCGGATGGTATTTTTACGGATGATGCAGGAATCACTGTGATTGATGAGATTAAAACAACCTACAAGGAATTATTCCGTGTAAAAGAACCCAATCCGGTCCATCTTGCACAGGCTAAGGTCTATGCAGCCATATATGGTTTGCAGAATAACAAAGAGATTATTCGAATCCGTATGACCTACTGTAATGTGGAAACAGAAGATGTCCGCTATTTTTTTGAAGAGTACACAATGGATGAATTGCAAAATTGGTTTCAGGAGTTACTTCTGCAGTACAAAAAATGGGCGGATTATGAGTTTGAGTGGAATCTGGAAAGACAGGCTTCCATAGAAAATCTACAGTTCCCGTTCCCTTACAGGGAAGGACAGAGAGATTTGGTGTCTAATGTGTACCGTACTATCTACCATAAGCGTAAACTGTTTATTGAGGCACCCACGGGTGTTGGCAAAACGATTTCTACGGTTTTCCCGGCTGTGAAGGCTATGGGAAAGAATAAGGGAGCCAAAATCTTTTATCTCACCGCAAAGACCATTACCCGAACAGTGGCGGAGGACACCTTTCAACTGTTAAGAAACGCAGGCCTGTCCTTTAAGAGTGTTACCATAACCGCTAAAGAAAAGATCTGTTTTATGGAGAATGTGGAATGTAATCCGGATGCCTGTCCCTATGCAAAGGGACATCTCGACCGAATCAATGATGCGGTATACGATCTGCTTACCCATGAGAGCAGTTTTGATCGTGAAATTATTGAAGAGTATGCAAGAAAGCATCAGGTCTGTCCGTTTGAATTTTGCCTGGATGTGAGCCTGTTTGCGGATGGGATTATCTGTGACTATAATTATGTTTTTGATCCCCATGTGTATCTGAAAAGATTCTTTGCAGAGGGAAATCAGGAAGATTATATTTTTTTGGTGGACGAAGCACACAATCTGCTTGACAGAGGCAGGGAAATGTACAGTGCAGAACTGATCAAAGAAAGATTCCTGGAGGTAAAGCGCGGGATTGCAGAAACAATCAAAGGAATGAAAGGACCGGTACCGGATAAGGCAAGAATCCGCGATTTCGGATCCAAAATGGAGCGTCGGCTGGATAAATGCAATAAAGAAATGCTGATTTTGAAGAAGGAGTGTGAGGAACATAATATTCTGACTTCCATCAGCCCACTTGTGCAGGCGGTGGATAGATTACATGATACCATGAATGAGTATCTGGAAGAAAATGATGATAACCCGGCACGTAAGGATATTTTGGACTTTTATTTTGAGTTATCGCATTTTCTGCTAATTTATGATCTGATGGATGACGGATATGTAACATACTCCGAACTGCAGGAGAACGGCAGCTTTAAGGTTAAACTTTTTTGCGTAGACCCGGCAAATAACCTAAAAGAATGTATGGAGAGAAGCAGGAGTACGATTTTGTTCTCTGCCACTTTTCTGCCAATTCAATACTATAAGAAACTTTTGGGCGGGGAAGCGGAAGATTACGAGGTGTATGCACACTCAATATTTGAACCGGAGAAGCGGGCACTGTATATATGCGATGATGTTACGAGCAAATATACAAGGCGAAACGAGTCAGAGTACTTGAAAATTGCCGGATGCATTCATAATATTGTCAAAAACAGACACGGAAATTATATGGTTTTCTTCCCTTCCCATGCGTTTCTGATGGAAGTGTATGAATGCTATCAGGAGTATTTTGCAGGGGAAGATGTAGAGTGTATTATTCAGGAAGAATTTATGAATGAGCAGAAGCGGGAGGAGTTTTTAGAAAGATTTTCGTCCCAGCCCCCGGATTTCAGCAGTATTCATATGGATATTGAGATGGATTTCACGGAAAGTACGGATTCCGAAGACCGAATTTTGATTGGATTTTGTGTACTTGGAGGCATTTTTTCGGAAGGGATTGACTTAAAGAGGGATAGTTTGATTGGAGCTATCATAGTAGGGACAGGACTGCCGCAGGTTTGCTTCGAAAGAGAAATCTTAAAAAATTACTTTGATGAGAGAGAAGAAAACGGATTCGATTATGCATATCGTTTTCCGGGAATGAATAAGGTTCTCCAGGCAGCGGGGCGAGTGATCCGAACGGCGGACGACGTAGGAATCATAGCCCTATTGGATGAAAGATTTGTACAAAATTCGTACAAAAGATTATTTCCCAAAGAGTGGGAGAACTATGAAGTAGTAAGAAGCGAGAATATATCCAAAAAAATAGAAAAATTTTGGGATTCCTGGTTATGAGCCGGGAATCTTTTTTTACGGCAAATAGCATAACATAAAATAGATATAGTTAATAAAATATGTAAATAAGACGAAAGGACTATCAAAGAACAAAAGTTTGCTTTATGACACATAAATATGCAAGAATGACGTCAAAAATAGTGGTATATGACACATGTGTTATTTTGTGGATAACTTTGTGGATTTTGTGGATTATAATTTTGAATGTCAATAAATACAAGAAAAAAAGACATATATAACAATTTTTATGTCATTTGAAATATGCAAGAAAATATTCATAACGACTTTAGAGGTCAAAATAAGTATGTAAACTAATCATGGAATTATGAAATTCATATTTTAGGCTCAAAAAACTGAAAAAACGATATTTTAAAATAGGGCGTATTGGTGGAACAAATTCAGTAAAATATAGGGATAAAGCATTTTACAAAGCATTGTTTAGAGGATATAATAGGGAAGATAATAAAAAGCAGAGAGGAAATATATAATATAAAATGCGAAAGATAAACAGTAACTTGCAATCCTTGTAATGAATACTGTAGGGAGAAACATGAAACTTAGCTCGGAAAGAAAAATCACAATATTATATTTGCTCATTTACCTCATAGCAGCACTCAGTATCGCATTGCATCAGCCTTTGTATGATACTCCGCCTGAATTTGGAAATCCCCCGGATGAACATTCCCGCTATATGGTACCGCTTTATATTTGTAACCACGGGACTCTGCCAACCGGATTTGAAGAAGAGCTGTTTAGCGGGGGATGCAAGTGGACTTATGGCTTTTATACCCTTTTGCCCTATATGGTGCAGGGGTATGCCATGCGCTTTGTAAATCTTTTTACCGATTCGCCGCTGGCACTTTTGTATACAGCGCGGCTTGTAAATGTATTCATAGGTTTTCTGATGGCCATTGTGGTATTGAAAATAGGAAAAAAACTCTTTCTAAATGACAATGTGCGATGGCTGTTTTGCTTTTTGGTCACATTTTTGCCGCAAAGCCTGTTTTTGCATACGTATGTGAATCCGGATTCTATGTGCCTTTTGTCCACAGCCTTGATGATTTATGGTATATTATGTGGATATGAAGATGGATTTTCCCTAAAATCATCTGCTGTTATGACACTTGGGATTATTCTTTGCGCACTTTCCTATTACAATGCCTATGGTTTCATTGTTTCCATGGTCCTATTGTTTACAGCCTATTTCTTTAAAAAGGAAGAGGGAAAACTTTCGTTTGAATGGAGACCTTTTTTGAAAAAAGGGTTTTTGATTGCAGGGGTGGTGCTGCTTTGTATCAGTTGGTCCTTTATCCGGAATTATGTGTTGTATGACGGGGATTTTATCGGACTGGAAACCAAGGAAAATTTTATTAAATCCTTTGGCATTGCAAGAGAAACTTTTGAAAGCAGGGGAGAGTCACCGCTTACCATGTTAACATCTACCAGCTTTTTACCCAAGGTAGTCATCAGTTTTATTGCAAATTACGGGTCCGGTACCATTTATGCATTCCTTCCCATTTATGGATTTTTCCTGCTTTTATTCCTGCTTGGCTTTGCAGGTCTCTTCTTTCCGGGCGGGGATGCCGTTTGGCTTTCCGATATCCCAAAAGGAAAGAGAGTATTTTTCCATGCCAATATGCTGTTTTGTATTGTCATGCCGTTTATTCTGCTGATCAAATATGCTTACAGTGTGGATTATCAGGCGCAGGGCAGATATATTATGCCCGGTGTAATTCTCATCATGGGTTATCTGTGTCATGGTCTGGAAAAACTACCCTTCCTAAAAATGTTGGATGACAGAAAAAGAAAAGTAGTATTTGCACTTCTTTCTGCGTCTGTGGTTGCAGCACTTTTTATCATGATTTTTGCAAATGCCATGCCGGTCTATAACAAAACCGGGGTGTTAGGATGAAAAACGGTAATAGGTAAGCGCTAACCTTATATAAACGGATGGCGCTTACTTTTCGTTTTAAACAAAATTTCTTATGGAAAATGTAAAATTTATTGACATATAATATTATACGTCGTATAGTATTATAAAAATTACAATATTGCGAGATATATTGCAAGAATTGAAGAACCACAAGAATCAGGAGAAAGGAAGGATTGCCATGGTATTTAGCACCAACGCAGCATTGTTGGATGCGATTGTGCTGGCGGTTGTGTCAAAGGAGGAAGAAGGAACCTACGGATACAAAATCACGCAGGATGTGCGGCAGGTCATAGAGCTTTCAGAGTCCACTCTGTACCCGGTGCTTCGCAGACTACAAAAAGAAGAGTGCCTGCAGGTTTACGACAGGGAATGTGCCGGCAGAAACCGCCGTTATTATAAACTGACACAAAAAGGCATGAGCCAGCTTTGGATGTATATCAATGAATGGAGAATGTATTCCGGAAATATTACGAAAATTCTGGAAGGAGGAATCAGGTCATGACAAGAGCGGAGTTCATGAGAGAGTTGGAAAGACTGCTTGCGGATATTCCGGAGAGTGAACGGACAGAGGCATTGCAGTATTATAATGATTATTTTGATGATGCAGGCGCGGAAAATGAGTTGCGCGTTCTTGTAGAACTGGGAAGTCCCTATGATGTGGCAAAATCTATTAAGGAGGGCCTGAATTCCGGAGAGAAGCCGGAAGAGGAAGCGGCCTGCCATACAGAAGCACAGAATACTGCCAATACACCCTATATACCCTATACAACGGAGACTGCATATGAGAGCAAAGAAAAGGAAGACAAAAAAAGAATTCCCGGGTGGGCATGGATTTTTATTGGAATCGGGCTGGTATTTGCGGCCCCGTTTATTTTTGCTGTAGCTATTACGGTTATCTCAATTTTATTTGCGGCATTTTGTGTGTTGGTTTCCCTGGTATTAGGTTTCGGGGGAGCGGCGCTGGGGTTATTGGTTGCAGGAGTTGCACTTTTGATTGCAGGGCTGGTTGATATTTTACTTCCGGGTGTGGGTATTATCCTGTTAGGAGCGGCACTTATTTGCTTCGCGGTCGGTACCCTGATGGTGATGTTAGTGGTATTGTTAGCAGGCGTGGTCATACCTGCCTGTGCGAAACTGGTAAGTAAGGCGTGTAAAAAAATCTTTGGAAAGAGGGAAAAGAGATGAAAGGGTTTTTGAAATTTTGTGGTACAGTCATTTCCATCTGTTTATTGTTGGGAATTATTTTGATAGGAATCGGAATATATAAAGGTGGCCTTCCGGAAACACTATCAAAGATTGCCAATGGGGATTATTCTTTTACGGAAGACCAATTTAAGTATGTGGTTGAATTTTTCAGCAAGGAAGGGGATGATGACTGGAACAGTAATGCCTTTAATAAGAACTATCCGGTACTAAAAGATGCGAGTGAAACGAAAGAGTATGACCTTACCAATACGAAAGAGCTTGTTCTGGATCTGGGCGGAATCAATGTAGTGATGGAAGAGGCAGATGTCTCTGCATGTATGGTAGAATTTGCAGAGATTCAGAAGTATCAGGCTTACGAGGAAGAGGGAATACTTTATATCAAGGCGATCAACAGCAATGTGGTTGGCAAGATAAAGGGAAAATTACATATTAAAATTCCCAAAGATAAATCCTGGGAAGCGGTAACTTTAAGTGCAGGTGCCGGTACCTTTGAACTAAGTAGCATTACCTGTAATGATTTCAAGGTGGAAATCGGAGCAGGCACACTGAAGATAAACGATGTGAACTGTGAAGAACTGGAGTGTCAGCTTGGCGCGGGAAGTGTAGAATTTACGGATACTGTTGTGGAAGGAAATGCAAAGTTTGATGCAGGTGCGGGACAGACGAAATACACCGGAAAGATTGGCGGTGATTTGAAGGCAGTCAGCGCGGCTGGCGAAATGATTATAACACTGAGGGATACCACAGAAGAAGATCATAATTATAAACTGACCTGTGCGGCAGGAAGCCTAAAGGCAGGCAGTATGGAACTTGGCGGACTTGCCGGAGAAAAAAAGGTGGATAATGACGCTTCCACAACCTATGATATCACCTCTACTGCGGGCAGCTTCGTATTAAAATTTGAATAAATTTTTCTTGACTTTTTGGAAAAAGAGGAATTAAAATGTGTGTCGAACGAGTAGCAGAAACTGCGTAAATCCAGTTACTGCTGCTCGTTTTTTATTATGTGTAAAGGAGGATATTATGAAAAACAAATCAAATTCATTTTTGGAAGAGGCTCCGTTAGGAAGCCTGATGAGAAAATACGCGATTCCCTGTATTATTTCTCTGCTGGTTGCCGCCCTATATAATATTGTGGATCAGATATTCATTGCAAATGCCACATACTTAGGCTCATATGGTAATGCAGCCAATACCGTCATATTTCCACTGACTGTGGTAGCACTTGCCATAGCGGTAATGATAGGGGACGGGTGCTGTGCTTTTGTCAGCATATCCTTGGGAGCAGGAAAAAAGGAGGATGCGCACAGGAGTATAGGAAGTGCAATACTGCTCTGTATCGTTAGTAGCATTGTATTAACGGGAATTTACTTTATATTTATGGATGGGATTATTAACTTGTTTGGCGGAAATGTAAACGAAGAAACTTATGCCTGTTCCAAAGAGTATTTTTTCTGGATTTCAATTGGAATTCCGTTTTATATGTTCGGGCAGGCAATGAATCCGGTCATCCGTTCGGACGGAAGTCCTAAATTTGCAATGGCATCCATGGCAATTTCCATGATAAGGGAAGTTGTTTTCGGAGTTGGATTTGCACTTTTGTTGCCGGTCTTTTTTGGACTTGACGGAGTCTTGTATTCTATGCCGTTGTCGGATATCCTGACTTTTATCATTGCAGCAATTGTTATTGGAAAGACCTATAGAGAATTGGGAAATGCGTAGTATAATGTGAATTACATTACAATTGAGTCAGTAGAGACAAATAATTCTCAAAGCATACGCCTTCTTTTATAGGAATATTTAAGGCAGCAGACCCTTCGGTGCAGATACGCACGAACTCTGCTGCTTTTTTCACGGATTCGGTGAAAGGAACATCCTTTAGGGCATCCGCAGAAAGAATGGACGCAAAAATATCACCGGTGCCCGGACGGGACGGTCCGCCGGCCATAGAAGAAATAAGTTCCGTGCCATCGGGAGTGGATACAAAGTTGTAAAAACGGTCTTCTTTCTGCAAACCGGTGATGACGACTTTCCCCGGACCGAAACGGTGCAGTTCCTCTGCCATTTCTTTTAAAAATTTGTAAAAAGTACCGCTCGGGATGAAAGCATCATCCGGAAAACTATCAGGATACGCATTGCCCGTAAGCAGGCAGGCTTCCGTAAGATTGGGTGTCAAAATATGGGCCTTGCATATAAGTTTACGAATGGCGGCTACATAGTCCGAACTTACGGAGGAATAAAGTCTGCCATGATCTCCCATTACGGGGTCAACCAAAATCATGGGATAATTTTTCAGGGTCTGGTCATCCAGAAAACGGCAGATGGTATCTACCTGTGTGCAATTTCCCAAAAAGCCGCAAAAAATCCCATCGAAGAAAACATCCAAAGCTACCCAGGCATGTAAGTATTCCGGTAATTTTTCCGTATAGTCCGTAGAATGAAAAGTAGGAAATGCCATGTGATTGGAAAAAATGGAAGTGGGTGCCGGACATGCCTGCACCCCCATTGTGCTGACAATAGGAATAGCCACTGCCAAAGAGCAGCGGCCATATCCGGTCAGATCGTTTATCATTGCAAGTTTTTTCGGAATACCAAGATTAGAATTCATATTATTCCTCTTTTCCAAATTGCATGGTTCAGAATGGCAAGATGACTCGTCACCTTTTATTTATCGCCGATAATGCCTGATTTTTTAAGAGCAGGACGAAGTGCCATATAAACAATTACGGATACAATGACAGAGATAAAAGCATTGATTCCGGTAGCAGCAATGTTCCATGCCAAAGTGAGTTCGGCAGCAGGCTTTCCAAGAATTAATAATTTATAGAAGTAACCTACCAGAGGATCAAAGATTACGTTAAATAATAATCCTCCCACCGCTGCAGCGATGACAAAGGAAAGAACAGACTTAGTATCAGTCTTCTGGTTGATTTTGCCGATTTTGTGTGCAATCAGTCCGGTGATAAGACCGATGCAGAATTTTAAGATAAAGGTTTTGGGTGCATATACAATATAAATCGGGTCAAAGATATCACCGATGGTCATACCCAATGCACCACCGAGTCCGCCATAAAAACCGCCCAGAATAAGAGCACCAAGTACGCAGACGGCGTTACCTAAATGAATAGAAGTGGCATCTCCGCCGGGTAACATAATCTTAAACTGTAAAAAAGTAAATACGACATAGGAAAGAGCGGCAAAGACGCCGGTCAAAGTTAATTTAATAAGTTTTTCGTGTTTCATAATAGTCCTCCTTTGGATGTTTGGAGATTGCAATCAACATTTTTATCCTTATTATATCCATGACTGGTACTAAAGAAAGTGCCAAAACATGTTTTTTTAACAGTGCCAGATTGAAATTCCATTATGGTTGACGAAAACCAAAGAAGGATATATAATAGTAACGATAATACACTACATATTAATTACGAATTTTTTATCAAGGAGGCTTTTTAAAAATGGAAAAAGGAAAGTTAGGCGTAAGAATGTCATTTTATGCAACCGTTGCATTTCTTCTGGTTCTTTTAACCAGTAACATTATTCCCGTATTCTTACTTTTGGGTGTTACTATGGTTGTAGAGCAGAATGAATGGGCAAGCCGTCAGGTAATTCAGGCAATCGTATTACAGTTCTTATCTGTAGTTGTCAGCACTGTTTTCGGCGTATTCAGTGTATTCTACAGAATTCCGGTATTCGGAACCATCTGGGGAATCATTGTAAGTACTGTTGAGTCCATCATTGCAATTGTGGTTCTTGTATTTGGCATTATCGCACTTGTAAATGTAAGCAAGGGTAAGGAAGCAAATGTTCCTTTGGCAAACAAGTTTGCAAACTGGGCATATGGCAAGACTGTTGTAAAACCTGTATATCAGCAGCCCGTATATCAGCAGCCCGTATATCAGCAGCCCGTAGCTCCTGCTCCTACATCTGCACCTGCTGCAGGCGTATGTGCAAACTGTGGCGCACCTTTAAACGGAGCAGCATTCTGTACAAAGTGTGGCACACCTGTTGCTAAATAATTCATTGTCAGATCGTTAATTGCATAAATAAAGGTTATGACAAAAAGGAGTACATATTACCCCTTAACAGAGAGAGCGACCCGGAAACGGCTGAGAGGTTGCTTGAAGGAAGGAATATGGAAGGTAGTTTTCGAACCGGAGGGTCGAACGCGTAAGCATAGTAAATCCTCACGGGTTGTTCCCGTTACCGAACAGGACTTTTATGGAAGTCCATGAGGCAGTATATATACTGTGAACAAAGGTGGTACCGCGGAAATTCGCCCTTTGCCGGAAACGGCAGAGGGCTTTTTAATTGTTTTAAGTTTTCGCAGAAAAGGAAAGGAAAAATTTATGAGCAAGGAATTGGCAAAGACCTATGACCCAAAAGGCATAGAGGACAGATTGTATCAGAAATGGATGGATAAGAAATATTTCCATGCAGAGGTGGATTACAGCAAGAAACCCTTTACGATTGTGATACCGCCCCCAAACATTACCGGACAGTTACACATGGGACATGCATTGGATAATACCATGCAGGACATTTTAATCCGTTTCAAAAGAATGCAGGGCTACAATGCGCTCTGGCAGCCCGGAACGGACCATGCGAGTATTGCAACCGAAGTCAAGATTATTGAAAAGTTGAAAGAGCAGGGCATTGATAAACATGATCTTGGCAGAGAGAAATTTCTGAAAAAGGCATGGGATTGGAAAAAAGAATATGGCGGAAGAATTATTTCCCAGTTAAAGAAATTGGGTTCTTCCTGCGACTGGGACAGAGAACGTTTTACCATGGATGAGGGTTGCAATAAAGCCGTTACCGAAGTTTTCTGCAAAATGCATGAAAAGGGATGGATTTATAAGGGAGCAAGAATCATTAACTGGTGTCCTGTCTGCAATACTTCCATTTCGGATGCAGAAGTAGAATACGAAGAGCAGGCCGGGCATTTCTGGCATATCAACTACCCGCTGTTGAATGAGGATGGCAGTGTAAGTACGACGGAGTTTCTGGAATTTGCAACGACCCGTCCCGAAACCATGTTAGGGGATACTGCCGTGGCAGTAAACCCTGAAGATGACCGTTATAAGGCACTGGTTGGAAGAAAAGTCCTTCTCCCCATCGTGAACAGAGAGATTCCCATTGTTGCCGACAGTTATGTTGACATGGAATTTGGTACCGGTGTTGTTAAGATTACCCCTGCCCATGACCCTAACGATTTTGAAGTAGGAAAACGTCATAATCTGCCTGTCATCAATATTATGAATGATGATGCAACCATCAATAAAAATGGCGGCAAGTTTGAAGGTATGGACCGCTATGAAGCAAGAAAGGCCATCGTAAAAGAATTAGATGAGATGGGACTTTTGGTTCGTATTGAGGATTATTCCCATAATGTAGGTACCCATGACCGTTGTAAGACCACCATTGAACCTCTTGTAAAAGAGCAGTGGTTTGTTAAAATGGATGAACTGATCAAACCAGCCGTAGAAGCAGTAAAGAATAAAGAAATTCAGTTAATTCCCGAGAGAATGGAGAAAACCTATTTTAACTGGACGGACAATATTCGTGACTGGTGTATCAGCCGTCAGCTCTGGTGGGGACACAGAATCCCGGCTTATTATTGTGATGACTGTGGCGAAGTAGTGGTAGCAAAGGAATGCCCTCAGGTTTGTCCGAAGTGTGGTAAGACTCATTTTACACAGGATCCGGATACTCTGGATACCTGGTTTTCCTCTGCACTCTGGCCTTTCTCTACACTGGGCTGGCCGGAAATGACCGAGGACTTAAAGTATTTTTACCCCACGGATGTACTGGTAACCGGATACGATATTATCTTCTTCTGGGTAATCCGTATGATTTTCTCCGGTTACGAACAGATGAAGGAGAAGCCTTTTAAGACCGTTTTGTTCCATGGTCTTGTAAGGGACAGTCAGGGAAGAAAAATGAGTAAATCCCTTGGCAATGGTATTGATCCGCTGGAAATCATCGACCAGTACGGCGCGGATGCACTGCGGCTTACCCTGATTACCGGAAATGCACCCGGTAATGATATGCGTTTCTATTACGAAAGAGTAGAAGCAAGTCGCAACTTTGCCAATAAGGTATGGAATGCTTCCCGTTTCATTATGATGAACATGGAAGGTAAGACGGTAACGACTCCTGCCGCCAAAGATTTTGCTCCGGTAGATAAGTGGATTCTTTCTAAACTGAATACCCTCATTAAAGTAGTAACCGAAAATATGGAAAACTTTGAACTGGGTATTGCGGTACAGAAGGTTTATGACTTCATCTGGGATGAATTCTGCGACTGGTATATTGAAATGGTAAAACCCAGACTGTACAATTCAGATGATGCCAAGAGCCAGAATGCGGCACTTTACACCTTAAAGACCGTACTCATTGATGCACTGAAATTATTGCATCCTTATATGCCTTTCATTACGGAAGAAATTTTCTGTACCCTGCAGTCGGAAGAAGAGTCCATTATGATTTCTTCCTGGCCTGTTTACACAGAAGAAAAGAATTTCGCGAAAGAAGAAAAGGATATTGAAACGATAAAAGAAGCCGTTCGTGGTATCCGTAACATTCGTACCGAAATGAATGTTGCACCTTCCAAGAAAGCAACGGTTTATGTAGTAAGCGAAGATGCTGCCATTCGTTCCACCTTTGAAGAAGGAAAACTCTTCTTTGCTTCCCTTGCCTATGCATCCGAAGTATTGGTACAGAATGATAAGAGCGGTATTGCAGAGGATGCGGTTTCCGTAGTGATTGCAGGTGCCAATATCTACATTCCGTTTGCGGAACTGGTTGATATCAGTCTGGAAATCGAAAGACTGGAAAAAGAAGAGAAGCGCCTTGCCGGTGAAATTGCAAGGTGCGAGGGTATGCTTAAAAACGAAAAATTCATTTCCAAAGCACCCGAAGCAAAGATTGCGGAAGAAAAGGCAAAACTGGAAAAGTATACCCAGATGTCCGCACAGGTAAAAGAAAGACTGGCACAGTTAAAGAAATAAGGATTTTCGGATAGGAGCTGTCATGCAAAAAACAGCAGAAACCTCTTATGAGGAAGCAGTAAAATATATTCTGGATATCCCGAAATTTACAAGCAAGAATACGCCGGAGGATACGACGGCGTTTCTTGCACGTTTGGGGAATCCGGACAAGGCAGGCAAAATCGTACACGTAGCCGGGACCAATGGAAAGGGCTCCGTGTGCGCCTATCTTTCCAATGTTTTACGGAAAGCAGGTAAGAGTGTCTGCACCTTCACATCCCCCCATCTTGTGGATATCAGAGAGCGGTTTATGGTGAACGGCAGAATGATTTCCAAGGAAGACTTTTTGGAAGCATTCCGATGCATTATGGAAATCATTCATGAGGATTCGCAGGGTATCAAGCATCCGACTTTTTTTGAATTTTTGTTTCTCATGGCTATGGTTCTGTTTCGGAACAAGGGTTGTGAGTATTGGATTCTGGAGACAGGATTGGGCGGAAGACTGGATGCTACCAATTCAGTGGCGGAAAAGGAACTGGCAATTATTACCCACATGGGTTTGGACCATACAGAGTATCTGGGAGATACGATAGAAAAGATTGCAGGCGAAAAAGCCGGCATCATGAAAAATGCAAAAAAGACATTGTTCTGGGAAACGAGTGAGATTGTGACAGCGGTTCTTGAGGAATATGCGAAGAAATACCATATTCCTTATATTTTGGTGTCGAATTGCGACTATGAGTTCTTAAATTTTAAGAATAAAAGCATTGATTTTTCTTATCATTCCCTATATTATGATAATGTCAGACTTCATTTGCATACCATTGCGCTTTATCAACAGCAGAATGTCACACTGGCACTCAGGGCAGCAGAACTTTTGCTCGGAGAGGAAGGATTAAATGAGAAAATCCTAAAGTCCGCAGTGGAAGATACGTACTGGGCAGGACGGATGGAAGAGGTCATGCCGGAGGTATTTGTGGACGGTGCCCACAATGAGGACGGAATTTTGGCGTTTTTGGATACGGTATCCGGAGATGGTTTTCGTGGCAAAAGACATTTGTATTTTGGCGTGGTTGCCGATAAGGCATATGAAGATATGATTAGAGACATCATGGAAAGCAATCTGTTTGATGAGGTCTCGTTAATACAGATTAACAGTGCAAGAGCACTTTCCTCTGATAAGATGAGGGCAATTTTTGCACATTATACGGATAAGGACATCCGGACATTTTCTTCGGCAAAGGAAGCTGTTTTGGAAATAAAAAGCAGAAGGGAAAAAGACTTAAGGATTTACATGGCAGGTTCCCTGTATCTGGTCGGAGAGATAAAGGAGAGTATATGATAAACTTTGAAGAAGAGCTTAAGAAATTTCACCCCAGTCTTGAAGTAGAAGATGCAGCGGACGCAATTTATAATCAGGATATGACCGATATGGCGGATATTCTGGTCAAGATGCTTAAGGAAACAGAGGCAGAAGAGTAAAGAGGTAGAACATGAATTGTTATAATTGTGGCTGCCGCTTGTCAGAGCATGACTTCTGTACCAGTTGCGGTGCGGATGTATCAAAGTACAAGGCAATAATGCGAATCTCCAACCTGTATTACAATGAAGGTCTGGAAAAAGCACAAATCAGAGATCTTTCAGGTGCGGTGACAAGTTTACGGCAGAGTCTGAAATTTAATAAGAATAATATCGAAGCACGAAACTTACTTGGACTTGTCTATTTTGAGATGGGAGAAGTGGTTGCGGCGTTAAGCGAATGGGTTATCAGTAAGAATCTACGGCCGCAGAAAAATATCGCAGATGACTATATCGAGATGGTTCAGAGCAATGCGACCCGCCTCGACACCATTAACCAGACAATTAAGAAGTACAATCAGGCTTTGGCATATTGTATGCAGGACAGTAAGGATCTGGCACGAATTCAGTTAAAAAAGGTCCTTTCCCTGAATCCGAAGTTTGTAAGAGCACATCAGTTGCTTGCACTGCTCTACATTGACAGCGAGCAATGGGATAAGGCAAAACGGGAACTGGATAAGTGCTGTAAGATTGATGTAAACAATACGCAGACTCTCCGCTATTTAAAAGAAGTGGAAAAGATGCTGATGCCGGATGAGAACGGCAAAACAACCGCCAAAAACCGTAACGAGGATGCGTATCGGTATCAGAGTGATAACGAAATTATCATACAGCCCTTAAATGTGCATGAACCAAAAGGAAATGCCATCAGTACCATATTTAATGTGATTATCGGTCTGGTACTTGGAATTGCAGTGATGTATTTTCTGATAGTGCCTTCCGCAGTTGCAGAGGAAAGAACCAAATCCCAGATAAAAGAAAGGGAAATGGGGGAGTCCATTGATGAGAAGAACGGGATTATCGCAAATTTGCAGACAGAAAACAAAAATCTGGAAGCAGATAACCGTAAACTTCGTGAGGATTTGGAAGCCTATGTGGGATCGGATGGTACCTTAAAGACCGTGGACGAGCTCTTTGCAGCAGCCGTCGAATATATCACGAACAAGGATGCACTGGCAACCGCTGCTCATCTGGAGAATGTAGAAAGCGGCGTAAACTTAGAGGAAACCTCCGAAGCTTTCCGGCTTCTTTATGAAACCTTGGTTGAAAAAGTGGGAGCCGAAGCAGGAGCATCTTATTATACCTCCGGTTCCGATGCCTATGAAAGCGGAGATTATGATAAAGCAATAGAAGATTTAAACAAAGCAGTAAGGTACGATCCCGAAAACGGAGATATTTATTATACTCTCGGACATGCCTATCGGAGAGCCGAGCAGAAGACGGAGGCCATTGCCGCCTATACCAAAGTGCTGGAGCTCCAGCCGGATACGGAGCGTGCGAGAAAGGCACAAAACTATATTGATGAGTTAAGTGCGAATTAAGGAAAGATACGAAAGAGAACTTATAGATTGCTATAAGTTCTTTTTTTATGCAAAAAAGGTCGAAAGGAGCAGATTGAATGGAGGACTATAAGGTAATTGACCACTATTTGTGTGTGAAACTTCCGGAGGAGGTGGATCATCACAAATCAGAGGCTATTTGCAGAAATGCAGACAGGCTGATTGCATCACAACAGGTGAACAATGTGGTATTCGATTTTGAAGATACGAAGTTTATGGACTCTTCCGGTGTGGGAATTATTATTGGCAGATATAAGAAAATTTCCTGTTTTGGCGGAAAGGTATTTGCCATTCATGCAGATCGCCAAATCAGACGTATTCTGCAGATGTCCGGACTAAATAAAATTATTGAGATCATGGAATAGGAGAAACGGAAATGATAAACGAAATGAGTATTATTTTTGATGCAATATCTACCAATGAAGGCTTTGCCCGCGTAGCGGTAGCGGCTTTTGTCACCCACTTAAATCCTACGGTGGAAGAGATGGCGGATATCAAGACCGCGGTATCGGAAGCGGTGACAAACTGCATCATTCACGGATATGAAAACAGGGGAGGAAAAATATATATACATTGCACCATTGAAAACGGGGTGCTGTACATAGAAATCAAGGATAAAGGCGTGGGTATAGAAGACGTGGAAAAGGCTATGGAGCCGCTTTATACATCCAAGCCGGAATTAGAACGCAGCGGCATGGGATTTTCCTTTATGGAAGCTTTTATGGATGAGCTGGAGGTGGAAAGTACTCCTTCTAAGGGAACCACCGTAAAAATGCAGAAGAAGCTTCAGTGCGGAGACTGGATTCTGACGGAGGATTAGGCCGGAACATGGAGGAAACAACAGTATTAATTGCAAAATCGCAGGCGGGAGATAAAAAGGCCAGGGAAATACTGATTGAAAACAATCTGGGACTGGTGCATCATATCGTGAAACGTTTTGCCCACAGGGGATACGATTCCGAGGATTTGTTTCAGATCGGCTCCATTGGACTGATGAAAGCCATTGACAAATTTGACCTGAATTATGATGTGAAGTTTTCTACCTACGCGGTACCCATGATTATGGGGGAAATCAAGCGCTTCTTACGGGATGACGGTATGATCAAGGTAAGCCGCACCGTAAAGGAAAATGGTATGAAGGCAAAGAATGCCGTACAGGTATTATCTGTGGAACTGGGGCGGGAGCCGCATATATCCGAGATTGCAGAATATACAGGATTATCCGAGGAAGAAATTACGGTTTCCTTAAATGCGGGTGCGGAGGTCGAGTCGATTTACAAATCCTTTTCCCAGTCGGACGGCAGTGAAATTTATCTGGTTGACAAGGTCGCCGGAAATACCTGCAGTCAGGCCTGTGCATTCGGAGGAACCGTGGTGGGGCGTATGAATGAAGATGGGGAGAAAGAAAAACTCTTAAATCATATGATGCTTGTACAGACTTTTGAAACCCTGGAGGAGAGGGAAAAAAATCTGATTATCATGCGTTATTATCAGGATAAGACACAATCCGAGGTGGCAAAAACGATGGGAATCAGTCAGGTGCAGGTAAGCAGGATGGAAAAGAAGATTCTGTTGAAAATGAGGGAAATGATTTTGACATAATGTCATTTAAATCTTAATTTTATCTGAATTCCAAATTGTTCTACTTCACATCCTGCGTTTTCTACGTTATACTTATATAGGCAGTATAATGTTTATTTAGGGAAAGGCAGAGCAGGATGCAAAAGAAAAAGGAAATACTTTTTTATATTTTTACCATCATAAGCTGTGTATTTGCCATGACTGTGGTGGTGATTTCGGCAATTCTCGTTTATGATAAATTACAAAGCAAAGAGAAAAAGGAAACGGATAAGGAAGTCTTAGCCCAGGTAGAAGGCATTACCTATTCCAAGGAAGAGGTGGATCTGATGTTGGCGGATGCCATAGCAACCACGGAGAAAAGTACCAGAGAGAAGACCTCAGACGATATTTTAGGACAGCTGCAGGCTTCTCTGGAGGGCGGCACAACCGTAGTGGAATCTCTGCGTCCCCTTTACAAGGATCATATCGTGGTAGTAAGTAATGGTAAGTTTCATTTTGTTCCCATTAATGAAGACTTAAGGATGAGTACTTTGGTACAGGAAAATCTTCAGGTTTTGGAGAACGGTGAAATTCAATATGTGGAAGACGGCAAGGTAGTTTCCCACAAGGGAATTGATGTATCCCGCTATCAGGGAGATATTGACTGGAAACAGGTAAAGGAGTCCGGAGTGGAATTTGCCATTATCCGTCTGGGTATCAGAGGATATGGAGCAGAAGGAAAGCTTTCCATTGATGAGAAATTCTTAGATAATGTCAAAGGGGCAAATGCAGCCGGGGTGAAAGTGGGTGTTTATTTCTTTACCCAGGCCATCACGGAGGAAGAGGCCTTGGAGGAGGCAAATCTGGTTCTGGAAAACATTAAAGACCTGAAAGTGGACTATCCCATCGTATTAGATGTGGAAAAAACCAGTGCCAAAGATGGAAGAATGAATCAGCTTAGTGTAGAAGAGAGAACCAAGGTAGTACATGTATTTATTGACCGAATTAAGGAAAGTGGTTATACGCCCATGATTTATTCCAATATGGAAATGTGGAGTGTGCTCCTTAATATGGATGAATTTGAAGATGTGGATAAATGGTACGCTTATTACACCCCTACTATTTATTTCCCTTATCAGTACGCCATCTGGCAGTATTCCGATAAGGGTAGAGTTCCCGGTATTGAAGGGGATGTGGATTTAAATATCAGTTTCAAAGAGTGGTAAATATAATAAACAAGAAGACTGGCCGAGAGGTCAGTCTTTTTTGTGTGTGATATAAAAAGAATAGAAAAAAATGACATGGTTACAATAAGAAAAAAGTCTTTTTGGAAGGAAAACAATGACCGGTCAGATTTGCTATTTAAAATTAAACAGGGATGTAAAAGTACAGGATACCAAAGTGACTGTTGCCGGGGTGGCAGAAGTTTTCTGTGGGGACAAAGGTATGGGAGAAAGAATCAAAGAACTACAGGTTGTGGGCTTTGATGGCAGGGAAAAGAAAAGATGTATTATCAGTGTTATGAGGATTATGGAAATCATTACAAAGGCCTGCCCGAATATTGTCATAGAGAGTATCGGAGAAGCGGATGTCCTGATTGAGTATGCTCCCGAAAAGCAGGCAGGCATTGTACGAAAATGCAGCATTTTTCTCAAAATTGCTTTTGTCTGTCTGATCAGTTTTTTTGGAACTGCGTTTACCATCATGGCCTACCACAATGACATCGGCATTTCCCAGGTATTTGCCGGGATTCACGAAATCATAATGGAAGAAGAGGTGCAGGGCGTTTCGGTATTGGAGATTAGTTATTCCATTGGTTTGGCATTGGGAATTATACTATTCTTCAATCATTTTGGAAAAAAGAAGATTACCTCCGATCCCACCCCTATCGAAGTGGAAATGTATAAATACGAAACGGATGTAAATGCCGCCATCGTAGAGACGGCGGAGAGAGAGGGGAACCACACTAATGACTGACTGGCTAAAACTTATTTTGTTAGGGGTGATAGGAGGCAGTTTCGGACTTCTGGCGGCAGCAGGCGTTTTTACCGTATTTGTGGCGGTGGGTATGATTCCCCGGTTTGCAGGGAAAACTCATACGGCAAAGTATATCCGGTTATACGAAGACATGGTGATATCCGGAACCATTATCGGAGGGACAGGCAGTGTCTTTATCCGGTATTTTCAATTGGGAACCTTTTTGGCTGACATGGGGTGTCCGCAAGAACTTATGGAAGCAGGCGGAAATATTTTTACCGGTGTATTTGGATTATTTGCAGGAATCTTTATTGGATGTCTGGCTATTACCATTGCAGAGATGTTAGACAGTATCCCGATTTTTATGAGACGAATCCGCTTAAAATATGGATTAAAACAGTTTATATATGCTATGGCGGTGGGAAAACTGGTGGGTTCCCTTTTGTATTTTATATGGGAGGTTCACGCCATGGTTGAATGAAAGCGGACAAAATGTGCAGAATAGATAACAGATTAATATAGGAGGCAATGTGGTATGGAAGAGAAAGAAATAATGGAAAAGAAACAGAACTATGAAAAGTATGTGAAAGGCATGACTAAGACCCATAATTTCTGGGCACAGCTGGCAAAGGCTTTTGTGGTTGGAGGGCTTATCTGTGTACTGGGACAGGGTATTACGGATTATGCAATGAATATGTTGGGAATGGATAAGGAAACGGCAGCCATTGTATGCTCCATTTCCCTGATTTTTTTAAGTGTACTTCTCACCGGTCTTAATATTTACCCGCGTATTGTGAAGTGGGGCGGTGCAGGTGCATTGGTTCCCATAACCGGGTTTGCCAATTCCGTTGCGGCGCCGGCAATCGAATACCAGAAGGAAGGATGGATATTCGGAGTGGGATGTAAAATATTTACCATTGCCGGGCCGGTTATTTTATACGGAATATTCACCAGTGCCATTTTAGGCGTAATCTATTGGATACAGGGATTGCTGTAGGGGTAGAAAGTCTGTTATAAATCCGTGTCAGAATGATAAGCCGGTATGAAACGGTGCAAGCGGCAGACCGTTTGTGCCGTAAAGATATACAGGTGCATATTCTACCCAGAGATATCTGGCGTTGTAGGGCTTGCATACTTCAGGAGAACTGAGGGTCACGATATTACCGGAAAATTCAGCAAAGGCAGGATGGAAGACACCGTCATTTCCACTGATTTCAAAGCCCAGTTTGGAAGTATCCTTATCTGTAAAATCCTTTATTACAAGTCCGTCCTCCGCGTGTGACAGAGTAATGCACAGTTTGTCGTCCATGCATTCCATGGATTCCCATAACGGTCCATAGGCGCTGTTCTCCGGGATGGAATGATATACATGGTAAAGTGCCTGTAAGGCAAGTCGCTCCCCTACCAGAATCTTGCTTGTAGGATGAATATTGTTGTATTCGCCTAAGTCCATTGCTACAGCAATTCCGGTGCCGGCAACATCCCTGTGAACCTGCATCTGGGCTTCCCGCAGGATGCACCAACTTTCTGAGGGGGGATTATCCCTATATTTGTGAACAGGTAACTGTACAAAAAGGAAGGGGAGCGTGCTGTCTCCAAAGTCCTTACGCCAAAGGGCAATCAGGTTCTTGAAAAGAGCATAGTAACTGTTGGGTTTATGCTCATCGCTCTCTCCCTGATAATAGAGAAAGCCTTTCAGGGTGAAGGGCATGATACGCATAAGCATGGATTCATATAGCCCACAGGGACGAAACTCATGCTTAGGTCCCATGGGGCCGGGCCATTTACAAATACCTACTGCCGCCTGCATTTCTTCCCAGGTAGCGTCCGGGTGAGTGCGATAGTATTCGTCCGATTTTGGCTGCCATTTGCTATGGTATTCTATATAATCGAGACGCTCCTTTTCGTAGATGTCCGGGTCCAGTGTGGAAAGAATTTCCTCATATTCCTCCCAGTAACTGCGGGTCTTTTCACAGGACAGGAGGCTTTCTTTATTTTGCCATGCACTTGCGGATGTTCCTCCCAGATTGCATCCGATAATTCCTACGCAGACTCCGGTTTCTTCTGCTATTTTTTCGGCAAAATAGTAGCCTACTGCAGACCAGGTACCAAGGTTCTCGTCTGTACACATCCAGTGGTCTTTCCGTTCCTCTTCGTAGAAATTTTCATCTATAAAAAATCTTCTGCCCACGTTATAGAACCGTACCCGGGAAGAAGGAGCATTCTTAATCCTTTCAAAGTCCCGGTCAGCTTCCAGAGCATATTCCATATTGGACTGTCCGCCGGCAAGCCATACTTCCCCAATCATAACATCATGAAATTCTATGATTTCACAAGCTACCGTATCGTCACCTTCCTTCTGGCCGGCCTGACCTAAGACAGATAACCGGTAGGGACCTCCTGCTTTGATGGGGGGCAGGGTGACGCAGAACCGGATGTGATCTGCCGGGGCATCGGGATAGGGCGCAAATGTCATGTCCTTGGGAAGATTCTCCGGGGATACGGTAACAGATGCTGTTGCAGCCGGAGAAAAGTCGGAACCGGTTGCTTCGGTTCCTTCATCCTTTTCGGGGAGTAAAGAAGCCGTAATGGAAATACCCCACCGGGCATGACCGAATATACGGATGGGTTTATTCTGCTGAAGGACCATATGGTCTGAAAATACAGGAGCGCAAATAATATGGTTCATGAAATATCCTCCATTAAGTGATAGCCTGATAACTGCATTATAGTACGATGCCGGATTTCCGAAAAGATAGAAAATCAGTGAGAAATTGCATGAAAAATTGACGAAAATCATGAACTGGTTTATGATAGGGAAGAAAATGGAAGGTTTAAGAGGAATAATATGGACGAAACATTAAGAGGCAGGCGCATTTTGCTTGCAGAAGATAATCCTGTTAATAGGGAACTTGTAAAGTATTTTCTGGAAAAGGCGGAAGCCGAGGTTATTACGGCAGAAAACGGAGAAAGGGCAGTGGCACATTTTGAATCTTCAGAAACAGGAAGTATAGATGCTATTGTGATGGATGTGCATATGCCGGTAATGGATGGACTTACCGCCACCAAAATGATCCGTGCCATGGAACGGGCGGATGCAAAAACCATACCCATTATCGCCATGACAGGCGGTGATATGGAGGAAGACAGAATGGCAACCATGGAAGCCGGAATGAATTGTCATCTGGTAAAGCCGGCATCGGAGAGAAAACTGGTAAGAATGATTTTAAGACTGTCCGAAGACGGGGAAAATTCAAAGAAATTTGGAGCAGAAAGTTTATGAAAAAACAGATAACAGGGGCACTTGTTACGGGAATATTTCTGACAATTCTTTATGGAAGTGCAGTTCACTTTGAGAAGGTGGAAGCAACAGATACTACCATTATCTGTGAGAATCTTTCAGAAGGTCCCACCGTGGCGGAAGTGTCTGAATATATAACGAATGGAGTAGAAGTCCGGGAAGTCCTCCCGGTAATGGCACTCCCCGTTATTCCCGATTCGCAGGAGGAAGAAAATGAGTATGCCGATCTGGCCATCATGAACGTAAAAAATTACGTGAATGTCAGAAGTCTTCCCAGTACGGACGGAGAAATTGTAGGCAAAATTTATCCCCATGCGGTGGCCCAGGTATTAGGCAGGGCAGGGGAAAATGAAGAGTGGTTCCAGATTGTTTCGGGCAATGTGGAAGGTTACATAAAGGCAGAATTTTTCCTGTATGGAGAAGATGCCGTGGAGGAGATTGAAAAGAACGTTATCCGATATGCCTCTGTTTTAGCAGACAGGCTCAACGTGCGGGAGGAACCCTCCACGGATTCTAAAAGAATTGGTTACCTCAATCAGGGAGAAAAAGCAAAAATGATTGCGGATGAGGGCGAGTGGATTAAGATTGTTTACGGAGATGAGAAAGAAGGATATGTCGCAAAGGAATACACGATCCTTGTGGAGGAGTTCATCTACGCAAAATCCATCGAGGAAGAGCGTGCCGAGGAAGAGGCAAAAAGGGCTCTTGCTGTAAGAGCACAGGACGAGACAGATTCCGGGCAGGATATCCTGGGAGAAATTGTATTTCCTTCAGACTACTATGGTTCCAATGAGGAACTTCGAAAAGCGATTGTGGATTATGCAATGCAATATCTGGGAAATAAATATGTGCATGGTGGCAGTACACTTGCGGGCGGTACAGACTGTTCGGGATTTACCAGTCTGATTTACAAGGATTTTGGCTATTCCGTAAGCAGAACGCCCGGCGGACAATATACATCCGACGGGCGCAGCATCAGTTTTGAGGAAATCAAACCGGGCGACATTATCTGCTATGGGAAAAGCAGTTCCAAGTGTACCCACGTAGCTCTTTATATTGGGGACGGTCAGATTATTCATGCAGCCAATTCTAAAAAGGGTGTGGTGATTTATGAGGCCGATTATGATACCATTATCGGGATTAAAAATGTAATCGATTAATTATTCTCCAAGGGCGGAGGATTTTGTAATTACAAAATCACCGAAGATTTCGTCACTCCAGTTCTGTAATTTTTCTAATTGCAGATTAACACCACCATAAGAGCGGATACCGTGAACATTTGCTAACTCCTGTGTATATTCTTCCAGAAGATATACCGTGTCAAAGCGTACGGGTCCGCTTTTGTATTGGCAGACAAGGGGAATGACACCGGTTTTTTCATCGGAAATGAGGATGCCTTCCTTAGTCACACGGAAGGTAATCCATGCCATGCCCTCTAACATACTGATACCGTTTTTCTGGGTAGAAACGTAATTGCCCAGAGAATAATAGCAGAGGGCAGTGTTGCCGTTTTCGGCAGTAATCCATTCTACGGGTTCTACCACATGGGGATGGGTTCCGATGATGACATCTGCACCGGCTTCCGTCATCTGGAGGGCGAACTTCTCCTGGTAAGAGGAGGGAGTGGTAACGTACTCGGTTCCCCAATGAGGAAAAACGATGACAATATCGGCAATTTCATTGGCACGTTCAATATCCTCAAGCACCTTGGGATGAAGAGTGGTAAAGTCAATACGGTTGGTGCGTTCGTCATAATTACAGAGCATATTCAGATGTCCTTCAATGGAAGAAGGCAGCGTTTCGGCGTTTGGACCGTAGGTATAATTTAAGATTGCAAATTTCACATCATCGATGACTAAAACAGGAATCTTGTCCGCATCTTCTTCAGTTTCGGTAATGCCTACCATTAATATATCGGGGTGGGTTTTCCAGAATTCGATGCAGGAAAGAAGACCGTCGATTCCCTGGTCAGCGGAGTGGTTGCTTGCATGGAGAACTACATTGAAACCGGCATCTGCAATGGCATCCCCGACCTCAGTGGGGGAGTTAAATCGCGGATAGCCCGAGAAACCACGACGGTTTCCGCCCAAAATGGTTTCCTGATTGATGACTTTAATATCTGCCTTATCAAGAAAATCGCAGATTCCTGAAAAAAGAAAATCATAATGATAACTGCCGTCACTTTGCTTTCCGGTATTCACAATTCCCATGTGCATCAGATTATCACCGAGAGCCATCAGGGTAATTTCCTTCTCCACATAGATTTCCACATCCGCAGGATTCGGAAGCGGAATGGAAAACCGGGAGAGCTGTTTCGGAAAAACAGAATGCATGCCGGAGTAAACAGGATCACTCAGGGCAGCATGACTATCTATGGCAAAACCTGAAAGCAAAAACAGTGTACACAGCAGTATGGATAAAAAACGATAGAATCTTTTCATAAAAATCCCTCACTAAATGTATTGCTTACATTATAACATAACTTGTCAACGAGGAGGTAAAGGATGTTACCGGAACTTTTTTTAGAACGTATGAAAGGTCTTTTAAAAGAGGAATATGGACTTTTTTTGGAGAGTTTTGAAGGCGAACCCTACAAAGCTCTTCGCTTAAATCTGCTAAAATGCAGGGAGGATTTTATAAAGAAGGGCTATTTTACCTTAAAGCCGGTGCCCTGGGCTCCATGCGGGTATTACTATGAGGAGCAGGAAAAACCCGGTAAACATCCGTTTCATGAGGCTGGAGTTTACTATATTCAGGAACCTTCTGCAATGGCACCGGTGCCATTTCTGGAGGTTCATCCGGGGGAGCGAGTTTTAGATCTTTGTGCTGCACCGGGTGGAAAGAGTACGCAGATTGCAGGCTATATGGAAGGAGAAGGCATTCTTTTTTGTAACGAAATTCATCCCAAGAGAGCCCAGATTCTTTCAGAAAACATAGAGCGCTGTGGAATCAGAAATGCCATTGTAACCAACGAAACACCGGAGAAGCTTTCGAAAGTGTTTACCGGTTATTTTGATAAAATACTGGTGGATGCGCCCTGCTCCGGAGAAGGTATGTTCCGCAAAAACGAGGAAGCCATAACGGAATGGAGCGAAGAAAATGTAAGACTGTGTGCCGCAAGACAGGATGAAGTTTTAGGGTATGCGGCAAAAATGTTAAGACCGGGTGGAAGACTGGTGTACTCTACCTGTACTTTTGCACCCGCGGAAAATGAAGGCAGTATCAGCCGATTTTTAAAGACGCACCCTGACTTTTCACTGGTCAGAGTTGCAGCACCGGAAGGCTTCGTGTGCGGCCGGGCAGACTGGATAACAGAGCCTGCCGGTGATATTGACAAGACGCTTCGTATTATGCCTCATAAGGTAAAGGGAGAGGGGCATTTCCTGGCGGTGCTTATTCGTAACGGGGATACCCTGTCCGAAGGGGCTTTTCCGCAGGGCGGCTTAGAAAGAAGTATTGCACAAAAGGAATATAAGGAATTCTTGGAATTTGCAAAGGAGACGTTAACGGAGACGAAAACGGAGGAACTTCTTGCAGACAGAACCCTGCTTCGCTTTGGGGATAATCTGTATACGGCACCTAAACAGCTTCCGGCATTAAAAGGATTAAAAGTACTCCGTCCCGGCCTTCATCTGGGAACCATGAAAAAAAATCGTTTTGAGCCCAGTCATGCACTGGCACTGCATCTGAAAAAAGAGGACGTAAACAGCAGTCTGGGTTTTGCTCTTTCGGATGCGGCAGTGGGAAAATTTCTGACCGGTCAGACGCTTACTATCGGGGAAGGATGCGATGTACCTTCCGCTGACGGGAAGGGATATACCTTAATTCTTGTGGACGGCTACAGCATCGGTTGGGGCAAAATTGCAGGAAACATTGTAAAAAACCATTACCCTAAGGGGCTTAGGAAGTAAGTCATCTGTGAAGGAAAGATGCTTGACAAGGAAAACGAACGTTAGCTATAATGAATAAGGTAATAATGACAAAGGAGAATACAGATATGGAAGAAAAAAGCGGAGTACTAATCCAAAATGAGAAACAGGCAAATCGAGCAGTTGCGAAAGTGATGAGAATTACATTCCTGATGTTTACCCTGGTATATCTGCTTAATGTATTTAGAATTTTTGTAGTTGATATGGGAATCATGACAGTGGCCTATGTGGCAGGAACCGTATTTCTATGGATTCCTACCTTGATTGTAAATGTGGCAAAGCTGCAGAATGGCTATGTAAAATACATTCTGATTTTCTGCGCAATTCTTTTCGTTACGATTAATGCGTCTACCCTGGGGTATCACGTGGTAATTTTGTATATCTATGCCATTGCGATTGCAAGCCTTTATTTTTCGAAAAAGCTCAATGTGTTAACAACTATTTTTTCGGTCATAGGAGTTTCCTTGGGGCAATGGCTCTGTTTTGCACTTAATGTGTTTGAAGATAAAAACTTCACGAACCTGTATAAGCTTGTTGTATATGGAATTGTTCCGAGAGCCCTGGTATTGATTGCGATTGCTGCCATTTTTACCATGCTTTGTCAGAGAACCGCAGGAATGCTTTCCAATCTCTTAGATGCCGAAGAACAGGAACGAATGATAAATGAGATGAAACAGATGCAGGAAAAATCGAGGCAGACCTCAGATGAACTGTTTCATGTGGTCAAAGAGTTATCCGTAATAACAGCGGCATCTATGAAAGCCAATGAGCAGATTGCGGAAGAAACCACCAATATTCTGGAAAACTTCGGTGAGAATACAAATGAGATTACCGGTATGAACGGAAGAACACAGGATATTAATGCCCAGCTGATTGCGTTAGGAACGATGAACGGGCAGGTTGCAGAACTTGCCAGAGAAATTAATCAGAGAACATCTGAAAATCAGGAGAAGATGGATGATGCAACCAACAGCATGGAGCATATCCATGAAAGTACCAGCGAATGCAAGGATATCATTTCGAAACTTGGAGAAGAATCAAAAGAGATATTGGGAATTATCAATGTTATTACAGGAATTTCCAATCAAACCAATATTCTTTCCCTGAATGCTTCCATAGAGGCGGCCAGAGCAGGGGAATGGGGGAAAGGCTTTGCGGTAGTAGCCGGTGAAATTCAAAAGCTGGCAGAGCAGACAAGAGGCGCTGTTGAGGATATCGGAAG
Organism: uncultured Lachnospiraceae bacterium; assembly: GCA_945919075.1. Classification (GTDB taxonomy): domain Bacteria; phylum Bacillota; class Clostridia; order Lachnospirales; family Lachnospiraceae; genus Acetatifactor. The sequence goes on from CAMEIX010000013.1 coordinate 79,324, forward strand.
AATTGTGAAAGAAACAGTTCGTCACACAGAAAATGCAGTAAGTGTTATGGAGCAGAGCGTCAATCTGACGGAAGCAGGCATGGCGTGTATTCGTGAAGTAGGCAATTCCACCGCAGTGATTACGACTTCTAACAGACAGATGTCGGATCGTATTCTGGAAATGGATAAAACGGTTGAAAATATCAGGGAACAGAGTGATGAAGTTGCAAGGGGAATGGAGCAGGTAAATGTCAATACCCGGGACAATTACCGTGCAATTGAGCATGTAACCGCTGCAACACAGGAAAACAGCGCCGGTGTGGAAGAGATTGAACGCATGGTAGAAAGGATAACGGATCTCGCCCACATGGCAGTGGAGATTTAATGAAAATGTGGAGAAGGGGAAATGGTAAATAAAACGACAACCAAGGATAGAATTCTGGATTCCGCATTGACATTGTTCGCCGAAAGGGGTTATGACGGTGTGGGTGTGGATTTGATTGCGGAGAAAGCAGGTTTAAAGGGACCATCCATCTATAAACACTTTAAGGGCAAAGAAGAGATTCTGGATACACTGATTGGTAATGTTGAGAATTATTATGAAATAAATTTTGGGCCTGAGATGCATCCGGGCAGGATCCCTGCATCTGTGGATGAACTAATCGATATTTCCCTGAAAAGAATTCAGTTTACGCTTCATGATGAAGCAATCAGAAAAACAAGAAGAATACTTACTATGGAGCAGTTCAGGAGTGAACGTATTGCGAGACTTGCCACAAGGTACAATCTTGAAAACATACAGGGAATGTATCAAAAGATTCTTCAGGGAATGATGGAAGCAGGTATAATAAGGAGTGGGGATTCAGCAATGCTTGCATTGTCATTTGTTGCACCAATTACACTTCTTATACAGATGTGCGACAGGGAGCCGGAGCGGGAACAGGAAGCAATGGAATCAATTAAGTTGTATTTGAATCATTTTGCAGAGGAATACCTACTTAATAACTGAATTTTAATGAAAGAATAAAGCCGGGTAGTTGCTATCCGGCTTTGTGTTGATTTTGCCTCTTGACTCGTCCCTTAGGGGAGGTTATAGCATAGCCGTATAACGAAAAGGAGAACGTGATAAAAATGAAAATGAATAAACAACATCCCGGTTGTAGGGAAAAAGAAAAAACTCATTTATATAAGATTGGTATGTTTGCCAATATGAATCATGTAACCATCAAAACTCTTCGCTATTATGATGATCAGAAACTCCTGGTTCCGGTATATGTGGATGAGGAGAACGGTTACCGCTATTATGAAGCAGGCCAGATGGCGCAGTTACACAGAATTATTGCCTTGAAAAATATGGGATTTTCCATAGATGATATCAGGAAAATCATGGGTGGAGCAGAAGAAAAGACTTTTTTGCTTGAGAAAAAACAGGAGATTTTAAAAGAACTTGCAATCCTGACCACCAAACTTTCGCAAGTTGAAAGTTATCTTGCAAGAGAAAGTATGAATTTGTCAGCACCGGTTCTCATCAAAGAAATACCGGAAGTAATTGTCTGTACCATGGAACAGAGAATTAAGTCATATGATGCACTGTTTAAACTGATGCCACAAATGGGAGCACAGATGGAAAAGCTGGACTGCCAGTGTGCCCTGCCGGAGTATTGCTTTACCCACTATCTGGAGCCGGGATATAAGGACGAGGATATATTGGTAGAAATTTGTGAGGCAGTTACAGAGAAAAAACAGGATTTGGGGGATATCGCATTTAAGGTATTTCCCAAAGTACCTATGGCGGCATGTATTTTTCATAAAGGTTCCTATAACACCTTGTATAAATCCTATGCTATGCTACTTCAATACATTGAAGAAAACGGATATGAGATTTGTGGAAATATCAGAGAGTCTTATATAGATGGGGTGTGGAATAAAGAAACAGAAGATGAATGGCTTACGGAAATTCAGATTCCGGTAAAGTAATGAAGTAGGAGAAAGGAGTTCATTATGAGTTCTCAAGAACATATTATTATCCGTGGTCTTCGTCAGAACAATCTGAAAAATGTATCGCTGGATATTCCAAAAGGTAAAATTGTGGTTTTCACCGGAGTATCAGGTTCCGGGAAATCCAGCATCGTATTTGATACAATCGCCGCTGAGAGCCAGAGGCAGATGAACGAAACATATACTGCCTTTATGCGTGGAAGACTGCCCAAATATGAAAAACCAAAAGTAGAGAGAATCGACAATCTTTCTGCTTCGGTCATTGTGGATCAGTCCCGGCTGGGAGGCAATGCCCGTTCAACTGTGGGTACCATCAGTGATATGTATGCGGCACTCAGGCTTCTGTATTCCCGTATCGGAACGCCGTATGCGGGTACGGCCTCCTACTTTTCCTTTAACGACCCCAACGGCATGTGCAAAACCTGTTCCGGCATCGGAAAATTCTGGACTTGGACATTGAACGTGCCATAGACCCGGAAAAATCCTGGAACGAAAGTATGCTGAACTTACCTGCGTTTAATGTGGGAAACTACTATTGGAAGATATACACAGGATCGGGTTTGTTTGACCTGGATAAAAAGTACCGGGATTATACACCACAGGAGCGGAATCTGCTTCTGTTTGGAAGCAGGGAACCGGGTGGACCCAGAGAGCATAAGAAAGTGGAGGGCATCAAAACTCAGTTTCAGCGTCTGTGTCTGATGAAAGGCCCCGAGGAACAAAGCGACCACACCCTGCGAAGGCTCAATCAGTTCATGGAGGAGTGTACCTGCCCGGACTGTGGGGGACGGCGACTCAATGAAAAATCGCTTTCCTGCAAGGTGGAGGGATACAGCATTGATGAAATGTGTGCCATGGAATTTACTGAGCTTGTCAGTGTGCTGCGCAAAATTACGGATCCGAGAGCCAAAACCATTGTGGAGGCTCTGACTGCATCACTGGAGCGTATGATTGATATCGGCCTTCCCTATCTTTCCATGGACCGGGAATCCTCTACCTTGTCAGGAGGCGAGGCACAGCGCTTAAAGCTGGTACGTTATATGGGCAGCGCGCTTACCGGTATGACTTACATTTTTGATGAACCCAGCACCGGAATGCATCCCAGGGATGTGTATCGTATGACAAGACTTTTGCAGAGTCTGCGTGACAAAGGAAATACGGTTCTTGTGGTGGAGCATGACAAGGATGTGATTTCTATCGCTGATGAAGTCATTGATGTTGGACCTTTAGCGGGAAAAAATGGTGGTCAGATTTTATTTCAGGGAAGCTATGAAGCTTTGCTTCTCTCCGGAACCAGAACCGGAAATGCAATGAAGCATACCGAGCCGTTAAAGGAATTGCCACGAGTGCCAAAAGAATTTCTCCCGGTACGAAATGCCGATGTCCATAATCTGAAAAATGTATCAGTGGATATCCCGTTAGGTGTACTGACTGTAGTTACCGGCGTAGCCGGTTCCGGAAAAAGTTCTCTCATCCGGGATGTATTTGCAAAACAGTATCATGATCGGGTGGTTTTGGTGGATCAGTCACCGGTGACTGCCACAGGACGTTCTACTCCGGCTACATTTTTAGGCTTCTTTGATGAAATACGAAAAGTGTTAGCAAAGGAAAATGGGGTGGATGCCGGACTGTTTTCTTTTAACAGCAAGGGCGCATGCCCTGCCTGTAGTGGACGGGGACAGATTGTCACAGAACTGGTATTTATGGATCCGGTTACTACAGTCTGTGAAGCCTGCGAAGGCAAAAGATACAGTAGCGAAGCTATGTCTTATCAATATAAGGGCAAAAATATAGTGGAGATTCTTGAGATGTCTGCCGGCGATGCCTACGAGTTTTTCAAGGAAAACGGAAAGCTTAAAAAAGCTTTGGGAGCCATGTTGGAGGTGGGACTGCCATATCTGTCCCTTGGACAGCCACTTAGCACCCTGTCCGGAGGCGAGCGTCAGCGCGTGAAGCTGGCAAAAGATTTGTACAAAAAGGGGAATATCTATGTGTTAGATGAGCCTACTACCGGACTTCATGCTTCTGATGTAAAGACGGTAATGGAACTGTTGGATAGTTTGGTAGACCGTGGAAATACCGTAATTGTAATTGAACATAATCTGGATGTGATGAAGTGTGCTGACTGGCTGATTGATGTTGGTCCGGACGGAGGTACTGCCGGCGGTGAGATTGTCTTCACCGGAACACCAAGACAGATGGTTGAAAATGCACATACTATTACAGCAGAATATCTGAGAAAATCGTTATAACCTGTCACGCACAAGCTATCAAAGTCTCCCGAGAGATTTTCCGGGAGACTTTGCTCTTTTTATACTTCCACGAAAAATATCAGAAAAACGTTTATGTTGACAACGGGAACGTTCGTTAGCTATAATATAGAAAACGGTCGTTAGCGTAGATTCTTCTTGTTGCCGTAATTCTGAAGTAAGAGCTCGAGAATGTCTCCGGAGGTATCCCTCTCGGATACATAATATACTTGAGTTTCCGTAGTTTTATCCACAACTGCCTGTTTTTTCATATACTGCTATAA
>CAMEIX010000014.1 GCA_945919075.1 uncultured Lachnospiraceae bacterium
GTTGAGCAAAAGTCAGCGTGGGAATGGTGTGGTATCTTTATCTAAGTGATACCCCCGATTCCCATTTGGCAACAGCTTGCCTTGACACTGATAATTTTTCAGCCAGTTTGCTACTTTTATTATACATTATCTGTGCAAATTTTTGTCTTTGGACCCAAGATGTACTAAATGGTGATGAGCGAATATCTATAGCATAAAATGAAAAAATTGGTATCCCTTAGTTTGAAAAAAGGGATACCAATTTGATAATTACTGTATATAGGAACTTAGAACAGGCTTTCAAATCTCTTCATTGCTTCTATGGTGTTTTCTTTTGTACCGAATGCGGTAAGGCGGAAGAAGTACTTTCCGTTCTCTCCGAAACCGGCGCCGGGAGTGCCGACTACCTGGATTTTTTCCAGCATGTAATCGAAGAATTCCCAGGATTCCATGCCCATGGGGCATTCAAACCATACATAGGGGGAATTGATTCCTCCGAAATAACGAACCCCCTTTTTCTCCATGGTGGAAGCTATGATACGGGCATTTTCCTGATAATAAGCGATGTTTTCCCTGCATTCTGCCATACCTTCCTTAGAGAATACCTCTGCTGCACCCTTCTGTACAATGTACGAAACCCCATTGAATTTTGTGGTCTGGCGACGATTCCACATGGCATTTAAACTCATTTCCACACCGGTGGAGGACATGAACTTCAAGTCCTTCGGTACAATGGTATATCCGCAACGGGTACCGGTGAATCCTGCCGTTTTGCTTAAGGAGCAAAATTCAATGGCACATTTCTTTGCGCCCTCGATTGCGTAAATACTGCGGGGAAGTGTCTCGTCCGTGATGAAGCATTCGTACGCAGAGTCATAGAGCAGGATGGCATCATTTGCCAGTGCATAATCCACCCATTCTCTCAATTGCTCTTTGTTATAAGCGGCACCGGTAGGATTATTGGGAGAACAGATGTAAATAATGTCTGCATGTACATTTTTATCCGGCATGGGCAGGAAATTGTTATCTGCATTTGCATCGATGTAAGTAATGTTTCTACCGTTCATAAGGTTTGTATCCACATAAACCGGATATACCGGGTCGGGAATCAGAATCACATTATCCTGTGCAAACAAATCGGTAATGTTACCGGTATCACTCTTTGCACCATCGGAAATAAAGACTTCACCTGCGTCTATGCTTACACCGTTTTCGGCATAATAATCCACGACTGCATTGCGCAGAAATTCGTAGCCCTGCTCCGGACCATAGCCCTTAAAGGTTTCCGCTGCTCCTAATGCATCCACACCTTCATGAAGCTTTTCGATCACCTTTTTACCAATGGGACGGGTTACATCCCCGATACCAAGGCGGATAACCGGTTTGTCCGGATTTTTCTCCTGATATGCGGCTACACGATGAGCGATTTCCGAAAAGAGATAGCTCTGTTTTAGATTTAAGTAATTTTCATTAAGCTTCGGCATTTTTACATACTCCTTTTTCTTTTATAAGTGAACAACAAAAGCACAGATTCCTAATATCGCCTTTGACTTCAGAACCTGTGCTTTTTATTTTCATTTTATTGTACTTATTATAACAAAGTAATTCCATTGTTCAATAATAAATTCCAAAAAATATCAAACAATGCATTATAACGATGTCACCATATGCTCTACAAGAGCTGCAGAATGCTTTGCTGCTGCTTTTTCAAAGGTTGGATAATCCATTTCGGCACTGTCATCCGCTTTATCGGAAATAGCACGAATGATTACAAAAGGAATGTGGTTTAAGCAGGCACCATGCGCGACGGCAGCACCTTCCATTTCCACACAGTCACCATGGTAGGTTGTAATCAGGTTTTCCTTCACATCTTTATTAGAAATAAACTGATCACCGCTTAAAACCCTTCCTGTTCTTACATTCACATCCGGATTCACTTCTTTACAGGATTCTACAGCAATTCTTACCATTTCCTTATTCGCTACAAATTCTCTATAGCCTAACTGGGGAACTTCACCAATCTGATAGCCAAAAACTCTGACATCTATGTCATGTTGTATTGCATCTGTCGAAATTAAGATATCTCCAATATCCAGATCTGCATTTAAGGATCCTGCTACACCGGTATTAATTACATGTGTTACCTGAAATACATCTGCCAAAATCTGGATACAAAGGGCGGCATTTACTTTACCGATTCCGGAGCGTACAATTACGACATCTATGTCATGTAAGGTACCTACAAAGAATTCCATACCGGCCTTTTCCACAATACGTTCAATTCTCATTTTCTCTTTTAACTGTTTAACTTCTAATTCCATAGCACCGATAATACCGATTCTCTTCATGGGTTTCTCTCCTTTTTCATAATCACTTAAAACAAATTATTCAGGATATACTAATCTGGTTTCATCAATCGTATAAAGCACCTCATCTAAATATTTCTTCGCCAGATAATTTGCCATAGGCAGATTCATATCCAGATAATTGCCGCAGTCCTTAGGGGATGCACCGGGAACCTCACCCTTATAATCCCGGATAAATTCATACATTTCCACCATTAACGGCACGATTTCTTTGGAAGTCAAATCCCCTGCCAAAAGCAGATAGAAGCCGGTACGACAGCCCATGGGACCAAAATAAATGGTTCTTTCCTTGTACAGGGGGTGATTTCGAAGGAAAGTTGCCGCCAAATGCTCAATTGTGTGCACCTCTGCAGTGTTCATCACAGGCTCCTCATTGGGGCTTGTCATACGCAAATCGAAGGTGGTAATGGTCTCTGCACCAACCCTGTCTTTCCGGGAAACATAAATGCCCGGCTGTAATTTTATATGATCAATGGTAAAACTTGCTATTTTCTCCATAATAAACCTCCGGTTCCATGCGGTCTGCATATCGTAGTACGCCTTTTTCAGAATAGTGGATTTACGTAAAAAAGTCAATAAAATTCCTACTCTTTAATTGCAAGGAAGGACAAAGAATGATATAATTTATTTAAATTTTTATTTTTGGGCAATATCGTTAATTGTATTTGGAGGAGATTACACTATGAGACTTATTACACGTTCCGATTTCGACGGTTTGGCATGTGGTGCCCTGTTAAAAGAGGCAGGCATCATTGACAATTGGAAGTTTGCACATCCCAAGGATTTGCAGGATGGTCTGGTGGAAGTAAACGAGAATGACTGCCTTGCAAATGTACCTTTTGTAGAGGGCTGCGGACTCTGGTTCGACCACCATTCCAGTGAACACGAAAGATTACAGTTGGAAGGTAAGTATAAGGGTGAGAGCCGTATTACCCCCTCCTGCGCAAGAATTATTTATGAATATTATGGCGGAAAAGAGAAATTTCCTCAGTTCGATGACATGATGGAGGCAGTGGACAAGGTAGATTCCGGTAATCTTACCATTGATGAAATCCAGAATCCTAAGGGATGGATTTTAATTGGTTTCTTAATGGATCCCCGTACCGGTCTGGGACGTTTCCGTAACTTTACCATTTCCAATTACCAGCTCATGGAGAAGCTGATTGATGCCTGCCGTACCATGACGACAGATGAAATCCTGAGTCTTCCCGACATCAAGGAACGTATTGAAGTATACAATGACCAGACCGAGAAATTCAAAGAGATGGTTCAGAATTACACAGAAGTTAAGGGAAATGTGATTATTACCGATTTACGCGGCGTGGAACCCATCTATACAGGCAACCGTTTTATGATTTACAGTATGTATCCCGAACAGAATATTTCTGCCTGGATTGTAAACGGCAAGGGTGGTCTCGGATGCTCCGCAGCAGTGGGCTACAGCATCTTAAACAAAACTTCCAATGTAAATGTGGGCAGTTTAATGCTCAAATACAACGGCGGCGGACATAAGAAAGTAGGTACCTGCCAGTTTACCGATGAAAATATGGCAACCGAGCTTCCGAAAATGTTGGACGAACTTTGTGCTATGGCAAATGCTTAGAAGTATACATTAACAGGTATAAAAAACCGGTATACATCCCAGGATGTGTACCGGCTTTTTGATTCCTCAGAAATTTATTCTCTTCCGTCCCAGCAATAAGTGCAGAGATTGCATTTGTCAATGCCCACGGAATCTAACATATCGTCTAAACGGTTGAATCGAAGGGATGTGAAATTCAGCTCCTTACGAATTTCTTCTACCATGCGTTCATACTTCTCAGAATCCGGATTTGCATACTCTGCAATGATTTCCGGTGTTTCCTTGCCATCTTCAAGACGGGCAATCACACGACGGGCAATCAAATCCATTTCAGAAGTGGAACGTGAGAAATTCAGGTATTTACAACCATACAAGAGGGGCGGGCAGGCGGGTCGGATGTGAACTTCCTTTGCACCACTTTCATATAGGAATTCCGTAGTTTCTCTTAGCTGGGTTCCACGAACGATGGAATCATCAATCAAAAGAAGACTCTTATCGCGAATCAGTTCGTCCACCGCCAGCAATTTCATTTTGGCAATGAGATTTCGTTTGCTCTGGATAGTAGGCATAAAGGAACGGGGCCAGGTAGGTGTATATTTAATAAATGGTCTGGAGAAGGGAACGCCGGATGCATTGGCGTAACCCACTGCGTGCGCGGTTCCCGAGTCAGGAACGCCTGCCACAATATCGGGCTTCACATTATCGCGCATAGCCATTTTAGCACCACAATTATAACGCATCTGCTCTACACTGGTTCCCTCATAGGAACTGGAAGGGTATCCATAATAAACCCAGAGGAATGTACAGATTTTCATGTTCTTTCCGGGATTTACCAGGGTCACGCAGCTCTCGTCCGTAAATGCCACGATTTCACCGGGGCCAAGTTCCTTATAATCCTTGTATCCTAAATTCTTATATGCAAAGTTTTCGAAAGAAGCACAGAAGGCACCTTCCTTGTGACCAATGACAATGGGGGTCCTTCCGAACTTGTCACGGGCAGCATAAATACCGGCCTGATTCATCAGCAGCAGGGAAACGGAACCTTCTACGGAATCTATGGCATATTTTATTCCTTCTATGAGATTGCTCTTCTGATTAATCAGGGAGGCAATGAGCTCCGTCGCATTAATATCACCGCCGCTCATCTCCAGAAAATGGGAGTGACCGTTATCAAAAAGCTTTTTCACCAGCTCATCCACATTATTAATCTTGCTGACCGTGGTAAGCGCATAGGTACCATGATGGGAACGTACAATTAACGGCTGGGGTTCATAATCCGAAATACATCCGATACCATAATATCCATTCATGGTCTGCATGTCTTTATCAAATTTGGTTCGAAAGGGTGCATTTTCAATGTTGTGAATGGCACGGTTAAAACCCTCCTCCCCATAAACGGCCATACCGCCGCGTCTGGTTCCTAAGTGAGAATGATAATCGATTCCAAAAAACAAATCGAAAACACAATCCTGTTTTGATGCTACGCCAAAAAATCCGCCCATATTATTCCTCGATTCTGCATTTTCTAAATTAATCTGTAAAACTGTTTCATATCCGCTACTATTCTACCTTCTTTTTCTTTCCTGTACAAGTAGAAGATACATGAAAAGAAAGAAAAATTTGGGAAGGGATAGGAAGAGCGCGAAATTTGTGGTATATTCATTATATCCGTTTCCGGTAAAAAAAGGAAAACCTGATGGGAGGCACATTTATGGAGAAACGAATTTTACGTTACAGACATTATATGGATGAGCTTTTATCCGATATCGAAAGCAATCACAACAAATCCAAGGAAGAACTGGAAACACTCAGGGCGGAGCATCTGGTACAGGTTTCTTTTTTTCAGCACGAACGCCTGATTCATCTGATTGTGACGGTTCTTTTTGCCCTACTTGAAGTGATTTCTCTGGTAATGGTTATGATGAGCCCGGAACTGTTCACCCTGCTTCTTACCGTGACCGTTCTGATTCTGTTACTACCCTACATCAGACATTATTACATCCTGGAAAACGAAGTACAGAAAATGTACAAGCAATACGATAAATTAAGCCGTGAGATTTGGGGGACAGGTTTCGATGCCGACAAAGAAAGCAGGTAGAAACAAGACAATTGATATTTCCGTGAAAGAGGGAGCTGAATACTTAAAGCGCTGTATCAAGGTAAATAGAAAACAGGAGGATATCTCCCTTTTACTGGATAAAACGATTCTGGGGGATACCTTTAAGGTACTTCCCAGACTTCCCGAAAACAGTGTGGATCTGATTATTGCAGATCCTCCTTACAATCTGACCAAATCTTTTCATGGCAATGTTTTTTCCAAAAAGAAGGTTACGGAATATGAAGAATACACCCGTTCCTGGCTTTCTCTGGTATACCCGTTATTAAAAGAAAACGGCAGTATTTATGTCTGCTGTGACTGGGAAAGCAGCATGATAATCGGCAATGTACTGACTGAATTTTTCCATGTGCGAAACCGCATTACCTGGCAGCGTGAAAAGGGCCGCGGGGCTGCAAGAAACTGGAAAAATGGCATGGAAGACATTTGGTTTGCCACCAAAGGTACGAATTACACTTTTCATGTAGATGCCGTAAAAATTCGCAGAAAAGTAATTGCTCCCTACAAAGTAGACGGGAAACCAAAGGACTGGAAGGAAACCGAGCATGGGAATTTCCGGGACACCTGTCCCTCCAATTTCTGGGATGATATTACCATTCCTTTCTGGTCCATGCCCGAAAATACGGAGCATCCGACCCAGAAGCCGGAGAAGCTCTATGCCAAACTGATTCTGGCAAGCTCCAATGAAGGGGACCTTATTTTTGACCCCTTTTTAGGTTCCGGTACTGCCAGCGTTACAGCAAAAAAACTGGGCAGGCACTATCTTGGCGTGGAAATGAACGAGCAATACGCCGTCTGGGCAGAGAAGCGGCTTACGGATGCAGAAAACAACAAGCAGATTCAAGGTTTTGAGGATGGCGTATTTTGGGAAAGAAATGTGAAGAAGTAGCAAACCCCGCCTTCAAACTTAAGACGGGGTTGATACTGCAAGAATATAGTTTTTTATATTAATGTTTGGTCGGTGTTGGTACAAATTCCAGCCTAAGCTGCATTCCCAAACCGGCCGCTATTTTTTTAACCATTGCAAGGCTCGGATTTCTTGTTCCATTCTCAATTCTGCTAATGTCAGCTTGTGTTATACCTGTCCTATCAGACAGTTCCTTTTGTGTAATGTTTTGATTCACACGCGCTTCAATCATAGCCTGAATCAAATCATATTCTGGTTGTAATGCTTCATATTCAGCTTTTACTTCAGGATTTTGAAGTACTTTCTTTTTATAACTACCATATTTACTCATTACCATACCTCCTCTCATAGTCGGCCCTATATTTTTTAGCCAGCTCAATTTCAGACTTAGGTGTCTTTTGCGTTTTCTTTGTAAATCCATTGGTTAAAATTGCTTTATTGCCAATCATAAAAAAGTACAATACCCTTGTAATATCTGAACCTTGTTTGGTTCGCAGTTCAAATATTCCTGTACCGGACATTTTCCATCTTCTGTATCATAAAATTCAATTTCTATCATGTGGTATCCTCTTAATCATATATTATGTTGTATTCGACATATTGTCAACTCTATAATTTGAGTTCAAGTAGAATATATGATATCACATAATTTTATTGTATGCAATTATTATTATATTAAATGAAATCATAATGCTTTTCCTTGACAGACATGCTAAAACCCCGCCTTCTAAATTAAGGCGGGGTTTTGACAGATACATCTGTATTCAGAAAATCTTATTTTAACGCTACTACCTGATTGGCAGCAACTACAAGTGCCTTGATGGAACTCTTAATGATATCTTCATCGATTCCAACACCCCAATAAGTGGTGCCGCCTGCAACTACGCCTACAAAGGCTGCTGCCTTGGAAGAAGAACCCTTGGAAATAGCGTGTTCTTCGTAAACTGCCAGTTCATAATCCACATTAAAGAATTTCTTAATCGCATTGCTGACTGCATCGAGACGGCCGTTACCTGCCTGATTGACCTGATTCTCAACGCCGTCTTTTACAATCTTAAGCTGTGTGGAAATTCCACCCACCTGAGAGAAATGGCAGTCCACAATATCGAATACCGGTTTCTTGTTAATATACTCCTCTTCAAACAACTGATAAATTTCATCCGGCGTAAGTTCCTTATGATTCTTATCGGAAGCGGATTTTACAATGTAACGGACTTCATCCTTCATTTTATCCGGCAGGGAAATACCAAAATTCTGCTTCATAATGAAGGCAATACCACCCTTACCGGACTGGCTGTTAATACGGATAACATCGGATTCGTACTCTCTTCCCAAATCCACAGGATCAATCGGCAGATAGGGAACGGTCCAGCGCTTGCCACTCTTCCCTTCTTCTCTCCATGCCATACCTTTCGAAATAGCATCCTGATGAGAACCGGAAAATGCGGTAAATACCAGGTCGCCGGCATAAGGAGTCCTTTCGTGAACATGCATACCGGTAAGTAATTCGTAAGTTTCCCTGATTTTGCTTATATTGGAGAAATCCAGTTTCGGATCCACACCATGTGTTACCATGTTCATGGCCACGGTAACAATGTCAACATTACCGGTTCTTTCTCCGTTGCCAAATAGGGTACCCTCTACCCGGTCAGCACCTGCAAGTACTCCAAATTCTGCATCACTGATACCGCAGCCTCTGTCATTATGAGGATGTACACTGAGGTTTACGGCATCTCTGTATTTCAGATTCTTATGTATATATTCAATCTGGCATGCAAAAACATGGGGCATAGCCACCTGAACCGTGGTAGGAATATTGATAATCACCTTGTTTTCCGGAACCGGTTTCCATACATCCAGAACGGCATTACAAACTTCAACCGCATAGTCCACTTCCGTCTGGGAAAAGCTTTCCGGGCTATATTCGAAGGTAAAGTTTCCTTCTGTTTCGTCTGCCAGTGTCTTTAAGAGCTTCGCTCCTTCTACCGCAATCTTCTTGATTTCCTCTTTATCCTTTTTGAAAACCTGCTCTCTCTGGGCAACAGAGGTAGAATTGTAAAGGTGGATAACCGCACGGGGAGCACCCTTAACTGCCTCAAAGGTCTTACGGATAATATGTTCTCTCGCCTGAGTCAGTACCTGAATGGTAACATCCTCGGGAATCATATTACGGTCAATCAGGGCGCGAATAAAATTGTACTCTGTATCACTTGCTGCGGGGAAACCTACTTCAATTTCCTTAAATCCCACATCCACAAGCATCTGGAAAAACTGCAGTTTTTCATCCAGTCCCATGGGCTCAATTAACGCCTGATTGCCGTCACGCAAATCCACGCTGCACCAGATCGGTGCCTTCTTAATTGTATCCTGCTTCACCCAGTCATAAGTCACTACAGGGGGTAAAAAGTAGGATTTCTCGTATTTTTCTTTAATTTCGTTCTCTGTCATCATTTCCCTGTCCTCCTTAAATTTCCCAATTTCTCACGGTTGCTGTTCTCGATTTTCTTCGAAAATCGGAACAAGTAATAAAAAATCTCTACAAGGATGTTTTCATCCTTGTAGAGACGTAAATTTACGCGGTACCACTCTACTTCATGGTTTCCCATGCCCTCATTGGCTAAGCCTTCCTGTCACGGTGGATTCTCCGTCCGCTCCTACACAACCTGCTTTCTAAGCGCTTCTATTATATAAGTATATATAAGTCACGCTCCCAAAAGACTGTCTTCAGGCGGCTGCTCCAAGGCGAGTTCGCTGTCTGCTTCGATTGCCTCGCACCTTCCGGCAACTCTCTGAATCCTGCGCGCAGTTACTATTCCTCTTCTTCGCATTTTATTGATTTCCATAATGTTATCACAAAATTTTCATAAGCACAAGTACCATTTTTTCTCTAATCTGCACATTTTACTCCTGACCTATGTACTTTTCTCTGAAATAATCTGCCAGATAGCGGTTTTCTTCAAATTCCGGATTCTCACAGATTTTTTCAAGCCGCTCCCGGTACAGGGATGCCCGCCCGGCAAATTCTTCATTGTCTTCACATTTTTGAGCAGCCATTTCATAAATTTTATAATAGTAGCCGTTACTATACATACGTGCTCTTTCCCAGTAAGGTTCAAAGTCTTTTTCGTAGTCATCATACACCCAAAGGATGGATACCAGCTCCGTAAAATTTCCGTTCTCAACCGTTCTGTCAGCACTCCTTAGACGATTGGACAAACTATTATCTTCAACATTTTCCCGAACCATGCCCAATGTATAGAAAAAAACAGAGAAAACCAGAATATTAACCAGTACAAGAATGGAGCAGAATACAATTTTTCTTACAATATGAAGCTGTCCCTTCTTTTTGCTTTGCCATTCCTTGAAATACAGAAAACCTAAGATTGCAATAAAAATCAGAAAAGGCATGATTAATTTCCCCCTTCCAGTTTTTCATAAACCAGGGATACTAATCTGTCCCTTTCAGCACGCTCCAGAGAATAAGATGGATTTTCCTTTTCTCCATAAGCCAGAAAACGAAGTTCTTCCTCCGTAAAATCCAGATATCCTTTATAAAAGGCTTCGATAAAAAGCACATAATCCCGGTATTCTTCTGGATTTTCGGCTGTAGATACCTCCCGCATGACATCATAGGAGTAATCAAGCAGATTCTCCACATCATAACGGTTTATTTCTTCCTCATTTTCCACGCTTATTACAATATTCTCAGATGCTTCCACGAAATACTTAAACCTGTAAAACCCCGGATTTTTCTGCAGATATCCCAATTCCTCAAGGCATTTTTCTGCCTGACTTCCGGGCAGCATTTCCGCCTCTGTCCTGTCCTCACTCATGCAAAATAACCCAAAGGATAATACAAGTACCACAATCGCGCATAATAGCAACCCCAGGTTGATTCGGGTAATCAGTTTAGACGCAATTTCTTTTTCCTTTAATTTCAGTATAATACGGGGTAGTTCCTTATTGCGCTTTATTTTTTCATCGACCTGTGCCTGAAACTCTGTATAGGATTTGTTTTCCCGGCCACAGAAAGGACACGTTTTTGTTAAGGAGCCTACTTCTCCACCACAGTATTCACATTTCATGGTTTCAGTTCCTCCTTAGTAAATCCGTACTCCTCCATTTTCGAAATCGTGCGTTCCTCAAACTCCTTTAAGACTTCTTCGTTTCCCAGAATCACATTATCGTTCCTGTTTTTCTCACATTCATCCAGCAAATCTATCGCACACTGCAAGGCTTCGGCCCGATATTCCGCCGCTCTCTCTTCTTCTCCCGAAACGCCGTCATATTCCTCAAACCAGTTCAGATACTTAAGAAGACTCTCTTCTTTGTTCCATACGGACACCACTTCCTTGTATTTCCGATAATTTGCGCCGGTCGCACCTTGGTTCAGATAATCCTTTAATTTCCCATACTCTCCGTCCTCAAAGTACTGCTCCAAAATTTCCTGATCTTTATTACGCTGATCATAGGACCGGGCTGCGGAAAATTGGCTATACACCACAACAAATCCGGAAACCATCAGAATAAGAATCAGTACGACAAATAACAATTTGAAATAAAGTGAGGTTCCCCGTTTGATTACGCGCCCCGGCAGTTCTCTTTTTATTTCCTCTGCCTCTTTATCATAACTTTTTAATATGCTATGCTTCTTTTCCTTTGCCACTTTGGCATTTTCTGTATTACAATAGGGGCAATTTGACAGATGGTCTGCGTATTCCCCTCCACAGCTTTTACAAATCATATATTTTCTACCTTTCGTGACTAAGGAATAAACCGTAAGAGAGACGTCCCTAAATCATGCCCTTGGGCAGATAAACACAGAATCTCTCTTCTTCAGGACAACGTTCTGCCTGATAGATATAAATCCCCTTTTCGGATTGAAGCTTCATGGCAAAGGAGTCCTCTTCGATTTCATGGGGTTCAAGTTCCTCCCCAAAGCGGTTTACCGCAGGAAGAACTTCATCCACGATGACATTTCCTCCTTCAATGATAACCGGTGTTTCCTTTCCGCCAATCTTACAGGGATTTGCGGATGCAAGGCTTACGCTGACGGTTCCTCTCTGAATATGCACGCTGCCCTTTCCGTCATAATTGCCAATACCGCTGATTCTCTCGCCTTCTCCGTATATTCTCAGATAATCCGCATTGCAGAAGATATCCACATCTCCGGTGTAAGAGCCCACACTCGCCGTCTGGGCACCGCGGGATGTAATCTCGATTTTGTGGCCCGCAAGCATCACCCTGCCGCTTCCGCCTTCCAAAACACCGATGGAGGTAGACCTTTCACCCTCGGACAATAGTTTCAGGGTTCCATTATTAACAAATGAAACGGTTCCTTCCAAAGAACCGATACCGATAATTTCATTTGCAGTACAGCTCATTTCCAAATTTACGTCATCAATTGCAATATCTGAGAAACCATTTACGGAACCGATTCCTACTGCCGAAATAGCTCTTGCCTCTGCCTTAATATGTCCTCTCATTAAGTGTATTCGGGCATTGTTACCCCTGATACCTCCGCCGATACAGACTACTTTATCCCCATGAGAAGTAACCTCCAGATTACCTCCCATATCAATGACAATATTCCCGTAACCTTCGGAGTAACTTCCACCGATACATGCACTATTGTTCCGGTTTGCCATAATGGTCAGATTACCCTCCCCACGCAGGACGAGTGCTGCCGTTTCCGGAACGCTGATTCCTTCTTTATGTAAAAAATTATCTCCCTCCAGTACAATATCTACCCTGCTGTTTCTTCCAAGACGAATCGTAGCACCCGCAAGAGCCTTAATATTGGAGTCCTGCAAAATAAGTGTGGTTTGCGAATTGTCGGCAATCTCAATATTCATACTGATGGTATGTTCTTTTTTCCCGGTTACCCGCACGGTCCCATTCCCCACGCGAATTAAGGTATTCTTATTTACGGCGAGTTCAAGAATATCCAGTACTTCCCCGTCTTTTGCTTCATAAATACGATTATCATTATCATAGCGTGCAAACTTGATATTCTGTGAAATGATATAATCCACAATGGCATGGTCGATTTCCGGTATAATCGTTGCCGAAGGCCTTGCCAGATAAAAGCCCTGCAATAAGTCCACACCCAGTTCAATCAGTTTACACATTTCTTCAAAGGTTTCCACACCCTCACCCAGTGTCAGAATGTTATTTCTGCGGGCAAATTCAATGGTATTTAAGACAAACATCTGCTTGTCCTTATCATTCTGAATATTATTTACCAGGAAATGATCAATCTTAATAACATGGGGTTTGTAGCGAAGCAGGTTGGCAATATTAGAATAACCGGTTCCATAATCATCAATGGCAAACTGGCATGCATTTTCTCCGTCAGACAGGGACAAAATCTGTTCAATTTCTTCTTCGGAAGTTTCGTTCTGCTCCGTAATTTCAATGGTGCAATCCTTAAATAAGTGCGAGTATTTTCGAATTAATTCGTTTTTGTCCGCAATATTTAAAAAGCGGCCCGGGATACTGTTTACAAAAAGCCGCTTTCCGGTAAACAGGTCATAATTCTTATCAAAGTATTCCAGTACATTATTAAGTGTTGCATATTCAATATCGTAAGAACGTCCGTATTCATCCGCAATCTTTAGGATTTCCATAGGACTTAACTGCACATTCTTATCCGTTCTCATCAGCGCCTCATAGCCATAAATCTGACCGGTACGCGCACTGACAATGGGCTGATAGTGGTATTGGAAAAGGTTACCGTCTACCAGAGATTCAAATACATAGTACATTTCCTTGGCAGTCTGAATTTTGACGGCAGGGCCGGTTCCCAACTTCAGACGATTTAAATAGAGTTCGGAATTAGCAACCTTGATGAGAGTTGCAATATCATTTTTCCAACCGGGAGTAGCCAGAGTACAGCCACAATTCACTTCCATGAAATAATCTTTTTCCTTGTTCTGGTTGTGGGGCTGCATCAGTTCATAAAAAAGTGCAATACCTTTGTTCAGTGCACTGTCCACTTCTTCGTTGGAATGCTCCGTATTCATCACCACAAAACTGTCGTCTGCTATTCTCGAAATAATTACATTGCACGGATTTGCAAGCTGCAAAGATTCTGCAACCAGACAAATGACCTCTTCAATTTCTTCAATACCGTAATTTTCATAAATAAACTGGTATTTGGGAATGTTATATACGGAAACGGCAATATGATACTTTGAAAGATCCTCATAATTTTCATCCACATAAGAAACAAAGCCTTTCAGGTTCCAAAGCCCGGTCAACATATCCCTGTTTTCCATCTGACGCATATTTCCGGCAAGATACTGCTGTCTGGTTCGGCTGATAATAACACCGAAGGCCGAGTTCATAACATTGCAAAGTCGATGAAGCCTGTGAATAGTTGCTGCCAGATTATCCGTTCTGACCGCATAATAGCCGCATACACTGTCTGAAACATGAACGGACTGAAAGATAAACATCTTTCCATCACCTAACTGTTTTTCAATATGGGGATACATGTCCTTTATAGAGAATATCTCCTGATTTTCCACTTCGTATATATTATTTCTGGAACTGGCAACCACCATATCCTTGGTAAAAGGCTCCTCTGCATGAGTACTTTCCTGCCTTGCCATCATCAGAAAATCACTGTTTATTGCTAAAATAGAATCATTCAGTATATAGGTGAGCAGATTCTCGCAAAGCTGGGTATAATCCATACTTTTCAGTATACTGTCGGACAAAGCCATTACATAATTTTCATGAGCTTCGTTATCCACAAATTTCATGCTGATACGGTTTGCATATTCGCGGTAATCGGAAAAATCCATCTTCCTGCAGCCACAGGATTCACTGATTTCCATTTTCCAGATTTCTTCTGTTTTGTACGGCTTAACTTTCTTTTCCACTGCATCTACAATCATATGAAAGCATAATTTCCCCAGTGCTTCCACATCCTGACCTGCACTGGTGATTCTGGGATTATGAAACATAAAAATAGGTAGATTATCAAAACCTGTGACCAGTACTTCCTCCGGCACTCTGATGCCACGCTCTTTCAATCTGTCACAAGCGGTAATTGCCATGGAATCATTGGCACAGATAATCGCTTCCGGTATCATACTGCGGTTGACCCAACGGTCAATTGCGTTGTTAACCGGACCTTCCCAATAATCCCCATAGGCAATCATATCATTTTTTACAGTAAGACCATGTGCCTCCATAGCCTCTTTATAAAGTCGCAGACGGATGTCGGAATCCTTTTCCCCCTTAATACCTGCAAGGAAAAAAATCTTTTCTTTTTTATGTTCCTCTATAATATGGGACAATATCTGATTAAAGGAATTTTCCTGATTTTTCAGTACACAGAAACAGCCCTCTTTTTCGCTATACAGCGATAAAACAGGAATATTTCTCTCCTTTGCTTTACCAATCAGTTCCTGCACGATCGTCTTATCAAAAAACTGTTCTTCTTTTACCACCAGAATATCCACCACATCAAAATTAATCATTTTGTAGATGGATTTTGCACCTTCATCAAAACTGTCATTCTTATAAAAATCACGGAAGCTGTTGAATACCATAATGCGGTAATTTGTACCTTTTGTGGCATTGTAAAGTGCCTCCATAAAATTCTGCATCATGTAATCTTGAAATTTTGTAATACAAACCGCAATTATCTTCTTATCATTAATCATATGCCCATCTCCCAATACGTATAAAACGTCAATTTATTATATCATATTACAAATTTGTACGTCAATTACGGACAGTCTATTCCTCCATGGATTGCCCTGTTTATGAGGTGTTAACGAAGTTCACAGAATATTTATTAGGAAATCCCCCCATAATATGGTATATTCTTACTATAAAATACTATTAGAAAAGAAGGTAAACACATGAATCCAATGATGATCTTTCAGTTGAAAAAAGCCTGGGATACTTTCCAGCAGAACCACCCCAAATTTCCCCTTTTCCTTTCTGCGGTATCCAGTGAAGGGATTAAGGAAAATACAGTAATATCCATTGACATCACCACGCCCGAAGGAAAGTCCTACAGTTCCAATTTAAAGGTAACACCTTCCGACCTGGAACTGATTGAGACATTGAAGAAAATGAAACCTTAAAACTGTTATCTTAATTACAAACCTGCAAATTAAAGTACTATAAAAGACCTCACATTCACAGGGCACCCTGAAAATGTGAGGTCTTATTTTGTCATAATAAATATGCTTCTACTGAACCAGTTCATTTGCCGTGGATTCAAGTACTTCCACATACTGTCTGATATTTCTTAAGATATCATTGTTGTTCACACTCTTCTCATAAGTAATCTGAGCATGGGCGGAAACCTCTTCGGAGATTGCGGAAATGTTCTGGATGCTTTCTACAATAACCTTGTTGGATACATCCAGCTGTTCTACGCTCTTTTCCAGTTCCTGTGCCATTGTGGTTGCATTTCTGGTCGCTTCATCCATGATACGGAACTGTTCTGCTGTCTGCATAACCAGTTTTTCCTGTTCACCAGTTCGGTCCAAAAGGGACTGGGTTGCTTCTCCTGTTTTGGAAATGCGATCCGTAATATTATCAATGATGGAAGAAATGCTCTGTGTTGCCTGGGAAGTCTGATCTGCAAGAGAAGAAATCTCACCCGCAACTACAGAAAATCCACGTCCTGCCTCGCCTGCTCTCGCTGCTTCAATGGAAGCATTCAGGGAAAGAAGGGCTGTTTTCTTGGTAATCTGATTAATCAGTGCAAGAATATCTTCCATACTCTTGATCTGCTCTATCAGGGAATGCATCTCCTCGGAAACCAGACTGCCCGCCTGCCTGGACTGTTCCATGGAAGATACCAGACTGTCTACACTGATGCGTCCGGTTTCTACGGAACTTGCAGTAGAATTCACATTGGAAAGAATCCCTTCTGAAGCATCCTTAACCATATCAATGTGGTTCTGAATTGCTGTAGTGCTTTCAATCTGTTCCTGAATGGCTTCTGCCGTTTCCGTGGAACCATTGCTTACTTCAGCCATGGCCATCTCCACTGCAGAAGAATTATCATACAAAGTATCGGTTCCTGTCTTAATCTCTTCGCTCTGTTCCTGAATCACGTTTGCGGATTCCAGAATATGCTGGACAAGCTGGCGGTTCCTGTTTTCCTGAGCCTGAATTTCTGCCACTTTATCTGCTGAAATTTTACTCAGGGTTTTGGAAGCCATTGCCGAGAAAAGACCTACAATAAAAATGACTGCCAACAAAATCTCGGTATTGGTTATGGCCTCTGCATCAAATTTATTCCGTGTGGCCAGATAAATTATATGAACAATGTTAATAACCAGAGCAGTCGCTGAGGCAAAAAGGGAATATTTAATATCCGAATATATGGCGATTATAACAATAAACGGAAGAATATATGTAAAAGTATTATTAAGACCTGTAAACAGCACAAATACATAAAGAATACTGTATCCCACCAGATAAATGTAACGAATCATTTTAGATTCCTTATTCCGCATATACAGAAACTGGAATATGGCAAGTGGAATCAGGTTTAATGCTGCAAAGACCGCCAGATAATCAATCTTTCGGTTTCCTTTTATGCCCTCTAGTGCATAAGCTACCAAAAGAACCATACTCAAAACCCAATAAGAAATCGCTACTGTTTTGTTTTCCCTTGCTTTACTGCTCATAGTTTTCCTCTCTCCGTACCGGAAAACCGGTATATTTTCCTTAGTATTGTATTACAAATCCATGTATTTTTCAACAAATTCCATAATGGCTTCCTATTCTTCTATGGCGAATCCCTACTCCTTGAAAATCGCCTCCGTATCCACGGCCTCTTTGGAATCGGGATACTGCTCCAAAACTTCTAAGAATTTTTCAAAATGCTGGTCAAAAATATCAATCAAATCCGGATCAAACTGTTTTCCGGACTGTGCAATAATTTCCACCCTTGCCTCTTCCGGTGTCCATGCCTCCTTATACGGGCGCCAGCTCACCAGGGCATCAAACACATCCGCAATAGATACACATCTCGAGGTAATGTCAATATCCTCGCCCTGAATATTTGCATAACCCTTCCCGTCAAATCTCTCATGGTGCTCATAGGCAATCCTCGCGGAAAGTTGCATTAACTCTCCCTCGGAATTTTCCAACATCCTTTTCCCGTAGAGAGTGTGCTTCTTGATAATATCATACTCCTCTTCCGTAAGCCGTCCCGGCTTCTCCAATATATGATGGGGAATCAGTATCTTTCCTACGTCATGCATCATGGAAGCAAGTCCCACTTTCCAGACCACTTCCTCTTCGTAGCCCAGTCCCCTGCACAATATTTTCGTATACTCGGACACACGCTTTACATGCATTCCGGTTTCTTTGGACTGGCTTTCAATCATCTGGGACAGAGAAGTGATAATACCCTCCTGCTCGGACAAAAGTTGCTCATTCTTCTGAATCAGGGAACGAATCAATTCCTGGATTTTCCCGGTCATACTTGTGCAAACCACAGCAATGGCTATATATTCCACCATTCTCGGAAGAACCCCGTAAAATAAAGTCCCATGAAGTGTAACCAGCGGCTCGTCCGGCACTACTTTTAATTGAAGTGCCAGCAAATGCGAAACAAGCATTACCGGAAGGCCGATGAGCGCCGTATACCATACGCTCCTTCTGTCACAGTACAGACAGGACACCACAATCGGGAAAACCAGCATGATAATGGCATGGTATGACAAAAAGGCATACAATACCCCCGACATCAACACGATTAGTGTCAGTACCAAATAACGGACAAATAAGCCCTTACAGTGAAATACATTGTAAAAAACTGTGGGCAGCGCCAGTTTCAGATTTGCATTGGCCTCATATTCCTCTATTAATTGATTTCTTAACTTTAACAGCCTCATCCTAATTCCTCAAAAATGGTTCAAAACTGTTCACATAATCACATTATAACAGAAGTTTTTGATTATTTCATCAAATTTTATTGCCAAGCTTAATACAATATATCGGTTTCTACCGTGGGGCATATTTCCCTCCCCGCGGGGTTTAAACCCCGGCTTTTGCCTCTCATGCCCCGCCCATAGTTCATAAGAAAAAAATAAGAGAAATGTTGCAAAATCAACATTTCTCTCATCTTAATTTACTGCTGGTGGCCGGACTTGAACCGGCACGGTGTTGCCACCGAGGGATTTTAAGTCCCTTGCGTCTGCCTATTCCGCCACACCAGCGTGTGACTACAGAGCCTACGGCCTCTTCCCGGGAAAATCCCTAATGGACCACTTAAGTCTGTATAATGGATGGAGGTGGATTCGAACCACCGAAGCAAATTGCAGCAGATTTACAGTCTGTCCCCTTTGGCCACTCGGGAATCCATCCATAACAGGTTACCCTGCCAATGAAGAATTCTAACATATACACTACAAAAAAGCAAGAATTACTTTACACTTTAATCACAAACTATTCTTCTTCCTTCGTATATCTTAAAAGAATTGCAGAAAACTTAGGAACCTTTATGGTGATGCGGCCTGAAAGTACGGGAATAAATTCCTCTTCTGTGGAATAACCATTCTCATCACTTGTAAAAATACGGGTGAGCATGGTTTCCTTCGGCACACCGGCAAGCCAGACTTTAATGGTTTTCTCAATTTCATGATCGTTATTGTTAATCATGACTATGGTCTGGGACTCTTCCGTAAAGCGCGCATACGCCATGTAATTATAATCCCTGTCCAGACTCTTTAAAGAACCAGTCTTAAGTTCCCCACATTCCTTGTGAATCCGTATAATCGCTTTATGAAAATTAATCAGTTCCTGATCCTCATGTCCCCAGGGATAGGTTCGGCGGTTGTCGGGATCAGTAAATCCGCACACACCGGCTTCATCCCCATAATAAAGGGTGGGTGCCCCGGGCCAGGTCATCTGTATTACAACGGCCTCACGGAAAACAGCAGGGTTATTGCCTTGATTTGCCGCATCCGGTCCTAAAGTATTGGTACGACCTACTTTGTGGCTGGTTCGGGTCATAAAGCGGGAATGATCATGGTTGGAAAGCTGATTCATGGAAACCAATAAGCTTGGAGAAGAAAATGCGGAACCATGATGACGCATTGCATCCCAGAAACTATCGGCATTTCCCAGAAGATCCTGTCTGAAATCATCACTGTGCTTTTCCATACCGGTTAAAAACCAGGTCACTGGCTCCATAAAGGCATCATAGTTCATGACGGAATCCCACTGGTCGCCGGACAGCCATTCCCTGGTATCCCCATAATGCTCTGCCAGAATAATAGCCTCCGGATTTGCCTGCTTTACGGCTTTACGGAACTCCCTCCAGAAAAAGTGATTATACTCGGGAGAAAATCCCAAGTCTGCTGCCACATCCAGACGCCACCCATCCGCATTATACGGGGGAGATACCCATTTGGCAGCCACATGCATGATATAGTCAAAAAGCTCTTTGGAACCTTCATAGTTAAGTTTGGGTAAGGTGTCATGTCCCCACCAGCCATCGTAAGTGGGATTATAGGGCCATCTGTTCTGGTCATGGAAAAGGAAATAGTTCCGATACGGACTGTCTGCAGAAATATGTGCTCCCTTTGCGTAACCTTCTGCATTTTCATAAATGCGCTCACGGTCCATCCATTTATTGAAAGAACCGCAATGATTGAATACCCCGTCTAATATAACGCGGATTCCGCGTTTGTGTGCTTCTTCTACCAGCTTTGCAAACAGTTCGTTGGATGCCTCCAGATTAGCCTTGTTGGTAACGCGGGTAATATATCGGGAAGCAAGACGGTTCTCATTCTGCCAGTTTTCCAGAAGTTCTCCGCTATCTTCCACAATTTTCCCAATGTGCGGGTCAATATAATCATAATCCTGTATGTCATATTTGTGATTGGAAGGAGAGACAAACAGAGGATTAAAATAGATTACCTCCACACCCAGATCACTTAAGTAATCC
This sequence comes from uncultured Lachnospiraceae bacterium, assembly GCA_945919075.1. Classification (GTDB taxonomy): domain Bacteria; phylum Bacillota; class Clostridia; order Lachnospirales; family Lachnospiraceae; genus Acetatifactor. The sequence continues at coordinate 20,893 of CAMEIX010000014.1, forward strand.
AGCTTGTCCATTACCCCCTGCAAATCACCGCCGTAAAACTCTCTTACATCCATGGACTGGGGGTATCGGTTCCAATCCTCTACGCGATGTACTTTATCGTTGATATACTGATATTCGTTAGTCAAAACATCATTGGATTTGTCTCCGTTGCAGAAGCGGTCCACATAAATCTGGTACATAACCGCTCCCTTTGCCCAGTTCGGAGTCTTAAATCCGGGAATAATCTTAAAATTGTAAAAATCTTCCTTATTGGCATGAAGTCCGCTTCTCGCATCATAAAACCCGGTAATTTTTCCCACGTGCACCTCAAAACAGTAAGAAAGTATTTCATTTTCCAACTGCACATCAATGCTGTAGTAATCGAAACTTTCGTCGGTTTTTTCCTTTATCATGATTTGCTTTTCGTTTTTACAGACAAAAAATACTCTGTCAATATTATTCTTTGCTGCCCGGAAACGAATAGTCACCTCATCATAAGGACTTGGCTCCGCAGGCGTTACATAATTCTCGGTTGTATCGGAAAACAGCGCCCTTTTGTTTAATACCGGACGCATACTTGCAATATAATACTGACTCTGTTCTTTGTTTCTGAATTGATCGAAATCCATGAATTTGAACCTCTGCCTAAATTTTATCGTTTCTATTTTATAATAGAAAGGCTGTATGTGCAAGGAATTTAAGCCTGAAAAGTAAAAAAGACAGCTTGGGGAGCTGCCTTTTTTAGAGAAGGTATTTCTTTCTTATGGGGTATAGCAAAAAACTATATAATGTATTGGGGGGGTTACAAGTGTATAATAACACAAGCCCCCTATAGAGTCTATTTCCAAATTACACAAACTTTACAAATTGGATGATTTGTTTTTGGTAAATTTGCACAATTTTCCATTGCCTCAATTCGCAGGATGCCCTATACAAACAAGGCTTCAAACTCTTCTCTTTTGATTTTTTCCTTCTGAAGAAGAAGTTCTGCCGTTTTATGAAGAACGTCCTTATGCTCTAAGATAATTTCTTTTGCTTTCATGTAACATTCATCTACAATCGCTTTTACCTCTTTATCGATTTCTCCTGCAACACTCTCACTGTAAGCGCGGGTATGGGCTAAATCCCTACCGATAAAGACTTCATCATCACTGTTGTCATAATCAATCACACCAATATTTTCCGACATACCGAAACGGGTCACCATCTTACGTGCCACCTTGGTAGCTTTCTTGATATCACTGGATGCGCCGGTCGTGATGTCGTCAAAAATAATCTCTTCTGCAATTCTGCCACCCAGGGAAACCATAATCTCCTGCTTCATTCTGCCCTTAGTCATAAACATTTCGTCTTTTTCGGGAAGGGGCATGGTGTAACCGGCTGCACCCACACCGGTAGGAATTATGGAAACCGTATAAACCGGTCCCACATCGGGAAGTACATGGAATAAAATTGCATGACCGGCTTCATGATAAGCGGTAATCTTCTTTTCTTTATCAGAAATAATACGGCTCTTCTTCTCTGCACCGATTCCTACCTTAATGAAGGCAGCCCTGATATCTTCCTGTTCAATATAAGCCTTACCGGCCTTTGCGGCTAAAATTGCCGCTTCATTTAACAGATTTTCCAGATCCGCACCGGTAAATCCGGCGGAAGTACGGGCAATCTGTTCCAAATCCACATCATCACTTAAAGGCTTATTCTTGGAATGAACCTTTAAGATTTCTTCTCTGCCGCCTACATCGGGAGTTCCCACAGCGATCTTTCTGTCAAATCGTCCCGGACGTAAAATAGCAGGGTCTAAGATATCCACACGGTTTGTTGCGGCAAGGACAATGATTCCTTCGTTGACTCCAAAACCATCCATTTCCACCAGCAACTGGTTCAAGGTCTGCTCTCTTTCGTCATGTCCGCCACCCATACCGGTACCACGGCGTCTTGCTACTGCATCGATTTCGTCAATAAAGACGATACAGGGCGCATGCTTGGTCGCATCCTGGAAAAGATCCCTGACACGGGAAGCACCGACACCGACAAACATTTCCACGAAATCCGAACCGGAAATACTGAAGAAAGGTACATTCGCTTCTCCTGCAATAGCCTTGGCAAGTAAAGTTTTACCGGTTCCGGGAGGTCCCTCAAGCAAAACACCCTTCGGAATTCTGGCACCGATTTTGGTATATTTTGCGGGATCTCTCAGGAAATCGATAATTTCCTCCAGTTCCTCTTTTTCTTCCTTCAGTCCGGCAACATCTTTAAGAGTCAGATGATTGTTTAATATTAACTGGGCCCGGCTCTTCCCGAAATTCATCATTTTGCTGTTTCCGGAACTGCCACCGCCCTGACTGTTCATCATCAGGAAGAAAAATACAATAATAACCACCATGATAAGGGTAGGAACAAGGGAGGTCAAAATCCAGTTTTCCCGCTCTATGTCAAGGATCTTGGGTTCAATTCCGTAGCTACGGACCATTTCTTCCAGTTCCCGGATATCCGTGGCATACAGCTTTTCCTTCTCACCACTTGTTTTATCGATCCGCAGGTAGCCGGTACCGCCCTCTGCATTTGGTTGTACATAGACCTCGGAAATAGACTTGGTCTCTAAATCATTTATCAGATCTGCCCGGGTATATTCTATATTATTCTTCTGCCAGCTGTTAATCATAATAAGACCAACAAGCAGAAATCCGATTAATAAAAAATACTGGCCAAATCCTCTTCTTTTCTGGTTCAAAATGTTTCCTCCGTTACTTATTCAAATTCTATCACACCGATATAGGGAAGATTACGATACATCTGGTCGTAATCCAATCCGTAACCGACAACAAACTTATCCTCTATCTGAAATCCGGTCAGATCCACGTTTACGTCCACTACCCTGCGTTCCGGTTTATCCAAAAGAGTACAAAGATGCAGACTCCTGGGGCCTCTGTCACGAAGCATATCCATCAGATAACTTAAGGTTCTGCCGGAATCCACAATATCCTCTACCACAAGCACATCCCTATCCTTGATCGGCTCATCCAGATCCTTCACAATTTTCACAACACCACTGGACTTTGTGGCACTTCCATAACTGGAAACGGACATAAAATCCAAAGAAACCGGCATATTCAGATGCTTTGCCAGTTCACACATAAAAAAGGCGCCGCCGCGCAATACACAGACCAGATGCAGTTCTTTTCCGGCAAACATCTCATTAATCTGCTCCGCCATTTCCTTAATCCGCCTGCTCACCTCTTCCTCTGAAATCAGTACACTCACATGATGCTTTTCCATGCTATCTGCCTCCTCTTAATTGTACCTGCAAAATGCGTTTTGTATTCGTATCAACCTTATAAAAACTGCTGATTCTGTAATCAAGTACCCATATCACATGATTTTCCTCCGCAACTAACGGCAGAAAATCCCTGTCATCCTTTGGAATTTTCTCATTCACCATATAATCCTGAAGGCTTTTTTTCCTGCCTTCCTCATCAATGACCAGATAATCACCCGGTTTTCTGGTACGAATTTCCAGAGATTTTTTCATTTTATCACAATCAAACCATTTCGTATACCTGTTTTGCGGAATGTTCATTGTTTTTTTATAATTCAGGACCGAAAAGACCAGTTCCCTGCCATCGGGAAGTACATACCGGCTCTCCCCTTCCTGTAATCTTGAAATCGGTATAAGGTAGGAAAGCTGTTTTGCTGCATTTTCCGAACTGGCCTCATCCTCCGCCCTTGGGGAAATCACCACTTTGCCATATTCTCTTTTCGCCACAAGCGCATAGGGAAGACTGACAGAACGGTTTTTGTCCGTAAGAAACAGCGAAAGCACATCCTCCACATGTCCTGCCGTAATATCCTTTCGCCCCGGTGTCAGGCGCGCAAAGGAATCCAGCAGCATCTGTTTCTGTAGGTAAGGATGATACTGCTTAAATCCCTCCACCTCATATTCCTCTCCGTTCTGCGTCATTTTCCGGCATTTATCTGCTGCCCTAAGGGCTTCTTTTTCTAAGAAATCCTGTGCCTCGGCCAAAAGATCCATGGTACGGTTCATATTTTGTACCGCGCTTTCACAAACCTCTTCCTTAACCATCGGCAGAATATGATGGCGAATCCGGTTTCTGGTATAATCATCCTTTGCATTAGTACTGTCCGTGCAATAAGGCATTTTCTCTTCTTTCAGAAATTCCTCAATTTCTCTTCTCTCCACACAAAGCAGGGGGCGAATCACCCGGGTACCGTCTTCCCGCTCTGTAACCGGCAAAATTCCGCCAAGACCCTTCACGCCGCTTCCGCGGAACAGATTAAAGAGCATGGTTTCGGCCCGGTCATCCTTATGGTGTGCTACTGCAATACTGACTCTTCCCTTCCGGTTTAATGCCTCCGGAGAGTTTTGAATACAGTCCGAAAAAGCCCGGTACCGGGCCCATCTTCCGGCCTCTTCAACAGACATTCCCTTATCCTTTGCAATCTGTTCCACGCACACATCCACACCCAGAAAAGGAACCCCATATCGCTCACAGAGCGACCTCACATAGACCTTATCCTCCTCTGCATCCGGCCGGACCCCATGATTTACATGGACAACCTGCATGGTAAAAGGAATCTTCTCCTTCAATTTGCATAGCACAAGAAAGAGGCACACGGAATCGGCCCCTCCTGAAACGCCTGCAACCACAAAATCTCCGGGCTGCAGCATATTCTGTTTTTCCACGTATTTCATGATTTTATCCAACATACCTTAATAATAGTGGTTTTTTCTTGAAAAATCAATACTATGCCGGACTCCAAAAATTACTTATTCTCCCAGATTCCGAAGACCAGAATGGTCATATCATCCCGGATGCGGCCGCCTGTTTTGAACAAAATAAGCTGAAGCAGACTTTCCGCCATTTCTTTGGGATTTTCCTGATTCATATCCCGTACCAGATTTAAGAAAGCCTCCCCATATTCCTCTTCATCAAAAACATCTAAAACCCCGTCACTGACCATAATCACATAGTCCCCATCAATCAGTTTCCTGCAAAATCCGTTCTTTTCCCGGTCACCGAAGGCTCCCAGGGGAAACGTGCTGTCATAAATTCTTTCCACCATTTTGCCCCGTTTGATGTAACTGGCTGCCGCACCCAGTTTTATGAATTCGCAAACCCCTGTATAGAGGTTCAGGCTGCAGATATCCAGAGTGGACATATTTTTTTCTTCCTCCGAAGCCAAAAGGGAGGTATTGACAAGGTGGGCAGCCACTTTGGGTTCGTATCCGGCCTCCAGAAGCTGCTCCATAAGTTCTAACACCGTCTCACTGTCCGCACAGGCTTTTTCACCGGATCCCATTCCATCCGAAAGAAGCACATTGACATAACCCCTCTCCGTCTCTGTCACGGAATAATTATCGCCGGAAAGGGTCTCCGTTTCCTTTATGGCTCTGGCAACCCCGGAAAGAATGGAAAATCCGGCTTCCTGCACCAGAAAATAAGTGCGCATAAATTCATCCACCGTGGAAGGACTGTCCACGGAAGGAATCAGACGTTCATTTAAGATAACCGAAAGCATATTGGCCACCTCAGCAGTTTCCTTTTTTTTCTTCCGGTCCGTATTCATGGAGACTGCAATACGCAGAATATCATCATCCTCTATGTAATAGATATCCGCAATATGGATTCCTTCTGCTCTCAAAAGCTGACGGATTCTTCTCTTTTTACCGGTTGGGAAAGGGCGGAATGCAAAAACCTCCCCGGCAATTTGGGACATGATACCGGCCATTTCCTCCAGGTTTCCGGCGAGAATACTCTTTTCTTCGTGCAATTTTTCGAAGAACAGATACCGTTGTCTTTCCGATTCCTCCCCCGGCATTTCCTCCGGGGTTTCCCGTCCGGTATCCTTAACTGCTATATTTCTTGCGATTGCCTTGAAGGAATCCGCATAATGAATCAGTTTTTGTCTTCCATAATCGGTCAGAAGATAGGTTTTTTCCGTTTCCTTTTCCGGAATTAATTTTTTCATCCCATTCACCCTTTCTTCACATATTTGCCTGTCTATTATAGGGAAACAATGAGAAGAAGTTTGTCAAATTTTTAAATGGGAACCCCTCTTTTTTGCGACAAAAAACTCCGATTCTGAGTGATTCAGATTCGGAGTTAATTTTCCTTCAATATGATCTCATCCGGGTAAACAAGACCTAATTTATCATGCGCCATTTTCTCATAAAATTCTTTCTTATGAGTATCTACCTCATACTGCATGATTTCATGACGTTTTGCTTTCTGTTCTTCTATCTGTTTTTCCAACTGTGCTATCTGGGCCTGATTAGCTTTCATCTTCTGATTGATTTCAATCCGCTTTACACCAACCATAATCAGTAACAAAAGAACCACTGCCGTAACCAGTATCATACTGAAGCGATTTTGGCTTTTTCTTCGCACAGCCTTTCTTTTCTTTTTCGCTGCCATTGTATTCTCCTCAATATTTACTTCTTACATATTGTAATTTTAAGCAATTTTGCCGTATGCGTCAACTTCTTTTTCGCTTTTATCCCCGCTTTGCAAAAAGGCCTGAAACATTTTTTAATCAGGGTAAACAACCACTTAATCAATTTCGAGATCCATTTTACGAAAAAGGGACTGACTGTCTTTTTATATATAAACATGCCGACAAAGGCTCCCATCACGGCAAACCAGCGAAGCGTCCCATTGCCCTCAGTCTGCAAAACCACAAAAACGGTGATGGTGGTAAATATCCAGAATATACCATCCTCCAGCGAGATCAATAATCCATTATGTACAAAAACGCGCCTCAGAATACGGAACAGGTCATACACAAAAGTGATATAAGCTCCCAGTCCGACCATATGAAGAAGAAACAGATTCTCCTGAGAAATCACACCTTCCATGGCAGACCTGCTTACCGAAACAGTTTGGAAAGCAGGGATTCTGTTTTTTCACCCTTTGCTACGGTATCCGAGTATGCAAAACTGTCAATTTTTCCGTCCACATCCACTTCACCCTTATCCAGCATCAGCCTGTTAATATGCAGGTCGTCGCCTGCAATACGCAGCTTACCCTGCTCCGTTTCCAACAGGATTTCATGAATATCAAAGGAAATAACCTCCATTACTCCGCTTATGGTACATGTCCTACGATTGGTCAGCATAAGTTTGTGTATTCTCTTGCCCGTATTATTCAAATCTTCCATATCCGTTCCCCTCTTCCATATAATAGTAAACAAATCCGGCAGTCTAAAATCTGCCGTCACCTGTTTCTATGAATATATGTCCGGAAACTTCTTAAAATACCTATTAGCTTAAATATTCAAATAATTCTTTTGCTTCTTCCTTTTTCACGGTCTCCTGTACATCCAGTACCTTCACTTTAACTTCCTTATTTCCAAAGGAAATGGTAATAATATCTCCTTCCTTTACATTTGCGGAAGCTTTTGCCGGCTTGTCATTGATGGATACACGTCCACTGTCACAAGCTTCGTTTGCCACGGTACGTCTTTTAATCAGACGGGAAACCTTTAAGAATTTATCTAATCTCATGATGTCCTCCAAAAAAAAGAGGACCCAAAATAGGTCCTCCTGTAATAGTCATAAAGAATGAAATTAGTTTAAAGAATCCTTTAATGCCTTACCAGCTTTGAACTTAGGAGCCTTGGAAGCTGCAATCTTAATCTTCTTGCCGGTCTGAGGATTCTTACCTTCTCTTGCTTTTCTTTCAACTACTTCAAAGGTACCAAAACCAACTAAAGCGATTTTTTCACCTTTCTTTAATTCATCAGCTACGGTAGCGGTGAAAGCTGCTAATGCTTTCTCAGCGTCTTTCTTGGAAATTTCAGCTTTTTCAGCAATTGCTGCTACTAATTCTGTTTTGTTCATGTTTGAACTCCTCCTCTTAATGAGTTAAATTAATAATATTCTAATTAGATGTTTCAATAAAAACGTCTATTTTATATATAAATGTTTTTTGTCCCTTTGTCAAGGCATTTTGCCTTATTTACGGCATTTTCGGGCCTTACCTCATGTTTATCGCTCTATTTCATCAATAAAATCGTTTACTTTGTCGGAAAGTGTCTGTTCCATGGACAATCTTCTTTTTGCTGCAATTTTACAGATATCCGCAAGCATATCCGTTAATATCCCTGCAATCTGCCCGTCGTCCATTTCCTTTTCCAAAGACAGGCGCTCTGCATTTTTCTGTAATGCTGTTACAGAGTCTTCCACAGAAAGTTCTCTCTTATACAGCTTGTCCGCTTTTTTGTAAACCTTGGATGCCCGGACCAGTGCCGGGAGTTCTTCGGGGATATCACGAAGGGGCGTGGTTACCCAGCTTTTTCCCTCTTTTTCCTTTTTCTTAATATCCTCCCAGTTTTTTAAGACCTGATCGGAATTATCCGCATAAACATCACCAAATACGTGGGGGTGCCTGCGAATCATCTTTTCTGCAATGTCGCTTACCACGTCCTCCATGGTAAAAAGCCCCTCCTCCTTTGCTATCTGGGAGTGCAGGGCAACCTGCAAAAGTACATCCCCAAGTTCTTCCTTCAGATTGTCCGCATCACCGGATTTGTCATAAATACGGATGGCTGCCAGCAATTCATAGGCCTCCTCTATCATACAGGGCCGCAGGCTGTCATGAGTCTGTTCCTTATCCCAGGGGCAGCCGTTCTCGCTGCGAAGGGTCGCTATAATGTCCATAAACTCTTCATACGTATATCTCTTTTCCATAATAAACCTCTCTATTCCGCTTCCAAAGGCACAAAGGAATAGCTGATATCCTTTTCCTCGTCATCCACCTGGACTGTATAACTTCTGGTTTCATAGCCGGATTTTCTTAATGTAATCACATGGGGGCCCGAAGTCTTCTTAATGCTGACCGGAGAAATGCCCACATAATTACCGTCCACATAAACTTCCACATCGGTGGGGGACTCAATATGCATCCGGTAATAGGTTGCCGTGGTTGTACTGTTTCCGGAGGAAACGTCCTCCTCTTCCTCATCATCCGCGGTATCCGAAGAATCCTTTTTCTCCAGTTCAATCTCTATTCCCGCAGAAGGAGAACCCACTTTGAGATAACTGGTTGTGGTATCATAGCCTTCCGCCTTTGCAATCAATTGATGAATTCCGTACTGCAGGGAAACCGGCGCACCCGTATCCACCTTTTCCCCGTCCACATACAAAGTAGCATCCGCAGGAATCATGGCAAATACAATCTGTCCGAACTGCGGTGCCTCTACCGTAAGATCGCTGATATCCACCGTGACCTCTTCGTTCCTCTTTATCGTTACTTTCTTGGTACCGTTTCCGCCCACTGTGGAAAACAGAACCTGATAAGTACCTTCCGGCACTACCAAAAGCATCTCTTCCGTAATCTGGTGGATTTGATTCTGTCCCACCTCTATCCATCCGCCGATAAAATTCTCATCCCCGGATAACTTTAAGTAGCCGTGCCCCTTTTCCACCACAATGCTGTAAACATTGCTTCCAATACCGCGGAAAGTAAGGATATCCGCTGTATTTAAGTCCATAAATTCCACTTCTTTCCCTTGGGAAAAAATTCTCGTGGTATCCGAAAAACGATAAATATCATTTCCTATCGTGATGTTATGAAGCCGGCTGTCAATAACATAACGGCTTACGGATTCATTGGTCCACGCATTTTGTGCCATTTGCAATGTAGTCAGGGTTTTGCGGCTTTTTAAGAAGGTGATATCCGCCAGATCACCTTCCTTTATCTGGCTGATGGACAACACCTCTCCGAATTTATCCGCAAAGACCGTTGTTCCGTCATAACTAAGCGTATACTTCTTATTCAAATCCAGATTTAAGAAAGTAATGGTCTTTTCTTCATTATCGATACGCGTTATCAGGGCTGTATCCGCAGAATCATAACTCCCCGGTCCTGCAAGTATAATGTTTTCCGAATAATTCGGGACCTGCGTCCCTGCATCTTCGACCGGCTTTTTTCCACAGCCGGTCAGTATAAAGAGGCAGATTAACACCAAAATCCCCTGTATCTTAAGCTTTCTTCCTGTCATGTTCTATCCTTCCTTTACGGAATCGTATGAAAAATCTGTTCCAAAAAGGTCTGTTTCTCTTTTTCCTGTTCCCATAGTACACGTAGTTTTTCACTATTCTTTTCCGGTATCCATACCTTTCTGGAATTGTAATAGAAGTTTACGATTTTCCAGAACTTTTCCGGATAAGCCAGACGATAGTATAATTCTGTGAGGGCACTGTCCGATAATTCAAATTCCTTGCTGTATGCTTCCAGAACAGCATCCCCAAGACTGACGGACCAGTTGTTCTTCTCCAGAAGCTTCCGCAAAAACAACCCCAGATCCCTTATTCCGTCATCTGCCATCATTTTTTCAAAATTGATGACGGCAAAGCCCTTTTCCTGCCTGATAATATTATGATAGCGGTAATCCCCGTGACAGACCCTGCCCTCACTTGAAATTTGTCCGCCATCCTCTGCCTTTTTAAAATTCAGCCAGTTTTCCTGAACCTGTTCTGACTGACTGAGAAAATAAGGGTATTTTTCCAAGAGCAAAATCTCAAAGGAAGATTTCTGCCCCTTTTTCTTCAGATACTGCCAGATTTTGCGAAGCTCTCTGTTATGTTTCGCAAATTCCCTGTCTATAGAGTGATCCGGCAGTTTTTCCTTAATGAGGCTGTCATCCGGAAAGTGCATGGCATGATGTAATTTCGCCAGCGTCTGTACTGCCTCCTTGCATTCCTCCGGGTCTTTAATATTACATTCCCTGTTTTCAAAGAATGTTTTTAAAATATATTTTTTCCCGTCCAAATCCTCGGTAAATAAACCGCCTTCTTTATTCTTTATTAACTGTTCCACCGGTACATCGGAACATTCCTTTATTCTTGTAAGGACTTCGTCTATCAGAGCAAGTTTTTCCGGGTTTCCTTCATATTCCTTAAAAATGAGACAGCCTTCCTTTGTATCACAAAGAATGGATCCCCTTCCCTTTCTGATCTGCAAAATCTCAATCTCATATTGTTCTAACAGGCTGACTGCTTTGTCGTTCACTTTATGCCCTCCCATATGACTCATCTAACCTATCCTATGTGAGGGAAACAGAAAGTATGACCTAAAATTCTTGATTCAGACGCTTTGCTTCCTCTAAAAGGTACTCCTTATTATTCTTTTCCGGCTCCTCGATTACCATGGAAAGGAGCGTATTCAAAATTTCCCCCAATCCCTTGCCCGGTCTGATGCCCTCGGCAATCAGATCCTGACCGTTAACGGCAAGCATTTTCAGGGAAACACATTCTTCTTTTGCAATTACTTCTTCATAGCAGGTGCGCCAGGCATTAAGATTATTAAGCTTCTCCTCCCGCATATACATACTTTGTGACAGAATATCTGCCTCTTTTACCTCTAAAAGGAGGGGAAAAATGTCCGCGCCGATTTTATGAACAGCCCGCCTTGTAAGACGGGGATTCGGAATTAAATCGTTCCCATAATCATGGTACCGCACCAGCCTCGACACCGCATGAATGGTGTCATTATCCATTTTTAATCTGCGCATTATGGTAATACCCATTTTCTCGCTCATCTCCGGGTGCCCGTAAAAATGCGTAATTCCTTCACTGTCAACGGTAAGTGCTTCCGGCTTTGCGATATCATGAAGCATCATGGCAAAACGCAGAATACGGTCCGCTCTCACTTCCGTCATGGAGTGCAGAATATGTTCTCCCACACTATAGCAGTGGTGGGGATGATTCTGCATCGTTTCCATTGCCCTGTCCCATTCGGGGAAGAAAACCTTGGTGACACCGGTCTCATAGGCAATTCTTAAGTAATCGGGATGGGGGGATACCAAAAGCTTGGTCATCTCCATCTGGATCCGTTCCGCACTGATTTTCTGTAAGTTCGGTGCCAGTTCTCGAATGGCATCCAGAGTGCTTTCTTCGATTTGGTACCCAAGCTGGGCAGAAAAACGGATGGCACGAAGCATCCGGAGTGCATCCTCCGAAAAACGCTCCTTTGCATCTCCCACACATCGGATAATGCCGGCACCTAAGTCATCCATTCCTCCAAAAATGTCCACCAGGCCTTCTTCCTCGTTGTAAGCCATGGCGTTAATGGTAAAATCCCTTCTGCGAAGGTCCTCTTTTAGACTGGCGGTAAACGAAACTTCCTTCGGATGTCTGCCGTCCTCATATTCTCCGTCAACCCGGTAGGTTGTAACCTCAAATCCATCCTTATCCAGCATTACCGTAACCGTTCCATGCTCAATTCCGGTATCAATGGTACGCTTAAAAAGTGCCTTTATCTCTTCAGGCTTTGCACTGGTAGTAATATCCCAGTCATTGGGAATACGGCCAAGCAGACTGTCCCGCACGCATCCGCCAACGGCGTAGGCCTCAAATCCTGCTGCCTGAATGGTCTCTATGATATTTTTTACCTTTTCAGGCATCTGAATCTTTTTATTACTTTTCATCTGTTACATTTCCCTGATTTAATTCCGCTATTTTTCCGTTTCCTGCATAAAACGATTTATTTTTATTGTCATCCCTCATCAGGATTCCATCGCCCCATTTTACCATATAAGAGACGCTCTCCAGTTTCATTTCCCTGGAATCCGCTTTCTTATCTGCTGCAAATAAAATATTATTTTCGATAAAATAAATTTTATTCTCACTTTGGTTATATTCTATCATACCTCCAATATAATCTTTCGATATAAAAGGGGAAAGCTTTTCTGTCTTTTGGAGTCCCTTTATATAATAAAGAGCTCCCTCCGGGTCGACAAAATATACCTTTGACAGCTTATCATCTGCACATAAACCGATACACTTTTCGCTTGCTTTATAAATTTGTTTCTTATAATTCTTATCTCCCAAAGAGGATACTTTATAAATGCCATCCTCCTCTTTTAGTAAAACACTCTTACCATCCTTGGAAATAGCACCAAAGCTGTCTGCCTTTCCAAGGATCTCTGATCCTTTTCCGTCTTTATTCAAAACACCAAAATCTTTTGCACTGTAATGATCATTTAAAGTATAGAAAACTTTTCCCTTTAAGGATTTTACACCATACATATCTCCAAATCTGGAAATCCTAAATTCATTTACATGGAACTCGTTTGTTACAAAAAATCCTAAAACAGACTCTTCTGCAACACAAACCGGGTCCTTTAGCTTTGCATTATAATAATAACTTTTTCCTTTATCGTTAAATACAATTTCACTGATATCACGGTTAAAATGGACTTTTCCTTCCAATTGTTTACCGATTTTTGCAGACTCCTTCCCATCGTACCGATAAAGCTTTATATTTTCCTCATCATTGGTATTTACATAATAAAAATTCTTTCCATTGTCACTGACCGCTACCGGATAGCTTCCATCCTTATCTATTTTTTTGGTACCACTGTTTATACCCGCCAAATACAGATTATTATCTGATCTTCCTTCATAATTTGTCACATAAGCCACATATTTTCCATTGGGAGAAAGTGTAATCTGATGAGGATAAACATCCACATCTATTTTTACAGAATTGTCCTTTGCCACATCATAAATATAAAGAGTCTGGTGATTACTGTCATCGTTATCATTCGTCAGATAAGCAATACCCTCTCCCGTATAGGACACCACAAAAGAAGATACCTTGTCAGAAATGTAAATCGGTTCCAGTTTTGTGGTAACAAGGTATAGCTCTCCATTACTGTTAAGAACAGCAACTATTGTAGAATCTATATTTTTACTGCTCTGGGAATAGTCATCTATTTTCAACGACTGTCCTTCCCCATTATAAAGGGTGTCATCTTCCACAATAATACTATTCTCTTTTAGACTTGGAATCTCATAAGTCTTGGCATTATGTGTAAAAAATATAATACCTATTACCACCAATAAGCATAATGACAAAACAACTAACGCTCTTATAAGGAACGAGTTCTTTTTCTTTGCTGCTTGTACCGGTGCATTTACTGCTTCCTTTTGTTCTTCTTTTTTGCTCTTCTTACCTTTACTCATCTCTTCCTCCCAAAAACGGTGTAACCCCAAGTGGGCTACACCGTTTTATAATCCTTAAGATGCTTTCCGATGTTGTTTTACCAATTTTCTTCGTCCGGTGCTGCCTCTTCTGCATCATCCATATCAGATTCTTCGTAAACTACAATGGGCTCCTTCTTTTCAACATAATACATGATGTACTCATCATCGACGGCAAATACAATGCCATCTCCTAAGGCCATCACATTCGTGCTATCTTCCATCACCAGTTTTTTGGATTTTGCAGTCTTTCCGGCGCTGTAAAGATCCCCGTCCTCCACATAATAAATCATTTTAGCTGATTCATTATAGGCAATACGATATGTCTTATAGTTAAAGTCATTGGAAATTCTCTCTAACTTAGAAGCACTCTTTACATAGTACAGTTCATCCTCTTCCGTAACCACGTAAATCTGGGAAAGGTCATCACTTGCAATAACATTGGTGATCTCATCTTCGGACTGGCAAACCAGCTTCGGATCCATATTTTCACTAAAGGAGTTAAATTTATACAATGCACCCTTCTTTAATGCTAACAGGGACTTTCCGTCTGCAGCGATAGCCGCAACCACATCGCTGTCGCAAACCTTCACGCTGTCAGTACCTGCTTTATTTAACCAGAATACCTGCCCTCCGGCCATGAAAAGGGAATCCTTCAGAGACTTTTTGGTATAAATAATGCCATATCTGCCGGAAACATAATCCTCTATTGCTTCTTCATTTCCATTATAGAATCCGCTGATACTCTTGCTACAGATCTTCACCGGCTCACTCATGGAAGGTGTATAGAAATAACCGTCACCATTTTTTACAAATACAAGTTCACTGATACTTTCGTTAAAGAAAAATTTGTCTGATACATTTTTGGCAATTTTTAAATTCTCTTTTCCATTGTAGCAATAAAGTTTAATATTGCTGCCATCACTGGAATTCATGAAATAAAGGTTTTTGCCATTGTCACTGAGGGCAATGGGATTACTTCCGTCTTTGTCAATCTTCTGTTTCTCTTTTCCGATTCCGGCAAGATACAGGGTATTGTCGCTGCTGCCTTCATAGTCCTTAATATAAGAAACATATTTTCCGTTGGGAGAAAGTACTAATCCATAAGGATAAACATTAGTATCAATCTTAACGGAATTATCCTTCTTTACATCATACAAATATAAAGTCTGATTATCGTAGTCCTCTTCGTCATTGATAAGATAGGCAACATAGTCACCGGAATAACTCATTTTGAAACTGGTAACTTCGTCTGCAATAGACACCGGCTCTAAGCTGCCGTCAATAAAGAATAATTCTCCATCCGAATTCAGATAAGCATAGACCGTATTATCTTTATTGGTATCGGAAGACCGCATATCTTCTATCTCACAGGATGTACCATCTAATTTAAAAGCGGTTTCATCTATAAGTGTCACACTCTTATCTGTGTACTTGGGATATCCGGTAGATTTTTTTCCCTTACCGCCCAGAATAAATATAAGTCCCACCGCAATCACTGCTACGATCATAACTACCAGAAGGACCCATACAAAGAAGGGTACACCCTTCTTCTCTTTTTTAGGCTCTTCCGTAACAGGAGCCGTCGTTCCCGGCTGTGTGGGCGCGGGTGTTACCGGTACAGGTTCAGGTGCTGCTGCCTCGGGCGCAGGTGCTACCGGTACAGGTTCAGGTGCCGCCTCGGGTACAGGTGCTACCGGGGTCGGTTCCGGTACGGGCTGGGGCACAGGCATCTCCTGCTTTGCACCACATTTATTGCAGAAAGCTGCGCCGTTCGGCAATTCATTTCCACATTGATTACAAAACATATTTTATCCTCCTTAATTAACTACCTTGTATATTCTGTGCACCGAAACTAAACGGCAGAACTTCTTCTAACAAGAATTTCTGACAATCCGCTGCACTGTTTCCCAAAATAATATAAAAACTGTCCGGGTCACAAAATTCTGCCATCACCTGTCTGCATACACCACAGGGTGCACAGAATTCCTCCTTTTCCCCTTCTTTACCGCCCACGATTACAATGGCTGAAAACTCCCTCTCGCCTTCACTGACTGCTTTGAAAAAAGCCGTTCGTTCTGCGCAGTTTGTGGGACCGAAAGCCGCATTTTCAATATTGCAGCCTCCATAGATTTTTCCTTCTTTTGTAAGAAGTGCCGCTCCCACCTGAAAGTGGGAATAGGGCGAATAAGCCCTTTTCCGGTAGTCACACGCTACCACAAAAAGTTCCTTTATCTGTTCATCTGCTATCATCAGCGCATTTCTTCTTTCACAATCTTCACTATGCGACTGGTTCCAAGCCTGTCTGCGCCGAGAAAAATAAACTTTTCAGCGTCATCCATAGAGCTGATACCACCAGCTGCCTTGATTTTTACACCATCACCCACGTGGGAAGCAAAAATTTCAATATCCGCAAAGGTTGCTCCCGCAGTGGAAAAACCGGTGGAAGTCTTGATGAAATCGGCGCCTGCCCTGGTTACAATTTCACACATTTTAATCTTTTCCTGCTCCGTAAGTAAACAGGTTTCAATGATCACCTTTAAGATTTTTTCACCACAGGCGGCCTTTAAGGTGCGGATTTCTTCTTCCACAAGATCAAACTTCTTATCCTTTACCCAGCCGATATTAATTACCATATCTATTTCGTCGGCACCATTCTTAATGGCATCCTTTGTCTCAAACTCCTTTACGGCAGTTGTCATATAACCGTTTGGAAAGCCGATTACAGTGCAGATAGCCAGTTTGTCTTTCACATACTCCTTTGCCTGTGCCACATAGGAAGGGGGAATACAAACCGATGCGGTCTGATATTTCATGCCGTCATCACAAATTTGCCTGATTTCCTCCCAGGTAGCGGTCTGTGCCAGTAGGGTATGGTCCACCTTTGCCAGAATCTCTTTTACGTCCATCTCCATGCCTTTCCCTGAATCTTCTACGCCAGTTCCAATGCTACTTCCATCATTTCATGGAAGGTAGTCTGTCTTTCCTCTGCACTCAACGCCTCACCTGTGTACAGATGATCCGAAATTGTCAGCATACAAAGTGCTTTTTTACCGGCTCTTGCCGCATTCATATAAAGCGCTGCCGCTTCCATTTCCACACAGAGAATCTGCATTTTTTTCCACTGGTCATTTGCTGTCTCATCATCTGTATAGAAAGTATCGGAAGATAAAATATTGCCCACTGCAACCGAAATACCCTTACTTTCTGCAATCTCTACGGCTTTCCTCAAAAGACCAAAGTCTGCAATAGGTGCAAATGTACCGGGCAATTTGTACTGATGCGCAAAATTGGAATTGGTACTTGCCCCCATTCCGATTACCAGATCGCGCAGGTGAACATTGTCCGAAATACCGCCTGCACTACCAATACGGATAATCTGCTCTACGCCATAAAACGCATACAACTCATAGGAATAAATCCCTATGGAAGGCATACCCATGCCTCCGCCCATGACGGAAACTTTCTTACCCTTATAGGTACCCGTATATCCAAACATATTTCTAACAGTATTAAAACAGGTAACATTTTCCAGATAATTTTCTGCAATATATTTTGCCCGCAGGGGATCACCCGGCATCAAAACAGTCTTTGCAATATCGCCTTCTTTAGCAGCATTATGTGGTGTAGCCATACGAATACCTCCTTGAAAAATAGTTGGTATAATTTTATCATATCAGAGGCTAAAAAGCAAACCACATCACAACATGTCTTGTTTTTTTTACTCATAAGTATCATAATAGCAGGAGACACTATCTTCGGTGACAAATTTATTTAAGTAATGATTCACGATGACGAGGAAATAATATGAAAGATTTTGAAGCTGTCGTCTTTGATATGGACGGAGTCATTTTTGATTCGGAAAAACTGGTACTCCGTGCCTGGAAGGAAGTCGCACAAAAATATCATATTCCGGACATTGAAACCGTCTGTATGGAGTGCCTGGGCCTGAACCAGACTGCATCCTATGAGAAATTCTGTGAAAAATACGGGAAAGATTTTCCGTATGAGGAATATAAAAAAGAAACCCGCGCCCTGTTTTTCGGACCCTTCTATGGGGAACATCTCCCGATAAAACCCGGAACCGAAGAACTGCTTACTTTTCTTGCAGACCATCATAAGAAAATCGCCCTGGCTTCTTCTACCCGAAAGGAACTGGTAGTGAAAGAACTGACGGATGCCGGACTAATTGATTATTTTGATACGATTGTCTGCGGTGATATGGTGACACATAGCAAGCCTCACCCGGAAATTTTTGTAACCGCCTGTAAAAACCTTGGTGTTCCGGTTGAAAAAGCCTATGCTATTGAGGATTCATTTAATGGAATCCGCGCTGCTTATACAGGAAAACTACGTCCCATTATGGTGCCGGACATGGTAAAGCCTACCGATGAAATCCTGTCCCTTACCGAAATCTGCCTACGCAGTCTGAAAGAGGTAAAAGATTACCTGGCGCAATAAGCATACAAATTTCCACAGGATAAACTGTGCCGGAAAGGAATTAACTCATGCAGAAGAAACTTCTGGTTTTGGATATAGACGGAACCTTAACCAATTCCAAAAAAGAGATTACAAAAAAAACAAAGCAGAAATTGTTTGATATTCAGAAAATGGGACATATTGTCATGCTGGCCAGCGGCCGTCCCACCCCCGGAATGATCCGGTATGCCAGGGAATTAAAGCTCGCTGAATACGGTGGTTACCTGCTTTCCTATAACGGAGCCCGTATTGTGGACTGTAAAACCGGCCAGGTAATTTATCAGCGGACCCTGCCCGGCGAAACCATCCCAAAACTTTACAAATTTGCAAAGAAACACCATTGCGGAATTATCAGTTACGAAAAGGATACCGTTCTTTCCGGTAATGGATTGGATGAATATATTAAACTGGAGGCCCGTATCAACGGTATTCCCATCAGGGAAATTGACAATTTTGCAGACTATATCACGTTCCCGGTGAATAAATGTCTGATGACCGCAGAACCGAAAGATGCCGAGGTCTATGTGGGAATGCTGCAAAAGGAATTTGGAGATACCTTAAGTATTTATCGCTCCGAACCCTTTTTTATTGAAATTATGCCCTATAATATAGACAAGGCAGCCTCCCTTGACAGGACACTGCCCTATTTAAATCTTACCAGGAAAAATACCATCTGTTGTGGAGACGGTTACAATGACATCAGCATGATTCAATACGCAAATATCGGTGTAGCCATGAAAAATGCAAGAGAGGAAGTTCAAGCGGTTGCTGATTTTATCACCGACTCTAATGATGAAGACGGTCTGGTAAGGGTAATTGATACTTTTATACTAAATTCATAGGTGATCGTGAGCAAATTCACGATTCATGGATTGACCCGGCTATGCCGGGTCTTATTATCTGTTTTTTATGGATGCTTCCACAAATCCCATAAACAGGGGATGCGGTTT
The DNA here is from genome assembly GCA_945919075.1 of uncultured Lachnospiraceae bacterium. Taxonomy (GTDB): domain Bacteria; phylum Bacillota; class Clostridia; order Lachnospirales; family Lachnospiraceae; genus Acetatifactor. The sequence goes on from CAMEIX010000014.1 coordinate 40,309, forward strand.
GTTAGGGCGGCTCTTGAATTCCGGATGATACTGAACGCCTACATAAAAGTCATTGTCCGGAATTTCCACCGTTTCCACCAGTCTCTTGTCCGGACTGGTACCACTTAAAACAAGACCTTTTTCTGCAAGGAGCTCCCTGTAATCATTGTTAAATTCATATCTGTGACGATGTCTTTCGGCAATCTCCGTTTTTCCGTAACAACTTTCCATCCTGGTACCCGGTGCAATCACGCAGGGATAACTTCCCAGTCGTAATGTGCCGCCCTTATCGATGTCATCATACTGTCCCGGCATAAAATCGATTACCTTATGCGCACACATGGGTGAAAATTCTCCGGAGTTTGCGTCCGCAAGGCCTGCCACATCACGGGCAAAGGCGATAACCGCAATCTGCATACCGAGACAAATTCCAAAATACGGTTTTTTCTCGGCTCTGGCATAACTTGCAGCAAGAATCATTCCCTCTATACCACGATCACCAAAACCTCCCGGTACAATAATGCCATCCACTTTATCCAGTATTTCCTTATAATTTTCCTTATTAATTCCTTCCGAATCAATCCATTCAATCTTTACTTCAGCTTCTTTAGCATATCCGGCATGACGAAGCGCTTCCGCAACGGAAAGATAGGCATCATGCAACTGCACATATTTTCCTACAAGACCGATTTTCACCGTCTTTTTCGGATTTTTAATCTTATCCACGAGAGCACTCCACTCTGTCAGGTCGGGTAACGGTGCGTCTATTTTAAGTTCTCTGCAGACAATGGAGGACATACCCGCTTTTTCCAGCATAAGAGGAGCCTCATATAAAGTGGATAATGTCAGGTTCTCAATCACACAATCCGGCTTGACATTACAGAAACCTGCAATTTTCTTGAAAATACTTTCATCCGTAATAGGTTCATCCGTACGAAGCACAATCATGTTTGGAGAAATGCCCAGTCCCTGCAATTCTTTAACGGAATGCTGGGTAGGTTTGGATTTATGTTCACCGGAGGCTTTTAAGTAAGGTACCAGTGTCACATGGATGTAAAATACATTGTCGCTTCCCACTTCATGCCCTACCTGTCGTATGGCTTCAATAAAAGGCTGGCTTTCAATATCACCGATAGTACCGCCTATTTCCGTAATCACCACATCCGCGTCGGTCTTTTTGCCCACACTGTATATAAAATGCTTGATTTCATCCGTAATGTGAGGAATGGTTTGCACCGTGCTTCCCAGATATTCCCCTCGTCTTTCCTTGTCAATGACATTGGAATAAACCTTTCCGGTAGTCAGATTTGAATATTTATTTAAATCCTCATCTATAAACCGCTCATAATGACCCAGGTCAAGATCTGTTTCGGCACCATCCTCTGTTACATATACTTCACCATGCTGGTAAGGACTCATGGTTCCGGGATCCACGTTGATATAGGGATCCAGTTTCTGTGCCGCTACTTTAAGGCCTCTTACCTTCAGAAGCCTTCCCAAAGAAGCCGCTGTAATTCCCTTTCCCAATCCGGAAACCACACCCCCGGTTACAAAAATGTACTTTGCCATACGAAATTCCTCCTACTTGTTTCGACAAGTCCTAATACACAGAGACGAGATACGCTTCGCAAATCTCGTCGCTATATCATACAAAAAAGGTGTCTTTGAGACCATTCTCAAAGACACCCTTGTCTTTCATTATTCAAAATCAAATTATAATAAGGTTTTCTTACCGATATTGATAATCCGAACAATTACAACACTAAGTACCACATTGACTGCCATTTCTACTAGGAAATTCAATCCTACAAGACCAAAGAGCATATACGCACCTACGTTTTCAAATCCGGTTGCAGCAGCCCAGCCTTTGATTGTTTCATAGAAGAATAAACGGCAACCCAGTAAGAAAATACCGGTATTTACGATGGGTGCTGAAATTGCTGCTACAAGCACTGCCACGAAATTATTTACCTTCTTAAGCGCATTGTAAATAAGTCCTGCAACAAGACCGGCCATGATACCCTTCAAAAGACAGGTAACAATTGTACCGGGAACGCTGACTGCGAGGAATGCTCCTGCATCCGTAAAAAGTACAATCATACCGAAGATAAATCCCAGCCATGCTCCGGCAATCCATCCGTAAAGCGCTGCACCTACCACAATGGGAATCAATACAAAAGTTACACTAAAGGGACCAAATTTGATTCCGACTGCAAGGCTCTGTAATACAGCCACAATCGCCGTAAGAAGTCCGATTCCTACGATTTTTTTTGTTTTGTTGTTCATATTCAATTTTCCTCCTTGTTATCATTCTTCCTACCGGAAGATACAATACAATACACGGACATATTAGCATTTTTAATTTTCTTTTTCAAGTATTTTCTACATCAAAATAATATATACCAATACAAATCCCAGTCCGAGGCAGAACATCAAAAGGCCGAAAGAAAGACTTCTTTGAATAAGAAAGGTATTTTCTTTAAGATCCTCCTGCTGCATTGCCATGGCATGCACATAGTTTTTCTCCTTCGGATTCTTTCGGTTCCAAAGGCAGTTACCCAGAGCCTGTATGCCGTTTAGGATTCCACCGACAGCATCCGAAAGAAAGCTTCCCTCAACCCTTTCCGTGGGAATCGGACTATCCTTCATAATGGTCTTTCGAAGAAGGACCACAATGCTATCCACAAAGGAATCCAAAATTCTGCAGATTACCCCAAAAAGGAAAGGCAGAAATCCAAGTAAAACCGGTCTGTACAGAAGATTCTCGAGATCCAGCCAATTTGGCCAGAGATTGACATATCCCTTCTTTTCCGACAGAAGCACAGTGCGGATAAATGCTAAATATACCACGGCACCTATCACAACCGAAATCATTGCACCTTTCAGATTTCCTATGGAAAAATAGTTCACTCTTTCCCCGAAGTTCCTTAAATTCATGAAGCCTTGTCCGAATTCTGCTACCCTATCCATAATCCGGTAAGGGAAAAGCCCCCAGATAAAAAGTACCAGGGCGCTGACCGAAAGTGCCAGCCTGCTTCCCAGATTCATATAAGAATGCTTTTCATCATATTTTTTCTGCAATCTCTCATCTGGATTCTTTTCCACAAAAATGGCTACAAAAAGCTTGGTCATATAAGCAATGGTAAGTCCGCCGGAGAATAGGAAAATATACTCTACAAAACGAAATCCCATACCGCCGCCATATTCCACAATACTCTCATGCAGCAGAGTTTTACTGATGTAACCCCCAAATAACGGAATGCCTCCGATGGCTAAAGCTCCAACAAGGAAAATCACCTTGAGTAAAGGCTTCTTTCTTCCATAGCCGCGGATATCATTCAGATTCAAAGCATGTGTATTCATGAAAATAACGCCTGCTGCCATAAACAATACCAGCTTAATCAGGGAATGATTGCCCATGTGCAGTAAAGTACCGTGAACCGCAAGTGCATTTTCTTCACCAAGTAGGCCCTGCATCCCCACTCCCACCAGAATAAAGCCTATCTGGGACATGGAAGAACAGGCCAGAGTTCTCTTCAAATCCACGGAAAATACCGCTAACAGAGCACCTCCAAACATGGTAAGCACCCCTATGACCAGAATAATCATTCCCCAGGTTTTATCGTACAAAAACAGATTACAGCTAAGAATCAGGATTCCGTAAATACCTGTTTTGGTAAGAATACCGGACAAAAGGGCGCTGGCAGGTGCCGGTGCCACAGGATGTGCCTTGGGAAGCCAGATATGCAATGGAAATGCACCTGCTTTTGCCCCAAATCCAAACAAAATACAAAGACCTGCCGCAAAAATCACCTGTTTATTGTTGCAAAGCCGGTATGCTGCAAGCAGTTCGGAAATGGTAAGAGTACCAAGTTCAAAATACAGGATAAAAATACCCATGAGCATCACAAGACCACCTATAACCGCAACTCCAAGATAAGTCTCAGCCGCTCTAAGCGATGGCACATTTTCCTCCTGAGCCACCCAGACATAGGAGGTAAAAGACATTATCTCAAAGAAAATAAAGGTGGTAAAAAGGTCTGCGGAAAAGAATACACCCAACGTTGCTGCCTCCGTCAAAAGAAGAAAAAGGTAAAATCGTCCCACATTATGATGCTTCTTAAAATACTCCTGACAAAGAAGACTGACCATAAACCACATAAACACAGCAATGAGACCATAAATTGTCCGAAATCCGTCCACCACAAAATGAAGACCAAATCCACATATGCCGGGAATTTCCGGACAGATATCCACCTCTTTTGTAATACGAAGCACCAAAAGAGCATCCATGAACAGGAAAACAAGGAATGTAACCAAAATCGTAAAAACACTGTATATATTTAATTTTTTAACTTCTTTCATCGTATCGTTCATTCCGGTCACCTCCCTACATCACCGAAGCCACTTGCCCGATGGCTTCTACAAAAGGTCCCGAATAAATTCCGAAAATAATGACCACCGTCACGAAAAAAATGAGCGGAAGAATCATCATCCAGTTAGGGTCCGTAAGATTCTTTATTTTACTGTCATCAAAATTTTTCCCGGGGAAAAATGCTCTCACCGAAATCGTTAACATATACATAGCTGTAAAAAGCGCGGAAACAAGAAGTGCCACAACTCCCCAGACTGCAAGAGGATTCTCATTATCCACCGCTGCACTCATCAGGTTCCATTTACTGATAAATCCGGCAAATCCGGGCACACCCATCAACGCAAGTCCTGCAATGGTAAAAATGATAAATACCTTCGGCATCTTCTTTCCCATACCGTCCAGTTCAAAAATATAACTTTTACCGGACTGATGCATCACAGCACCGGCACAGAAAAAGGAACAAATTTTCATAAACGAATGAAACAGCATATGAAGCATGGCACCTGCAAATCCAAAAGCAGACATAAGCGTTACCCCAAAAAGAATGTACGAAAGGTTGCTGACCGTAGACCATGCCAGACGTCTTTTCAAATGCGTCTCTTTCAAGGCGCGTGCACTTCCATAGATTATGGTGAAAATAACAAATGCCATAACCACATTCTGTGCCCATGTTCCCCTTACAAATCCGGCTCCGAAGTTGTAATAAGTGATTCGCATAACCGCAAAAGCACCGGTATTTACAACCGCAACCGCATGCAACAGCGCCGTAACAGGCGTAGGTGCAACGCCGGCTTTGGGAAGCCAGGCAGAAAATGGAAAGACTGCTGTTTTCATACCAAATCCAAAAAAGGCCATTACGTACATAAAAAGTGCCAGATTACGGTAATTTCCAATCTGCTCTAAGTCCAGAACACCTCCCGGGGTAAAGACACCGGTACTGCCATAGGACAGTATAAATATCATACCGATAAAGGCAAATGCAGCACCGCCAATCATAAAATACAAATACGTACGACTGGCTAATACCGCCTCTCTGGTCTGGGTATGCATGATAAGCGGCAGCGTGATCAGACTCATCATTTCAAAAAAGAAATACAAAGTCAGGATATTTTCTGCCATTGCAACCCCCAGTGTAACTCCAAAGGTGATGACATAGAACATAAAAAAGGTTCTTTCCCGTTCTTCCTTTTTCATATATTCGAAAGAATATAAAATAGCAAAAGGCCAAAGCACCGCTGCCAGTCCTGCAAATAAGGAACCTAATCCGTCCAGATGAAAACTGACACTTAAGTTTCCGGTAAAGCGGAAAAGTACAAAAGCCTCTTCCGGTTTGTTAAGAAGCATGGCAATGACAAGCGCCGAATTCAAAACAACCAGGGTTTCAATATAAAACATCATCTGTTTTCTGTTCTTAAACGGCAGGACAGGAATCAAAACACCGCCAATGATTGGTAACAGAACAACCGTAATCATAATTGCAATATTCATCTCATATCCTCCCTTCTAAAAAATAAGCCCTGAAATTTCTCCCACGTAACCGGTCAGGAAATTAGGAAATACACCGCATAGTACTGCTAAAACTGCCAATATAATCAACGGAATCAACATAAGCTTCGGTGGTTCTTTTTTCTCAAATCCGCTTCCTTCCTCCCCGGGGAAGAATCCCTTCATGGTAATGGGAAGCAGATAACCCGCCGTAAGAAGTGCACTGATTAACAAAACAGCCGGGCCCAGATAACGGAAAATTCCGATATGAGCAGAAAGTGCACCCTCCGCCAGATACCATTTGCTGATAAATCCGGAAGTTGGAGGGATTCCGATAAGCGCCAGAGCAAAAAAAGTATAACAGGACAGGGCAACCGGCATTCTCTTTCCCACTCCTGCAAGTTCATCCACCTTCGTCTTATTCAGGCATACAATGAAGATACCTGCCGTCAGGAAAAGCCCACATTTTACAAAAGCATGAAAGCATACATGAAGCATTGCCCCCATAAAGCCATTTTCCGTCATTACAAAGAGACCAAACAAAATATAACTTACCTGACTCACCGTAGAATAAGCCAGACGCTTTTTGAATACTTTCTCCCGATAAGCAAGCAAAGATCCCATAAATACGGTTATCAGTGCCAGAGTCATTAGCGCATACTGTACCCAGGTTCCGGCAAGATAGAAAGGTCCCACCAGATAATAAATTACTCGGATAATCGCTAAAACTCCCGCTTTTACAATAATTGCGGACATGACTGCGGATGCCGGAGAAGGAGCCACCGGATGTGCTGCCGGCAGCCAGGAATGAAACGGGAGCATACCGGCCTTCACACCGAAACCGATAATCATCACAAAAACCGCAATATAGAGCATATTCTGCCCTGCTGCCCCGGGAAGAAGTGTTCCGCCCGGAACAAATTTCAGGCTTTCGCAATAACGACTTAGCTGTAAAATACCGAAAAGTCCCATATACGCACCGCACATGGAATAAAACAGATATTTCAAAGAAGCCATAATTGCTTCCTTAGAACCATTATGCATAACAAGAGGAAAGGAAACCAAGGTCATTAATTCGTAAAACATATACATGGTAACCAGGTTACCTGCGGCATTTAATCCGATTAAGACCCAGTAAAGCAGAAGGTAAAAAATATAAAACCGCTTCTCTCCGCCCTCATGTTTCATATACACCATGCTGTAAAGCCCGACAGACAGCCACACAATGGAAACAATGGTAATAAACCATTTTCCCAATGCATCGATATGAAAATAAACCGGAATATCCTTCATCAGATAAAAAGCCGTAAATTCCCCGTTGGTAAAAAAAGTAAGTACCAAGGCAAGAATTACGGAAACTACCAAAAGAAGGACACTGAAAATTGCTGTAGAATTTGTTTTCTTAACACTCATATTCCGCCCTCCTTAGGAAAACATCTTAAGACCGGACTCAATAAACCGGATAATCGGTTCCGAATTAAGACCCAGTATAAAATTCAGAATAATTAATAAAATCAAAGCCGCCGACTTAAGAGGATCTTCCCGCATCTTGATATTACGGTAGTTTTCTCTTCCCACAGTGTCCTTTACCGGAATGTAAATCCGGATAACCGTCTTCATGAAATAAACCGCATTCAGAATAGTACTGATTGCCAGAGCAATTAATGTGGGCAGAAGTTTTACATCATGACCAATCGCCGCCTGCGAGAAAAACATTTTGGAAATGAAACCGGAAAACATGGGCACACCCACCATGGACAGAGAACCCACTGTAAATGCCAGCCCGGCAAGCTTATTTCGATAACCTGCACCATCCAGTTTCTTAAAGTTTACATTCCCGTCCGAACAGTCGGTAATACCGCTTCCCGCAATAAAAAGCAGGGATTTTGTGGCAGCATGGGAAAAAATGTGGTAGATACTTGCAATCATTCCGGCTGTAGTTCCTAATCCAAAGCCCATATAAATATAACCAATCTGTGCGACAGAGGAATAAGCAATCATCCGGCGGATATTACTTTCCATGATTGCACCCACGGAACCCATAATCATACCCGCAATACCAAAAACAAATAAAATATTGATGATTTTGGTATTGGAAATGATATCAAACCCAATTACCCGGTAAAATATCTTAACCAATAAGAAAATATAACCCTTGGATACCAGGGAGGATAAAATTGCTGCCGAAGAAACCGTGGAATATCCGTAAGCGTCGGGCAGCCAGGTATGAAACGGAAAGAGTGCACTCTTAATGGCAAGACCCACACACATAATACAAATCGAAATCATTAACGGATTCTGGTACTGACCGGTGCTAACTAAGCCTGCCACTGCTTCCTTAATATTACTCATGAGCAAATGTCCGGTCAGGTCGTAAAGGAAACAGATTCCAAGCAGAAACAGACCGGAACCCAAAAGACTCATAATCATATAACGGGTAGCCGCCTCAATGGTCCGACCGTTCTGTTTAATCATAATCAGACCACAGGCAGAAATAGTATTAATTTCCACAAAAACATAAGCCGTAAATAAGTCGTTGGTATAAATCAGGGCAAGCAAAGAACATAAAAGCAGATTTGTCATGATGTAGTAAAGATTCTGCTTGCCGGGCTCAATTTCTTTTTCCCTCTCCTTTACTCCGCCAATCATACACAAAAGCATGATAATACAGAAAAACAATGCCATGAATGCTTCCAATACACCGGCGCGAATTTCATTTCCCCAGGGAGCAGGAAAATGACCCATTGTATAAACAAAAGCTCCTTTTGTCTGTAAAACATACGCCAACACCGATGCCTGCATCGCACCAAGCACACATAAAACAAAATAATTGACTCTTCTTGCCCATTTCCCATTCAAAACAGAGGACAAAGGACCGGAAAACAAAGAGAGAACAATGGAAATAAACGGGAAATTACGAACAAATTCCATCATCTGCCCTCCTTTTTGAGCATCAGGGATATCTCATCCAAATCCAAAGTATGGTATCTTCTGAAAAGACGGATCGTAAGCGATAACATCAGTGCCGTAACAGAAACAGAAACCACAATACCGGTAAGCACCAGTCCGCTTGGAATCGGATTTACATAAGCGGCAACATCCTGTACTCCGTCCACCACAATAGGAGCTTTTCTTCCTGTAATATATCCTTTTAATGCAAGAAATAAATACGTAGCCGTATCCATAATATTCAGTCCTATAATTTTCTTAATCAGATTTTTCTGCAAAAGAAGATTACTGAATCCGATTGCAAACAATATCATTGCTACGGCTTCTTCATAATTTATCATCAGATTTCCAAGCTGCATCTTAAAAACCTCCTTTTCGAAACATCACATAGAAGGCATACATGGTCCCGGAAACTACCACACCCACACAGATATTCAAAATCAGAATCAGACCACTGCTGATAATAGCGCCGGGAACCCCCAAAGGAATGATGCTCTCTATATGGTTTGCCCCGGTATAGAAGGAATAACTTTTTGCCGCCGCATAACAGAAAAGTGCGCCAAAACTCATCCACTTGTAAGTCTTTGCGGTAAAAAATCTCTCTGTTTTTTCAAAACCAAAGGCATTCAGATAAAGAATCAGTCCTGCACCGATTACCGCACCGCCGGAAAATCCGCCCCCGGGTCCTAAATGACCGCATAAAATAATGTACACACCGAAAATAATGATGAGCGGTACCAGAAATCTGGCTGCCGACTGCAAAATCAGATCATTTTTAGGTTCAAAATGACGGTCATCTATCTCTGCATCCGATTCTTCTTTCCTTTTTTTACTGTTTTTGTCAACACGCAGAAGGATTAATACCGTACAGGTTGCGATGAACAAAACATGGGATTCTCCCAAGGTATCAAAAGCACGATAATCCAGAATCATACCGGTCACAATATTAACCGCACCGGTTTCCTGTAATCCCTTCTCTATATAACGGGCACTTACCTCGTTATTTACGGGATTATCCGCATTACCGAAAGGAGGCAGGTCAGCTACCGCAAACAAAAGCATGGCAACTAAAAACAAACAGAAAAGAATCGAGAATCCCCGGTATATTTTCCGGAATTTCCGGATTTTCGAGTTATTCTCTAAATCATAAATTCTCTCACGGATTTCCTTCTTTTCCTTCAAATTCTGCTTTTTTAACTTCTCATATTCCGGATCTATGGACTGTTTTTGCATTTCCACATGACCCACATAAGGATCCTTAGAGCCGCTTAACCACTTTTCAAATTTTCCGGAAAGGGTCTTGTCGTATTCCTCTTTGGGAAGTTTCCTACTCATTTTCCTCACCCTCCCCTTCTTTGTTGGTATCCATAATGGCATGAATTTTTTTAAGAGTAAGCACAAAAAGAACCGTGGTAATACCGGCTCCCACAGCTGCTTCGGTAATGGCAAGGTCGGGAGATTCCAGAATCACCCAGATAATCGCCATAATCGAACTATAGGACATAAAAATAAGTACCGTATTCAACAGACTTTTTGCCAGACTTGCTGCAATGGCACAAACAACCAAAAATAGCATCAGAATTGCTGTAAATACTGTCATGACTTATCCTCCTTCCTGCTCTTAAGCTCATCCATGGTCAACATTTTATAATGCTTTTTACTCTCTTCATCCGTTGTAATTTCCAGTCTCGCAATCAAATGAGAAGATGTGGGAGAAGAAATCCATAAGAAAACGATTACCAAAAGCATCTTGAGAGAAGTAAAATTAAGGCCACAAAGTACAATCAGGCCAATCATACTGAGTCCGATTCCCAAAGTATCGCCAAGTGCCGCCGCATGCATCCGGTTCAAAACATAATGAAACCGGAACACCCCGAATACCTCAATCATAAAAATAACAATCCCTGCCACCAGAAACAGGCCACCGATAATCAAACGTAACATTTCCATCATTCTTCCCCCTGTTCCTTATTAGAACTGCTCTTCTTTTCCAGATAAACGCCCATATAAACCTTAGTCAGAACAATTACCGCAAGAAAACTGATCATCGCATAAATAATGCAGACGTCCATCAGATAACCTTCGTTCAACATAACCGACAGGATGGAAATTATGACAATTACCATGGTACCCATCATATTTACAGCCACAACACGGTCTGCAATTCTCGGTCCGATAATGGCTCTGATCAGACATAAAATAACCAAAACTGCCAGAATAATCAGACAAACCGTCAATAACGTATTCATATCCATCCTCCTTTACTCTTTTTCCACTTCTTCCACTATTTTGGTAAACACATTATCATCTATCCCCTCTGCGTAGGACTCATCCAGGCAATGAACCATGTAAGTATCCCCCTCAAGAGATGCCGTAATCGTTCCCGGGGTCAGAGTAATGGAATTGGCAATCATGGTTTTTCCCAAAGGAGTTTTCGCCTTCCCCTTAAAAGTCACAATGGCGGGCTCAATCTCTTCCTTCTGGGAAAAAATAAAATGAATCGTTACCAGATTTGCCTTTACTACTTCCACAAGAAGATGGTAAATGTATTTCATATATTTGCCGGCTTTTTTGTATCCGTTTATTTCTTTCTTAATACTGTAATCCATAAATTTACAGGTAAACCAGAATATCACCAGAGAAATTACCACACCGAAAATCGCAATTTCCAATGTAAAATTTGCATTAAATATCACCCACAAAACAAAATATAAAAGTATCATATCTGCCTCCGGAATTTTCTTCTTTATCAACCCTTTACTTTAGAACTTTTTTCCATACAAGTCAACTTTAGAAATATATAATATTTCTGTTAATTTTGCCCAATATATGTGTATTTTTATAAAAAGAAGCCAAAAAAGAAAAGCATGAATCAATTACCATGCTTTTCTTTATATATTTCCATTTACTTTTTACACGTTATTATTCATTTCTTCATAGGTCTGTTCCTGACTTACCCCGGCTTCAGCCCTTTTCTCTTCCCGATAGCGGATCATCTGCTGAATATCTGTTCTGTAAATCTTTGCTGCCTCGTCTGAATAACCTAAAATCAGTCCGGGACATGCCTTTTGCAATGTTTCCAGTACACTTGTTGCTTCCGCATTATTCTTTACGTTAATCATGAAGCTCTTTTTGTTATCCTTGCATACATTCACTGCAAAAGATTTACCGGTGGTAATAAAATAGGTCTTATGTGTAGTCTGGTGTATGTAAGCCCATAAAAATTCACTTAATGAATGAACTGATGAACTGGATCCCATAGTATACAAGAACTCTCTGCCGATTTTGTACCCATTACATAAAGTAACCGCAGACTGGAAATCACTTTCTACCCTGGAAAGTTCAAAAGCACTCCTATTATTAAGTTCTTTGATTAACTTCTTCTGGAATCCTCCGGTTGCCGCTCTTACAATCACCAGAATACCGATAACAGTTAATATGAGTCCTAAAATAGTAAAGAAAATAACAAGACCGTACTCACCGTGTTTCATATATCCAACTTTAATATAATACGGGCTGCAGTATTCATCGATTTCTTCCAAAGTATAACCTTCATCAAGGAAGAAATCTTTATAATAATCATACATTTCATCGGTCATTTTAACAATCTGGCCGGTAAATTCATAGTGATCCTTCAAGGTACCTAAAAGTTCTTCATTTGTGATGGAAGAATCAAAATACCATTCTTCGAATGTATTAAAGAAATCCATTACATTTTCGTCCACTTTGTCTGCTTTACTGAAATCCTTTTTTTCAAAACAGATGCCCATGTAACGAAATCCATCATTTTCTTCTTCAAAATAATGATCTATTCCGCCAATTAATACGATGTTCATCCTTGAAGTAACGCCCTCTGATACCTTCACACCGTTCTTGGTTCTTGTGGTTGTTTCTTCCGCAAAAGTACCATAACTGAATTTGTAATCAATTTTTACAAACTGATTGTCAATTTCGTCCATTGTTAAAGTATTAAAATCCACAGGTCCTTTCACATAAGTAAAGAAATCGGAACCAAATATGGCAAGCAATACCACACCAACTACAATAAGCAGAATGGTAATCGGCATGACTGCCTTTACGGATTTCTTTTTCATTTCTTCTAACATGGATGTTCCCATCATACGCCTCCTGTTCGACTCTTCCAAATCTATTTATTCTTCTGTATTTTCCTCAGTCTCTTCTTTATAAGTTTTATCTTCGTCTTCGAAATCGGAATCATCCATTTCTGATTCACCAACTGCTTCAATTGCTTCATCGATTGTTTCAAATTCCTGATTTTCGCTTACGATTTTCTCACGTACCTTTGCAATCTGCGCTACTTTTACACCTTCATCCAGGTTTATAAGTTTAACACCGGAAGTAATTCTTCCAAGGTGGGAAACTTCTGCCACACGAATCTGAATGATAATGCCTTCTGTGGTAATCATCATGATTTCATTGTCTTCATTTACCGCCTTGACACCGATGACATCACCTGTCTTTTCGGTAATTTTGTAGCATTTTACACCCTTACCGCCACGCTTCTGAACCGTAAATTCATCCAGAACCGTACGTTTTCCGAGACCATTTTCAGATGCAATAAGAAGGGATTCTCCCTGAGTATTCAGCTGCATACCTACAATGCAGTCGCCATCGGACAAATTCATTCCGATAACACCCATGGAAGTACGCCCGGTTGCCCGCACATCAGTTTCCTTAAAACGGATACACATACCAAATTTGGTAACTAAAAAGATTTCACTGTCCTTATCGGTAACTTTTACTTCAATCAGTTCATCATCTTCCCTTAGATTAATGGCAGCAAGACCATTTTTTCGCACATTGCTGTATTCCATAAGGGGAGTCTTCTTCGCAATACCGTTTTTGGTAATCATGAAAAGATTTTTATTTTCATCATAATTCCGAATGGGAATCATGGCAGTAATCTTCTCACCGGGATTTAAATTCAGAAGGTTAATAATGGCAGTTCCTCTTGCGGTTCTGCCGGCTTCCGGAATTTCATAAGCCTTTAACCTGTAAACTCTTCCCTGATTGGTAAAGAAATTCAGGTAATGATGAGTGGTTGTCATAAGAAGATCTTCTATATAATCCTCATCAATGGTCTGCATTCCCTTAATTCCGCGGCCTCCACGGTTCTGTGCACGGAAATTATCTACGGTCATACGCTTGATATAACCTAATTTTGTCATGGCAATAACGGTATTTCCTCTGGGAATTAAGTCTTCCATGGAAATATCAAATTCATCAATACCAATTTTACTTCTTCTGTCATCACCGAATTTATCAGCAATCGCAGTCATCTCTGTCTTAATGACTCCCAAAAGTAATTTTTCATCAGCAAGAATGGCTTTCAATTCTGCGATTTTTGCAAGCAGTTCTTTATGTTCATTCTCCAGTTTTTCTCTTTCCAATCCGGTCAGAGCACGAAGCCTCATATCCACGATTGCCTGAGCCTGTACATCGGTAAGAGCAAATCTTTCCATCAGGCGTTCTTTGGCTTCCTGTGTATTGGCACTGCTGCGGATAATGGAAATCACTTCATCGATATGATCAAGGGCAATCAGTAAACCCTGTAAAATATGGTCTCTTTCTTCTGCTTTATTGAGATCATATTTGGTTCTTCTGGTAACTACTTCCTTCTGGTGATCCAGATAGGCTTTTAACATATCTAATAGGTTCATAACTTTCGGCTCATTATTCACAAGAGCAAGCATAATGATACCAAAAGTATCCTGAAGCTGTGTATGCTTATAAAGATGATTTAATACGACATTGGCATTTACATCTTTACGAAGTTCAATTACGACACGAATACCTTCACGGTTGGATTCATCACGAAGATCGGTAATGCCTTCGATTTTTTTCAGTTTAACCAGTTCCGCAATCTTCTGAATCAGATTTGCTTTGTTTACCATATAAGGAAGTTCGGTCACAATAATCTGATTTTTTCCGTTGGGAAGAGTTTCAATATTGGTAATAGCCCGGACTCTTACTTTGCCGCGGCCGGTTCGATATGCTTCTTCGCTGCCTCTGGTACCTAAAATAAGTCCACCTGTGGGAAAATCGGGTGCTTTTACAATTTCCAATACTTCATCAATTTCGGTTTCCCTGTTTTCATTGACTTTATTATCAATAATTTTAGCTACAGCTCCCACCACTTCCCGAAGATTATGAGGGGGAATATTGGTAGCCATACCTACTGCAATACCGGTAGTACCGTTTACCAAAAGATTGGGATAACGGCTGGGAAGGACAACCGGCTCCTTCTCGGTTTCATCAAAGTTTGGTACAAAATCAACCGTATCTTTGTTAATATCAGCCAGAAGTTCCATGGAAATCTTGGAAAGTCTTGCTTCGGTATAACGCATTGCCGCTGCACCGTCACCATCCATGGAACCAAAGTTTCCGTGACCGTCAACAAGAGGATACCTGAAGTTCCAGTCCTGCGCCATATTAACCAAAGCACCATAAATGGAACTGTCACCATGGGGGTGATATTTACCCATTGTATCACCGACAATACGTGCACTTTTACGATGCGGCTTGTCGGGACCGTTATTTAATTCAATCATGGAATAAAGCACTCGTCTCTGAACCGGTTTCAAACCATCCCTTACATCAGGAAGTGCTCGCGCCGCAATTACACTCATAGCGTAATCAATGTAGCAGTTTTCCATGGTCTTTTTTAAATCGACTACATGAATCTTATCATATTCTACTGCCTGGGGCTCATTATCAAAAATTTTGTCATCCATTTTCTATTTGACACCTTTCCGAATTAAATATCCAAGTTCTTTACAAATTTAGCGTTTTCTTCGATAAATTCACGTCTTGGTTCAACCTTATCTCCCATCAATGTGGTAAAGGTAAGATCGATTTCTGACTCGGTTTCTTCATCAATATTTACCCGAAGTAAAATACGTCTTTCCGGATCCATGGTAGTTTCCCAAAGCTGTTCCGCATCCATTTCACCAAGACCTTTGTATCGCTGAATTTTATTATTCTGGTCACGTCCCACTTCTTCCAATATCTTATTCAGTTCCTCATCGCTGTAGGCATACCAGACTTTTTTATTCTTCTCCAGTTTATAAAGAGGAGGCTGTGCAAGGTATACATGTCCCTGCTTAATAAGCTCCGGCATAAAACGATAAAGGAAAGTAAGAAGGAGAGTACTGATATGAGCACCATCCACATCCGCATCCGTCATAATAATAATTTTATGATAACGGAGCTTGCTAATGTCAAAATCTTCATGAATACCTGTACCGAACGCCGTAATCATAGCTTTAATTTCCGCATTAGCATAAATTTTATCAAGTCTCGCCTTTTCTACGTTTAAGATTTTACCACGGAGAGGTAAAATAGCCTGGGTTGCACGGCTTCTTGCGGTTTTTGCACTACCGCCTGCGGAATCTCCTTCGACAATATAAATTTCGCAATTTTTAGGGTCTTTGTCGGAACAATCTGCAAGTTTTCCGGGAAGAGCCATACCTTCAAGAGCAGTTTTTCTTCTGGTAAGTTCCCTTGCTTTTCTTGCAGCCTCTCTTGCTCTCTGTGCAAGGATGGACTTTTCACAAATTGTCTTGGAAATGGTGGGATTCTGCTCAAGGAAATAAGTAAGCTGTTCGGAAACAATAGAATCCACCGCACCTCTTGCTTCAGAATTTCCAAGTTTCTGTTTCGTCTGACCCTCAAACTGAGGCTCCTCAATTTTCACACTTACAATTGCAGTAAGTCCCTCTCTGATATCTTCACCGGAAAGATTTGCCTCATTATCTTTTAATAATTTTGCATTTCTCGCATAATCATTGAAGGTCTTTGTAATAGCATTTCGAAATCCCTGAAGATGAGTACCGCCCTCAGGAGTATTAATATTATTTACAAAACTGTATACACTTTCCGTATAAGAATCGTTGTGCTGGAATGCAACTTCTACATAAACATTATTTTTGGTGCCTTCAAAATAAAGCACATTTTCATAAAGAGCTTCTTTACTTCTGTTAAGGTAGGTAACAAATTCCTTAATACCACCCTCGTAGTAAAATTCCATGACTCTTTCTTTTTTCTTTTCTTCTGTAGAGGTTATTTCCGCATTGTCAGATTCTTCTTCAATTTCACCGGATTCATTTTCACTTACTTCTTCATTCTGTGTTTCTTCCGCATCTTCAAAAGCTCTTTCTAAGAGTTTATTGATGGAAGCATCCGGATGAATGGCTTCTTCCGTTCTGGTATCTCTTAAGATAATGCGGAGTCCTTTGGTAAGAAATGCCATTTCACGGAGTCTTGTCTTCAAAATATCAAAATCATAGACCGTAGTTTCCTGGAAAATGGTAGCATCCGGCTTAAATGTGACTTTTGTACCGGTTTTTTCGTTGGGACAGGTTCCTATTTCTTTCAAAGAATAGCAGGCATTTCCTCTTTCATAACGCTGCTTATATACCTTTCCATCCTGGCATATTTCTACTTCGAGCCAGTCAGAAAGAGCATTAACAACGGAAGCACCTACACCGTGAAGACCGCCGGAAACCTTATATCCTCCACCGCCGAATTTACCGCCGGCATGCAAAATAGTAAATACTACCTCAACTGCTGCAATTCCTGCTTTATGGTTGATTCCTACAGGAATACCACGCCCATTATCAATAACCGTAACAGAATTATCGGGATTGATGGTTACATCTATGGTATCACAATAACCTGCAAGAGCTTCATCAACCGCATTGTCTACAATTTCATAAACAAGATGATGTAAACCTCTTGAAGAAGTGGAACCAATATACATACCTGGTCTTTTTCTTACAGCCTCCAGACCTTCCAGAATCTGAATCTGGTCCGCGCCATAATTGTTTTCTACCGTAGTATTGTTTAATGATTCTTCGCTCATTTATCCTCCATTCCGCCGCGCAAGCGGCCGCGACTTTCGAAAATATCAATTTTCTGAAGTCACAACACCATTTACAACCTTAAAAATCTTATTTACTTCAAATCTGTTATTTACAAACTCTTCCAAACCGGTACAGGTTATTATAGTCTGTATATCACCGATACTGTTTAAAAGATAATTCTGTCTGTTACTGTCAAGTTCTGATAAAACATCATCCAATAAAAGAATCGGAGTGTCTTTCGTTATTTTTTTTACTAATTCAATTTCTGAAAGTTTCAAAGATAAAGCAGCAGTCCTCTGCTGGCCCTGGGAACCGTATTTTCTGATGTCAATCCCTTTATTCAGGAAAGAAAAATCATCCCTGTGGGGGCCTACCGTAGTCTGCTTTAACTTAATATCCCGATCCTGATTATGAAAAAGTTCTCTTTCAAAATCTTCAATCTTTACATCCGGCTCATAATCTATCATGATTTCTTCTTTG
Organism: uncultured Lachnospiraceae bacterium; assembly: GCA_945919075.1. Lineage (GTDB taxonomy): Bacteria > Bacillota > Clostridia > Lachnospirales > Lachnospiraceae > Acetatifactor. The sequence goes on from CAMEIX010000014.1 coordinate 58,462, forward strand.
CCGCCGGACAACTTTTTATGAATATCAAATATGATTTCATTTAATTGTTTAATAAATAATTCTCTTCTTTCAATGATTTTACTTCCGAAAGAAACAAGCTGGGAATCCCATATATTTAATGTTTCCCTTAGTTCAGGCTGAAAAGATATATCTTTTAACAATTTATTTCTCTGATTCACGATTTTGTTGTAGTGATTCAAATTATAAAGATAAAAATTGTCTAACTGACAAAGCTCCATGTCCACAAATTTTCTTCTTTCCGCCGGACCATTTTTAATAATACTTAAATCCTCGGGAGAAAAAAATACAACATTACAAAGCCCAAGCAAATCTGCCGCCTTTTTGATTTTATTTCCATCAATGGCAATTCCCTTGGTTTTACTTTTTCGAAGATGCATATCCACTCTGGATTCAATCCCATCTCTTTCCACATAAGTACGGATATGTGCTTCCTCTTTATTAAAATTTACAATTTCTTTGTCTTTACTGCTTTTGTGAGATTTTGTAGTGGCCGCTACATAAATTGCTTCCAGAATATTTGTCTTACCCTGGGCATTGTCCCCATATAAAATATTGGTTCCTTTGTCAAATTCCATGGTAAGGTATTCATAATTTCTGTAATCGGCCAGTTCCAGTCTTTTGATAATCACGGAATTTACCCTTTACATATCTTTATTTTATGACCTTCAAATTCCACAATACTTCCATCGTATAATTTTCTGCCACGGCGTTCTTCCACTTCACCATCTACTTTAACAAGCCCGTCCTGGATTGTAAATTTGGCATCAACGCCTGATTCACACAAACCGGCAGCCTTAAGTGCCTGTCCTAATTTAATAAATTCATCTCTTATAGTAAGAGTTTCCATAATTTGCCTTTCCTTAAAAGGAACATCGGCCCATTTAAATTTGCCTTCGGCAAAGGGTCGACGCTACATGATAAGTTTTATTTGAAAAATTATCACAATTCTTAGCTTACGGTTGTAAAATTAACAGGAAGAATCAGATAAATATAACTTTCTTCCGCATTCTTAATAAAGCAGGGAGCCTTCGGATTTACCAGATAAATTTCAATTTCTTCATCATCAATAACGCGAAGCGCGTCTATTAAGAATTTAGGATTAAATCCGATCATAATATCCTTACCGCTTTTTTCAATATCAATGTCTTCATTCATACTTCCGACAATGGAATTAATTTTAAGTTCCATGGAATCATCGGTAATATTTATGATAATTGGTTTCTTATCACCTTCTTTTACAAGAAGGGTTGCTCTGTCAATACAGCTTAAAAATTCCTTCTTGTTGATTTTAACCTTTGTCTCATAGTCACTGGAAAGCATCTGCTCAATCTTAAAATATTCCCCTTCAATCAGTCGGGAAACAACAACGGTATTATCAAACTCAAATAAAATGTGTTTCTGGGTAAAGAAAATATTCACATCTTTGTCTGCATCACCGGGTAAAATCTTACTGATTTCATTTAAGGTCTTTCCGGGAACCACTACCTTCTTAGGCTCATAAGAATCCTTTAATTCAATCTTTCTGATGGAAATACGATGTCCGTCCAAAGAAACCACTTTAAGAGTGGAACCATTAATATCAAAAAGTTCACCTGTCATAAGTTTATTATTGTCATTATCGGCAATGGAGAAAATGGTCTGTCGAACAACTTCTTTCAATGTAAACTGGGAAACAATCACACTGTCGTTTCTCTCAATGTTGGGAAGATAGGAAAAGTCTTCTCCTGATTTTCCTATAATGTTAAATTTAGATTTTTCACAGGTAATGGTAGTTTTCAGATTAGCATCTGTTTCAATGGTAATATCACTGTCAGGAAGCTTTCTTACAATATCAAGGAAAATCTTAGCATCCAGTGCAATCATACCCTTTTCTACAATTTCACCTTCGATAACTGTTTCAATTCCAAGTTCCATATCATTTGCGGTAAGTTTAATAATACCATTATTTGCATCAATTAAAATACACTCCAGAATGGACATGGTGGTTTTATTGGGTACCGCTTTTGAAACAGTCTGAACACCGTTTACAAGATTAGATTTAGGACAAATAAGCTTCATTGTGTATAACTCCCTTCATGTGAAAATTAAGATTTTATCCTGCGCGTAAATATATAAATAAATAATTATTTAGAAGAATTAGTATTAATAACTGTTGATAAGTGTAAAACCTAATATATTATAGCATTTTTCTAACAAAAATGATAGTAATATATGGTGGAAAACTTGAAAAAACATTATGGATAACTTTAAGGTTTTCCACATCCTTTTTTTAAGAGGGAATGAGTTTCTTCTTTATTATATCTACTTTATTTTTGAGTTCTTCGTCTGTTTTCAACTTATCCGCAATTTTATCCACACCGTGCATAACGGTAGTGTGATCTTTTTTTCCAAGGAATTTACCTATGTTATCCAAAGAAAGATCCGTCAATTGCCTGCAAAGGTACATAACAATCTGCCTTGGCAAAGCAAATTCTTCATTTCTCTTTTTGGAAATAATATCCTCGGGCTTAATTCCAAAATGTTCAGATACTACATTAATAATAAGGGTAGCTGTAATTTCCTTTGGCTTGTCCGGGGAAATAATATCTTTCAGGGCTTCCTCTGCAAGTGCAAGAGAAGGATTTACCTTATTTAACTTGGAAAAGGCAATAATCTTATTAAAGGCTCCTTCCAGCTCCCGGATATTGGATTTGATATTATTTGCAATATAAGTAATAATTTCTTCGTCAATCTTAATATCGCAGGTTTCCGCTTTTTTAAGTAAGATAGCCATCCTGGTTTCGTAATCCGGGGACTGAATATCTGCAATAAGACCCATTTCAAAACGGGAACGGAATCTTTCGTCCAATGTTTCCATTTCTTTCGGAGGTTTATCTGAGGAAATAATAATCTGTTTGCCTGCAGAATGAAGTACGTTGAAGGTATGGAAAAACTCTTCCTGGGTACTGTCTTTACCAATAATGAATTGTACATCATCTACCATGAGTACATCTACAGTCCTGTATTTATCACGAAGTTTCGTCATAGCCTGAGCATTACCGCTTCGGATGGAATCAATTACTTCATTGGTAAATTCCTCGGAAGTAACATACAAAACCTTAAAATCATTATTCTGCTGTAAAATGTAATGACCGATGGAATGCATAAGGTGGGTCTTTCCAAGACCTGCTCCTCCGTAAATATAGAGAGGATTATAAACCTTTCCGGGTGTTTCTGCCACCGCAAGGGATGCAGAATGGGCAAATTTATTGTTACTGCCTACTACAAAAGTATCAAAATTATATTTCGGATTTAAATTAGCTGCTTCGTAATTAATATTGAAAGCCGGTTTAACAGCGGGTATTTCTTCACCGGACTTTAAAGTAACGGTTTCTTTTTCCGTAATAAAAGATACCGAATAATCATGTTCGAACAATTCGGAAATGGTTACCTGAAAAAACTCCTTATATTTTGAAGAAATATAATCTGCCACATTTGCTTTTTCATTCGGAATAAGAATGTATACAATATCATCCTTGACACAGTATTCATTCAGTGGCTGAATCCATGTTTTAAAAGAAATATCGGTAAGACCATATTCCTTTCTCACGGTTTCAATTATTTCATTCCATCTTTCTTTGATTATATCCATTGTTAATACCTAAACCTTTCCGCAAAGTTCCCTTATTTACCATAATAATATATATATTGAAATTATTCAAATGAAAAATGGACAGAAAATTATCCACAATTTGTTGATAACTTTGTTTACAAGTTAACATATTTTGAGTTTTTAATTATAATAATGTTGATAATTAAAAAAATTGTGGATAAATCATAAAATATGTATTTTATATAAAATTTGAGTAAAATTGTGGATTTATAAACATAAAAATCACAAATAAATATATAGTTATCCACATTTTATACACAAATTGTGGATTATATTATGTAAATGGATAATTTAAAAATTTTATGTGGATAACTCTCAAAAAATTTTTTTATTGTAAAAAAAGCCTTATTTTGCTTGACATTGCGGATGATTTACATTACAATCAATATGCTATTTTCCAATAATATGACTATAAGAATGCCTTTATATATAAGGTCAGATAAGAGGAGGTGTAGAAGCATGAAAATGACATTCCAGCCTAAGAAAAGATCAAGAGCAAAGGTTCATGGATTCAGATCCAGAATGAGTACTCCCGGCGGAAGAAAAGTTTTAGCAGCAAGACGTGCAAAAGGTAGACATAAAATATCCGCATAGGTCACAGTGATGTGACCTTTTTTTCTCTTATAAACCAATTATTGGTTAGAAAGAGGTAATTATGCAGTTTTCGGAATCATTAAAGAAAAATCACCAGTTTCTGTTTGTATATAAAAACGGAAGATCCCGTGCGAACAAATACCTTGTAATGTATGTAAAGGAAAATGGCCTTGGTATTAACAGAATCGGAATCAGTGTGAGTAAAAAAGTAGGTAACAGTATTGTAAGACATCGTGTTACCAGATTAGTGAGAGAAAGTTACAGATTACATGAAAACATATTCAATAGTGGTTTGGATATGGTAATCGTCGCAAGAAAAGAAGCAGCAGAGGTTGGATTTTATGAAATTGAAAGTGCGCTGCTTCATTTGTCAAAATTACATCAGGTAATTAAAATCTATCTATGAAAAAAATAATGATTGGCTTAATAAAATTTTACAGGAAATATATTTCTCCCCTAAAGCACACCAAATGTCCTTATTGTCCGACATGCTCCCAATATGGATTGGAAGCCATTGAAAAATATGGTGCTTTAAAAGGAGGAGCTCTTTGTGCCTGGAGGATTCTCAGATGCAATCCTTTTTCAAAGGGAGGATATGATCCTGTTCCTTAATTTTATTTGTAGAAAGGAAAAAGATGACAAGTATTTTACTTAGTTGTGATAGTTTTCCGGTATTTAAGCAGGTAGCCTGGATACTTGGAATTATTATGAATGCAATTTTTGAATTGCTTAATTTAATAGGAATTCCTAATATTGGACTTGCTATTATACTTTTTACTATTTTAGTTTATTTACTTATGATGCCGCTTACCATTAAGCAGCAGAAATTCTCTAAGTTATCTGCAAAAATGAATCCTGAAATTCAGGCGATTCAGAATAAATATAAGAATCGTAAGGATACAGATTCCCAGATGCAGATGAATACGGAAGTTCAGGCGGTTTATGCGAAATATGGAGTATCTCCTTCCGGTAGCTGTTTGCAGTTGCTCATTCAAATGCCTATTTTATTTTCTCTTTATTCTGTTATCAACAGAATGCCTCATTATGTAAATAAATTAGGCGAAGCTTTCAATGCACTGGTTAGTTCCATCCGTTCAAGTAATCTGATGGAAAATCTTTACAATGAAGTACCGAAACTTTCTACCTATGTAAAAGATATTGCCAATGTAGATGATGTTACTTTGATTGATGCTCTTAACAGAGTGGATTTTTCTGATGTTGCCGCTTTTGCAGAACAGCATGGAATTACAGAAGGTATTGCAGATATCGAAAGATACAACAGTTTCCTTGTAAAAGGATTCAGTCTTGCAAATTCTCCTTCTTCCGTAGTAAGTGCATTTTTTAATAACAATGCAGCAGGAACCATTACAGTATTAATGTTGATTATTGCTATTTCCATTCCGGTTTTATCTGCAGTAACCCAGTGGATTAATGTTCTTCTTATGCCGAAACCGGAAGAAAATAAGAGTGGAAGCGAAATGCAGGATACCATGGCTTCTTCCATGAAGACCATGAATATGATAATGCCTTTGATGTCCGCATTTTTCTGTTATTCTTTCCCTGCAGGTCTTGGTCTTTACTGGATTATAGGTTCTGTTGTAAGAAGTGTTCAGCAGGTAATAATCAATAAGAAGATTGATAAAATGGATTTAAATGAATTAATTGCAAAGAATTCAGAGAAATCCTCAAAGAAAATAGAAAAGTTAAAAGAAAATCAGGCTAAGTATGCACAGTATGCAAATATGAATACCAAGAATATCAACACTACAAACAGAAATTATGTGAATAAACCTGTTGATAATGAAAAAGAGGCTACTACAAAAACGACTCCAAGTAATGCAAAACCCGGCAGTCTGATGGCAAGAGCAAATTTAGTAAAAGATTATAACGAAAGAAATAATAAAAATTAGGAGGCATTAAAATGGAATATAAAGAGTTTTCCGCAAAAACTGTTGATGACGCAATAACTGCTGCATGTCAGGAATATATGGTAACAAGTGATAAATTGGATTATGAAGTTGTGGAAGAAGGATCTTCCGGATTTTTAGGAATCGGTTCAAAACCCGCTGTTATTAAGGCAAAAGTGAAAGAAGAAACTCCTGAAACCGTAAAGGAAGATATTTGTGAAGTTGCAAAGAATTTCTTAAAAGAAGTATTTAATGCAATGGATATGGCAGTTGTAGTAGATGTGAAATATGATGAAGCTGAGAAGAATATGGATGTTGATTTAAGCGGAGATGATATGGGTGTTCTCATTGGTAAGAGAGGACAGACCTTGGATTCCATCCAGTATCTCTTATCCCTTGTTATTAATAAGAACATGGAAGATTATATCCGTGTAAAAGTGGATACCGAAAATTACAGACAAAGAAGAAAAGAAACTCTTGAAAATCTTGCAAAGAATATTGCATATAAGGTAAAAAGAACAAAGAGACCTGTTTCTTTAGAGCCTATGAATCCTTACGAAAGACGTATTATTCATTCAGCACTTCAGAATGATAAATATGTTACCACTCACAGTGAAGGAGAAGAACCTTTCAGAAGAGTAGTAGTTTCTTTGAAGAAGTAGTAAATTGTCCTGTACCAAATAGGTACAGGACATATTTATATAAAGGAATTGTGTATGAAAACAGATACTATAGCAGCAATTGCGACAGCATTGTCAGATTCCGGAATCGGAATTATCCGTATCAGCGGAACAAAAGCGGTTGAGGTAGCGGATAAGATATATCGTTCAAAAACAGGAAAAAAGCATTTATCAGATATGAAGAGCCATACCATTCATTATGGATTTATTGTAGATAATGACAATAGTGTCATAGATGAAGTTATGGTAAGTGTTATGAGGGCTCCGAAAAGCTATACTGCGGAAGACACGGTAGAAATAAACTGTCACGGCGGTATTCTTATGATGAGAAAAATTCTGGAAACCGTTCTAAAAAACGGTGCCAGAATGGCAGAACCCGGGGAATTTACAAAGAGAGCTTTTTTAAATGGAAGAATGGATCTTTCAGAAGCAGAAGCGGTTATGGATTTGATTCATGCTAAAAATGAAGTTTCATTAAAATCTTCTTTGAAACAATTAAAAGGATCTGTTTCCGAAAAAATTAAAGATTTACGTGCTAAAATCATTTATGAAATTGCATTTATAGAATCGGCTTTAGATGATCCGGAGCATATCAGTTTGGATGACTATCCCAGGCGGTTAAGCAAAATTATTGAAGAGATGCTTTTAGAAATAAATAAACTGCTATTATCCGCGGATAATGGTAAAATTTTAAAAGAAGGCATAAATACCGTTATTGTTGGAAAACCAAACGCCGGAAAATCATCTTTTTTAAATAGGCTGGCAGGAGAAGAAAAGGCCATTGTAACGGATATTGCGGGAACTACAAGAGATATTCTGGAAGAGCAGATTAATCTTAATGGTATTACCTTAAATTTAATTGATACTGCAGGTATCCGTTCTACAGAAGATAAGGTCGAAAAAATAGGCGTGGAAAAAGCAAAGAAATTTGCAAATGATGCAGATTTAATTATTTATGTGGTAGACAGTTCTGTTCCTTTAGATGAAAACGACAGAGAAATCATGAAATTAATTGGTAAAAAGAAGTCCATGGTTTTATTAAATAAATCGGATTTGGAAGCTGTGGTAAGCGAAGAAGAAATATACGGTTATTTCTTCGAAAACCTGCAAAAAGGAGCAGAATCCGGTGAGGAAAGTTTTTGCGAATATGCCATATATAAACAGGAACCTCTTACGATTATCAAAACTTCCACGAAAGAGGAAAACGGACTGGAAGAGTTTGAAAAAGCTGTAAAAGAGATGTTTTTTAAGGGTGAGATTTCCCTTGATAACGAAGTTTTTATTACCAATATCCGCCATAAAGAATTATTGGAAAATACGAAAGAATCATTATTGGAAGTCAAAAAAAGTCTGGAGAATAATATGCCGGAGGATTTTTATTCGATTGATTTGATGAACGCATATACATCCCTGGGAAATATTATAGGAGAAGAAGTATCCGATGATCTGATGGATGAAATCTTTTCTAAGTTTTGTATGGGTAAGTAGTAATTTGAGGAGAGGTACGACTATGTCTCAGGATAAAAAAGATTTTATTATGGATAAAGTTGATGTGTGTGTAGTCGGTGCAGGTCATGCAGGATGTGAAGCTGCACTGGCATGCGCAAGACTTGGATTAAAAACGGTTATTTTTACAGTAAGTGTGGATAGTATTGCACTCATGCCCTGTAATCCGAATATCGGAGGATCATCGAAGGGACATCTGGTTCGGGAAATTGATGCATTGGGCGGTGAAATGGGAAAAAACATCGATAAAACATTTATCCAGTCCAAAATGTTGAATGTATCAAAAGGTCCTGCTGTTCATTCTTTACGCGCTCAGGCTGATAAAGCGGATTATTCCCGTGCTATGCGTAAGGTTTTGGAAAATCAGGAAAATCTCACAATTAAACAGGCAGAAGTTTGTGAAATTCTTTGGGAAGATGGGGAGAAGAAAACAGTAAAGGGTGTAAAAACATTTACCGGTGCGATTTATGAATGTCGTGGTGTTATTTTGTGCACCGGTACTTATTTAAGAGCAAGATGTTTATGCGGTGAATCTATTACTTATACCGGACCAAACGGTCTTCAGGCAGCAAATCATCTTCAGGATTCCTTAAAAGAAATGGGTATTGAACTTAGAAGGTTCAAAACAGGTACTCCTGCCCGTATGGATCGAAACAGTATTGATTTTTCCAAAATGGAAGAACAGTTTGGAGATGAAAGAATTGTACCCTTTTCTTTTTCTACTGATCCGGATTCCATTCAGAAAGAACAGGTATCCTGTTATTTAACTTATACGAATGAAAAAACTCATGAAATAATTCGTGCTAATTTAGACAGATCTCCCATCTATGCCGGAATTATTGAAGGTACCGGACCGAGATATTGTCCTTCTATAGAAGATAAGGTAGTAAAATTTGCAGAGAAGGACAGACATCAGGTATTTATTGAACCGGAAGGAATTCATACAAATGAAATGTATGTAGGCGGTATGTCATCTTCACTTCCGGAAGATGTACAACTTCAAATGTACCGGACAGTGCCCGGTCTGGAAAATTGTAAAATTGTCCGGAATGCGTATGCAATTGAGTATGATTGTATCAATGCAAGAGATTTATATCCCACTCTTGAGTTTAAGAATATCAATGGTCTTTTTGCGGGAGGACAATTTAACGGCAGCAGCGGATATGAAGAAGCAGCAGCGCAGGGTCTGATTGCCGGAATTAACTGTGCTCTTTCTTTACTTGGAAAAGAACAGCTTGTACTGGATAGGTCCCAGGCTTATATCGGGGTTTTAATTGATGACCTGGTAACAAAGGATAACAGGGAACCTTATCGTATGATGACTTCCAGAGCAGAATATCGTTTGCTTCTTCGTCAGGATAATGCAGATATCCGTTTAAGAAAAATTGGATATGAGGTTGGTCTGGTTTCACAAGAAGATTATGATAAATTTGTTGTAAAAAAAGAATCTATTGAAAAGGAAATCCTGCGATTGAAAGAAACAAAAGTAGGCGGTTCTGCTCCGATTCAGAAATTCTTACAGGCACACGGAAGTAATACATTAAAGACTGCGGCCAGTCTCGCTGATTTAATGTGCAGACAGGAATTAAATTATGATGTGTTGTCTGAAATTGATAAAGAAAGACCGAAACTTCCAAAAGATGTAACCGACCAGGTAGAAATTGAATTGAAATACGAAGGTTATATCGAGCGTCAGATGCGTCAGGTAGAACAATATAAAAAGATGGAAAAAAAATTAATTCCGGAAGATATTGATTATGATGCTGTTTTAAGTTTACGTTTAGAAGCGAGACAGAAGCTCAAAACATTTAAACCGGTTTCGGTAGGACAGGCTTCCCGTATTTCCGGTGTTACTCCTGCTGACATATCTGTTTTGGTAGTATATCTGGAACAACAAAAATATCAATAGGAGATTAAAATGTATCATACAGATCAATTTGTAAAGGATTTGGAGCAATTAAATATAAGTCTTACTGATAATCAGATACAACAGTTTCTTACTTATTATGAAATGCTTGTAGAGTGGAATGAGTTCATGAATCTGACTGCAATTACAGAATATGAAGAAGTTCTGAAAAAACATTTTGTGGACAGTTTAACACTTATAAAAGCTGTGGATCTTACAAAAAATCTATCTCTTATAGATATAGGTACCGGTGCCGGATTTCCGGGATTACCACTTAAAATTGCTTTTCCAAATTTGAAAATTACACTTTTGGATTCTTTAAATAAGAGAATCGGTTTTTTAAATGCAGTTATCGAAAAATTGGGACTCGAAAATATTGAGACAATTCATGGGCGTGCGGAAGATTTTGCAAAGCCCGGTAAACTGCGTGAAAAATTTGATATCTGTGTATCCCGTGCAGTTGCAAATATGACAACACTGTCAGAATATTGTCTTCCTTTTGTAAAGGTTGGAGGAGAATTTATTTCTTATAAATCCGAAAAAATTGTGGAAGAGGCGGAAGAAGCTAAAAAAGCAATTACTATATTAGGAGGAAAAGTTAATAGACAAATAGAATTATACTTGCCTAATTCTGATATTTATCGTAATCTGTTTATTATAGATAAGAAATCTATATGTCCCAATAAGTATCCAAGAAAAGCGGGGTTACCATCAAAAGAACCCCTCCGTTAGAATATCAGGAGTTATTTATGACAAAAGAAAACAGAGAATCCCTTTTTGAAATTTATCACAGTTTTTTGGATGAAGCAGAATCTTTGGAAAAAGAAATTCATGAAAATGAATTATCCATTACGGAAGCAGAAAAATATTTGGATAAAATGTATGATTCTGAACCGGATGATTTTAAGGTATTCTCACCCCGTAATATATTGAGGACGCAAAAGACTGAAATCGATCATAGAAAAGAACTGATCGAAAGAATGGAGAATAATAATAAATATCTTCACAGCAGACTCGAAAAAATTAATTCTTATATTCTTGGTCTCGAAAGTGTTTTACGTGAAAAAAAGGAAGAGACGAATTCTGCTCAATTTATCTATACAATTCAGGAAAAAGAACGAGTGCGTATTGCCAATAATCTTCATGACTTATCCCTACAGAATTTAACTTTTTTATATCATAAAACAGAAATTGTAAGTAAATATATTGATAAAGATACTGTTCGCGCAAAGTTAGAACTTGCCACACTATCAAAACAGTTAAAAGAGACCATAGATGATATCAGGGATGTAATCTTTAATCTGAATCCTATTAATATTAATATTTATGGGATTAAAGAGTCCATAGATAAATTAGTGGAAAAATATGAAAAGATAAATCCTAATATTAATTTTATTACAAGTATTGAAGATATCAGTATTTCCGATGATACCATTGCAAATACTATTTTCAATTTTATACAGGAAGCTGCTTATAATGCAGTCATTCATTCTAACGGTTCCAATATTACAATTTTCTTGAAAAAGGAGTATCATAAATGCTATGTATCCGTAAAGGATGATGGCTAGGGTTTTCAGATGAATGAAATGGATTATAAAAACGCACATTTTGGAATCCATATTTTAGAAGAACGCATTAAATTAATTGGTGGAACATTCAAAATAGATACCGGTGATAAAGGTACGGAAGTATCAGCTATTTTTAAGTTTTAATTAGTGAGGATAGAAAATGGCAGATAATCAAATCAGAATCATTATTTCAGACGATCATGCATTAATCCGGGAAGGATTAAAACAACTTTTAGAATTTGATGGCGATATTTCTGTAATAGAAGAAGCAGCAAATGGTGAAGAATGTATTGAAAAAGTGGTACGTTATAATCCTGATGTTCTTCTATTGGATATTAATATGCCTAAAAAGAATGGTATCGAAGTTCTTGAAAATATACGTGACAGGGGACTAAATCAGAAAGTCATTATTTTAACGGTTCATAATGAGGCTGAATATATGTTAAAAGCAATGGACTTAGGTGTAAATGGATATATCTTAAAAGATTCCTGCTCAAGTGAAATTAAACAGGCTATTTATACTGTAATGAAGGGTGAAGTTTTTATTCAGAAAGAATTAGTTCCTATACTTAATTCAAAATTGCTTAAGAGAGATATTGATAAGGAAAAAATAAAATCATTGACAAACAGAGAACTGGAAATATTGAAATTAGTTTCACATGGTCAATCCAATAAGGATTTGGCATCAGCTTTAAATATTAGTGAAAGAACTGTAAAAAATCATTTATCCAGTTTATTCAAAAAGATAGATGTTGAAGACCGTACACAGGCAGCAGTATTTGCTATTAAAAATGACTTGGTAGAAATATATTAGAAGTATAAAATCCGGAGCTAAGTAAATTATTTTAAATGAAAAAGATTAATATAAAGATTTCTTTTTATGATTTACTTGGCTCTGATTACTAATCTATATGTTGTATCTGAATAATCTAATATAATTAAAATATATCCTATATCTATGATTTTCCCTAAAAATGCAATATTTTTTATAAAATTAATACGTTTTTTGTTATATTTATAGTGTTTCACGTGAAACATTGTGTCTTAGAATTTAAAAAACACAAGATAATGTTTCACGTGAAACATTGAAATTCTATATATTGTGATTAATTGCGTGAAACATTTTTAAAATAGAACTGTGAAATATAAAATTTAAGTGTTTTAAAGGATTTTCAATTTTTTTATTTATTTATTATAGATAAAGGGTGAAATAGATGATATAATAGACAACGGACAAAGGGAAACATACTTTGTCTCGTTTAATGAAAGGAAGATATTATGGGTAAAGTTATTGCAATTGCAAACCAGAAAGGTGGAGTTGGAAAAACCACTACATCTATTAACTTATCTGCTTCCCTCGCTGCAAAAGGGAAAAAGGTATTAGTTATAGATACCGATCCTCAGGGTAATACAACCAGTGGTTTCGGTATTGATAAGAATGAATTAGAATGTACTCTCTATGAACTAATGTTAGGAGATTGTTCCATACAAGACAGTATCTTAAAAGATGTTATTCCTAATTTATCAATAATTCCCGCAAATGTTAATCTTGCAGCAGCAGAAATCGAACTGATTGGTGTGGATAAAAAGGAATATATCTTAAAGGAAGAAGTGGATTGGATTAAAAATCAGTATGATTTCATCAATATTGATTGCCCTCCTTCATTGAATACACTTACAATCAATGCATTAACAACAGCGGACAGTGTACTGGTTCCTATTCAATGTGAGTATTATGCATTGGAAGGATTAAGCCAATTGATCCACACTGTCAATTTAGTAAAGGAACGTCTGAATCCAAAGCTGGATATGGAAGGCGTTGTATTTACTATGTTTGATGCAAGGACAAACCTTTCCATGCAGGTTGTTGAAAATGTTAAGAGTAATTTGAATCAGAATATCTATAATACAATTATTCCAAGAAATATCAGACTTGCAGAGGCTCCCAGTTATGGAATGCCTATTCACATGTACGATCCAAAATCTGCAGGTGCTGAAAGTTATATGAACCTTGCAACCGAAGTAATCAAACATAACAAATAATACATAAAAAGGAGAAAACCATGGCAACAAAACCGAGAGGATTAGGGAAAGGTTTAGGTAAGGGTTTAGGAATTGATTCTATTATTCCTCCTTCAAAGACGGAAGATATAAAAACAACATCTGCAGAATCCGGAGAAGTAGAAACATTAGTAAAAATTACAAAGATTGAACCTAACAAAGAGCAGCCCAGAAAGAATTTTGATGAGGATGCATTGCTTGAATTAGCAGATTCAATTAAAACATTTGGTATTATCCAGCCCATTGTTGTCCAGGATCGAAAAGATCATTATGAAATTATCGCCGGTGAACGTAGATGGCGTGCTGCAAGAATGGCCGGTTTGAAAGAAGTTCCTGTAATTATTAAAAATTATAGTGAACAGGAAATCGTGGAGATTTCATTAATTGAAAATATTCAGCGTGAAAACTTAAATCCTATTGAAGAAGCCCAGGCATATAAGCGTTTACTTACGGAATTTAATTTGAAACAGGATGAAGTTGCAGAACGTGTTTCCAAGAGCAGAACTGCCGTAACCAATTCCATGCGTCTGTTGAAATTATCAGATGAAGTGCAGCAGATGGTAATTGACGAAATGCTTACAACCGGACATGCCAGAGCACTTCTTGCTGTGGAGAATCCGGAAGAACAGTATAATCTGGCACAGAGAATCTTTGATGAGAAATTAAGTGTTCGTGATGTCGAGAAAATTGTAAAGAGTTTCCAGAAACCGAAGACTAAGAAGAAAAAGCTGGATGATGAAGCACTTAAAGTTATCTATCAGGATATGGAAAGTAAGCTTCAGGAGGTTCTCAGTACAAAGGTCGCTATTACTTCAAAGGGTGCCGGTGCAGGAAAATTGGAAATTGAATTTTATAGTCATGAGGATTTAGACAGACTTTATGATTTACTTACCGGAAAATAAAAGGAAAGGCAGGTAAACTATGACTAACAGTAAAATACTGCAAAGTATGGGATTAGGAAACCTGGACATTGGATATCTTTTTATTGGGATGGCAGTTCTTATTCTGATTTTAGTGATTGTAGTTATTACTCAGATTAAAAGGACAAATGAATTAAAATCCAGATTGGATAAATTTACTACCGGAAAAGATGGTAAGAGTTTAGAGAAAGATATTGCCAGCCTGTATGAAGATAACAAGTTCATCAAGGTAAATGTTGAGAAGAACAAAAAAGATATTAAAATTCTGTATAAGAAGTTTAAGTATGCTTTCCAAAAGATTGGCATTGTAAAATATGATGCATTTAAGCAGATGGGCGGAAAACTCAGCTTTTCCCTTGCCCTTTTGGATGAGAACAACGATGGTTTTATTATAAACTCAGTTCATAGTACGGATGGTTGTTATACCTATACAAAAGAAATTAAAAACGGTGAATGTGCAATCGCATTGGGTGAAGAGGAACAGGTGGCACTTAATATGGCCATGGGAGAATAAGCATGCGTTATGTAGCAGTCAAGGATCTGGTTGGGGAAGAAATCTTAGGTCAGGATGTTTTGACAAGCGATTTTGTTATGATTCTTCCTTCCAATACTGTATTAAAGCCGGAATATATTGAAAAACTAAAAGAATTAGAAATTACAAATGTCTATATCAAAGATAAAGAGTATGATGAGCAGATTTTTGTATTGAAATTTGAAGCTGAGCAGTATTTCAAGGGAAAAGTAAAGGAAATCATAGAACATCATACTTACCGGCATAATGAGGAACTGGTTCAACTGAGTGAAGAGGCAGATAATGTGATTTCTTCCATCATCCAAGAAGAAGATGTTATGGACAAGGTGTATGATATTCGTAACAGAAGTACGGATATTTATGAGCATTCCCTAAATATTTGTTCATTAGCAGTTTTAGTCGGATTGAAAATGGGATTGTCAAAGGAAGAAATACATGACATTAGTGTCGGTTCTTTACTTCATGATATTGGTCTTCGCTATCTCAATATGGAATACAATAACCAGGATGTGGCAAAACTTTCGGATGCAGATTTGATTGAATACAAAAAACATACGGTATATGGTTATGCAGCTCTTCGGGAAGAAAACTGGATTGGTAATATTGCGAAGTCAATTATTCTGTATCATCATGAGCGATTGGATAAAACCGGATACCCTCTTCATGCATCGCAAATTTCCAGGCCGGTTCAGATTGTAGCAGTCTGTGATACCTTTGATGAACTGGTTTGTGGAATCGGTTGTGAAAAAATGAAGGTGTATGAAGCAATCGAATACATGAAGATTTATAAGAATGTTAAGTTTGATGCGGATATCGTGGATGTATTTCTGCAGTTTGTTGCAGTTTATCCTGCGGGTACCAGGGTTCTTACCAATGAGGGTGAAATCTGTGTGGTTTTAAGACAAAACAATGGATTTCCCGAAAGACCGGTGCTTCGTCTTATGGAAGACAAAACCGGAGAAACAATAACGGACGGAACGGTTTATGATCTTTTGAAAAAGAGACATATTTTTATTGAAAAAGCAATTGATTAATTTTAAGGAGGCGTCTACATATGTTAGACATTAAATTTTTAAGAGAAAACCCGGATGTAGTAAAAGAAAACATTAAAAAGAAATTTCAGGACGAAAAACTTCCTCTTGTGGATGAAGTAATTGCACTTGATGCAGAGAGCAGAAAAGTGAAACAGGAAGCCGATGATTTACGTGCAAACAAGAATAAGATTTCCAAGGAAATCGGCGGTTTGATGGCGCAGGGTAAAAAGGAAGAAGCGGAAGCAAAAAAGGCAGAGGTTGCTGCACAGTCTAAGAGACTTGCTGAACTGGAAGCCAAGGAACCGGAATTTCAGGAAAAAATTACAAATATCATGATGAAGATTCCTAACATTATTGACCCTTCCGTTCCCATTGGTAAGGATGACAGTGAAAATAAGGAAATCACCAGATACGGAGAACCCAGGGTTCCGGATTTTGAAGTTCCTTATCATGCAGACATTTTGGAAAGAATCAATGGCCTTGACAAAGACAGTGCCGGAAGAACCAGTGGCAATGGTTTTTATTACCTGATGGGAGATGCCGCAAGAATTCATTCCGCCATGATCAGTTATGCAAGAGATTTCATGATCAATAAGGGATTTACGTACTGCATTCCTCCTTTTATGATTCGGAGCAGTGTGGTAAACGGTGTAATGAGTTTTGCGGAAATGGAAGCCATGATGTACAAGATTGAAGGAGAAGATTTGTTCTTAATCGGTACTTCCGAGCATTCCATGATTGGTAAGTTCAAAGGGCAGATTGTGAATGAAGCAAGTCTTCCTATTACCATGACCTCTTATTCTCCCTGCTTCAGAAAAGAAGTAGGTTCCCATGGTATCGAGGAGAGAGGCGTTTATCGTGTTCATCAGTTTGAAAAACAGGAAATGGTAGTATTGTGCAAACCGGAAGAATCTATGGACTGGTATAATAAAATGTGGTCCTACACCGTAGAATTTTTCAGAAGTCTGGATATTCCTGTAAGAACTCTGGAATGCTGTAGCGGCGATCTGGCAGATCTTAAGGTGAAATCCTGTGATGTGGAAGCGTGGAGCCCCAGACAGAAGAAGTACTTTGAAGTTGGTTCCTGTTCTACTTTAGGAGATGCCCAGGCAAGACGTCTCGGTATCCGTACAAAAGGGGAAAAGGGTACTTACTTTGTGCATACATTAAATAATACCGTACTGGCAACACCCAGAGGACTTATTGCATTCCTTGAAAATAATGTTAACGAAGACGGAACCGTAAATATTCCGGAAGCACTTCGTCCTTACATGGGTGGCGTAGATAAGATTGGTTAATCCTTTCCTTTGGGAAATGTTGTATATTTTAGAAATTATTTTGAAGTATTGGAAATTTTATTGGAAAGAAGGTGAAATCTTTGCATAAGTACATGAGAGCAATTGGATTTAGCAAGCCGTTTACGAGAGCGCAGCTAAAGGAATTATTAGCCGGTATTGTAGTACATGCCGGAAGCCGTTCCTATACCATCGGATCGGAAGATCAGCTTTTGGGTGAATTTTGCAGAGATTTCGCCGAAAATATGGGAATTGCTGTTTGTGGGGAATTTGATGAAGAGGATGATGATAAGTTCATTTATGAATATTATTATCCCTATCTCCGCGGCAGAGGAATCACTACACAGGAAGACGTTTCCGTGGAACGTCATGCGGCAAAGGAATCCTATGCCGGAATTTGTGATGACATCAAAGTGGGTGTTTCCCTGATTTTTTATCTTCAGAATATGATTTCCTACGTAAAAGCGCAGGGTCAGGGAAAAATTCCCATGACCGGGACTACGCTTACGCTTTCTGCCCTTTCCACAAAGGGCACTATCATGATGCCGATTAAAAAGAATGAGCGTGAGAAAGCGAAGATTTTGAAGGAATCCATAAACAGGAATAACCTGATTGCTGCTGCAAGACAGGGCGACGAAGATGCAATAGAGTCCCTGACTTTGGAAGATATGGATATGTACACCACCATTTCCAGAAAGATTCATAAAGAAGATGTGTTCAGTCTGGTGGATACTTATTGTATGCCCTATGGTGTGGAATGTGACCAGTACTCCATTCTTGGTGAAATTATGGATTACAAGATTGTGGAAAACAGTCTCACAAAAGAGAAAATCTGTGTCATGTCTGTTTACTGTAATGAACTGACTTTTGATGTATGCATCAATAAAGAGGATTTATTCGGAGAACCGGAGATAGGCCGGAGATTTAAGGGTACCATCTGGCTCCAGGGCTTTATTAATTTTCCGGAATAAGAAAATTTATTCCGGAAAATTTACGAGTAAAGTTTGTGTTTTTTTCAACTTCATGTTACAATACTATCGTATTTTAAGTTTCCTTAGTTAAATGGATATAACAGCCCCCTCCTAAGGTTTAACCATGGTTAATCCCGAGGTAGAGGAAATGGGAATAAGTCAGAGTTCGATTCTAACCGGAATTGACTGAGATGTTGATTTAAGATACAATAGAAATTCATCACGAAAGTGATTGGATTCATAGATATGGCTGCCGATGCCAAAGTGGCTGAAAAGCCTGAAAATACGGCAATTGTCCCCTTAGTTAAATGGATATAACGGGGCCCTCCTAAGGCTCTATTGTAGGTTCGATTCCTATAGGGGACGCTCAAATTGTGCGGTAATGATGACAGAAATCATTGCCGCATTTTGTATTATTTGGCATGATTTTCGTTAGCAGTCTGCTAACAGACCAGTATGAAAATATGCGAAATCTGCTAACAAAATGGAAAAACTGCTAACAGAGATACTTTTCAATATGCAAACACAGGGAAATAACCATAGTGTAGAATGTGTATTGCGTTGTAAAAGTAAGTAATTCTGTGATATGTAACTAGCTCAATATTTCTGCTTGGAAGAACTCAAGCCTGACGGTGAATCCCGTTCAGATTAGATAATAATCAATTCTAATCTGGGCGGGCTTTTTTGCGTGAACAATGAGTCAAGGTCCAAGCTTGCTTGAGACTTTGACGAATACCGCGACAACGAGCGAGTAACGCGAGTGCGTTCAGGGAAAAGGAGGAAAAATGCCAGTAGCAGAAAAAACAGAGCACCGGGATACGGATGAAAGAATTGTTGAGATTGAACTGGAGAGACTAAGATCCTTTACTAATCATCCATTCAAGGTGCAGGCAGACAGTCAGATGATTGAGCTTCAGGACAGTATCAAAAAATATGGAATACTGAATCCTTTGATTGTACGGCCAAAACCGGAAGGCGTATACGAAATCATTTCCGGTCACCGAAGGAAATATGCAGCTGAAAGGCTGGGGTACCGGAAGGTGCCTGTGATCATCCGGTCAATGAAGGATGATGAAGCGGTGGTTTCTATGGTGGATTCAAATTTGCAAAGAGAGAGAATCAGTCCCAGTGAAAAAGCATTTGCTTACAAGATGAAATATGAAGCCATCAAAAGAAAGACCGGTAGAAGAAAATGTGGTCAAGTTGACCATCATTCCGGGAAAAAGAGTATCGAAGTCATTGGAGAGGAAGGCGGAGATAGTCCGAAGCAGGTCCAGAGATATATTAAGATAACGGACCTGATACCTGAGCTTCTGGAAAAAGTGGATGATGGCAGCATGGGATTTACACCGGCAGTTCAGCTTTCCTATCTGAAAAAGAAGGAGCAGGAGAAAATGTTAGAAGCGATGGATTTTGCACAGTGTACGCCTTCTCTATCACAGGCAATCAGATTAAAAAAGCTCAGTGCAGAAGGAAAGCTTACGACAGAAGCAATGGAAGATATTCTGAGCGAGATCAAGCAGAAGGACATTGACCGGGTAGTTTTTAAGAACGAACAACTTCACAGGTTTTTTCCAACAAGCTATACAGCAGAACAGATGCGGAGAGAGATTTTAGAAATATTGAAAATATGGATGAATAATAACTGGAACGAGTAAGGAGGACATGTTTATGTGTAGAGTAATTGCAGTATCAAACCAAAAAGGCGGAGTGGGTAAGACGGTATCGTGTGTGAATTTAGGAATTGGTCTGGCACAGTCAGGCAAGAAGGTTCTTTTGATTGATGCAGATCCGCAGGGAAGTATGACAATCAGTCTGGGATATCCGGAGCCGGATGATATGGAGTATTCACTGGCAAGTATGATGATGAATATTGTGAATGATGAACCGCTTAATATGGATAAAACAATTCTTCATCATAAGGAAGGAGTAGATCTCATTCCGGCGAATATCGAGTTATCTGCAATAGAAGTATCTCTGGTAAATGTTATGAGTAGGGAATTGATTCTGAGGACAATGGTTGATCAGCTTAGGAAGTTCTATGATTTCATTATTATAGACTGTATGCCTTCTTTGGGAATGATGACAATCAATGCTCTGGCATGTGCAGATTCCGTATTGATACCGGTTCAGGCGGCGTATCTTCCGGTGAAAGGTTTACAACAGTTGATTAAGACAATCAGCAGAGTAAAGAAGCAGCTGAACCCAAAGCTTAAGATTGAGGGAATACTTCTGACTATGGTTGATAATCGTACCAATTATGCCAGGGATATCTCATTGATGGTTTATGATACCTATTCAGCCAATATCAAGGTGTTTGCAACAGAGATACCGATGTCAGTCCGGGCATCCGAGGTAAGTGTGGAAGGAAGCAGTATTTATTCCTATGATCCAAAGGGGAAAGCGGCATTTGCATATATGGCATTAACAAAAGAAGTATTGAAGGAGGCATAAGATATGGCAGGACGAGTAGCGGGAAAGATTAAATTACAGTCAGTAGATGAATTATTGGGAGTGCCGGAGATTGCCGGTACCCAGGAGATAGAAATAGGAAGAATTCATTCTTTTCCAAATCATCCGTTCAAGGTTTTGGATGATGATAAGATGGAAACGTTGGTAGACAGCATCAGGGAGAATGGTATCTTAAATCCGGTGATTGTGAGACCTGATCAGACCGGTGATTATGAAATGATATCCGGGCATCGAAGATTACATGCAGCAGGCATTGTGGGATTAATGAAGATACCAGCGATTGTAAAGGAAATGACGGACGATGAAGCCATTATCAAAATGGTGGATGCCAATATTCAGAGAGAAGAGATTCTGCCAAGTGAAAGAGCATGGTCTTTGAAGATGAAGATGGATGCTATGAGGAGACAGGGATGCAGAACTGATCTAACTTGTGGAACTGAGTTCCACAAGTTGAGCAATGAAGATAGAAAAACAAGAGAAATAATAGGTAATGAATCTGGAATGACTGGCAGACAGGTTACAAAATATATAAGGCTGACTGAACTAATTCCTGAAATATTAGATTTAGCAGACGAGAAAAGAATTACTTTAGCTATGGCAGTCGATATTTCCTATTTTGACAAACAGATACAACAATGGGTGTATGAGTACATAAAGGACAATGGTTTTCTGAAACCGGTACAGATAGCAGCTTTGAAGGATCAATCTAATCTGGCAAATACAACTCAGTATCATGTTATCTCTATATTAAATGGAGCTTTGCCACAGAAGTCTTCATCCGCAAAGGTATCATTGTCAGAGAAAAAACTGGATAAGTATTTTCCGCCACATTATTCCGCAAAGCAGAGAGAAGATGTAATCATTCAGCTCTTGGAACAATGGAGTAAGGAACAGGCAGAGTAAATAGGAAAGAGTAATCCAGAAGTGTGAAAAGTGCACTTCTGCATTAAGGAAGGAGTATCGAATGGAAGACAGACTTACGCTTTCCTATTTCTATGGAAAGGAAGCGGATCAGTATTCATTTTATAAAATACCGAAGCTTCTATTCACGGATGAACATTTCAAGAAAGTGTCTGTGGAAGCAAAGGTCCTGTATGGACTGATGTTGGATAGAATGTCGTTATCCGTGAAAAACCAGTGGCTTGATGGAGAAGGCCGGGCTTATATCTACTATTCATTAGAGGATATCATGGATGCTTTGGGTTGCAGTAATAAGAAAGCGATTACCATTATGAAGGAATTAGATGCAGAAGCTGGTATTGGATTGATAGAAAAGAAAAGGCAGGGGCAGGGAAAACCGGCCATGATCTATGTGAAGCAATTCGTAATCCGGGATGTTCAGGAATGTAAAAATTACACTTCTGAAGAAAAAACGACCATTCCAGAAGTGAAAAAATTACATGTCTTGAAGTGTAAAAATGACACTTCTAGAAGTGAAGAAATTACATGTCTAGAAGTGAAAAAAATACACACTAATAAGAATAATATAAATAATACTGAATTGAGTAATACTGAATCGAATCTTATCTTATCGGAGAATGATGGGATGGGATCCGAGGTAGAAGCATACACAGAATTAATCAAAGAGAATCTGGAATGGGATCTTTTTAGAGAATACTATCCATATGAACAGGAATTGCTTGATGGGATTTTTGATTTGATTCTTGAAACAGTGCTCTGCAAAAGTGAAAGTATTGTCATAGCCTCTAACAGATATCCAACAGAGGTTGTTAAGAGTAAGTTCCTGAAATTGAACAGTTCACATATCGAATATGTGATTGACTGCTTTAAGGCAAATACTACTAAGGTACATAATATCAAGAAATATCTGCTGGCAACACTGTTTAATGCCCCAACGACAATGAGTGGATATTATCAGGCAGAGGTTAACCATGATTTTCCACAGTTTGCGGTGAAATCAAACTAATTTGAGTAATATAAGAAAGTGGAGGGAAAATGTCATGTATAGTGATTATGAAGAATCTTTTTATTATGATAAACCAAGCTCAGTAAGTACTGGCGTTGCTGGAGAAGCAGTCGGTCTTGGTCTGGGACTCGGTGTCGGTCTGATATCAACCATGCTGTCAGGATTGCTTTTTCTTATAGGCAGAATTGATATTTTGAGTTCATCATTATTGGGACTACTCTTTTTTCTGCTGACATACAGCTATGAATGGAGTATGTCTGTTTATATCATTGGAATTCTTGCTATTTTTGCGGTATCAATGATATTACAACACTTTATCAAGGTGTTCCGTATTATTTATGGGCTGTTTACCTGTGTTGCAATATCTCTGCTTGTTTCTGCCTTTATTGGATGCAGTTCAGAAGCAAATATGTATAAGGGTATGGCAATCTGTTTTAGTGTAACTGCAGTATGGACTATTATTTCCTGGAAGTGCATCATAAACAAATAGGTCTATTCAGTACGAAAAATATCTGATATAATTTGCTCAATCAAATCGGGAATTGATGAAGGAGTGTGATTGTATGAAAAAGGTATGGACATATTT
>CAMEIX010000015.1 GCA_945919075.1 uncultured Lachnospiraceae bacterium
TGCCTCCTGTCATGTTGTTGCCATTTATCTGTTAAGTAAAACAGAAATGTTTAAGTAGAGTATAACATGTGTCAATGAGGATAGCAAGAAGAACTTAAATAAAAATGTTTAAGATTTTTCTACTAACCACTTGACTTAACGGAAAATGTTTAGTAGTATACAATACAAGAACTTAAACAAATAAAGTTAAGTACAAACTATTAAAGAAAGGGGGAGTCCACATGGAGAGTAAGAACTTTATGACGGTGGATGAAGTGGCACAGGAGCTTAATGTTTCCAAGTCCTATGCCTACAAGGTTGTCAGAGAGCTGAATGCGGAAATGCAGAAGCTTGGCTATTTGACAGTTACCGGAAGAGTGAATACCAACTTTTTCCGCAAGAAGTTATGTTACAGCGAATAGAGAGGAGATGATGTTATGGCTGTATATAAAGACGGAGACAAGTGGCGTGTCATTTACCGCTACACCAATTATAAGGGCGAGCGGAAACAGACACAGAAACGTGGTTTTGCAACCAAACGAGAAGCACAGGCATGGGAGAGGGAGGTGATGTTAAAAAGTGAGTCCAAGCTGGATATGACTTTTGCCAGCTTCTTTGAGATTTATGAAGCCGACAAGAAAAAACGGGTAAAGGAAAACACATGGGAATCCAAAAGCCATATTATCCGTACCAAGATACTTCCTTATTTCGGGGAGCGTAAGATTGCGGAGATTGAGCCGAAGGATGTGATTGCCTGGCAGAATGAGCTTCTTGCCTATAAGGGAGAGAATGGGGAAGTGTATTCTCCGACTTATCTTAAAACCATTCACAGCCAGCTCAGTGCAATTTTCAATCATGCAGTAAGATATTATCATCTTCCTACCAATCCGGCGCAGAGAGCCGGATCGATGGGAAGCGAGGAACACAAGGAAATGCTGTTCTGGACGAAGGAGGAATATCTGAAATTTGCTGATGTGATGATGGATAAGCCTGTTTCCTATTATGCGTTTGAAATGCTCTATTGGACGGGAATCCGGTGTGGAGAGTTGCTTGCCCTTACACCCAAGGACTTTAATTTCGAGCGTCAGGAGCTGACCATCAATAAGTCCTATCAGCGGTTAAATGGCAGGGATGTGATTACCACACCGAAAACCAAGAAAAGTAACCGGACAATCAAAATGCCGAAGTTTTTGTGTGAGGAAATGCAGGAGTATATCGATATGCTGTATGAGATTGGTGAGGATGAAAGGCTGTTCCAGATTACCAAGTCGTATCTGCACCATGAGATGGACAGAGGGGCAAAGGCTGCAGGAGTAAAGCGTATCCGTATCCATGATCTTCGTCACAGTGCAATTTCACTTTTGATTGAGATGGGATTTTCTGCTTTGGCGATTGCGGAAAGGGTAGGACATGAAAGTATTGATATTACTTACCGGTATGCACATTTATTTCCGACGAAGCAGACGGAAATGGCAGACAAGTTGGACATTGAACGAATGGGAAAAGGAGAGATGGATTGATGGAGAAAAATTTAGACAGTAAAGGACGCTGGAGAAACAAACTTGTGGGATTTCGGGTATCAGAGGAAGAAGCAAAGCTGATTGATGACCTAGTGGCATTATTCGGTCTTACCAAGCAGGACTATATTATCAGACGGTTGCAGTGTCGTGATGTGGTGGTGCAGGGTAATCCGAGAGTGTATAAGGCGTTAAGGAATCAGATGGCAGATATTTATGAGGAATTGAAGCGTCTGGAGAGTTGCAGTGAAGCAAATGATGAATTGCTTTATACCATACAACTGATAACGGAAACCATGAACGGACTGAGAGGAGAGAGTGAATGAGCGTAAAAGAAAAAGCGGCTGCTCCGGTTCCATCTGTTGGCGCAGATGGGAAGCAGCCACTATCTAAATCTAACAAAGAAAGTATAGCAGATTTGCCCGATAAGGGCAATCTGCAAGCAACAAATAATGGTGGTTCCGGTGCGGAAGTTCCGGCAGAGAAAAGAGATAGGATTGATGGATTAGAGACAGTATCCATGACGGAACTTTACGATACTGTTTATCCACCCAAGATACCGATTGTGGACGGACTGATCTATGCAGGTACTTATCTTTTTGTAGGCGCACCAAAGGTAGGGAAATCCTTCTTTATGGCACAGCTCGGCTACCATGTAAGCATGGGGCTTGATTTGTGGGATTATCCGGTGCGGAAGGGCACGGTTTTGTATCTGGCATTAGAGGATGATTATGCAAGATTGCAGAAGCGTTTATCAAGGATGTTTGGTATGGAAAGCAGTGAGAATTTCTACTTTGCCACACAGTCCAAAACTCTGAATGAGGGATTGGAAGAACAGCTTAATCAGTTTGTAAAGGTGCATACGGACGCAAGGCTGATTATCATTGATACCTTGCAGAAGGTAAGGGAAGTTGGTGGAGATAAATTCAGCTATGCCAGTGACTATGAGATTGTAACCAAGCTGAAAGCCTTTAGTGATAAGCATGGTATCTGTCTGCTGGTGGTACACCACACAAGAAAGATGGAGTCTTCTGACAGCTTTGATATGATTTCCGGCACAAACGGACTGCTTGGAGCGGCGGACGGAGCATTTGTGATGCAGAAGGAAAAGAGGACGGATAATAAGGCGGTTTTAGAGGTGGCAGGACGTGACCAGCAAGACCGGCGACTGCTTCTCGATTTTGACAGAGAACAGTGTGTGTGGAAGCTGACAAAAGCAGAAACGGAGCTTTGGAAAGAGCCTGCTGATCCGGTGCTGGAAGCGATTGCAAAAGTGATATCAGAGGAACAGCCACAGTGGAGCAGAACCGCTTCGGAATTGTTACAGCTTTTGCCGGAGATGGATATGCAGCCAAATATCCTTACAAGAAAATTAAATATCAGCATGGAGCGTTTATTTGTGGATTATGGTATCCGGTATGAGAGTAAACGAGGACACAGTTCACGAATGATTAAACTGACATTAGAACAGAGAGCGTGACGATTAGCGACGGTTGCGACGGTATTTTATATAGCGGTGTCAGTATAAAAATAATCGTCGCAATCGTACGCAACCGTAACCGAAGATGATGGAAAGGATGGATTGATAGATTGAAAAACGTACAGATTTCCGAGGAACTGTTCTTCGCACTTTTGAAGTATCACTTGGTGGAAATAGATGATGTTTTACCGGAGATTAAGAAGGGACTGGAGGACAAACTGGATGCTATGGTAAGACGGGATTTATATACAAAATATAAGACTGCACCAACCGAGGAAGAACGGGAAAAGGCTCGGCAGGAGTATCTGGAAAAGGTAGGAATGCATCGGGATTTCAGGTGGTAGATTTATCCTTTCGGTGTGTATGACGGGAGCGTGACACGCTCCTGTAAATATGGTTAAGGAGAAAGCTGTGTGAGGGAACAAATGGAAGGAGCCGGACTTCTCTCACAAGCCCTCGGCGTTTGAGAGCGAAATACCCCCATCGCACAAATCGAAGATTTGTACTCTGTGTATTTCGCCCTTGCAGGGGGCTGACATTCGCAATCCACTACGCTACTTGCTCATGAACGCAGCTGCTTTGCAGTACAGCGAAAGAGCATCGCTGTGTAAGCATTTACAATGCTTACCTGCGTTCAAATGCTGTCGCATTTGTGTCCATGCCGGATACGGCAATGAGTTCGTAAACGGACACCTATGTGTCCACTCACGATGGCATAATCGCCATCATTTTTCAAAGAAAGGGGGCAATGCCTGTTGTAAGAAATTCATTTATACAGATGTCAAAACTGACAAATCTAAAAGGAAGGATTAACTATATCTCCAGTCACGCAAGGCAGGAAAATTTGTACGCAGTTTATGAAACGACTGACCGTAAATTTTGGACGAAACTTGCCAAGTGTAACCAAGAGGAATTTAAGAGAAGCGGAACAGAAGGTAAGTGCATTGAAGCAAGGGAACTGATTATTGCGCTGCCGGAAAGTTTTGTGGATTATGAGCCGGACAAGCTGCTGAAACTTTTTACGGAACACTTCAAACAAAAATATGGCGTGGAATGTATCGCTGCCTTGCACCACAACAAACGCAAGACAAATTATCATATCCATCTTATCTTTTCGGAGCGAAAACTACTTGATGAGCCTGTGGAGAAGATTGCCACAAGAAACATGTTTTATGATGAAAACGGAAAGCATGTACGCACCAAAAAAGAGATACTGGATGAAGCCGGACAGCTTCGAAGCGGTTGCAAAATTATTCCAAAGGGAGAGGTGTATGAGCGTAACATTTTTACCATCAAGGACAGCCGATTTAAGAGTGACAGTTTCCTTGATGAAGTAAAGCGTTCCTATACAGACCTTATCAATATTTATGTGCGGGGTGATAAGGAGAAGTTGAAAGTATTCGATAAGAAAGGTGTGTATCTGCCAATGAAAAAGGTTGGCAAAAACAATCCGAAAGCAGAGCAGATAGAAGCGGACAATCGGGTTCGTACTATGTGGAACCAGACGGTGGACAGGGCATTAGTGAGCGGTGTGCCGGAGAAACAGATTTTGGAAGTAAAACAGAGTGAAATCGGACAGAAAGCAAAGGCATCCATTCAGAAGTCAGGGAGAAATCCGGCACTGTTCAAAAGCCTAATTATGACAGCGATATATGCTTTGGAACTTCTGATCAGTAAGGTGCTTAAAATGGCTTTGGAAAAGGCTGATAAGGTGACGGAAGCGTTTGTAAAGTCAGAACTGGAGCAGACGAAGGTTCGGGCAGGCAATGAGCCTGTGATGGCGAAAAGTGAACGGATACCGGAAATGCCGAAGAAGTCCGAGCTTGCTTCCAAGTATCCAAGGCTTGCGGATATTTATAATAAGCTGGAAAAGCAGAATGAAGCCATTTATCATAGGGAGCAACAGCTTGCAAGTGTGGAGAAGGAGATTGCCGGAACGAAGGGTATCTTCAAAGGGAAACAGCGTAAGGAGTTGCATGAACAGTCGGAGCAGTTAAAAACGCAGATATCCAATATGAAGCAGTATTTATCAAATATCGTGCAAGGATATGGCTATAAGAATGTAAAGGAGTTCTTGGCTGAATACAGAGCTTCCAAAGCTGAATACAGCGATTATCAGTCGGCAGTTACAAGGTGGGAACAGAAGACCGGAAACATGGCAGAGGTGGACAGCTTTAGGGCAAGGTTACAGCAGAAGCAGCAGGAAGTAAAGGAACGAGAAAACAACAGACAGAGCCACTATTACAGGAATGACAGAGGTGGCAGATAGATAGTAATTTTATGTGAGGTATGAGGCGGAGTGTAATGCTCCGTCTTTTATAAATTATAATGCGAAATAACTGATGTTATGATATAATTTAAGAAAACAATTGGTAGAGGTGAAAACATGTCTAAAGTGATAATACTTAGGGGAAATTCTGGTAGTGGAAAAACAACAATTGCAAAAGAAATTCAAAAGAACTTTGGCAGAAATACTATGTTGATTTCACAAGATGTTATCAGAAGGGATATGTTAAGGGTAAAGGATGGAGAAAATACAGAGGCGATATCTCTTATGAAGGAATTATTGGCATATGGTAGGGAACATAGTGATATTGTCATTTTAGAAGGAATTATGTATGCGGATTGGTATAAACCTTTATTTGAGTTAGCTATCCAGTTATATGATACGAAAGTATATGCGTATTACTTTGATATTCCTTTTGAAGAAACGTTGAAAAGACATCAGACGAAACCAAACTGTAACGAATTTGGAGAAGAAGCAATGCGTAAATGGTGGAGAGAAAAGGATTTTTCAGATGTATTAAAGGAAAGAATTATTACATCTGAAAAAGATATTCAGGGCATTGTGAGTGATATTTGTGATAGTGTTTTAAATAGTTAAGTAATAAGTTGCTGAATTAAATTATTAGATGTGGAGATGGTGTATGATAAAAGCATTCTTTCTGGATTTTTATGGAACAGTAGTTCATGAAGATGGTGAGATAATAAAGAAAATTACACAGATAATATACGATACTGGCGAAGCGGAAAATATGTCAGAGATTGATGCGTTTTGGTGGAATGATTTTCAAAATATGTTTACAAATTCTTATGGAGATTGTTTTGAGACACAAAGAGAATTAGAAAAGAAGTCCCTGAAGCATACATTGATAAAATTTGGTTCAATTGCTGATGTTGATAGATTAAGCAATTATATGTTTGAACATTGGGTAAAACCGCCTATTTTTGAAGATTCATTAAAGTTTTTTGAATCCAGTCCAATTCCAATTTATATTGTCTCAAATATAGACACTGCGGATATTTTGAAAGCAATAGAGTTTCATGGATTGACTCCGACAGATGTATTTACATCAGAGGATGCTAGAGCGTATAAGCCAAGGAAAGAACTATTTGAGCTTGCATTGAGAACTACAGGACTGAAGGCTGATGAAGTAATCCATATTGGAGATTCTTTGAGTAGTGACGTTAAGGGGGCTTCGTCAGCTGGTATTAATGCTTTGTGGCTAAACAGATTTGGTAAACAGATTCCTGA
Organism: uncultured Lachnospiraceae bacterium; assembly: GCA_945919075.1. Taxonomy (GTDB): domain Bacteria; phylum Bacillota; class Clostridia; order Lachnospirales; family Lachnospiraceae; genus Acetatifactor. The sequence goes on from CAMEIX010000015.1 coordinate 6,512, forward strand.
TGGAGTAGAAAGTATAGCAAGTTTACTAGGTGCTTTAGATAAAATTCGTTAGCCTGATAATAGATTCTGACTGTAGAATATGGGAGAGAAATTAGGAGATTACATACGGATTGAGTTGGAGGTTATTTTGGAGTATAGAGAAGTACAACGAATTGCAAAGACAACTATTGAATATGCAAAGACCATAATAAAGCCGGGAATGAATTTATTACATTTAAGAAAATTATGTGAGCAGAAAATGTTAGAATTAGGGGCAGATTCTTTCTGGTATTGGGATATTGGAGCCTTTGTATTTGCAGGAGATGAAACCACGGTATCGGTATCCGGAAAACAGTATGTTACAAGTAATAGGATTATTACAGAAAACGATATTGTGACAATTGATTTAAGCCCTCAGTGTGGAAATATCTGGGGAGACTATGCCAGAACAATAATACTTGAAAATGGTGTGGTAGTAGATAGATGTAAAGTTTCCAATGAAGAGTGGAAAAACGGCTTAATAATGGAAGACAGACTGCACCATGAATTAGTCGAGTTTGTGAGCAAGGAAACCACATTTGAAGAACTCTATTATCATATTAATGAGATTATTTTGAAGGAAGGTTTCGTTAATCTCGATTTTATGGGAAACTTAGGGCATTCAATTGTGAAAGATAAGAATGATCGTGTATATATAGAAAAGGGTAATACTCAAAAGATAAGTGATGTAGAATATTTTACTTTTGAACTGCATATAAGCATTCCTGATTCAAACTATGGATATAAGAATGAAAATATTTATTATTTTCAGAATGGGAAACTGGTTGAATTATAAAACTCGCACCAGTGGTGCGAGAAATTGAAAAGAGATTTAGAGACAACTGGAAGGAATGATTGGGGAAATACAATTGTTCAAGTACTTTCAACAGAGTTTTTTCTATTGATTTGTTACTGTTTCATAGAAGCAGGATAGCCATATAACCGAAATCGGTGAGTTTGAAGCAGAATAAGATGTGCGTATATGATGAAAAATGTTTATGAAATAGGATGTGATATGTAATGAAATTGGAAGAGGAGTATGAGTCATATTTGATAGATGCGGATAATATGTATGACTTGATTGGAAATTGTTTCGGATTGTTATGTAATAATATATCGAATCAGCAGGCATTTATAAGTGAATATTTTGGAGAAGAATCTGGAGAAAACTGTAATCCTAATATTGAACAGCTAAATTCATTTTCAGAGAAGGTAATGAATGTGGTACATGAGTATGAACCTACTAAGTATAATGATATTTTTGATAAGATTATGAAACTAGTTGATGACTTACAGTTGAAGGAATACCTAGATTTGAAGAAAAACCAACTTACAATTGTTTATTGTATTTTGGCTGCAATAGATGCAGAAGCCATGACTTGGAATATGAAAATGCTTTCCGGAATAATGGGACCATTAGATAGGCAACGAAAAACACAGTATAGAGTTTATTTTAATATGTCGAAAACTTTACATGGTGATTATATTGAGAATGTAGGGAGAGAAAGGGTACATGCAAGTACATTTTGTGAGTTGTTTAATAGTTTTAGGTTTATTGATGAAAATAGATGGAAAGAAAATATTAGTGTACCACAAGTGAAACTTGTGACAAGTGTGAGAAAGAGAGTAAAGCAGAGAGAGAAAAGTCCAAAACTACGGATAGGAGTTCTTCCTATTTCGAATAATATAAATTTTGACTTTATTCCAACCATCGGTAGTGGACTTAGGGTGGATTATTCAAATTCGGAACAAAAACACATTGTTCAAAGGGTATCATCTGCTTTAGACAGGGCTTTGGAAAAAGATTGCAATATAATTGTATTTCCAGAATATGTGGTGAGCCCTGAAGTATATACTGTTATTAAGGATAAGATTAGAAAAAACGCATTAAAGAATGGAGTGGATAAGAATCCCTATCTTATTTTTGCAGGAACGACATGGACTGATGATAACAATAATATTATGAGAATTCTTGATTCTTGGGGAGAAGAGGTAGGCGAATATTACAAATATAGTCCATTCACAAAACAAAAGAGTCAAGAACATAGATTTATTCAGTATGAAGCCTTACAGAATCCAGGGAAAAAGTGTGAAGCATTTGCTGTGGAAGAAATTGGGATTTTTTTGCCTGCAATTTGTAGAGATGTTATAGATGGAGAATATACTGAAGAAATAACAAAGATGTTACTACCATTATTGGTTATTATTTCAGCATGGAGTCCATCTGTTGCTTCATTTGAGCAACGACAAAGAGAGTTGGCAAATAAGTATTTTACTAGTTCACTTTTGGCAAATGCATGCAGTTCGGTTAAAAAAAACATATGCAAAATAGGAAATGGAGGTATAGTACATAAGGAGAATACGATTGCAGGGGTAGAAATAAGCGGGTTATGCCGTGATAACTGTGAAAAGATATGCGAAAATAAGAAGTGTCTTTTTATTGTTGATTATGATTTTTCTTATTCTAAAGAGGTTAATACAAACATTTGTGTTGATAAGTTAGAATAAATATTGTTTGATTTGATAAAAATATTGTGGTAAACTGTTTATAAACTATTTAGTTGAAAGAAGAGATAGTATGAAAGGGTTAATAAAAATATTATTAGAGTATATTTATAATTCAAAAGAAATTCCTGATGAGTTATTATATGAATTTTCACAGAAAACAATGCAAATAGTTCAAAGAAAGGCAACAGAAGAAATACCAGATGAATTTTGGGATTTTGAAAATTATGTAGAAATGTTTTGGCGTGGAAAAAAATATAATTATATGAGTGATTCTTGTATGGTTTATCAAATGGGAAGGTTACTAGCATGTACAAATATGCTTAGTATTTTGGTTGATGAGAGAGAAAGAGAAGCATCATTAGAAGAGTATGCAGATTTATTAAAGAATAGATTTGAGGTTTTTGAGGGAATGTATAATACACGAGGAATTACTCATAAAGAATTAGCTGAACTATCAGGCGTGAGTGTCTCTGCATTGTCTCAGTTTATTAACAGAATTAAAGCGGAAGCATTTTTTACTTATCGTGTAATGGGAAGAGAAAAACATTACTATTTAACGGAATATGGTGAAAAATTGTATTTCTTAATGGCACAAAAAAATAATAAAAAGAAAATGAAATATGCTAAATTACGAGGGATAGTTAATGACGTTAATGAACAGATTATGGAGGATACTTATTATAAAGTGATAATAAGTCAAAATGCAAACTCAGTAACAGAAAGTGTTTATATTAGTAATCAAGAAAGAAATGGGAAAAGATTTGAGAATTTGTTGAATATATCTGTTAACAAAAATGTCTTTGATTCAAATAGGGAGGATGACATATGGAAAATAGAAAAAAGCGAGATGTTGAAAATGTCCAGCAAAATATCATAAATATTTTAAAGAGTGCCTCAGGAGACAAGGAAGATATTGCATATCGAATATATACTGAAATAACATGCTTGGAAGAGGAAGGATCCGAAGCTTTAGAGTTCTTCTTAGAAAATTCGGAACAAATTGAATCAACTGAAGAAAAAAGAGTTGAGAAAATTTTTTCAGAAGAGGAAAAATATCAATATGCGAAGACATACGGAAAGATTATAGACGGAACATTAGAAATCCTTTTGAAAAAGGGACTTAACAAAAAGCAGTTTTATGTAGAATTATGGAAATTTATCTACGAGAATCCTATTCTTGAGGGGGATAAATTAAAAGCATTTGCACTATTTTATATATGGATAGATGTTAGGGTTCCGTATTATGAAATGGAGTCTGGCATGAAAATGGGAAATGATGAATATGCTGAAATTTGCAAGGAATTATTTGAGAAGATTAGGAAGGCTAGATTTATTTTGAATATTCCAACCGAGCAGAAAACGGAGAGAGCATCAAGACTTATAAATTTGTTGAATGAAGTAAAATCACAAAGAGAGCAAGTAGTTTTAATGACCCAGATCCTTAATTTAAGTGATAAATCGGAAATGATAATATCTCAGTTAATCAAAGATAAAGTGTTAGAAGAAGGAAAGATTCAATAAGATTTATTAGCATAGTTCAGTGTTAATTCTAGTGGCAACACTTTGGCAACAGAAAATCAGTAAGCCAAAATAAAATATGTAAATAAAGTAAAGTATCGGCATTTTTTGAATAAAACTTAAACAAAATAATTTAAGATAAATAAAGAATTTGCCGAGTGGAAGTATGGATTATGGTTATGGACATATGAGGGGTGGCCGCTAAGTTTTCAGAACAGGATCTCGGTCATAAGCAGTTGCATATTTGGTGTGATGGCGGTTTTCTTTATGAAAATAATTAATCCGGGAATAGACAGGATTTTTCATTCTCGTGTAAGGAAAGTAATTGCCGGCATGGTTTTCCTGCTGGTTCTGGGCGGTACTTTTTGGGAGTGGATCGTCTGGTCAAAACTTCAGTAGTCCTACACTGGTCAAAACTTAGGTAGTCCTCTTTTTCTTGCCTTTCTATGGAAGACTATGGTAAAATTACATTTTAAGATACTTGAGAGTGTATGTCAGTTTGAGTGAACAGGATAATGCTTATGATGGCAGTGAAAGATTTTGCAAATGTGTTTAATGAGATACATCCTGATTTTTTTGAACAGGAATTTATAAAGGAGCGGCCTGCTGAGATTTACAGTGAGGAGATGCTGTTAGACCTGGCCGGATTTGATAAGAACCGGTATATGATCGAGGTACCGGAGAATATTATATTCGGATTTTATCAGGGAGATCCCGAGGTTCTGAAAGCATCCGTCATGCAGGTTGAGGAAAACTGGGTGCAGTACTTTGGAGGGAATGCAAGAATTTTCTGCGCCATGGCCGGAAATGAGGTTGCGAGCTTCTGCCTTTTAGATGACTTTGGTGCTCATAACTATACCGGGAAAATGTTGAGCTTTGGCGGACCCGGATGTGTCGGAACCGTACCGAAATTCCGAAGGCAGGGTATTGGCCTTAAAATGGTTTTGGAGGCAACGCAGATACTGAAAAAGGAAGGTTATGATCTGAGTTATATTCATTACACAGGTGTGGCACCTTGGTATGCGAAAATAGGATATACCACCGTTCTTAAGTGGAATTGTAACGGATTTAAAGTGGAGGAAGGAGATTAAACAATGATAAGACATGTTTGTATGTTTACGATGAAAGAGGAGAACAAGGAAGCTCACATTGCAGAGTTTTTTAAACGAGCGGAAAGTCTTAGAGCAATCGAAAATATCAAGAATTTTCTTGTAGTGAGAAACGCAGACAGGACCCCTGCTTCCAATTATGATGTGGCACTGATTTTTGATTTTGATTCTGTGGAATCTCTGGAAGTTTATCAGAATTCTGAAATCCATAAGGAATTTGGCAAATTTGTAGGGACTGTGAGAGAACAAAGAGCATGCATCGATTATGAGTTTTAAGAGAGAGCTAAAGAAGTGTATTCTCCCTGTTGACATGAAAAGTCGGATTATGCTAAAATGACTTCATCTTAAGGAGAGGGGTGAAAGGATGAGAATATAGTTTACTTTTGATTGCATGAGTTGTTTGGACGGTATGGATAGGATATGCATACTGTCAGTCATGTTGCCAAAAGTGGATTATGTTCTCATAACCTCTCTTTTTGTGTGCAAAAATATGGTAAGTGATGATGGATACGCCATCTCTCTGAATATATGTTATATGAGGGTATAGAATGTAATGGAACTGTTTGGCAACGAATGGTTCTTTTTTTATGCACTATACGATTTAGTGAGGAGGGATGTATATGGCACAGATTCGGGTAAATAATCTTACCTTTTATTACGATGGAAGTGTGGAGCCTGTTTTTGAGAATGTTTCATTTTCCATTGATACAAACTGGAAACTGGGGTTTATCGGAAGAAATGGGAAGGGAAAAACTACTTTTCTGAACTTACTTTTGGGGAAATATGCCTATCAGGGGACTATTTCTGCATCCGTATTTTTTGACTATTTTCCCTATACCATACCGGAACAGTGGATGCAGCTTACGGCGGCGGATTTTGTGGAGAATCTGAAAGCCGGGTGCGAAATCTGGCGCGTCATCTGTGAACTGGAGTGTTTGGGAGAAAGTGCGGAAATTCTTTACCGTACCTTTGGAACGCTGAGCCCGGGAGAACGTACCAAGGTATTGTTGGCGGTTCTGTTCTCCGGAGAAAACGACTTTTTGCTGATTGACGAGCCTACGAATCATTTGGATGGGGATGCGAGGGACACGGTGAAAGAGTACCTTGCATCCAAGAAAGGCTATATTCTGGTATCCCATGACAGGGATTTTTTGGATGCATGCACCGACCATTGTCTGGTGTTGAACCGTAAGAGTATAGAAGTGCAGAACGGTAATTTCTCTGTCTGGTGGGAAAATAAGCAACGGAAAGACCAATTTGCCATGGCAGAAAATGAAAAGCATAAGCGTGAGATTCAGAAATTAAAGCAGGCAGCAGCAAGAACTATGGAATGGGCAGAGAAGAATGAACGCACCAAAATCGGATATGACCCTATCAAAGAGCACGACAGATTCTTGGATACAAGGGCATACATCGGCGCAAAAACCAAGAAGATGCAAAGCAAGGTCAGCCAGATGGAGAAGAGGATTAGCCGCGAAATAGAGGAAAAAGAAGGTCTTTTACAGGATTTGGAGACCCCGGTGGACTTAAAACTTAAAAATCTGATTCATCATAAGGGTACTTTGGTGAATATAAAGGATTACAGTTTAAGGTACGCCGACGGGGATTATCCGGTTCTTTCCGGACTCACTTTTGCAGTGAAGAGAGGAGACCGGGTTGCACTGGCGGGGAAAAACGGGTGTGGGAAGTCCACTCTAATCAAAAGGATTTTACAAGAGGTGGGATTTTCAGATTCTGCCATGGAAATTGTGGAAGAGGGGGTATGTGAGACCGCATCCGGGCTGGTCATTTCTTATGTGGGACAGGATACCACATGGTTAAAAGGAGATATAAACAGCTTTTGCAGGGATCATAATCTGGAGTTAAGTCTGTTTTGCACCATATTACGACAGCTTGATTTTGAAAGAGTGCAGTTCCTGAAGAATATGGAGGATTATTCGGAAGGACAGAAGAAAAAGGTGCTGCTTGCGGCAAGTCTGCTGACGCCGGCTCACCTCTACATCTGGGATGAACCTCTCAATTATATCGACCTGTTTTCCCGGATGCAGATTGAAAAACTCATACTGGAATACCGGCCTAACATGTTATTTGTGGAGCATGATGCAAAGTTTCGCGAGAAAATTGCAACCATGACCATAGAACTGTAAAATCATGACCATAGAATTGTAAAAGAAATTTGACAAAGGAGGAATTACATGATAAAATAAATAAACTCTTTGCACTGCATATAAATCTACAGTACAAACTGAGCAGACCGTGACAGAGGTCATGGAGTCGGGTCACACAGGTGACAGTGGAATTTTCTACATCCACGGGACAGTAGTTGCTAATACTGATTCGTGGGTGTTTTCTTTTTAAACGCATCTTAAAAATCCCCACATTGCACAAGTGCCATAGAGCTATCTTTATTTTGGAGGTAACGAATATGGAAGAAAACAAAATGTGTAGCAAGGCAAGTTCGGAAAAGGATGACTTTCAGAAAATTGCAAACAAGGTATCTTTTTATACCATTATCTGGAATGTGGTGTTGTCTGTCGTAAAATTTCTGGCAGGTGTTATAGCGCATTCCAATGCCATGATCAGCGATGCCGTTCATTCGGCATCCGATGTATTCAGTACCATTGTGGTGATTATCGGTATCCGTCTGGCATCGAAGGAGGCGGATAAGGAGCATCCCTACGGACATGAGAGACTGGAATGTGTGGCTGCCATTATTCTGGCGGTGGTTCTTTTTATTACGGGATTGGGAATCGGATTTGAGGCTCTAAAAAATATATTTGCCGGGGATTATTCCAAGATACAGGTTCCCGGAATTTTGGCCCTGGCAGCGGCAATTCTGTCCATTGTTGTAAAAGAAGCAATGTACTGGTATACCCGGCATTATGCGAAAAAGATAGATTCTGCCGCATTGATGGCGGATGCGTGGCATCATCGCTCCGATGCCCTCTCTTCCGTGGGGGCACTGGTGGGAATCGGAGGAGCCAGAATGGGTTATCCGGTCATGGATTCCGTTGCCAGCCTGGTAATATTTGTCTTTATTGTAAAGGCTGCCTATGAAATTTTTAAAGATGCCATGGATAAAATGGTGGATCATTCCTGTGATGAAGAAACGGAAAAACAGATTTATGACTGTGTGATGGAAAATGAACAGGTAAGAGGAATTGATCTGTTGCAGACCCGTATTTTCGGAAATAAAATCTACGTGGATGTGGAGATTCTGGTAGATGCTTCCTATACCCTGGGGGAAGCGCACCGGATAGCGGAGTCGGTGCATGATCATATTGAACAGAAGTTTTCTAAGGTAAAACATATTATGGTGCATGTAAATCCCTGGGAAGAAAATCCATCCTGACCGGCACAAAAATGCAAAGAATACATAGGATATTCTAAAATGAAATTGGTGTGGTTTTATGAAATTCTATTATGATACCCGGAAGGCAGATCATGGTGGGGAACCATATGTTACCAATGTGGAGCGAAATGCAGTACAGAATACCAATTTCCGCACGGCAATCTGGACCGGGGAACACATGCAAATGACGTTAATGTGTATTCCGCCCTGCGGAGAAATCGGGCTGGAGATTCATCCTGATACGGACCAGTTTATCCGTATAGAGCAGGGAAGAGCTGTTGTAAAAATGGGGGAATGCAAAACGGACCGGGATTTTGAACAGAGCATGTATAAGGGGGATGTTACATTTATCCCGGCAGGGACATGGCATAATGTCCTGAATGTGGGGAATATCCCGCTAAAGGTCTCTGTAATCTATGCACCGCCCAACCACCCGAAGTATACAATCCATCGTACCAGGGAAGATGCAGAGAGAGAGGAGCATACCTACTAAACGGAGTAAAATTTTGGGCATCCGGCGGAAAAATGACTATGCAGCCGCCCGTTAAAATGGTACAATTGGCATATACAGAAAGGAAGAGGCGGCAGTGAAAAAGAGCAATCAGTTTTCCATACGAAAAAAATTATTATTACTATCACTGTCTGTTGCACTTCCTTTTTTGTGTATGGTCATTTATCTTTTGATGTCCATGGCAAATTACAGTGAGAGTTACGGAAAAATTGTGACCAACCTGACCATTGCAAACAATTATAACTTAAATTTTAGGGAAGAAATGGATGAAAGTCTGTACAAACTTGTAGTGGGCTATGTTACTTTTGATACCATTTCTTCCGACAGAACCTTAAAAGACCCCTATGTACTGATTGAGGAGCTTCGCTGTGAGTTTACCAAACTAAATGAGGTTACGACAGAGCCAGAAAGCCGTGTATGGCTGGAGAGTCTGCTCCGTAACATTAATACGCTGGAAGACCGGGTCCGGGATGTGGAACAGGATATTGAATCCGGAACCGAATACAGTGTGAATATTGAAGGACTGGATAACAATATTTATATCTTGACAGAATTAATTCAGGATGATATTCAGTATTACATTTATTACCAGACACGCAGTATGGAACGTGTCAACGAAAAACTCAATGAGCGAATTGAGCAGTTCTATGCGCTGATGATGTTTGCTGTAGGTATTATGATTATTTTGGTAGCCATTATCACGTTTTTCATAGTACGCAGTATTATCCGGCCTATCCGGGAATTGGATCAGGTAACAAAAAGAGTTGCAGAGGGTGATTTTACAGCCCGGGCGCACGTCAATTCCCATGACGAAATAGAAGTGCTGGCAAAAGGTTTTAATAATATGGCGGAAAATATGGAAGCTCTTCTGGCGAAAATGAAAGAGGATGAGGGGAAACTCAGGCGAATGGACCTGCGGCTCTTACAGGAACAGATTAATCCGCATTTCTTATACAATACCCTGGATACCATAGTGTGGCTGATTGAAGGGGAGGAAAATCAGAAAGCGGTGGATATGGTTGTAACGCTTTCACAGTTTTTCCGTATTGTGCTGAGCAAAGGAAAAGAGCATGTTTCTATTTTGGATGAGGAACTGTACATAAAGAGCTATTTGGAAATTCAGAGTGTCCGCTATGGGGATATCATGGAATATGATATTCAGATTGACAAGGTGCTGTATGAATATCAGATTTTGAAACTGACTTTGCAACCGATTGTGGAAAATGCGTTGTATCATGGGCTGAAATATAAGCGTGCCAAGGGTTATATACATATTAACGGACAAAAAGAAGATGACATAATTCGGTTAACAGTCCGTGACAACGGCGTGGGTATGGATGCTGAGGAATTAGAAAAATTGCGTGAGACGATTACAAAGCCCTGCCAGGAGACGACCAGAGGATTTGGACTGGCCAATGTGAATGAACGGATTCGCATGTACTTCGGTAATGAATATGGTATGACGATACAATCTGAAAAAGGGATTGGTACAACAGTGGAAATCGTAATTCCCGCAATCCGAATTAGGGAGCAGGAGGAAAAGGCAGAGGAAGAGGTATGAAAAAACGATTGCAGTTTATTATAGTAGGAGTTTTGGTGCTTTCACTTTTGTTTTTAGCTTCCTGCGGTGCTGATTTTGGTGTGGATGGCAATGCAGAACAGACCGATGAAAGTGCTGACGGGGATATCCCTGAAAGAGAGGACCTTATTGTGGTGGGAGTCTGTCAGGTTGGCAGTGAATCCGTGTGGCGCACAGCCAATACCGAGTCCATTCAGCAGACATTTACAGGTGAAAACGGATATTTTCTGATTTTTAACAATGCCAGACAAAAGCAGGAGAATCAGATTAAAGCGGTTCGTCGCTTTATATCCCAGAAGGTGGACTATATTGTGATTTCTCCTATTACAGAGGATGGATGGGATACGGTGTTAAAGGAAGCACAGGATGCGGAAATTCCGGTAATTCTTATGGATCGTAAGGTCAATGTATCCGATCCGGGGCTTTATACGGCCTGGGTAGGCTCGGATTTCTTTCTTGAGGGTAAGAACGCCGGAGAATGGCTGGAACAGTACCTAGAAGAGAAGGGAATGAGCGAGGAAGAAATTTATATCGTGGTATTGCAGGGAACTGAAGGTTCTTCCGCCATGATAGGTCGTTCCAAAGGCTTTGAGTCGGTGGCGGACAAGCATAAAAACTGGATTATTTTGGAGAAGGCAGGGGCGGAATATACCACGGCAAAAGCAAAGGAAGAAATGAAACGGATGTTAGGCAAATATCCGGATATCAATGTGGTGGTAAGCCAGAACGACGATATGACCTTCGGAGCCATTGATGCCATAGAAGAATGCGGATTGACCGTGGGGGAAGAAGGAGATGTAATATTAATCTCTTTTGATGCGGTTTATACAGCACTCAAACTGGTAGAAGCCGGTAAAATCGGTGTGGATGTGGAATGTAATCCGCTTCAGGGACCGTATGTGGAAAGTATTATCAAGGCATTAGAATACAATTGGGGTTTTGAAAAAGAAAACTATGTTCCGGAGCAGGTATTTTATAAGGAAAATGTTTCCGAATTTTTACCGGACAGAAAGTATTAGAAAGCGGGATTTAATATGCTTAAGGTTTTTTTGGTGGAAGATGAAAGTGTTATCAGGGAAATGCTCAGGGACAAAATTCTGTGGGAGGAATACGGATATGAGTTTGTAGGGGAGGCTTCCGACGGAGAAATGGCGCTGCCTCTTATCCGGAAGTTAAAACCCCATGTCCTGATCACGGATATCAAGATGCCCTTTATGGATGGACTGTCCTTAAGTAAGATTGTCAGTGCGGAATTGCCTAAAACCAAAATCATAATTATCAGTGGCTATGACGATTTTGAATATGCCAGAACGGCATTGGAACTTGGCGTGACCCAGTATCTGCTTAAACCCATTACCAGAATGGCACTGCGTAAGACACTGCTTGAACTCAAGGATAAACTGGAGCAGGAAAATAAGCAGCAGGATTATCAGGTACAGTTCCAGGATGAAATGCTGGAGTATGAGCAGTTTTCCAGAAGAATTTTCTTTGAAAAGATGTTCCGTGGAGACAGCAGTGTTTCGGAAATGTATGAGGAGGCTCAAAAACTTTCCATGGATATTACGGCAGCCGCATACAATCTGGTGTTCTTTCATATGGAGCCGAAATTAACCGGAACCGCAAAGATGGATGAAGAGCATTATATGTTAAAACAGAACGATATATTTCATTATATATTGAGACATCCCCAGTACATTCTGTTCAGATGGAATGTCAATTGCTTTGGAGTTTTAGTAAAGACTGATTTTGACTACATAGAGGAAGCAACTAAAAACTGTATACAAAAAATTGCACAGGTATGTAAAGGAGAAGAGGGAATTAACTGGTATGTTGCCGAAGGCAGCCCTGTGGAGCGTCTCAGTACATTAAGCGAGGTCTATCAGAATGTGAACCGGTATATGTCCTACCGTTTTCTGGTGCCGGATATGCATCTTCTTAACCGCGAGAGTCTGGCTGGTTATATGAGTACGGAAAGAGATAAGGACATGGGATATGTGGACCCTTCCAGGATTGATCCGGAAATCATCAAGGATTTCTTAAGGTACGGAAACAGTCAGGAGATTCATGAGTTTGTGGAATCCTATCTGGCACATTTGCAGGATGCGATGAAGTCGGAAATGTTCCGTACGTATATTCTGCTTAGTATACGATTCACCACCCTTGCCTATCTGGATTCCATGGGAAATGTCTCCGAAGAGGACAGAGGCAGGATTACCGGAATGAATCCGGATGTCAGTATGAAAGCAGAGCAGGTAGCCGGTTACTTTGTGGAAATTCTGGAAAGAGCATTGGAAATCCGCAACAGGGAAAGTGATTTCCAGAGTAAATATATGCTTAGAAAGGTTCAGGAATATATAGACAGCAATTATGAAAAGGAGAACCTTTCCTTAAACGAAGTAGCCGGTGCAGTAGGAGTGAGCGCCAATTATCTGAGTGCTGTTTTCAGTCAGAGTATGAACCGTACATTCGTTGAATATGTGACGGATAAGAGGATGGAGAAGGCTAAAAAACTGCTTCGGGATACGGACGAGTCCTCCGGTGAAATTGCTACACTTGTCGGATATAAGGACCCACATTATTTTAGTTTTGTATTTAAGAAAACACAGGGCATCAGTCCTCGTGAATATCGGAACCGAAAAAAGGGCCAGTGACTATAAAGTACTGTCACGGGTAATCAGAAACCAGGGGATTTCCTTTGAAATAGAAGGAAGTCCCTTTATTTTTTGAAGCAGTGTTTCGGCAGCAGAAGTACCCATTTCCCCAAAACGGTGTGAAAGTGTGGTGATGGAAACCACTTCATGGCTACTTAAATAGGTATTGTCAAAAGCGGTAACTGCCATATCCCTGGGCAGACGGTAGCCTGCCGACATCAGTTCATGAATGAGCCAGTAGGCAATTTCGTCATTGTAACAGACGATTCCGGTGCAGTCCCTGAAATTCTCTTTTATCATAGAACGGAGAAAGCCGGTATCCTGTTTTTCTCTCAAGGCGGCAAGAGTCCGGGAATCGAAAAAACATATCTGCTCATCCCCTACGATGATATTTTCCTGATACAGGGCTTCTACAAAACCACGGTATCTTCCCTGGCCCTGATAATCATCCGATTTAAAAATTCCGCCGATATTCTTGTGCCCTTTTGATAGTAAATGTCTCACAAGCAGGGCACTTCCCTCCGCATTTTCGTCCGTAACGGAAATACAATCCTCATAGTTGGAATAGCGGGTATAGAGAAAAACGGTGGGAATGCCTTTTGCATCCAACTTTCGGTATAAGGGAACATTTGGATTGGGAAGCGCACTCTTACAGCCTTCGGCAATAATTCCGCGGATGGGGGAGGAAAGTAAACGGTTCAGAATTTCATTTTCTTTGGAAACCAGGTTACCGGTCTCATATATTTTCATCATAAACCCGCTTCGAAGCAGTGTTTCCCGGATACAGGAAATGGCATCGGGATACAGATATTCATGTTCACTGGATATGAGAAGTGCAATTTCGTTTCGTTCCATACCCGGAAGAATTCCCGTGATGTAAGAACCGCTTCCCTGTCTTTTTTCAATGAGTCCTTCCTCCTGTAAGAGGTGAAGAGCTTCGCGTACAGTCTGGCGGCTTACCTGATAGGTTTTGCAGAGATCCTGTTCGGTTGGCAGCTTTTCGATTCCCCGGGATATCTTTTTATGTATTTCACTGCGAAGAACGTCTGCCAGCCATTTGTATTTAATTGCCATAAAATGATCCTTTCCTGAAATGTCCGGCATATTCCGAATGGGATGCCGACAGATTGCAATAATTGAAAAATTTTTGTAAATATTGTAAGATTTTATATTCTGTCTTCTTACAAAAACAAAAAAGGAACAGTAAAAAACGAACTTTTAAAATAAGAAATCTAACTTTTTCTGCCGAATTGTTAAAAAATCATGATGAAAATTTAACAATACCTGCTCAAAACATCTGAAAAATGGCAGAATACCTTAAAAAATTGTATTTAAAATAAAATAATCAAACAAAAGTTAAAATTGTATTTAAAATTGATTTTAACATACTAAATTTGTATTGTAAATATATTACAAATAGTTAAAATACAGGCATTTTTATTTGAAGCAGATAATAGTATTTGATAGAATTATGACATGGGGATAGCCCCAAAATGTAAAAGGGAGGAAATAAAGAGATGAAGAAAAAGTTATTATCACTTATTTTGGTAGCTTGTATGGCAGTTGGTCTTGTAGGCTGTGGTGGTGGAGACGGAAAGAAAAGCGGGGACCTGATTAAAGTAGGTATTATCAACAATGACCCGAATGAATCCGGTTACCGTACCGCAAATGACAAGAGCATGAAGGAAATGTTTACCAAAGAAAATGGTTACGATGCTTCCTTTGCTTACAGCTTAAAGAATGATGAGCAGATCAGTTCTGCTAAGAAATTCATTCAGGACGGTTGTGATTACATTCTTCTTTCCGCTGCTGATACAGCAGGTTGGGATTCCGTATTAAAGGATGCACAGAATGCAGGCGTTAAGGTTATTCTTTTCGACCGTACCATTGATGCAGATGAAAGTCTTTATGAAGCTTCCATCGTATCCGATATGGCAAAAGAAGGGGAAACAGCAGTTAACTGGTTAAAGGGACAGAACCTCAGTGAATATAAGATTATCCATATCCAGGGTGTTATGGGTACCGCAGCACAGAAGGGTCGTTCCGGTGCATTGGACGCACAGGTTGCAGCAGATGCTAACTGGTCTCTCGTTACCCAGCAGACCGCTGAGTGGAACGCTGAAAAAGCACAGCAGATTGTACAGTCCGTTATCGATTCCGGTGAATCCTTCAACGTTATCTACGCTGAAAACGACGACATGGCAAAAGGTGCTGTAGCAGCTCTTGACAAGGCAAATATTTCCCACGGTGTTGGTAAAGATGTCATCATCATGGGCTTTGACTGCAACAAGTGGGCACTTCAGGAACTGAAGGCTCAGAATTGGAACTATGATGGACAGTGCAATCCTTTCCAGGCTTCCTATATTGATGAAATCATCAAGAAACTGGAAAACGGTGAAAAACTTTCCCAGAAAGTTGTTATCATGGATGAAAAAGGATTTGACGCAACCACCATTACAGATGAAGACGTTGAAAACTATGGTATCTAATGGTTAACAGAATCTAAGTGATCTTAAAGGGCGCGGACGTGTGAACTTAAGTTTGCACCTACGTGCCCTTTTTGAAAGTAAGGAGAGAAGGCAGTGAAAGAAAAAGCGATTTTGGAAATGAAAGGTATCTACAAGTCCTTTCCCGGTGTAAAGGCACTGCAGGATGTAAATTTTACATTGTGTGAAGGTGAGGTTCATGCACTGATGGGAGAAAACGGTGCGGGAAAATCTACCTTAATCAAGGTTTTGACCGGTGTCTATGAAAAAGACGGCGGTGAAATTTATTTGCGCGGTTTAGAGAAAGCAGCCGTAATCCGTTCTCCCCAGGATGCTCAGAGACTGGGAATCAGTACGGTATATCAGGAAATTACTCTGTGTCCCAATCTGTCCGTGGCAGAAAATATGTACATAGGACGTGGCACGGGAGTAGCACAGAATTGGAAAAAAATGAATGAAGCCGCAGATAAGATTCTGCAGTCGTTAGACATTCCGGCAAAGGCTTCCCAACAATTATCCAGTTGCTCCATTGCAATCCAGCAGATGGTAGCAATAGCAAGAGCTGTGGATATGGAATGTAAGGTTCTTATTTTAGATGAACCGACTTCTTCCCTGGATGAACAGGAAGTAGCAAAATTATTTGGACTTATGCGTGATCTGAAAAAACGTGGTGTGGGTATTATATTTGTTACCCATTTTCTGGATCAGGTCTATGAGATTTGTGACAAGATTACCGTTCTGCGTGACGGCAAACTTGTAGGTGAGTATGAAATTAAAGATTTGCCTCGTGTACAATTGGTATCTAAAATGCTTGGTAAGGAATTGGATGACATGTCCGATATCAAGAGCGATGCCAAGAAATATGAAGGAAAAGATGCTGATATAGATGTGTTTGAGGCAGAAAATTTACAGAGCAATGCAGGTATTAAGCCCTTCGATTTCCATATTAAGAAAGGGGAAGTAAATGGCTTTACAGGACTTTTAGGTTCCGGACGAAGCGAATGTGTTCGCGCAATTTTTGGTGCTGATAAGGTGATCAATGGTTCTGTAAAGAAAAACGGCAAAACCATTCGTATTAAGAAGCCTATCGATGCAATGAAGAATAAGATTGCATATCTTCCTGAAGACAGAAAGAAGGATGGTATCGTGGGCGACCTTTCTGTAAGAGATAATATTATTCTGGCAACACAGGTGCTTAGAGGACCTTTCAAACCGTTTTCTAAGGCAGAAGCAAATAAGGTTGCAGATGAGTATATCAAACTGTTACAGATTAAGACAGCTTCTGCGGATACTCCGATTAAATCCTTATCCGGTGGTAATCAGCAGAAAGTTATTTTAGCCCGTTGGCTTTTATCACATCCGGATTACCTTATTTTGGATGAACCTACAAGAGGTATTGATGTAGGTACCAAAATTGAGATTCAGAAATTAGTGTTAAAACTTGCGTCGGAAGGAATGAGTGTAACCTTTATTTCCTCCGAAACAGATGAAATGCTTCGTACCTGCTCCAGACTTGTCGTCATGAGGGACAGAAAAGTAGTTGGAGAATTAAGCGGTGAAGATATGACACAGAATAAGATTATGAGTACGATAGCAGGAGGAGGCTTGGAAAATGCAGAATAAAAAACAGATTTTTATTCCTTTGGCAGCACTGATTGTGCTTGCACTTTTTAACTTAATTATGGATCCCTCCTTCTTCAAAATCACAATGGGATTAAACAGTGAGGGATATCAGGTATTATCCGGTCCCCTGATTACCATTTTGGACAGTGGTTCCGAACTTGCTATTTTAGCAATCGGTATGACTTTGGTTACAGCAGCCAGTGGGGGACAGGATATTTCCGTAGGTGCAGCAGTAGCAATCGCAGGTTCTGTAATGCTTAGAGTCCTTTGTGGTACAGAGGCAAGCGTGTCCGAATTAAAAGCTCCGGTAATCGTAGCTTTCTTAATTGCATGTGTAGTTGCGATGCTCTTTGGAGCATTTAACGGTATACTTGTAGCTTACTTTAGGATTCAGCCCATGATTGCAACCTTGATTTTATTTACAGCAGGTCGTTCTATTGCAGCCTGGATTAACAACAACAGATTGCCAAATATCAGCAATCAGGCATTTACCTATTATGGTGGCTTTATCCCCGGAATTCCTATTCCTACGCCATTCATCATTGCGGTTGCCTGTATGATTGTAATCGCACTTGTTATGAAGTTTACAACACTTGGACTTTACACTCAGTCTGTAGGTATTAATGAGCATTCTTCCAAATTGAATGGTCTTAATCCTGCAGTAATCAAGTTGATCAGTTTTGTTATTTTAGGGCTTTGCGTAGCGGTAGTTGCTTTGATTAAAGTAAGCCGTGTTTCTTCTATCAACTATTCCGTTATAGCAAAGGATATCGAAATGGATGCCATTCTTGCGGTCGCTCTTGGCGGTAATGCATTAAGTGGCGGTAAATTTAATATGGCAGCTTCAATTTTAGGTGCGTACGTAATTCAGTTCTTAACTACAACCCTTTACAAATTTAAGGTTCGTTCTGATGCGCTTCCCGCTTATAAAGCAGTGGTGGTTATTTTGTTGGTAGTCTTAAGTGCTCCCATTGTCAGAAAGAAACTTTCCGAACTAGCAAAGAAATTGAAACCCGCAAAAAAGGAGGTTGCATAAATGAAAAATAAAACCTCACAGAACAAATTTAAGAATTTATCAGATACTAGTTTGTTACTTACCATCACAATCATTGTTTTCTTTGTAATGTATATTGGCGCCATTATTTTTCAGGGATCAGGCTTCTTAAAAGCACAGACTTTCTTTGACATCTTAAATGACCAGGCGGCACTGATTATTGTAGCATGTGGCATGAGTCTGGTTATGATTACCGGAGGAATTGATATTTCCGTAGGTGGTGTAGTTGCCTTAGTGAGTATGAGTTGTGCAGTAGGGTTGGATTACAAAGGAATGAATATATTTCAGGCAATCCTGCTTGCACTTGGTATTGGCCTGGCCTTTGGTCTTGTACAGGGATTTTTGGTAGCTTATCTCGAAATCCAGCCCTTTATTGTAACCCTTGCAGGTATGTTCTTTGCTCGTGGTATGACCACCATTGTACATACCGATCCTTTTAACGTTGCAAATGAGAGTCTTGTAAAATTAAAAGATACAAGAATTCATGTTCCTTTTATGGGATATGTAAATAAAGTTGGAAATTATGTTCCTGCTTATATCGAAATTGGCGTGATCGTAGCATTACTTGTTGTTGCAATTACTTTTGTGGCTTTAAGATGGACCAAGGTTGGGCGTCACTTCTATGCAGTAGGCGGAAACAGACAGAGTGCCATTATGTTAGGAATCAATGCCAAAAGAACGGTATTCCTTTCCCATATCATCTGTGGATTGTTTGCCGGAGTGGCAGGCTTTGTATATTTCTTACACGTAGGTTCAGGTTCCCCTTCCCATGCAGCAGGTATGGAAATGGATGCCATTGCATCTTCCATCATTGGCGGTACCATGCTTACCGGCGGTGTAGGAAACGTGATAGGTTCCTTCTTTGGTGTCCTTTCCCTAAATACCATTAAGAAGATTGTAAGCAGTGCAGGTCTTGGCGATGCATGGTGGACGGGAATTACCACCGCAGCAATGCTTTGTTTATTCCTTGTCGTACAGAGTGTAGTTATGGCAAGAAAAAGAAATGCAGAACAATAACTATCCGGAGGATTAAAGATGAAGAATTATCAGTTTTGGTTTTGTACCGGTTCCCAGGACCTTTATGGGGATGAGTGTCTAAGAAAGGTTGCGGATCACTCTGCAAAAATTGTGGAGGGGCTGAATGCATCCGGTCATCTACCCTTTGAAGTAATATTAAAGCCTACTTTAATCAGTCAGGCTTCTATTCGGAAGACTTTCAACGATGCAAACAACAATCCGGATTGCGCGGGTGTTATTACCTGGATGCATACATTTTCCCCTGCCAAAATGTGGATTTTGGGGCTGAAGGAATTTAAGAAACCTCTGTGCCATCTGCACACCCAGTTTAATGAGGCACTTCCCTACGGAACCATTGATATGGATTTTATGAATGAAAACCAGTCTGCCCATGGGGACAGAGAGTATGGACATATCGTATCACGCATGGGAATTGAAAGAAAAATCATTGTGGGACATTGGGCAAATGAGGGCATTCAGAAACAACTCGGTTCCTGGATGAGGACTGCCATTGGTATCATTGAATCTTCCCATATCCGTGTATGCCGTTTTGGTGACAACATGAACAATGTAGCGGTAACAGAGGGGGACAAGGTAGAGGCACAGATTAAATTTGGCTGGGAGATTGATCATTATTGTGTAAATGATCTGGTGGAATATGTAGATACAGTAAACGATGGTGATGTAAATGCTTTAGTAGAGGAGTATTACAGCAAATACAAAATCCTCAACGAGGGAAGGAACCCGGAAGAATTCAGGCGCCATGTAGCGGTACAGGCAAGGCAGGAGATCGGAATTGAAAAATTCTTAAAGGAGAATGATTATCATGCCGTAGTAACTCATTTTGGCATGTTGGGAGGATTAGAGCAGTTGCCGGGCCTTTCTATTCAGAGACTGATGGAAAAGGGCTATGGTTTCGGAGCAGAAGGAGACTGGAAGGTTGCTGCCATGGTCCGTTTAATGAAACTTATGACAGCCGGTATCAAAGATGCAAAGGGGACTTCCATGATGGAAGATTACACCAACCATCTGGTTCCCGGAGAGGAAGGAATTCTACAGGCCCATATGCTGGAGGTTTGTCCTTCCGTTGCGGATGGTGAAATCGGCATTAAGGTATGCCCGCTGTCTATGGGTAACAGGGAAGATCCCGCAAGACTGGTCTTTACATCCAAAGAAGGACCGGGTATTGCCTGCTCGTTAGTTGATCTGGGCACGAGATTTCGCCTGATTATCAATGCAGTGGATTGTAAGAAGGTAAAAGAACCCATGCCGAAGCTCCCCGTAGGTACTGCATTCTGGACTCCCAGACCCTCTCTTCAGGTGGGAACAACTGCCTGGATTTTGGCGGGAGGTGCCCATCATACTGCATTTACCTATGACTTGTCCGTAGAACAAATGGTGGATTGGGCAGATGCCATGGGTATCGAGAGTCTGGTCATTGATGAAAAGACCGACATCCGCAGCTTTAAGAATGAACTTAAGTGGAATGAGGCATTCTACGGATAGAATCGGAACAAGTAAAGGAGAGTTTACATGGAAATCAAAGAATATATAGAGAGCGGTAAAGCCATTCTCGGGATTGAATTCGGTTCTACCAGAATAAAAGCGGTTGTAATTGATGATAAGGGCAATGTGCTTGCTGGTGGCGGGCATGGATGGGAAAACCGTTTCGAAGATGGTGTATGGACCTATACTTTGGAAGATATCTGGGGCGGTTTGCAGGACTGCTATCAGGATATGTTAAAGGATGTGAAGGAAAAATACGGGGTGAGCGTGACTTCCTTTGCTTCCATTGGGTTTTCCGCAATGATGCATGGCTATCTTGCTTTCGACAAAGAGGGGGAACTTCTGGTTCCCTTCCGTACCTGGCGTAATACCATTACGGAAGAGGCAGCAGGAATTTTAACCAATGAATTTCAGTATAATATCCCTCAAAGATGGAGTATTTCCCATTTGTATCAGGCAATTTTAAACCGGGAGGCACATGTGGACCAGGTTTCTTTCTTTACCACACTTGCCGGATATGTACACTGGAAACTGACCGGACAAAAGGTGCTGGGAGTGGGGGATGCTTCCGGCATGTTCCCGATTGATACGAAAACCGGAAATTATGATACATCCATGCTTAATAAGTTTGATGCATTGGTAGCGGACCGGAAATTTACCTGGAAACTTTCTGATATTCTCCCCAAAGTATTATCTGCGGGAGAGCCGGCAGGTACCCTGACAGAAGAGGGTGCAAAATTATTGGATATTACCGGAACCTTAAAGGCAGGAATTTCCCTTTGTCCTCCCGAGGGGGATGCCGGAACCGGTATGGTGGCTACCAACAGTGTATCGGTAAGAACCGGTAATATTTCCGCGGGCACCAGTGTTTTTGCCATGGTGGTTTTGGAGAAGGAACTTTCCAAAGTATATCCGGAAATCGACCTGGTAACGACACCGGACGGTGCACTTGTTGGAATGGTTCACTGCAATAACTGTACCTCCGAAATCAATGCATGGGTAAATCTTTTTGAGGAATTTGCTGTGGCAAGCGGCATTTCCATGGATAAAAATCAACTCTTTACCATGCTTTACGGCAAAGCACTGGAAGGCGACCCTGATTGCGGCGGATTATTATCCTATAACTATTTTTCCGGCGAACCGGTAACCGGTTTTGATAAGGGTGCCATTGTATTTGCCAGAAGTCAGGAATCTAAGTTTACTCTGGCCAATGTAATGAGGATGCATTTGTATTCTGCGCTGGGTGCGCTAAAGACGGGGCTTGATCTGATGTTGAAGGAAGAGGGCGTCAAGGTGGATGCCATGCTCGGTCACGGCGGCTATTTTAAGACCAGGGGTGTGGGGCAGCAGATTGCAGCAGATGCCATCGATGCGCCCGTATCGGTTATGGAGACCGCAGGAGAAGGCGGCGCATGGGGAATTGCTGTGCTTGCTGCATTCATGGCAGGTAGGAAGGATGGAGAAAAACTGCCTGCTTATCTGAATCACGTTATCTTTAAGGAGCAGCAGGCCGAAACGCTGTATCCCATTGCCGAAAATGTAGCCGGATTTGACAAGTTTATGAAATTGTATCATGATGGTCTTAGTATGGAAAAAGAGGCTACCGAAATTTTCGGATAGAACGGAAAGGTTTCAGCGACTTTTGAAATAGAACATGATCCAAAGGAGAACGGAAATGTTAGAAGAACTTAAAAAAGTAGTCTACGAAGCAAATATGCTTCTGCCTAAATATGGACTGGTTACTTTTACCTGGGGAAATGTAAGTGCAATAGACCGCGAAAAGGGGCTTTTTGTAATCAAACCCAGTGGCGTGGATTATGAAAAAATGACACCGGAAGATATGGTGGTGATGGATCTTAACGGCAATAAGGTGGAAGGAAGATTAAACCCTTCTTCTGATACGGCAACCCATCTGGAGCTGTATAAGGCGTTTCCGGAAATCGGAGGCGTGGTACATACCCATTCCTCCTACGCAACCAGTTGGGCTCAAAGCGGCAGAAGCATTCCCTGTTACGGAACCACGCATGCGGATTATTTTTATGGGGAGATTCCCTGTGTAAGATGCCTGACCAAGGAAGAAATCGAGGATGCGTATGAGGCAAACACCGGTCATCTGATTGTGAAGGAATTTAAGCGTATGGCAAAAGATCCGGTGGCAGTTCCCGCTGTCCTTTGCAAAAATCACGGACCATTTGCATGGGGGAAGGATGCCCACGAAGCGGTACATAATGCAGTAGTACTTGAGGAAGTTGCCAAGATGGCCTATCGCACGGAGTTAATCAACCGGGATGCAAAACCGGCGCCGGATGAACTGCAGGATAAACATTATTATCGAAAACATGGTGCAAATGCTTATTATGGACAGAAAGAGTAAAATATAATATAATGGTAAAAAATAGAAAGTTTGGTGAAAAGCCAAACTTTTTATTTTATATAAACCGCATATTTAGGGCGTTTTGGGGCATGTAAACTGCCGGTTGACAAAAATACAACCCGAATTTGTTGTGTTTTGTGAGCCGGATTGTTAGGATTGGAACATCCAAAGACCAATCATTTGGGAGGATTCATGACAGTAGGTCAAAGAATACAGGAACTTCGAAAAAATAAATACTTATCGCAGGAAGAGATGGCAGAGCAGCTTGAAGTAAGTAAACAATCCATTTCCAAATGGGAGCTGGACAAAGCAGTTCCCGGCATAGACAAAATTATCAGGATGTGTGAATTGTATGGGGTGACCTCGGATTATCTGCTGATGGGGAAAGAAAACACTGCTTCAGCAGAGAGCCAGCGGACGGAAGAGAGCCAGCGGACGGAAGAGAGTCAGCAGACGGTAGAGAGTCAGTCATTAGAGAGTCAGCCGGATGGCTGTGAAGATAGGGTTGTTCATGCAGAAGGCGCGAATTACGAAGGCTCACATAAGAAGGAATTGAAGAACTTATATCTCGTGCTTGGCATATTATGTGTTGTTATATCCGGATTCTTTCTGATTGTATTTGCAAAATTTGCAATTCACTATATCGGTTTTTCCAAAGGTACACAGCAGGATGTTATTTTAGTGGATCGGATATACCGGCAGCAGACAGAGGCAGATGTCTCTTATTGGGGAGACGACAATACTTTCTATACCAAAAGAGTTCTGCTGGATACGAACGGGGTGAATGAGGGGGATTGGATTTTTGGATACCGGAATGACAGGAACGAGATTTATTTCCCTTATAAGAAAGAGCCTCTTGTAATGATTGTTCTGTTTTCCGTGTTATTTATGGTGGTAGCGGTTCTTTGTATCATCCGTTATGCACGCATTGGGAAGAGGGAGAAAGAAGATGGAAAAAAGCAATCTGAAAATTAAAGTTGTCATTGGCGTTATGATAGGCTTAATTGTGGTACTTCTGGGTGTCATTCTCTATTTGCTTCTGGGGAAAAGTCCTGTGGATTCTGCGTCCCCTGCAAAGCCGGACGATCCGGAACAGATAACTTCCATAGAGCTGGAAATACCGGGGAAAACAGCGGAAAAAAGTGAGCCGGGTACGGCGGATGAAAAAGTAGATATTACACAGGGAACATCCATCAATACAGGAGAAGCAAGAAACCTTGTAAAGGATGGTTTTGAGTTTATGATTCCCAATGATTACGGGGTAATCTTTTCTGATGAGATTGGGATTGTTGTTTATATGAGTGACATTTTCCAGGTGAAGCTTGCCGTGATTGCGGAAGATGAGGATACTTATGCATCCTATCGGGAGGAGCCTTCCGTACTTACCAAAAAGGCGATTGCGGCGGGAGCAGAGATTTTGCAGGAATGCAGGGTACAGGAGGTAAATGGACTTGAGGTATTCTGTTTCAAAATGGAGTTATCCGGAGATACCTGCGCCGTGTTTCGGACCAGACTGGATGAGGAACACA
This sequence comes from uncultured Lachnospiraceae bacterium, assembly GCA_945919075.1. Taxonomy (GTDB): domain Bacteria; phylum Bacillota; class Clostridia; order Lachnospirales; family Lachnospiraceae; genus Acetatifactor. The sequence continues at coordinate 31,347 of CAMEIX010000015.1, forward strand.
GTTTAGCCGGGCAGATGGTCCTCCAGTCCAAAGATCTTACGGAGAAAGATTATCTGCAGATTTTTGCGGGACTTGCACAGACTGCCCAAAAAACAGATAAGGCAGATACCACTTCAGAAGAATTCCGTCATGCAGAAGTGAAAATTGATGTGGGAACCGTTCGGGAACAGGCAACCATCGATACGGGGAAATTGAAAGTTACCTATAAGGTACCGGAAGGATTTTTCTGCACCATGGAAGAAACGTATAAGGACGACAAGCTGGATTACTTCAGCGACTCCTATATGACCAATAACTACGACATGATTGATATTGTTGTCAGTAACTATGAGGGAGGGGCAAAAGCTCGCGTGGAACAGGATTTTTCTTTAGGAGGATGTGACATAAAGGAAATAGAAGTGGAAGGTCATTTGTTCTATGCTGTGGAGTCACTGGAAAATGATGGGGAGAAAACTATACAGAAAATTTTAATTGCAAGTGATATTAATGCAGATGACTGGGTTTATGCAGTCAGACTTTTTTCAAGCAATCCCGAAGAACCACTTACCGTGGAAGATTTGCAGGACTTCCTGATTTATACGGTGAAGTAATGAGAACATGGCTATGAGGAAGAGAGATAAAATATGGATTTTATGTTTGTCACTTATTCTGGTTGTATTACTTTTGGGGATAACCATCATTCTCATGATACAGAACCGGACGGCTCATCAGGAGAAAGAGGACAATTGGAGCATTGAGTCACTGAAAAAAGGACGCATTACTGCGATCGAACACAACAAACTCTACAGCGCCTGTATCAGGGATAAGAGTGCAGCAGAAGAGGAACTGGTTCTGTTTGGAGAAGAGCAGCGAGAAAAATATGATAATCCGAAAGTCAGTGCGATTGAAAAAAGGATGCAGGAAGAGTACCGGATTTTTGCGGTAAATCTGGGGGAAATGGATGAGGATACCGCAAAAGATGTGGAGCGGGCCTTTGCCTATATGTATGAACGTTATCCGGAGCTGTATGGAAAACTTACGAATGTAACCCTGGCGAATCCGGATGGTTTTTCCTCCGGGCATCTTGCCATTACGGAGATGAAGGAATATATTATTAATGGGGAGTATGCAGTTTGTCCTTTTGTAGTAAAGCATCAGATACTTCTTAGTGCATCGGCATTCTTAAAAAGAGAAGAACTCTTAAAGAAATGTGAAGAAAATGTGTTAAGCGGATATTGGCCGAAAGATGCGGACATTTCAGCTATTGTGGTGCATGAACTGGGGCACCAGCTCCTAAATGCGTATGCCATGCAGGTTTTTGAATTTGAAGATATCTACTATATAACGGACCAGAACGATGCACAGTACGCAGCATATTTGACGGATTTTACAAAAATGAACCAGACCGTTCCGAAAGAAATTACAAAACAGGCTTTTGCAAGATGGAGAGAAGAGTATCCGGAAGAGGATTATGAGGCATTTTGTGCCTCCATATCCGGCTATGCCATGGGAATTCAGAAGGATGGAGGTATCTCCTATACGGAAACGGTTGCGGAAGCTATAACGGATGTTTATTTACATGGAGATGCTGCGGCACCTGCCAGTAAAATGATAGAAGAAACATTAACAGAAAATTTAAGAAGAGGGAAGTAGAATGAAAAAGAAAACAAAATGGTTACTGTTAACAATGATGCTGATACTGGTATTTTCCATGACCGGATGTGGGTTTAGCGTCGGGAATAAGAAAGACCCGATACTGAATAAGGATTTTTACGAGATCTTTGACCGGGAAAAACCAAGGGGAGCATACAAAAACAGCATGTTGACGTATGAGGTAAAGACCCAGAATTACGGTAAGATGTACGTCGTGTTAGATACTTCCGAAGGTCATAAGTTCAAGATGGATGAGAGCGGAGATTTCTTTACCATTTATGACAAGGACGGCGAAGAGGTAATTAAGACTAATTTCTATCTACCTGAGAATTATAAGAAAGATACAGCCAATCTGACAGATATCGAAGAAATCAATTTCCGTGATTTCTTTGTGGGAGAATATAATGGCGGTTATTATGCGATGTCCTATATGGCAGATTGCGGGCTTGATCTTGGCATTTTCATGCAGGCAGATGATATGGACAGTTTTCAACTGGTTGCATTTGACGGTGAACCACTGGAAGGCAGTTCCTCCGATATTCATTTTTATCAGGGAGAAAAGGAGGAAAAAGAGCCGGAAGTAAAGGAACCGGAGGTGAAGGAACCGGAAGTAAAAGAGCCTGATACTCCATCAATGAGTGATAACATCATGACTTTTGAAAACGGAAGAAGTATGGTGGTAAACGATTATCAGGTAACAGACAAGGGGAGTAATGTATATGAACTTGCCGATGAACTGGGTGTCGTTGAGGTTCACTCCTATCAGGGTACCACGACTTCAGAGGTCACAGAACTTTTGAGAGATTTGCTTAGCGACGAGGAACCTGTTCCGGTGGTGGATTATCATACCGAAGGAAATTACGTTACCGGAATTTATAACAGCCAGCTGGTCTGCGGATTTATTGCTGCGGATGAGGAAGGAACCGTTTATACCATCATTCTCTATACCCTGGATTCCGGAAATGCCGTAATGGTTGCCAATTCCCTTGTGGATGATTTCCTGGCCTGTGATTTTATGGGTGGAAGTGTAAGAACGGTGTACGGAGAACCGGTGAACGGGAATAGCAACGGTGCTTCCGGAAACAGTACCGGAAAATATTATACGATTCCGGAAGGGTATGAATGCACCTACACAAGTGATTATTTTGAGGCATATATGGGAGATGACGGAAGTATTACATTTAATTATATGGTAAATTCGGAAATTGAAGATTTCCTGTCCGGTGGAGATGATTCCTACTATGATATGTATAAGCTTTCCATAGTGTCAACCCTGGATACATCCAAAGGAAAAGTATATCTTGTGAAAGCTTATGACAGTGAAATAGATTATGCTTTTTACTATGGTATGAGTGAGGATAAGAGCATTAACTTTGAATTTGATTTGTATAAGGAAGGAGAAATCACAGCAAAGGACTGTGAGGACTTTGTGAAGAAATTCATTCGGTAGCCGGCGGAAAAATAATAGTTGACAGAAAATAAAAAGTGTACCATATTGCCGCATTGACAAATGAAAGGCGATGTGGTACACTTTTCCCAATTAAAGAGATAAACTGTTGAAGTGGAGATAAAGGCGGAACATGCCTCTACAGAGAGCCCGGATGCTGAGAAAGGGTAAGAAACAAGCCGTCAAATGGACCACTGAGGGCACAGTCAAAGGCTAAGCCGAGTATTCTGTGATGTGAAGGCATACGTCAGTTGCCGGGAATATGTTGGTATTCTGATGAGCGCACGACAAGTGAAATCAAGGTGGCACCGCGGATAAGTTTATTCGTCCTTGACAGAATTTAGATTCTGTCAGGGATTTTTTATTTTGTACCGCACCGTATCTGTTTCTGACAGAATAAACATGACAGGAGGAAGAGTATGAAAGTATTACCAGGTTTGGAAGAAGTAAAGAGGATTGCAGAAACCGGAAAATATAAAGTGGTTCCGGTCAGTATGGAGATTTTATCCGATATTTGTACCCACATTGAGGCAATGAAGGTATTGAAGAATGTTTCCACCCATTGCTATATGTTGGAATCGGTTGCAGAGAAGGAAACCTGGGGACGGTATACCTTTTTAGGGTATGACCCCAAGATGGAAATTACCTGCATTGACGGAGAACTGTGCGCAGGCAATATCAAAGTCAAAACCCATAATCCCTCGGATTTTCTGCGGCAGATTCTGGAAGATTATAAGAGCCCCAGATTTGACTACCTGCCCTCTTTTACCGGCGGCCTCGTAGGGTATTTTTCCTACGATTACCTGGCATATAGCGAACCCTCCGTTAAGGTCAAGGTAGAAGACAACGAAGCATTTAAAGATGTGGATTTAATGTTGTTTGATAAAGTGATTGCATTTGATAATTTCAGACAGAAAATCGTGTTAATTGCCAATATGTTTCTGGATGAGCCGGAAACGAATTATAACAAAGCCGTTATGGAATTGAAACAGATGAGCGAACTTTTAAAGAACGGGGAAAAGAAAAATGAGCCCGGAGGACGGCTTCTGCCCGAGGTTAAGCCGTTATTTGAAAAAGAAGCCTATTGTGAAATGGTGGAAAAGGCAAAAAAACACATTAAGGAGGGGGATATTTTTCAAATCGTTTTATCCAATCGCCTGAGTGCCGATTTTGAGGGAAGTCTGCTGAATACTTACCGGATTTTGAGAACCGTAAACCCTTCCCCGTATATGTTCTATTTTTCCGGCACCGATGTGGAAGTGGCGGGTGCAAGTCCGGAAACACTGGTGAAACTGGAGAACGGTATCCTTCACACCTTTCCCCTGGCAGGGACCAGACCCCGGGGGAAAAATCCAGAAGAGGACCTTGCTCTTGAGGCGGATCTGCTTTCCGATGAAAAAGAACTGGCAGAACACAACATGCTTGTGGACCTTGGAAGAAATGACCTGGGTAAAATCAGTAAATTCGGTACCGTTGCAGTAGAAAAACTGCATTCCATAGAACGCTATTCCCATGTCATGCATATCGGCTCCACGGTTCGAGGAGAAATTGCAGAGGGCTATGATGCATTTGACGCTATTTCCGCAGTGCTTCCGGCAGGAACTCTCTCCGGGGCACCCAAAATCCGTGCCTGTCAGTTGATTGGCGAGCTGGAGAATAACAAACGGGGCATTTACGGAGGAGCCATCGGGTATATTGATTTTACCGGAAATATGGATACCTGTATTGCAATTCGGATTGCGTATAAGAAAAATGGAAAGGTGTTTATCAGAAGCGGAGCCGGAATCGTGTATGATTCCGTTCCAAAAAAAATTTCAGGAATGTATTAACAAAGCAAAGGCAGTGGTGAAGGCATTGGAAATTGCCGGGGAGGAAGAGTTATGATTTTGCTGATTGATAATTACGATAGTTTTTCTTACAACTTATACCAATACATTGGGGAAATCAGTTCCGACATTAAAGTGATTCGTAATGATGAAATGACAGTAGAAGAAATTCGTGCTCTCAAACCGGATTGTATTATCCTGTCACCGGGGCCCGGAAGACCGGAGGATGCGGGCATTATTGTAGAAGCAGCAGGAATTCTTGGAAAAGAGATTCCCATTCTGGGTGTCTGTCTCGGACACCAGGCAATCTGCGCAGCCTTTGGAGCAAAGGTCACCTATGCAAAACAACTGATGCACGGGAAACAGTCCCGGGTATCCTTAGATACGGATTCTGTTCTTTTTGAGGGGCTTAACAGGGAAACACTGGTGGCAAGATACCATTCACTGGCAGCAGAAAGGGACACCATACCGGAGTGCTTAAAGATTACCGCCCTTACCACAGATGGGGAAGTGATGGCGGTGCAGCACAGGGAGTATCCGATTTATGGTGTTCAGTTCCATCCGGAATCCATTATGACTCCGGATGGCAAACGGATGATTCAAAACTTCATTGGCTCATCTCAAAGGACTATCAGGTAAACACAGCCCAAAATCTATTTGATGGGCTTGATACACTTATCGCAGGGCTGCATTTTGTGCTCTGTAGCATAACTAAGGTCACAGTATTCAATGGAGGACGCATCCTCTAACATATAGCACCAGCGAACGGAATGATAGTAATTGGTTTCGGGGTCATAACAAATATTGTCACGGTTAAATTTGGGGTAGAGAATCATGGAACGCTGCACATCGGAAAGGTTACCCCTTGGCAGTTCGCCGCAGTTCCATATGTACAAATCACCCCAGGTAGAGGAAAAGTCGGTGCCATATTCCGGCTCCTCGGAACTTTCGTCAGAATTAGCATTTTCTTCTACACTATTTTCGGTATTACCAGTATTGTTTTCAACATTCTCTTTGCCGGCACCGCAAGCGGTTAAAAGAAGCATGACAAATGTAAGGGTCAGAATGACAATCTTTTTTCTTTTCATGATTTTCCTCCTAAAGTGGGTCTATGTTGATTGTAGGAAAAAAATGAAGTTCTGTCAATATATCAGGGGAGATGACAAAGGAAAATAAGGCAGGATATTTTATAAAAAATTAATGATTGGTTTCTTGCAAGTAACGAAAATCTGTAATAACATTATATCGGTTTTACATATTAATTCGCTAAAGTAAGCAGGGGAGAAAAGTATGCTTCAGATTAAAGAAATCAGTAAGAAATATGTTACAGGTGAATTAGAGCAGATGGCCTTGAACAAGGTCAGCTTAAACCTGAGGGATAATGAATTTGTGGCCATTCTCGGACCTTCCGGTTCCGGTAAGACCACGCTTTTAAACATTATCGGTGGTTTGGACCGGTATGATGAAGGAGACCTTGTCATCAACAATATCTCTACCAAAAAGTATAAGGACAGGGATTGGGATTCTTATCGGAATCATACCATTGGTTTTGTATTCCAAAGTTACAACCTGATTCCCCACCAGACTGTTCTGGCCAATGTGGAACTGGCGCTTACCATTTCCGGTATTTCCCGCTCAGAGCGTAGAAAACGTGCCAAGGAAGCGCTGGAAAAAGTAGGACTTGGTGATCAGATACATAAAAAACCGAATCAGATGTCCGGAGGACAGATGCAGCGTGTTGCCATTGCACGTGCGCTGGTAAATAATCCGGATATTTTACTTGCAGATGAACCTACGGGGGCGCTGGATACGGAAACCAGTGTGCAGGTTATGGATTTGTTAAAGGAAGTGGCAAAGGACCGCCTGGTGGTGATGGTTACCCACAATCCGGAGCTTGCAGAACAGTATGCAACCCGTATTGTGAAACTGCGGGATGGGGTCATTACCGATGACAGTAATCCCTTCGAAATAGAGGAAGAAAAGCAGGAAAAAGCAACCCATAAGAATATGGGGAAGTCCTCCATGTCCTTTTTTACCGCACTGGCGCTTAGCTTCAATAACCTTTGGACCAAGAAGGGCCGAACCTTCCTGACAGCTTTTGCCGGTTCTATCGGTATTATCGGAATCGCTTTGATTCTGTCCCTTTCTACCGGTGTAAACCAGTATATTACGGATATTCAGAGAAGCACCATGACTTCTTATCCCATTACCATCAATGCCCATACCATTGATTTGTCCAGTATGGTGCAGACCGGCGGCGGACATAAACAAGAGGTGGAACATGATTTTGAAGGGATTTACACCAACGTATTTAACTTTGAAATGGCTTCTGCCATGACAACCAGCATTACGGAAAATAACCTGACGGAATTCAAAAAATATCTGGAAGACCCGAACAGTGAAATTCACCAGTATATCGGGGAAAATGGTGTGGTTTATTCTTATGATACGAAATTTGATGTCTATACCTATGATCCGGACGGTGTGTTTATGAATACGGACGGTAGTATTCTGACAGGAAATAATACCAATCCCATGATGAGTATGATGGGCAGTGATCTGAGCAGTGTGATGCCGACCAGACCCAACTTCGGGGAACTGACTCCGGGCCGGGACGGCGAACTGCTTGCTCCTGCTGTCTATGATAATTATGAACTGGTTTATGGTAAATGGCCGGAAAATTATGACGAAGTCGTTCTGATTATGGATAAGAATCATGAAATTCTTGCCATGTCCCTGTATGAAATCGGTATGCTGCCATCTGCAGAATATAAGGATTATACCAAAAAGATTCTGCAGGGTGAGGAAATCGATATCCAGTCCGTACATTTTACCTATGAAGATATCTGCAAGCAGGAGTTTTACATGATTCCGGCATGTGATACCTATGTAAAACAGGCAAACGGCAATTTCAAGTGTGTAAAAGATGACAATATCCAGATGGAAAAACTGGCAAAGGATGCCGTAAAACTGAAAATTGTGGGTGTTATCATGTCTGACAATGAAACCAATGGTGCCAGTGAAATCGGGATTATCGGTTATACCAAGGCATTGTCGGATTACATTATTGAACATACGGATGAAAGCGAAATTGTGAAGGCCCAGCTTGCAAGCAAGGACACCAGCGTTTTAAACGGTATGACCTTCTCCCCTTCGGATGATGCGGCTAAGATTGCAGACTGCAAATCCTATCTTGCCAATGCGGGGATTAGCGAAAAGGCAAATATTGCAAAAAGTATCTTGCCCATGGTATATGCACAGAACCCGGAAATGTTAGAGCAGGTCTCCATGATGCCGGAAACGGATTTGGCCTACAGTCTGGATGCCATGATGGCAGACCCCCAGATGCAGGACAGTATGTTACTGGGAATTTACGATAACTATATTTCCGCAGGAACCTATGAGGATAATATGAGTGCTTTCGGTGTGGTAAGCCTGGATGCACCTAAGGCAATCAACATTTATGCAGATTCTTTTGAGGCAAAAGATTACATCAGCGACTGCATTCAGAATTATAATGATTCTGCTACTGAAGAAAATCAGATTACCTATACAGATTATGTGGGACTTTTAATGTCGTCCGTTACCACCATAATCAATGTTATTTCCTATGTTTTGATGGCCTTTGTAGCGGTTTCCCTGATTGTCTCCTCCATCATGATTGGAATTATTACCTATATTTCTGTTCTGGAAAGAACGAAGGAGATTGGTATTCTGCGTGCCATCGGTGCCTCCAAGCATAATATCTCCCAGGTATTCAATGCAGAGACCTTTATCATCGGTCTTTGTTCCGGTCTGATAGGTATCGGCGTGACATTATTGCTCCTTTTCCCGATTAACTCCCTGATTCATGCAATTGCGGATAATCAGGACGTAAATGCAATCCTGCCCATGGGTGGGGCGCTTATTCTGATAGTGCTCAGTATGGTACTTACCATGATCGGTGGTTTAATTCCGTCCAAGAAAGCGGCTAAGAAGGATCCGGTAACAGCACTCCGTACGGAATAAATAGACGGGAATAATCAAAAGAATACATTGCATTTTTATAAATAAAGTGGTATATTATGCAAAATGATGTATTAAAATACATTAAATGGCATGATTGTGCCATAAATTAGGAGGAGAATGTTATGAAAAAAGTATTGGTAACCATACTTTCCTGCGTGCTTGCTGTTTCCTGCCTTGCAGGCTGTGGCGGTGATGCAAAGAAAGCAAAAGTAGTTGAAATCGAACTGACTCAGGAAGAATATGCATTTGGTGTGGATAAGACACAGCCTGAATTATTGGATCAGGTGAATGCATTTATTGCGGAAATTCAGGGAAATGGTGAATTTGATGAAATCTGTAATCACTATTTCGGTGACGGCACACCTGTTGCAGTAAAGTCCGCAGCTTATGATGAAAGCAAGGATCAGCTTGTAGTAGCAACCAACGCAGCATTTGAGCCCTTTGAATATACACAGGGTGACAGTTACTACGGAATCGATATGGAAATCGCTGCAAAACTGGCAGACTATCTTGGTAAAGAACTGGTAATCCAGAACATGGATTTTGATGCAGTATGCCTTTCCGTAGGTCAGCAGAAATGCGACATTGCAATGGCAGGTCTTACCGTAAAAGAAGACAGAAAAGAGTATGTAAACTTTACCACATCTTATTACAGTGCATCCCAGAAACTGATTGTTCTGGACGGTGACAAGGATTTTGATGACTGCAAGGATGCAGCAGCAGTAGAAGCGAAATTAAAAGAAAAAGCAGCAGCCGGCAATGTTAAGGTTGGTGTTCAGAACGGTACTACAGGTCAGTTCTATGTAGAAGGTGATGAAGACTGGGGATTTGAAGGCCTCGGTGTGGAATGTGTAGGCTACAAGAACGGCTCTCTGGCAGTTCAGGATCTTCTCAACGGAAACATTACCTACGTTATCATTGACTCTGCACCTGCAAAATGTATTACAGAAGCAATCAACAAGATGCAGTAATCTGCCGGAAGGGTACATAAAGTTTTATGGGAAATTTCAGTCAGAAAGTCGATAAGTTCATAGAGATCTTTATTGCACAGAACGGCTATGTAAAAGTAATAGAAGGCTTAAAGAATACCATGTTGATTGCCGTACTCGGTCTGATCATCGGTATTATAATCGGTACCTTGATTGCAACGGTCAGAGTCATTCCGAAATACAAGGTTTTACCGAGAATATTAAATGGTTTCTGCAGCTTTTATGTAGGGCTTTTCCGCGGTACGCCCATGGTAGTCCAGCTTTTGGTTGTCTACTATGTTTTACTGCCCATTTTTGGAATGAAGATGACCGGTGTTCAGGTTGCGGTAATGGTATTTGGCTTAAACAGTGGAGCCTATATCTCCGAAATCATGCGAAGCGGTATTCTTTCCGTAGATCACGGGCAGATGGAAGCAGGTCGTGCGGTAGGGCTTAGTTTTGGAACCACGATGATGAAAATTGTGATTCCGCAGGCAGTCAAGAATATTTTACCCACATTGGGCAATGAATTTATCGCCCTGATTAAAGAAACCTCTGTTGTAAGCTTTGTAGGCGCGGCAGACCTTTATGTAGCTTTCAATTATATCGGTAGTAACAGTTATGAATTCATGGTTCCTTATCTCGTAATGGCAATGATTTACATTGTCATTGTGCTGGTTATCAGTGCCGCAATTAAAATTATGGAAAGGAGCCTGAGAAAAAGTGATAGACGTCATTAATCTGAAAAAGAAATTTGGTGACAACGAAATTTTAAGAGGCATCGATATCACAATTGAAAAAGGAGATATCGTTGTCGTAATCGGTCCTTCCGGCTCAGGCAAGAGTACCTTTCTTCGTTGTCTTAACTGTATGGAGGATCCCACAAGCGGACAGATTATTTTCAAAGGTACCGACATTGCAGACATGAAGGTCGATATCAATGAACACAGACGCCACATGGGAATGGTTTTCCAGCATTTTAACCTCTTCAATAACAAGACGGTTATCGAAAATATTATGCTGGCTCCCGTAATTCTTCAGACAAAAGATCTGAAAAAAGGGAGAATAAAAGGAACCACCAAAAAGCAGATCAAGGAAGAGGCAAGAGAAAATGCTCTTAAACTCTTGAAAAGAATCGGTTTGGAAGATAAGGCGGATGTGTATCCCTCTACTTTGTCCGGTGGGCAGAAGCAGCGTGTGGCGATTGTCCGCGCACTTGCCATGAATCCGGATGTGATCCTTTTTGATGAGCCTACAAGTGCTCTGGATCCTGAAATGGTTGGGGAAGTACTGGATCTTATGAAGGAACTCGCCAAGGAAGGTATGACCATGGTCATCGTTACACATGAGATGGGCTTTGCCAAGGAAGTGGCGAATAAAGTGATATTCATTGATGAAGGTAAAATTCTGGAAAGCGGTACCCCGAAAGAATTTTTCGGGAATCCCCAGAACGAACGCTTGAAAGAGTTCTTATCCAAAGTACTGGTATAAGAGAATCAGAAAAATAAAAATCCTCATTGGGACTGCGAAGGGGCAGCCCGCATGGGGATTTTTTCTTTAAATTTCGAAAATCTCAAAGAGTCGGTCCTTAGAGGCATTGACGCTGCCCTGAATCATTTTGGCATTGCCACCGCATTTGGCAAAAACAATTTCACGCAGACGAAGGGATAACGGATTACAGTCCCCTTCACAACCGGCACCTATAATAAAATTGTATCCGCACTCATCAGAGCCGGAAAAAATGGCACAATAGTCCCTATAGGACTCGGTCAGATGATTAACTATATTTCGGACCGCTTTCATATCCATGCTGTCCACAAAAAGGATTGCACGGTTACTCTCCGAAGGGGAGGGAAGGGAATCAATACGGCATTGCAAAAGCTTTTCCTGCAATTCATTGATGCGGGATTGCTTTAAAAGAGTTTCTTCTTTCAGGCGGCAAAATGCCTCCTCAATTCTCTCAAAAGGAACGGAGAGTTCCCGGGAGAGATAGGAGAGAGTTCTTTCATTCGCCGTGGAATAGGCAAGGGCACGCATACCGCAAAGAATGGTAAGCCGCATGCCGCCGCGATGGTTTTTGTAATCAACAATTTTAATCATACCGATCTGCCCCGTGCAATCCACATGGGGTGCGCAGCAGGCACAAAGATCAATGCCCGGAATTTCTACCAGACGAACAGGGCCGTCGATTTCCATTTTGCTCCGATAGGAGAGGGTTTCCAGTTCCTCTTTTTTGGGATAGAAAGCTCGGACCTTCAAATTGGAGAAGACCACCTTGTTGGCATCCGCCTCCAAAGTACGAATTTCTTCATCTGAGAGTGTACCACTTGTATCAAAAGTGGTATAATCATTGCTTAGATGAAATCCCACATTGTGAAAGCCAAAGCGATTGTGAATGAGACCCGAAAGAATGTGTTCCCCGGTGTGCTGCTGCATACGGTCAAAGCGAAGGCTGTAATTTACTTTACCGGTTACGGTATCCCCTACGGTAAGTGGGGAAGTAAGAAAATGGGTCAGGACATTTTCCTTATCGATGGCAACATGAAGTATTTTTTGATTTGCCAGCATACCTTCGTCACACCCCTGTCCGCCTTCTTCGGGGAAAAAGGCAGTACGGTCCAAAATAACGGCATAAGTTTCGTCCTCTGTTTTTTCGCAGGAAAGAACGGTTGCCTCAAATTCCGCGATATGCGGATCCATATCATATAATTTCTCGGTCATAGGAACCTCCTACTGTCAACTTGTCATGATTCTGAAAGAATCGTTATGTATCCCATTATATCGGGAATCCTGCAGGTTGTCCACGACATTTCGGCTTAAGAGGGGACCGGAAATAAAATCAAATAAGAAAACAACACATTTATGTGTGGCAATAAATCAGTAATAAAGGACATGGATTACCATGTGGAGAGGAGCAGGTAATGAAGGCATTTTTGATTTTGGAAGACGGCACGGTATTCGAAGGAGTTTCCATTGGTGCCAGAAAAGAGATCATAAGTGAAATTGTTTTCAATACTTCTATGGCAGGATATCTGGAAGTGCTCACAGATCCCTCATATGCAGGGCAGGCGGTTTGCATGACCTATCCGTTAATTGGAAATTATGGAATCTGCAGGGAGGATGCGGAGTCGAAAAGGCCCTGGCCGGATGGCTTTATTGTCAGGGAGCTTTCCAGAATTCCCTCAAACTTCCGTTCCGATTTAAGTATACAGGAATATCTGGAGGAATATGATGTACCCGGTATTGCAGGCATAGATACCAGGGCACTGGTCAGAATCTTACGTGAAAAAGGAACCATGAATGGTATGATTACCACCAATGAGCACTACAATCTGGAAGAGGTGCTGCCTAAGTTAAAATCCTATACCACGGGGAATGTGGTAGAGAAGGTTACCTGTAGTGAAAAATCCGTGCTGAATCCGGGAGGCACTTACAAAGTGGCTTTGATGGATTTTGGTGCCAAAAATAATATTCCCAAATCCCTTGCGAAGAGAGGCTGTGAAGTCACCATATATCCGGCACTTACCACGGCGGAAGAAATTCTGGGCACAAATCCCGACGGGATTATGTTAAGCAACGGCCCCGGGGACCCCAAGGAATGTAAGAGTATCATTGCGGAGATTAAGAAATTATACGATTCGGATGTGCCCATATTTGCAATCTGTCTGGGGCATCAGTTAATGGCGCTTGCCACCGGTGCGGATACCTACAAACTGAAATACGGACACAGGGGCGGCAATCATCCGGTAAAGGATTTAAAAACCGGCAGGGTATATATCTCCTCCCAGAATCATGGTTATGTGGTGGATATGGACAGGTTGGACCCGACAATCGCAGTACCTGCCTTTGTCAATGTCAATGATGGCACCAACGAGGGGCTGGCTTATACCGGGAAGAATATCTTTACGGTGCAGTATCATCCCGAAGCATGTCCCGGTCCGCAGGACTCCGGCTATCTGTTTGACCGCTTTATTGATATGATGAAAGAAAACAAAGAAGGAGGAAAGGACAATGCCTAAGAATCCCAATGTAAAACGTGTTATGGTAATCGGTTCCGGTCCCATTGTAATCGGACAGGCCGCTGAATTTGACTATGCCGGAACACAGGCGTGTCGTTCCTTAAAAGAAGAGGGTGTAGAAGTAATTCTGGTCAATTCCAACCCTGCAACCATCATGACGGACCGTGATATTGCGGATAAGGTTTATATTGAACCCCTCACCATAAAAGTACTGGAACAGATTATTGAAAAGGAAAAGCCCGATTCCATTCTTCCTACGCTGGGAGGACAGGCCGGGCTGAACTTAGGGATGGAACTGGAGGAATCCGGTTTTCTTGCATCCCACAATGTAACATTACTGGGGACCACGGCTGCTACCATTCGAAATGCAGAAGGTCGTCAGGAATTTAAGGATTTAATGGAGCGAATCGGGGAACCCTGTGCACCCTCCCAGGTTGTGGAAACCGTCGAAGACGGAATTGCATTTACCAACGAGATTGGTTATCCGGTGGTACTTCGTCCTGCCTATACCTTAGGCGGCTCAGGTGGCGGAATTGCCCATAACCAGGCAGAACTGTGTGAAATTCTGGAGAACGGTCTTCGACTTTCTCGCGTAGGACAGGTATTGGTAGAACGTTGTATTGCAGGCTGGAAAGAAATTGAATACGAAGTAATGCGGGATAGTGCAGGAAACTGTATCACCGTTTGTAACATGGAAAATATTGACCCCGTAGGCGTGCACACCGGCGACAGTATTGTAGTGGCACCCTCCCAGACGTTAGGGGACAAGGAATACCAGATGTTACGCAGTTCTGCATTGAATATTATTAATGAACTGGGAATTACCGGCGGATGTAACGTGCAGTTCGCATTGCATCCGGAAAGCTTTGAATATTGTGTCATCGAAGTAAATCCCCGTGTAAGCCGTTCCTCCGCACTGGCAAGTAAGGCTACCGGTTATCCGATTGCCAAGGTTGCGGCTAAGATTGCACTGGGCTATACCTTGGATGAAATTAAAAATGCCATTACCGGCAAAACCTATGCAAGCTTTGAACCGGCACTGGATTACTGCGTAGTTAAGATGCCCAGACTTCCTTTTGATAAGTTTATTACGGCAAAGAGAACCCTGACTACCCAGATGAAGGCTACCGGTGAAGTTATGAGCATCTGCACCAATTTTGAAGGGGCTCTTATGAAGGCAATCCGTTCTCTGGAACAGCATGTGGACTGCCTTAGAAGCTATGATTTCTCTGATCTCTCCCGGGAGGACCTTTTAGAAAGACTGACCAAGGTGGACGATCAGAGAATCTGGGTGATTGCGGAAGCATTAAGAAAAGGCATTTCTTACGATGAAATTCATGACATTACCAAGATTGATAAGTGGTTTATCGATAAAATAGCCATCATCGTAGAGATGGAAGATGCCCTTGAAAAGGGCCCTTTCACCTTGGAATTATTAAGAGAAGCCAAGAGAATGGAATTTCCGGATAATGTCATTGCACGTCTGGTAAAAGACATGACCGAAGCAGATATTAAGAAGATGCGTTATGAAAACGGAATCACGGCTGTTTTCAAAATCGTAGATACCTGTGCTGCGGAATTTGAAGCCGCAACTCCCTATTACTATTCCTGTTACGGCGGTGAATGTGAGGCAAAGGGAGAAAAGACAAGAAAGAAAGTACTGGTATTAGGCTCCGGACCTATCCGTATCGGACAGGGTATCGAATTCGACTATTGCTCCGTGCATGCAACATGGTCCTTCTCCAAGGCAGGTTATGAGACGATTATCATAAATAATAACCCCGAAACCGTCAGTACGGACTTTGATATTGCGGATAAGCTTTATTTTGAGCCCCTTACTCCGGAAGATGTGGAAAACATCGTCAATATTGAAAAACCGGATGGGGCTGTGGTACAGTTCGGCGGTCAGACGGCGATTAAACTGACCGAAAGCCTGATGAAGATGGGAGTACCTATTTTAGGCACCAAGGCAGAGGATGTGGATGCGGCAGAAGACCGTGAACTTTTCGATGAGATTTTGCAGAAGACCGAAATACCCAGAGCTGCCGGCGGAACTGTTTATACTGCCGAAGAAGCAAAAGCAGTGGCAAACCGCTTAGGCTATCCGGTACTGGTAAGACCCTCTTACGTACTTGGCGGACAGGGTATGCAGATTGCAACCAATGATGAAGAAATCGAAGTCTTTATGGAAATCATTAACCGCATTGCACAGGATCACCCGATTCTGGTGGATAAATATTTGCAGGGAAAAGAAATCGAGGTGGATGCGGTATGTGACGGGGAAGACATTTTGATTCCCGGTATCATGGAGCATATCGAGAGAACCGGTATCCATTCCGGCGACTCTATTTCCGTGTACCCGGCACCGACCATCAATCAGACGGTGAAAGAAAAAATTGCGGAATATACGAGACGGCTCGCCATGGCTCTTCATGTAAAGGGGCTGATTAACATTCAGTTCATAGCCATTGGGGAAGAGGTTTACGTCATCGAAGTGAACCCACGTTCCAGCCGTACCGTACCCTATATCAGTAAGGTAACCGGTATTCCCATTGTGGATCTGGCGACGGAGGTGATTCTGGGTCATACCATCAAAGAACTGGGTTATAAGCCGGGACTTCAGCCCGAAGCAGCATATTTTGCCATCAAGATGCCGGTGTTCTCCTTTGAAAAAATCCGTGGTGCGGAAATCAGTTTAGGACCGGAAATGAAGTCCACCGGTGAATGTCTGGGAATTGCAAAGACCTTCAACGAAGCACTTTACAAGGCATTCCTCGGGGCAGGTGTGGTACTGCCGAGACATAAACAGATGATTATGACAGTCAAGGATGCGGATAAAACGGAAGCCGTGGAAATCGGCCGCAGATTTGCCGATTTAGGCTATACTATTTACGCAACCAGAAGTACTGCAAAGGCGCTTGCCGATGCGGGTGTGAAGGTACGTAAAATCAATAAGATTTCCCAGGAATCCCCGAACGTCATGGACCTTCTTTTAGGTCACAAGATTGACCTTGTGATTGATACCCCGACACAGGGGCGGGATAAATCCAGGGATGGTTTCCTGATTCGCCGTACCGCAATTGAGACAGGGGTTTATTGCATTACCGCAATGGATACCGCCAATGCCCTGGTTACCAGTTTAGAGAATGCGGCAGAGGAATTATCTCTTGTGGATGTGGCATCTTTATAAACAGAGATTGCAAATAAGAATAACGCCTTGTTTTTTCGAAGAAAAGTCTGTATACTCAAACTATGGAAAGAAATCGGAGAAATGGTATGGCAGATCAGAAAAAGAAAAAAGCAAATGGAAAAGCAGGAAAACCGACAGTAGAAAAGCATGAAAGAAGTGTTCTCTTTCTATTACCGGAGAAAGTAACCGCGGCAGAACTTGCGGGAGAACTTGCCTTTCTTGACAGAAAACAGATAGAAGTATGGACGGATGTTAATATTCTGGAATTAACCTTTGAAAACGGCACCCTTACTTTTGAGGACATTATGGAAGATTTGGGGGCAGGAGATGAAGCTCTTTTAACCTCAATAGGGAAGAAGCAGGTTTATGCCTGTGATTATCTGGAAGAAGACAGGGAAATGGTTAAGAAGGTTATGAAAATCCTGATAGAGAAGTGGCTTGGAGTACTTGCAAGCGACACCGAGGATTTCCGGCCATACCTTTCTTTGGAAGATTTGTAAGGATACAGATAAGTCATAAACATTTGCAGAGGTTTATAAATGCAGATAGTAAATTATCAAAAAGAACTGGATAAATTGATTAAAAAGATAGAGCAGGGTACGGACGAAAAGGCACCGACCCTGTTTCTTCATAGTTGTTGTGCGCCCTGCAGCAGTTATGTTTTGAAATACCTGCGAAAGTATTTTGCCATTACGGTTTTCTATTACAATCCCAATATCTCGGAAAGGGCCGAGTATGAAAAACGTGTGGAGGAGCAGAAGAGACTGATACAGATTTATAATGCACAACTGGCAGATAAGCCTGTAAATCCGAAAGCAGAAGGCTTCCCCGGCTATCCCATTGCCATTGTGGAAGGGGATTATGACTGTGAAAATTTCTACAAATTTGCAGCGCCCCTGGCGAATTGTCCCGAAGGCGGCGAACGCTGCTTTTTGTGCTATGAACTGCGTCTTAGAAAGACAGCGCAGTTAGCAGAGGAAGGCAGCTTTGACTATTTCGGAACCACATTGACCATCAGCCCTCTTAAAAATGCGGCCAAGTTAAATGAAATCGGACTGAAACTGGAGCAGGAGATGAGTGGGACCAAAGAAAGCAGGCAGGATGGCATGACGCTTGGAACACCTAAGTGGCTTGTCTCCGACTTTAAGAAAAAAGAGGGCTATAAGCAGTCCATCGAATTATCCCATGAATACAATCTGTATCGCCAGGATTTTTGCGGCTGTGTCTATTCCAAGGCTGAACGAGACAGAATTTCCAAGCGAAGCATAAGCAGGATTAGGGAAGATAATGGCGAAAATATTATTGTAATTAAGAGAAAACCATGATACAATAAAGCAACTAAAAAATAGTTGCATAAAATAGAGCAATGGTGGTGATAAATATAGATGCCTAAGAAAAAGGATTTACTTGAAAAACTATGCAGAAAGCCAAGTCCTAAAAACTTTACAACAAGAGAATTGGATTTGCTTATGGGAAAATGTGATTGTGAAAAATTTTCCGGCGGGAGAGGTTCAGGGATAGACTTTGTCCATAACGGAACAAAAAGAGTTTTGCAATTTGATGAACCACATCCGGGAAAGGAATTATATAGATACCAGATAAATAAAACCATACAGTTTTTAAAGGATATAGGTGAATTAGATTAAGTAGATGAGAGGTGATATGATGAATTCAATGTTAGAATATAAAGGATATCATGCTTCTATAGAATATGATGCAGAAGATAATATATTTGTGGGAGAAGTATTTGGGATTACAGATTCTTTGAACTTTCATGGAACATCAGTTACAGAATTAAGAGAAATGTTCGAACAAAGTGTCGATAATTATTTGGAGTTATGTGAGAAAATAGGTAAAAATCCTGATAAAGAATTCAAAGGTACTTTTAATGTCAGGATACCTCCGGAGATGCATAAAAAAGTTGCATTGGAGGCTGCAAAACAGAAAATAACATTAAACCAATATGTAGTGAAAGCTATCAATCAATCTCTTGAAAAAAACAATGTCATGAAAGAAACTGTGATATATATACCATATGGAGCCAAACAAATGGATTGGGAAAACCAAGGGGATATTGGATTTACAACAATGTATCATGATGCACCAATTTGGTCTAAAAAGGAGAGCTTAGTGTATGCAGGAAATTAATGTAAAAATTGTAAAACAAAGAATTGTTAGTTCCAATATTTTTATTTCTCAAGATATATCAAAAAAGTTAGAACTTAATATGGAATGTAAGGCTCAAATGAAGACTTCAAGAAATGAGGAGGATAAAAGTGTTTTATTAAATATTGAACTGAATATCGGTACAAAAGATGATAAATTGAGAATAGAGTTGGTATCCGATACAATTTTTGAATTAGATTTATTGCCCGATGATTATAATGAAATTGCAGAACAAAAATTGGTTCCAATGGCAAGAGAAACATTATTAAATTCCTTGGATGAAATGTTACTTGTTATGGGATATAGTAAAATGGAGTTAGCGAAAAAAATGTGACGCGGTGGTTTGAACATTAATGATAAGGCAATAGCTTGCCGATAGACAGTATTTTTATGGAGGATTCTATGAAGAAGATTTTGGAACTGATTTCGGAAGAAATGCAGGAGGCTTTTGAAAAAGCCGGTTATGAGAAAACTTTGGGAAGGGTCACAATATCCAATCGTCCCGACCTTTGTGAATACCAGTGCAACGGCGCTATGGCCGGTGCAAAACAGTACAAAAAAGCACCCATTATGATTGCAAACGAAGTGGCAGCAAATCTTTCTGACAGCAAAGTATTTGCAAATGTGGAAGCTGTCATGCCCGGTTTCCTTAACCTGAAGGTCAAGGAAAGCTTTTTAACCTCTTATTTGCAGGAAATGAATGATACGGACAAGTTTGGCCTTGAGAAGCCGCATAAACCAATGAAGGTGGTAGTGGATTACGGCGGAGCAAATATAGCGAAGCCCCTTCATGTCGGACATATCCGTTCAGCGGTAATCGGCGAAAGCGTAAAACGAATTTTACGTTACTGCGGGCATGAAGTAATCGGTGATGTGCATCTGGGGGACTGGGGACTTCAGATGGGACTTGTTATTACCGAGTTAAAGGAAAGACAGCCCGATTTAGTGTATTTCGATGAAAGTTACGAGGGCGAATACCCCACCGAGGCTCCTTTTACCATCTCTGAACTGGAGGAGCTGTATCCTACCGCAAGCAAAAAGAGCAAAGAAGATGCAGAGTATAAGGCAAAGGCCATGGATGTTACCTTCAAAATGCAGAGCGGCGTAAGAGGCTACCGCGCAGTCTGGAAGCACATCCTGAATGTTTCCGTAGCGGACTTAAAGAAAAATTACGGCAGCTTGAATGTAGACTTTGACCTGTGGAAGGGGGAATCTGATGTCCATGATCTGATTCCTTCCATGGTAAAATATATGAAAGACAACGGCTATGCGCATGAAAGTGAAGGAGCGCTGGTTGTGGATGTAAAGGAGGACACCGATACCAAGGAAATTCCTCCCTGTATGATTTTAAAATCCGATGGTGCGGCACTTTATAATACCACCGACCTTGCAACCATTATGGACCGTATGGAAAATATCGGGCCGGACAAGATAATTTACCTCACCGATAAACGTCAGGAACTGTATTTTGAACAGGTATTCCGTTGTGCACGAAAGACCAAGCTGGTGAAGCCGGAAACAGAGCTTAAGTGGATTGGTTTCGGCACCATGAACGGAAAAGACGGCAAGCCTTTCAAGACCCGTGACGGCGGTGTAATGCGTTTGGAAGTGCTGATTAAAGAGACTACCGACGAGATGTATCGCAAGATTACCGAGAACCATGACCTTCCTAAAGAAGAAGCGGAAGAGACCGCAAAACTGATTGCATTATCCGCGTTAAAGTATGGGGATCTTTCTAATCAGGCAAGCAAGGATTATATATTTGATATTGAGCGTTTCACTTCTTTTGAAGGCGATACCGGTCCGTACATCCTTTATACAATTGTGCGCATTAAGTCTATCCTGAATAAATACAAAGAGCAGGGCGGCGATATTGCCGGCTTGAAGCTTATGGACGCACAGAATGCATCCGAAAAAGATCTGATGATGCAGCTTGTGGGCTTCAACACCGTTATGGAAAGTGCATGTGAGGAAGTTGCACCGCACAAAATCTGTGCTTATATCTATGACCTCGCCAATGCCTTTAACCGTTTCTATCATGAAACAAAGATTTTGTCAGAGGAAAACGAGGAACGTAAAAGTGGTCTGATTGCCCTTTTGGTACTTACAAAGAATGTGCTTGAAACCTGTATTGACGTGCTGGGATTCTCAGCACCGGACAGGATGTAAGGAAACCACAGTGTAAAAGACATGGGTCAAAATCGAATAAAGAAAATCCGGTATGAGGCTGTGAAAACAGCCTCATATTTTTTAATGAGGGGCTTTGCGGCTCCTCTTTTGTTATTCGGATGTAAATATTTGTTGCTTTTTGCGATAAAGGTAGTGACTTTTATGTTATAATCATATATAATAGCAGTTGATTAGATTAAATTATACATACCGTTGAAGCAGAGGTAATCATTGAGCTGTGAAGGATAATAGAGGATTATCTGTTGGTTATGTATACGGATTATATAAAAAGAATAATTATAAATTCTTCAAATTTACTATGAAACATTCAGAGGAAAACAGTATGCAACAGTTATTACCAAATGAAGAACGATTTATTAATGAAATATACAATCAGATGCACGCTGCAAATACACTTTTTTTTATTTCCGGAAAGTCTGGTCATGGAAAGACTTTTAGCATTCATCAAGTAACACAAGCATTGGAACAATCAGGGTATTTATTGGTGTCATTTACTGGAGACTCTGTACTTTCTGAAAGGGAATATCATCCATTCTACAAGGCCCTGTCAGAAGTTCTTCCATTTAGTGCGGAATATGGACCTAAAAAAGTATTGTCAGACTGTGTTGATAGTATTCCAAAGGTGGGACAAGGGGTTAATAAAATATTGAATTTTCTTTCCAAAAGGAATGCTGCACAAAAGAAGATTAGAGATCTGATACTAAATGAAAAAGAACAAGATATAATGTGTAAACTACAGTATTTGGCAGAACAGAAGGATCTTTTGTTTGTATGTGACAATATAAACTATTGGGATGAAAAATCGCTGAGATTATTGTACCTTATTTTGCAGAATAGATATACAAAATATGACTTTTTATCAGGAAGTATTTTTATTTTTTTATATACCAGTGATAAAAAGTCAATGAATAATGACTTGATCTGTGCAATCAAGGATAGTGTTGATAAAAATGGTAAAATTGATTTTCCCGAATTAAAATGCACGGAATTCAAAGATGCATTAAATATTTTAGGATATAAACGTTCACTTTCTGAAAAGGAATGTGAACTGCTGTTTTCCCTAATTAATGGACACATTCGGATGTTAGTAGAACTGATAGATGAATTAAACCAAAACCGATTAACACTAAACTCAGCAGAAGGTAAACCAAAAGAAATTTTAACCACCATTATTCATCAACGACTAAAGGATTATGGGGCTACTGGCGAACAAATTAAAATCACCTTAGAATATGCCGCTTTGCTGGGTCTATCTTTTTCAAGTTATGAATTGAACAAAATAATGCAATTGAAAAGCAGTCTATTCGAAATAATTATCAAACACTCGAATGAAATGAAACTTATTGAAAGGCAAAGTGAAAAAAATAATACATTACAGTTTGCTCATGATATTATACATGAAATATTTCAGAGTGAGATTTCGGAAAACGGTGCAGAGTACTATGAAAGAATAGAATTATGTCTTAGAGAAATAGAGCCAGGACAATATATCAGGAGATCACAGTATGCGTTTAAGGCTGGAAATATGAATAGAGCCATTATTTTAGCTGTTTTGAATATTCTTAAACAAATCAGAGAAGATGGTACTATCTCCGATCAAGATTTACTTAAATATCAAGGACTGTTTGCAAAAGAAAACTCATTTTTTATGTATTACGAATATATTAAACGTATGAAAGAGGGATATGATCTTTATAGACAAGGAGACTACGAAAAAGCCCTAAAGACAGTTCTACTAATTGACAAAATATATCCTGTAGAATTTCTTGTAGAAAAAGAAATATTGTGCTCTTATTGTTATACGAAAAAAATAGAATCCTGTTATAGATATACTGGATTAACGCGCCTTAATAATTATGCTTCAATTGAAAAATGCAACAATGAGCGTGATCTATATGAAAGAGTGCTTGTACGTTTAACAATATTGGAGGCTCATCTTGGAAATATCAGCGCTGCTCGAACTGCTGAAAGCGAAATAATTCGCTCTCTAAGCAACAGAGTAAATCATGATGAGCAAGCTCAAATGCGTTTTCATACATTGAATAGAATTTCCAATGCTTTTTATGATTGTGAAACAGCTGCTGACAAAATGAAAAAAGCTGTAAAATATTTTGGAACCGACTTTGAAAAAGGTGGTCTATGGAGAAACACAAAACAATACTATTTGTCACAAGTTAATTATGCAGGAGTATTGTGCTTGAATGGTGAGTTCAAAGAGAGCTATGAAAGAAACGAAAAAATATTAGCACTATGTCAGCAGTTTCCAGACTTTCCTTTTCCAAGAACCAATATATTTCTGAATAATTATTTGATTTCAGGTTATTTAGCTCATCAATTGACAGTCGAGGAATGCGCCCAAAGTTTTAAGGAATTAGTGGATTCGTTAGATCCTTGTGCAGAAAGATTGTTTTTCGTTGCTAATTTTTCAATTTTTTTGGCATTGTCTGGAAATGTAAGAGAGGCACTCTTACGATTACAACAAGAAGCGAAAATACAAGATATAAAAGAAGATAAGGAAAAAATATATAATTATAGAATAGTGTTCAATTCTGGTGTATATCAGTTTTTGCTAAATAATAAGGAGGAAGCTCTTAATATATTTACTAAATTAGATGAGCAAATGATTTCTGTGGGGCTAAAGAATGATGAAATATATGCCGAAAAGCGTGTTTCACAAGTAGTACAGTATATATCAAATATGAACTTTCCAGTTACACCTAAACAGTGGGAAGATATTTTACTACAGAATAGTAGCGAATTCCAACCTACTCCGTGGAATTACTATGGTAAAGGTTATGCTTTTACAACTGTATTTAACTGGGATTTATAATGAGTTCCATCCCCATTCCCTTAGTTCGACCATCTCGTTTTTGAAATCCTATTTTTTCATAAAACGATTCCCTCTCTTTAGAAGCCATGAGACTTACGACTGCAAAGGAAGAAGCATGCCTATAAACATAGTCAAGAAGAGAATTGACTAACAAAGTTCCAACTCCCTTGTTTTGATAATCTGGCAATACCACGATATCTTGAATGAAAAAAGAAAGTATGTTGTCACCGGTCATACGTCCCATTCCTATAATATTGTCATCGTAATATGCAGAAACAGTTAATATACTGTTCTCTATTGCAGTGGTGAAAATCTCCTTGGGCTGTGAAGTCCAAGGAGTACTGGCTCTAAGATAAGCCCATTCTTCAGCTGTTAATGTATTATATTCTATCTTTAACATAAACTCTCCCAGGACAGGGTCAAACCTATCAATGTGTCTAAAACATCTGCATACGTTAATCCAAATTCTTGATATTCATAATAGAACGTCATACTTTTTGTAATATGAGGATTGGTGGCTATATCTGTGACGTACGCGTTGCCCATAGAATCAATGCGGTAGTCTATGCGTCCCATGTTTTTGATTCCAATTGCGGTAGCAATATCTTCTGTTAAATACTCAAGACTTGCCGCTAACTCAGGTTTAATTTCGTGAAAATTATAATGCTTAAACTTATGGTTGCCACGTATATCATAATCTAAAATCTTATTACCAAGGCATTTATTGTTCTCTATGGAAATGCCGGCCGGGAACAGACTGCAGCATTCTGTTGCAGAGATAAGTACAGGAACTTCAGTTTCGAATCCACTTATAAATTTTTCAACAATAACATCTTGATTAAATTTTTTTGACATCTCGATAATGAAAGTATCAGTTGTCAAATTATACTCTACAATATTGGAATGCGTTAAGCCAATACTTGATGATTCAGAATTAACCTTCAAAATTACGGTTTCACCAATAGGTGGACATTTTTTAGCTATCCATCCGTCCCTTTTGCTGAAATACCAGCTTGGGCATACGGGGAATCCCATTTCTTTTAGAAAACAATACCAGTGGAACTTGTTTCGTGCAAAACTAACTGTATATGGATCACTGCTTGCACATAAGATATTGTGTAATTGGCAAAAGGCAGGAATAAGCGATTTTCGCCCTATACCGATACCCTTTTGGGCCGAGTTAATAACTAACATCTTTCGAGGATAGTTATTTCTGATAATGCCACTTTCATAGTCTGCAATAAAATCATTTTCATCAAAATAGCACTTTACGGAATAATCGTTAAACTTGATAGTATTAAAAATTTCTTCGTATTGTGAGTACGAATAATACTCACTTATTACAGAACTTTGAGAATAATCGTTAAAGTTATTTGTAACCCCTTTTACATTCATAACAAGAATTATAAGTAATTTTTCTTTATTTTTATGAGCATAATCAATATATTTACGTACAAATTCTCTTTGCTTTTGGTACATAACAATCTTCTCCTAAATAATATACAGAATAATTTGATATATGGTTTTCTATAAAGATCCGTATACATAACCAACAGATAATCCTCTATTATCCTTCATCCACCATAATGGGCTCCTGTAGAAAAGTTTGTGACCCGATATGAAATTTCTGCCGGGGATGTTTGGTAGTGAGGATGTCTTTCTGCTTGGACATAGCAACGTGTGTATAAATTTCGGTAATGTTTATGGAACTGTGTCCGAGGATATTCTGTATGTATCGAATATCTACGTCGGCCTCTAAAAGACTGGTAGCAAAAGTGTGGCGGAACATGTGCGGGGTTATGTGCAGGTTAATGGCGGCAAGAGAGGTGTATTTGTTTATCATACGTCGTACCGCCTGATCGGAAAATGGCTTGCCGGATTGATTTACAAAAAAGTGGTTGGATTGCAGAATTTCATTTTGGTAACAGTCACGGTATTCCTTTAGTATCTTAATGACATCTACATTGCCAAGCTGCACGCGGCGCTCTTTGCAGCCTTTTCCGTAAATTAGGATTACCCCATCCCGCAGGTCTACATTTGCAGGAGTGAGGGAGCATAATTCTGAAATTCTGATTCCGGTGGCAAAAAGCATTTCAATCACAGCAATATCTCTAAGGGCATTTTTTTCCTGACAGGGGGTCTTGGAAAGGGCACGCTTCCTATAAATGAAACTCATAAAGTTTTCTATTGTGTGAAGAGGAATGGTTTTAGGCAATATCACAGGTTCTCGCAGCTTTATCTGCAATTTGTTAAATGGATTTATTGCAATAATATCTTTGTATTCCAAGTAGTGGAAGAAGGTTTTGAGGGAGGCAATTTTTCGCTTAACAGTTTTGGGTTTATATTTTTGATTTAAGGTTGCAATATAGCTTTCCAACTCCAATTGCGTAATCTGGTCTAGGGGCATTTCATTCATCATATACCTGAATTGGGTTAAATCGATTCGGTATGCTTTAATGGATTTCTTGTCCAGTCTTTTTTGATTCATACAATATTCTAAGTAATTTTGGATCAGTAATTCTAATTGTTTCATCTTATTTCTCCTTTTCCGTCATTAATGGTTTATAAACAAAACAGACAAAATTTGACTGCATTCATTATTTTAATTAGTTTTTGATGCAAATTGTATATTTTATACAATAATAAAGATACTGGAAAAATATAATAAAAATAATTTATAAAAAAAATTACAAATCAATGTAACGAAATGGCTGTCTGAACACATATATAAGTAGAGGGATAAATTTTGACAGGGGGACAAATGATGAAGATTAGACAGAGAAAAAAGAGTAAAAAGAGCAAGAGACTGATTATTTTAATGGTTACGATTAGTCTTTTCATGATACTTTCTGACAATGTAAATGCGGAAAGCTATGAATATGACAAGCTGGGTCGGGTGCGAAAGGTAACTTATGATGACGGATCATGTATTACCTATGAATATGATGCAAACGGAAATATTACAAATAAGAAGGCATCAGTCGTAAAGAAGCCCGGACAGGAACCAGGATCGGGAACAGGAACAGAGCCGGGAGCGGGAACGGATCCGGGAACGGGAACAGAGCCGGGAACGGGAACAGAGCCGGGAGCGGGAACGGATCCGGGAACGGGAACAGAGTCGGGAACAGGAACAGATCCGGAGGAGAAAAAGACATTCTGGGAAAAGATATGGGATTCCGAAACGGGTTTTTTCAAAAATGTCTGGAAGTGGATAAAGTTATTATTTGGAAATACGGAGGAAGAATAGCATGAATAGGATATTTCGGAAAGTACTTGCATGGATTCTTATAGTCGTTATGCTTCCCATCAGCAGTTTTCAGGATTGTTTTGCTATGTCAGCCTACGCGGCAGAGGATACATGGGTAAGTGGAACGGAAAATGAAAATCAAGAGTTGTCAGAAGGGGAAGAGGTCAGCAGCGGTGACGCAGGAAACCGGGAAGATGAGGAGCTGGAAGTACAAAGTATGACCATTACCTCTGACTATACACTGTCGGAGAATCTGATTGTCAACGATTTAAATCTGACGGGTGGAACTTTAAATCTGAATGGATACCGTATAGAGGTACAGGGGAATTGTTATGTAGAAAGCGGCACATTGAATCTGGGCGGTGGTGCTGTTTCCTGTGAAGGAAATTTAGTAGTGGGCAGTAACGCCACAGTATACATGAGAAATGCAAATGACTATCTGAGGGTTGCCGGAAATATTGAATGGAATAAATACGGAAATGGCGCACAATGCTTAACCAAAGGTTTAATAGAATGCGGGGGAGACTTTAGTGCAGCAGCCGGATTTGTTGGCTCCGACAGTCACAGAGTTGTATTTAGCGGAACCGGAAAACAGACGGTTTTTCTGGCAGAGGGTGGAAAATTCGGGATTTTTGAATTAAAGAATTTCAGCACGGATGGAGTTTATACGGAAAACGTTTTTACTTATGACTCTTTCATAGGGAATGACTGTGTATTTCGCGTGGGAACGACAACCGGCATCTGTGGGTTTACACTTAAAGAGGATATGGTCTACGACAAGGATTTGCTTCTGGTAATGGGAGCCCTTGATTTAAGTGGTCATACCCTGACTGTACAGGGCGATTTAATCCAACAGGGTGGAGAAGTGTTTCTAAACGGAGGACAACTCATAGTAGAGGGGGATTATCGAATTCAGTCCCGGACGGAAACAGAGGATGGCTTTGAATATGGTGACAGTACCGGTATTTTAAAGATGACAGAGGAGAAAGAAAGTGTTCTGGTAAAGGGGGATTTTGTTTCTTCTTCCACCAGAGATGAGACCGGACTGTTGACCGCCGGTGTATTGGAAGTGCAGGGGAATTTTACCATTCTTGGCTGCAAAAATACCGCACTGTATTCCGAAAAATCTTTCCCTGCTTCCGGAACGCATACCGTAAAGCTGTCCGGTGAAAAGAGACAGGAAGTCTCCATGCGCTATGCCACCGATTATAGTTCGCATATCCAGAACCTGGAATTAGCCAATACCGGTGAGGAAGGAATCTTTTTCTCTGCGGACGATATGGTATGTGTTACCGGGAATATAAAGGATTTGTCAAGCCAGGTTACGGGTTGCATCAGAGTGGAAGCATCCACAACCTATGAGGACGGTTATTTTGGCGGAAGCATTTATATGTGCAGCGGCAGAACTATGCCGGACAATCTGCATATAGGGGAGGATATTATATTCTCTGCGGAGTCCCGGTTTGCAACCTATTCTATTGCCGGCAAAATACAGGTGGATGGAAATGTAAGGTTACAGTCATTCTGCGAAATTAACATGAACAGAGGAAGCCTCATGGTAGGAGGCAATATGGATGTAGCCACACCGGTTAATCATAATGGTGGAATCAATATGACTCATGAGGAGGACTACATTCACGTATATGGGGATTTTACTCACGAGAATTACTACCCTTATCTGTGGACTGCCGGTACATTGGAAGTAGGCGGGAACTTTTACAGTAAAGGCAGACTCGCTGCAAGTAACACCCATCGCCTGTTATTGTCAGGGAAACAAAAACAGATTGTTTTAATGGATGATGGTGATTATTTTGCAACCATAGAATTGCAGAACAGCTCAGAAGACGGTGTCTATTCTGACAAGCCGTTTACCAAAAACCAATTGATTACTCATGATACAAAACTGACCTACGGAGATTTTGAAGGGGAGATTGGCTATATTTTGACGGAAGATACCGTTTATGAAGGTGACTTCACATTATTGGAAGGCGTACTGGATTTAAATGGTTATCAATTAACGATTCGCGGTAATTTTACGCAGATAGCAGGAGAAGTTTTGGTTCATGGGGGCAGTCTCAGGATAGAAGGTGACTATCGGATGCAGGCCGGTGATAGCAAGAGCTCCGGTATGCTTACCATGACGGATTCGGAGGATTTTGTCCATGTTTCCGGGGACTTTATTACGGCAACTTCCGTGGATCATACCGGGAAATTGACCGCAGGTGTTTTAGAGGTCTCAGGAAATGTGAAGGTATTTGCAACATATTCCGATAAGGCATTTGTTTCCACAGGTAGTCATACTTTTCGTTTATCCGGTGAAATGCAGCAAAAGGTATTCTTTGAAATATCCGGACCTGCTACTTCAAGAGTAGGAACCCTGGAAATAACAAATACAAGCGAAGAGGGGGTTTTGTTTGACGAGAATGATCCTCTCTATGTTTCCTCCTTGTTAAATGATCATGGCAACCGAAGTAAGGGTTATGTCAGCATTGGTGGAAGTACGGTGGTGGAAAACGAATCTTTCAGTGGAGACTTGCAGATCGAGGCTGATCGTAGAATCGAAGCCGAACATAAATTAAATGTAGGGGGTAATCTGCGTGCAATCCGATATGACAGCAGTAGGGTATTTTATCTTACTTGCAATGGAGAACTCCATGTGGGCGGAGATTTTATCCAGGAAAGAGTTTTATTACAAATCGGTACAGGAACCGTGACCGTAGACGGAAATTATGTTTCATGTGGCGTTGGGATGGATAATGCCGAAGGGTTCATTCATGTTTCCGGTAATTGTACATTTACCGCAGATGCCTCTTACATGAACATGAGTGCAGGTGTTTTTGAGGTAGGCGGTGACCTGACGGTAAACGGCGGACTTCATGCCACCGGAACCAACCGGTTTATTTTCTGCGGGGACAGGCTTCAGACCATACGAATTGCAGATGGAAATTACTTTGCAGACGTAGAATTACATAATTACAGTGAAGAAGGCGTTTACAGTGAAACGGTATTTGCCAGAAATAATCTTTTCCGAAATGGCTGTAGGTTAAGATACGGTACATTACAGGGTGAATTCGGGGATATCCTGACGGAAGATATGGTTTACGAGGGCGACTATTGCCTGATTGACGATACACTGGACTTAAATGGACATAAACTGACGGTTACCGGTGATTTTATACATATGGCGGGAACCGTAAAGGTAAATGGCGGAACCCTGATTGTGGAAGGGGATTATCGGATTCAGAGCCGTGAAAAGGAAGGGGAAAGCTATATCTACAAAGCCGGTGCCGGCAAACTTCTCATGGAAAATGAGGACGACTATGTGCTCGTAAAGGGCAGCTTTGTAAATGAGAGCAGTGTCAATCATACCGGGTGTCTGAAAGCGGGTACACTGGAGATAAGGGGTGATATAACCGTATCCGGAAGTGCCAGCGGATACAACTACGAGGATTACAGCTTTATCGGAACGGACGATTTTACCCTGCAATTAAGCGGTGATGGCATACAGACCGTGGAGATTTCCCATTCTTCTGAAAAATACTCCCGTCTGGCCAATCTGGAAATTACCAATACGACAGGGGTCAGATTACTTGGGGATATTTACATTACAGGAAACATTAATGATCATGGAAATCCTGTGGAAGGCCGTTATACAGCCACCAAAGGGACAAGCTTTACGGACAATATCTGTAACCATGACCTGTTGCTTGCCAGCGGAGTGGAAATTAAGAGTCCCTTAACCGTTAAGGGCAATGTTACCGCCTGCAATATTTCCATCAGCTCGACTTTGGAGGTGGAAGGAAATTACACCCAGATTTTTGGCAGTAACACACAAATGGTAGAAGGTCAGCTCATTGTGCATGGGAACTATACCGCATCGGGAGGGACTTTTTCTAACAATACCGGTATCAGCATGACCCACGAAAAGGACTATGTACATATCTTGGGAAATGTAACTTATTCCACCTATGGACAGCCTCTTAGTGATGGGGTTTACGAGATAGGCGGCGACTTAACCTCTTACGTAGGAATTGGAGCTACGAATAACCATAAATTTGTCTTTAGCGGGGAGGCTCTGCAGACCGTCTCTCTGGGGGGAAACGAATACTTTGCAACTGTGGAATTAAAGAATTACAGTGTGGACGGCGTGTGTTTTAACGGACCAATTATAAGGCAGAAGTTAATCCGAAACGGCTGCCGCCTGACCATTTTAGGGGAGGAGGCAACCATCGGATTTACCCTGGAAGAGGACCGTGTTATAGAAGGGGATTTGTTCCTTACGGAAGATACGATTGACCTAAATGGTCATTCCCTTACCGTAAAAGGTAATTTTATCCAGAGCGGCGGGGATGTACTCCTGAACGGAGGAAGTCTTTCTGTAGAGGGAGATTATCGCATTCAGTCTTATACCACAACCGGAAACAGCATGACTTACGGAACCGGAAGCGGACGGCTGATGATGGTTAATGAAAATGACCGGCTTAAGGTAGGCGGTACATTTGCCATGCAGACAAAAACATTCTCCGGCGGGATGTTCACAGCCGGTACCATGAATCTGGCAGGGGATGTCAATATCGCCGGAAACTGGAATTTCCAAGCTACCGGAAGTCATACCGTGATACTGGATGGAGCCGGTGTCCAGACCATATCGGCCGGAACGGGAAATGTTTTTCAGAATCTGTTTATTAAGAACGGCAATCAGGTAATCTTAGGTTCCTCCCTGTCGGTTATAGGAGAGGTCCGGGATGAGGGCAGAAGCATAACCGGTACCGGTAATGTTTCCATCAAAGAGCTCTCGCAGTTAGCAGACAATACCTTCAGCGGGAATCTGGTGCTGACCGAAAACAATGTGTTAGACAGCGACTTATGGGTCGGCGGAACACTTTATGTCAATGCGTCGCTTGAAGGGAAGAAATATGAAATTCAGGCCGGCAGACTGGAGATTTCCGGTTCTCTATGTGTACAAAATGCACAGGTATATTGCCTGGACTCCTGCGTAATAGCCTATCGTGGCAAAATAGTTATGCAGGAAGAAGCGGGCTACCTGCTTTGCGGCGGCGATTTTCTCATGCATTCCTGCGTCAATCACAGAGGAATACTGACCGCCGGAACATTGGAAATCCGCGGAAATTTTCAACAGGATACGGCAACCAATTTTGTTGCTACCGGAAGTCATACGGTGATTCTTTCGGGAACGAAAACCAATAACGGAAGAATGTTTATTCAGGAAGTAGACTTTGCGATCAATCCCGGGGAAAGCAGATTCCACAGGCTGATTCTGAAAAAGCCGGACAGCGGCTATCTTTTCCATGTGGAGAAAGAAAAGATTGCCGATGAAATCCTTTATGAAATCGAAGATATTACCCCGCCTACAGCCATCACTCGGCTAGAAGTGGAGTCTGTTACGGAATGCAGCGCCACCATACAATTCGGAGGAGCCGTTGATGAAAACGGAATAAGCGGTTACGAGATTTCCCGCGATAATACGGTTGTAGCGGTAGTCAACGGAGAATCCTATACAGATCGTGGACTGAAAGCCAATACGGAATATACCTACCGGGTATATGCTTTTGATGCCTGTGGAAACAGGGCCGATTCCTCCAAAAGTGTTACAGCAAAGACCTTACCGGATACCGAGAAGCCGTCTATGGTGGAGGGAATTGGATTAAAGGGACGTACCGGCTCTTCTGTCACACTGACATGGAATGCATCCATTGACAATGTGGGTGTGGATTATTATGTGCTCTATCGGGATGGTGCGGTTGTTGCGGACAGGATATACAATACCACCTATACGGATACCGGTCTTGTTTCCGGAAAGGTATATGAATACCGGGTGGCAGCGAAGGACTATGCAGGAAATCTTTCTGAGCCCGGAGAATGTCTCAGGACGGATACCTTTATGCCGCAGATAACGAGTATATATCCGGATGAATATGAGAAATTCTTCGGTGTGGTAACACTTGGTGTGGAATTTAAGGATTGCGGTAATTCCACGGGAAACAAGGTAAAAATGGAATATCTCTCACCTGAAGGGGACTGGGTGGCTATTACCAGAACACCCCTCAGCCAGAGAAGAAAAGATGCCGCTACCCTATATGCGGAATACAATTGGGATACCAGACTGGCCACGGTAACCGGTCTGTTTACGGTGCGTTTTACCGTTACGGATAAGGATCAGAATGCCGTCAGCACAGAACGGACCTATGAAATTGACAAAACCGCACCCAAGGCTCCCGGTACCCTTGAAGTATCCGGAAAGAACGGATGTGTATTGCTTACCTGGGAAGCATCCCAGAGTGCCGACTGTACCGGATATCGTATATACCGGAAAGGAACAGGGGAGCAGGAATTTGAACAGATAAGCGCATTAGAGGGAAGATATGCGGACCATTACACCGACAAGGAAGTAAGGGAAGGGGAGAACTATGTCTATGCCGTCACAGCTCTGGATGACTCCGGTAATGAAAGCACCCTGACACTTTCCATGGAGCTGGTTGTTCCCGGGGATGAGGAAGCACCCAAGGTCTTAAGCATGGAACCGGGAAGCGGCAAAATCAATAAAATCTGCAGTCTTACCGTTACGGCTTCGGATAATCGCGAGGTCACTTCGATTCTGTTGTACTGTAGAGCGGGGCAGGAGGAGTGGACACTCATCGGAGAGGAGCCGGCAGAGGAAGGGCAGAGTACCTTTGGCTTTGATACTACAAAATACAAAGACGGTGTATATGAAATCAAGGCAGTGGCTTATGATGCTGCTCAGAATGGCAGTGAAGATTATATAAAGCATCTTGAGATTGATAATACCGGAATCAGCAAAATAAGACTGACCGAACAGAAAGCGGGAGAGACCATGATCACCCTGCGCTGGGATGAGGTGAAGGAGAAAGATCTCGGATGGTTTGCCATTGAGCAGTACACAGATGGAAAATGGGAAGAAATCGTTATCGAGGAGAAGACTATGGGCTACCAGTTGAAGGATTTATCCCCGGATACCACGTACCGTCTTAGGGTTGTGGGATATGACAGCATAGGAAACCGTGGGGAAGCCTCGGACGAGATTATTCTCAAAACACAAGCCGACAGCACAGGACCGGCTATCCTTGCCGTTTACCCTGTTTCTTCGGCATATAAGGATACCTTGGAACTTTCGGTAACGGCAAAGGACAATTATGCCGTAAAGATGGCTTCCTTCTCCTATTCCACGGACGGAGTCAATTACAAGATATGGCAAACCGTGAAGAACACGGCTTACGAAAAGGAAACCACCTTCCGTTCCGTGATGAGCCTTAAGGACATTCCGGAAGGTGATTTATATGTAAAATTTGAAGTTTATGACAGTGCGCTGAATAAGAACCTCCCCATGAAGGACGGGTCGGATGTAATCGTAACATATAAAATTGACCGGACAGCACCCGGCAGTGTGACAGACCTCACCGTTACCGGAAATACAGGCTATGCAGGTCTTACCTGGAATGCTCCCCAGGATACGGACATAAAGTGTTACCGGATTTACCGGGCAGACGCGGAGAATGGAATTTTCCGGACACTGGAAAAAGAATGTATCACTTCCAATTACGTGGATACCACCGTATCCTATGGAAATTCCTACATTTACCGGATGACGGCAGTGGATCATGCCGGCAATGAGGGCCCTTACAGTAATAATGTATATGTCACCATACTTCAGGATAAAGATGCACCGGTGGTGGAGGCAATCTCTCCCTTTGACGGGGATACCATAGGAAAAGAAAGTACCATAGGCGTAGCCGTTACGGATAATGCCAAGCTTTCCTCTGTCAGGGTAGAGTATCGTCCCCTGAAGGAAGAGAATGCCGTATGGATTACGCTTGCGGAAACAGCGGTGATAGGAAGAAGTGCTTATGTAGAAACAGACTGGAACGCAGAAGGATTGGAGGAGGGCTCCTACCAGGTACGTGCCCTTGCATGGGATGAAAGCGGCAATCAGAGTACTCCCGCCTATGTGAACTATACCCTGGATACCACGCCTCCCGGACCGGTAACGCTGGCAGCGGAAAACGGACATTTCAAGACTCATCTTACCATTTCCGGAGAACATGTAAAGGAAGCCGACAAACAGGTGCTGAAACGGCGCAAGGTTGGAGAAAAAGAATTTGAAATCCTCTGTACCATGGATGGCACCACCTACCAGGATAAAGGAGTAGAACCCTACTGTGTATATGAGTACAGAGTGGATTCCTATGATGCATATGGAAATTATTCTTCCTCCGAAATAGTGACAGCTTTTGCAGATAATCTGGATGTGGAAGCACCGGTGACGGTTATACCGGAGCTTACCGTAGGTCTCACCGACATGGAAATCGTGTTTGACGGTACCCAGTCTACGGATAATGTACGGATTGTCCGTTATGTCTGGGATATGGGGGACGGGGAAACCCGAGAAGGACCAAGGGTGAACTACGCCTATACGCAACCCGGCGAATATACGGTGAAGCTGACTACATACGACGCAGCCGGCAACCTGTCGGAGGCGGAAGGCCTGGTATATGTTCTGGAGAGAACCGGTATGGGAACCGCCAAAGTTCAGGTCACCACCTCATCCGGAGAAGCCATTCCTTTTGCTTCGGTATATGTGAGAAACGGAATCGATGACAGCCTTTTATTGCGGGCAGACAGTGACGGATATGTAACTATTTGTGCCAAGGCAGGATTCCAGGAAGTAGCCGCTTACCAGACCAACTATCTGCCTGCCGAAAAAGAAATTTATATCAGTCCTTACGAGGAAACCACGGAACAGATAAAACTGGTGAAATCCGAGTTAATACTGGGTGGAATCAGTGCCCATCTGATGACCTTAGAGGAAATGGAAGAGGCGGGAGTCAGCTTTTCGGACCCTGCAAACTTCCATACCTTTACTTACGAACTGACGCTTACCTTTGAACGTTGCCCCCTGCCGTTAATTGTGATAGTTGACAAGGAGGGAACAACCTTCAGACCGGGTGAAATGTATGGTGCACCGGGCGAACTGTTAGATTTCGATGTTCATATCGCACCCGTGGTAGAACGCCAGGAAAGAAAAACGGAGGACGAGGAGAAGCCGGTCTTTGCTTATCTGGTCAGACAGGAGAGTATCTCCTGGATGAAAAACATGTATGATGTGGAATTAGGCATCTTAAATGCGGCAGACCCTCAATTTGTCCTCACCGACTGCAAAGCCACGCTGAATATACCGAAGGGACTCTCTTTGGCATCCACCATAAATGGACAGAGCCAGACGGTGGATATGGAGAACATTAAAGGACAGGAACAGGCCAATGTACACTGGATATTACGCGGAGATGAAAGTACTACCTGCAAGCTGACTGCGGCATTTCAGGGCAAACTGCAGCCCTTTAACAGAGATGTGGAGGCATTTTTTGAATCCGACTTCGAACTGGAGGTTACCACAGGAGAAGGAATCACCATTTACGTTATGCCGGAAGAGAACGCCTATATCGGAAGAAAATACTTCATTCAGTATGCCATAGCAAACGGAACAGGGCATGATCTGATTAACTTTACCACCACCATCGGAGACAGGCAGGATCCCAAGATTGAGCAGACCCTGATTGATCCCTATACCGGTACGGAATATACCACCATTACAGGAACCTGCACGGTGGAGAATGCGGGCGAGCTGGGACAGACCCTGGTGTGCGATGGCGGTATACAGCTCGAAATCAAGAACTTTAAGGCAGGGGATGTATTCTATGGCACCTATTCCACGTTCTTTGATGTAGAGGATGATCCCTCCCAGTATTATTACAAGCTGGTGGACACCTTTGTGGAGACCTTAGAGGGAGAAAACTTAGGAGTCGAGGTTGTGGTGATGCCCATACCCAGTCATATTTTCCGGGGCTATGTCATTGTGCAGACCACAGAAACCGAATACGCGGATCCGGTGGACATGACAACCGGTTATTTCAAGGAAAGCGTAACCACACTGGAACTGGCAGGAGCCTCTGTTATCGGGGCCGGCCTAAGTTATGATTCCGGGTTAAGCAGCATTCAGGGAAAGGCGGGTTACGGCTGGCGCACGGAATATGACCAGTATCTGGAAGAACATAACGGTCTTATCCAGTACTATGCGGCACCCGGGGAAGGAACCTTCTTTATCCACGATAATGCCATGAAGCACATAAACTACGGCACCATCAAATCCGGCAGCGTATATTTGGATTCGGGCAATGCCTACTCTCAGGGGAACTATCATGCCATCGGGGATATGTTCTCCGACTACACGCTCACGAAAAACCGTGACAACACCTACACCCTGTCCTATCCGGCAGGAAAGACCTATTTTGACGAACAGGGAAGACTGACGGGATTTGAGGATGAAGAGGGAAAACGGATCCTTATCACCCAGGGAGAAAACCTGGTTACCGTTACGGAGCCCATTTCCGGAAAGAAGCTTTACCTGCATTATGCAGAAAGCGGGCTTCTTCAGTCCGTAACGGACGATTACGGCAGGGAAAGTACCCTGCATTATGATGACCGGGGCTATCTGGTATCCGTGATGTCGCCCTATGGAAACCGGGTGTTTACCTACGACCCGGACGGCAGAATAAGCGGTGCCGCAAATGCCCAGGGAGTCTATGCCCGCAATGTCTATGACGAACAGGGCCGGGTTCTGACCCAGACCGATGCACTGGGTGGCAAGACTACCTTCTCCTATCAGACCGCCGGTGGAAATAAGACGGTCACCATCACCGACAGCCGGGGAGTGGAAAAGAAGGTCTTTATTAACTCGGCAGGACTGATTTCAAAGAAAATACTGGAAGACGGCTCTGTAGTAAAATACACCTATGACGCAAAGGGGCATCTTACCGGTCAGACGGATCAGGCCGGAAACCGGACGAAGTATACCTATGACAAAGCAGGGAACATGACCGAACTAATCGTAGCAGACGGGGAAAAGGTCATCAGCACCTATGACAGCAAGGGAAATATCACTTCCATTTCCGACGGCAGGAGCATGACCGCAACCTATGCCTATGACGATCATAACCGGATGACGCGTTATACCACGGCATCCGGTAGGGTTACTACCTATGCCTATGACAATAACGGACAGTTAATCAAAGAATCCGTATCCGGCATCGGCAGCATGGAATACACTTACGAAAAGGGGCTGCCTGTCACCGTCAAAGATTATGAGGGAAATGTATCGAAGCTTTATTACGATGCCCTGGGAAGACGAATCAAAACCGAAAATGCCCTTGGGGAGATTACGGAAACCACCTATGACGAAGCCGGCAATGTGCTATCCGTAACGGATGCCCTTGGCAACCGTATCCGTTACACCTATGACGGAAACGGTAACGTTACCTCCTTTACGGATGCCCTTGGCAACCGCACAGCGTATGCCTATGATGCGCTGGGAAGACAGACCCGCATAACCTATGCGGACGGAACAGAAACGAGCTTTTGCTATGACAGCATGGGACAGCTTCTAAAATGTCTGTATGCGGACGGAAGCGAACAGGCCTATGTTTATGATGTACGGGGAAACCTGATTAAGGAAACCTATCCGGACGGTACCTTCAGTACCTATACCTACGACAGTCTGGGCCGGGTGCTCACCGTCACCGATGCGCAGGGAAACACCACCGGATACCAGTACGATGCCTGCGGCAGAACCACCATGGTGGAAAAGGCGGACGGTACATCCATCACCCATACCTACGGAAGCAACGGAAAAGTAAACAGTACTACCGATGAAGCGGGATATGTGGTATACTATACCTACGACGTGGAAGGA
>CAMEIX010000016.1 GCA_945919075.1 uncultured Lachnospiraceae bacterium
ATTTAGATGTAAAGGAATTAAAAAAGAAAGTCATAGAGGAGGAAGAGGACATGTGCAAGGCATACAGGGAATTAGTAAAGGATTGGAAACAGGAGGAAAGGATAAATAACCTTCAAAACCTAATGGACAGTCTGCATCTGACCGCAGAGCAGGCCATGGATGCCCTGAAGATAGAAGGGCAGGAAAGAGAGGACTGTTACAGGATGTTAGTAAGGTAGCAATGGACACAGACGACTTTATAGCCACGAGCACGCGAATCGGCGGTCTATACAAAATTTTTGCTTATTTTGAATCTCTTTATGGCAAATAAAGGCACATTTATTGATGTAAAAATGCTATTTGGTATCAATACAGAAAAATTATCAAAAAAGTATCCCATTTCTTTGAAAAAAGGGATACAGAAATGAGATTTTTTCAGTATAGATACCCGCCCCCTGTTTATGATAGGAAAATCTATGATTTTCAGCCAGTAATGGATTCCAAAATCACAATTTCTTTCTATTGATACTCGGATTGTTATAGAGGAGCTTTGTCAACAGGTTCTTGGGGTTTTGACCATCATTCCTTTCAACCGCAGGATGAAACAGTTGTTGAAAAGAATGAATTTCAAGGTTATCATAGGTGTAAGAATTATGCAAAGGAAAGCATCCAAGAAGGAAAGCCTCCGGGGAGGAAAAGCACCTGACGAAATGAGAGGAGGGAAAGTGTGGAAAAACGGAACATAGAAAAGGTCGTTTTGCAGACAGGAATTATCTTGATGATATTAGTTGCCTATTGTTGTCGATTGCCGCTTGTGCCGGACAAGTATGGAACAGAGGCGGGTCATTTGCGTTCCCTGATTTATATGTGTCTGTATACCGCATGGGGATTCTCTGTCCGAAACCGCATCATTCATGTACAGGTGCGATGGTATATGATGTCGTCCGCAGCCCTCATGGTATTCTGGTTTTTTATACGGAATATCAAGTATAATGTTATTGCGGCAGAGCAGTTTCCTAATCTGACAAGATATCTGTGGTATCTGTATTATGTGCCGATGTTGTCTATCCCGTTACTCTCCGTGTTAGTGGCCATGCTGATTGGCAGACCGGAAAAGGAAAGACTTAACCAAATAACGATTATGAAATTTGCCATACCCACGGTTTTGCTGATTTTATTGGTTCTGGGAAATGACCTGCATCAGTTGGTATTTACCTTTCCGGAGAATGCATTGGTCTGGTCGGATTATGATTACGGATATGGTTTTGGTTATTATCTGGTGGTTGGCTGGATATTTTTCCTGATACTGATGACGATGTTACAGCTTTACCGGAAGCGAAGGATATCGGGAAAACAACGGTTGTTTTTACTTCCCTGTATTCCCATGCTGGTGTTGATAGGTTACCTGATATTGTATTTTCTGGAGATGAAATGGATTAAGGTGGCTTTCGCGGATATGACGGCGGTCATTTGTCTTATGTATACCTTAACCATGGAAATATTTATCCGGTATGGTTTTATACAGGCGAATACCCACTATCTGGAGCTGTTTGACGCATTTACTGCAGGTTCGCAGATTACGGATGAAAAGTATAATGTACTATTGTCCTCAAAGTCGGCAAAGCAGGTTGAGAAGGACATACTCTGCCGGACGAAGGAAGGCCCGGTTATGTTGGAAGACGGTTTCCGGCTTTGCGGAGCTCCCATCCGGGGTGGGCATGTAGTCTGGACAGAGGATATGTCTCCGCTTTTACAGATACTGGATGAGTTGGAGGAAGCCAGAGAAAATCTGGAGGACAGCAATGGCATTCTGGAAGAGGAGAATGCCCTCAAGGCCCGGGAAGCACACATTGCAGAACAGAACCGAATTTACAATAATATCCAACAGGTCACGGCACCACAGATCAATCTGCTGGATGAACTGATTGTACAGACAAAAGAGGCCGGGACAGATGAACTGCGTATCGGTCTTCTGAAAAAAATGTTAATTATCGGAGCCTATCTGAAGCGGCGCAGTAACCTCGTTTTTTTGAGTGACAAAACGACGATGCTGGAAGCAAAGGAGCTGGATCTGGCCTTCAAAGAGTCCATGGATAATCTGGAATTGTATGGAATTTCCTGCGGGTACCGGTCGGATCTTACAGAACCTGTTTCTGCAATTCATATTATGGCGATGTATGATTTCTTCGAGAAAATCACAGAAAGTTCCCTGCATTGTATGTCGGTGCTGACTGTGTGTGCGGGGAAAAATAAAGAAGGTATTTTTTTAATTATAAATACAGATTCAGCCACTGATTTTTCAAATCTGGCTTCTGAATCGGTTACAGTATGTAAGGATGAGGATGGGGAATGCAAATTGACCCTGTACCCGGAAAGGGGAGGTGAGTGAGTATGCGGCGACTGAAACGAAATGCCGTCAAAGAGGCTTTTGATAATCTTCCCAGCGGTATATGCTTTTTTGACATAAACGGGATGCTGACGCTGTGCAATTACCAGATGCATCGCCTGATCTTTGCCCTGACGGGAAGAGATTTGCAGAGTCTTTCCGATATCCTGAATCTTTTGGAGGATGTGCCGCCGGCGGCTGCGCAGCGGGACGGGGATATTTTTCTTGTGGATGACGGCAGTGCATGGCAGTTTTTTGTGGAGAAGGTAACCACCCGTGCAGGCGGCATCTACACACAGATTCTGGCGGCAGATGTTACCGAATTGTATCGCCGGAAACAGGAACTTAAGGAGGATAACAGGAGGCTTAACGAATATGCAGAACGTATGCGCCGTCTCTCCGCCAATATCATTACCCTGATTCGCGAGGAAGAGATTCTCAACATGAAAATGCGGATTCATGATGATATCGGGAGGAGCGTAATTGCCACAAGACAGTTCCTTATACAGAACCGTCCCATGGAAGAACTGGACCTGACCACGTGGAAAATGGCGGTCCGACTGTTGAAACAGGACAATGTGGACAGGGAAGAAGAGGATGTCCTTGCAAGGCTTGAGACTGCAGCGGCGGGGCTTAATATCAAAATTGTGATGAACGGAAAACCGCCGGAAGATTCCATGGCGGCAGGACTTTTATACACGGCTGTCCGGGAATGCATGTCCAATGCAGTCCGACATGCACAGGCCGGTAAGCTGTATGTGGAATTTAGCAGTGATGAGCATACGGCATCCGCAGTGATTACCAATGACGGCAGGGCACCGGAAGGAGAAATCACGGAGGGCGGCGGGCTGTCCTCACTGCGTGTGCGTATGGAAAGAGCAGGCGGGAGCATGAAAGTGCAAAGCACACCGTATTTTGTACTAATGGTAACGGTTCCGGCAGAAGGGAGGAAACAGGATGATCCATGTACTCATAGTGGAAGACCAGCGTATGATGCGTGAAGTGATGGAAAACTATATCAGGCAGAGCGAAGGCTATGAACTTGTGGGTTCCATTGCGGCGGCGGGACTGGCAGAAAAAAGCTGTGCGGCAAAACAGGTAGATCTGGTATTGATGGATGTTTGTACGGAAAATGACGAGAGCGGATTTGAGGCTACCCGGGTTCTGAAAACGCGGTTTCCCGGGATAAAAGTAATTATTGTCACCTCCATGCTGGATGCCGGTTACTTAAACCGTGCCAGACAAGTGGGTGCGGACAGTATCTGGTTTAAGGATGCAAGCCGGGAAGAACTGATGACGGTGGTAAACCGTACCGTAAAGGGAGAATCGGTTTATCCGGATAAAATGCCGCAGGTCATGATTGGAAATGCTTCCAGTTATGAATTTACGGAAGCGGAGATTAAAGTGCTCAGAGTACTGGTGGAAGGGATGACCTACAAGGAAATGGCAGAGGCCTTGCATGTGTCTGTGGAGACCGTGAAATCCCAGGTCGGCAGTATGCTGCAGAAAACCGGTTTTACCTCCAAGACGAAATTAGCCGCCATGGTCATGAGCAAACGTCTTATTGTGAATGGTTTTTAACAGTTTGCGGTCATGTATACATTCCATATCCCCCAAATGGGGGATGTGGAATTTTTTTTAAAAAGTATACAATGAAAATAATGGGGCGAAGTATGCCCTGACAGCAAGGAACGCAAACATACAAGGAGGAAAAGAGAATGCAAAGGAGAGCAAGAAAACGTAGAATAGGTAAAAGAGCGATCAGCTTTTTACTGGTATTTCTGCTTCTGTTTGGGGAACTTCCCTTAAGCGCATACGCCGGGGAACCGGATAATGCCAAAGAAGGAACCTACACATCCGTGGACATTGTGCCCGAAAATGAGGACATAGCGAATCCTGTGGATGTTGTGTCTGAAAATGAGGACATAACGAATCCGGCGGATGACGTGTCGGGAAATGAGGGCATAACGAATCCCGGAGATGACGTGTCGGGAAATGAGGACACACCAAAGCCCGCGGACGATGTGCCCGGAAACACAGACGGAACAGAACCGGCAGAGGAGGATGTGTCAGGCAATGCCACAGTGATAGAGAATATCGGCATTGAGAGCATAAGCACCACCGGTATTGATCTGACGGATGCTGCGGCAGATATGTCCGGCGAGGGCTGGAGCTGGGATCAGGAGACCCTGACCCTGACCCTGACGGACCTTACCATAGAGCCAGCCGATGGCGGGGTAGCCGTGGCGCTACCCGCAGGATCCACCCTTTGGTCAAAAGGTACGGAAAATGTGCTAAAGACCAGCGGTTATTGTGCATTGGGCGCAAACGGAGCTCTTACCATAAAGGGCAGCGCCCCCCTGACCATAGAGTCTACAGCTGAGGACGAAATAGGTATGTGGGTAGCGGGCAGACTGACCGTGGACGGGGCAGCCGTAAAGCTTCATGGAGGGTATGCAGCTTTTATTATTGCCGGAGATGCCGCAAAGAATGTGCTGTTCCTGGAAGGGGGATCGCAGATTAAGACCGATCCCTGCGTCATAGAAGAGTATATAGAAGGATACGCGCGTATTCTGCCCAAAGGCAGCACCGGAGGCGCAAATCTTACCGATGTGGAGATTGTGGTATCCGCAGATCCGTATCTGTCCTTTTCCACCCTGCCGGAGCATCTTTCTTCCGGCAAGGCGCTCGATGACGCCCTGTCCGTGACGCTTACCACCCAGGCAGAGCTTTATAATGCCTCAGGTATGGTCACTTACCAGTGGTATCGTTGCGATGACAGT
Source organism: uncultured Lachnospiraceae bacterium (assembly GCA_945919075.1). Classification (GTDB taxonomy): domain Bacteria; phylum Bacillota; class Clostridia; order Lachnospirales; family Lachnospiraceae; genus Acetatifactor. Next base: position 5,149 of record CAMEIX010000016.1, read on the forward strand.
ACGGGGAAGAATCCCACAGCCATCAGCGGAGAAACCGGGCAAAGCTACTGCTTTTCCGGCAGCCATGAAACCGGACCTTATTATTTCTTCTGCAGGGCGAAAAGCGGAAGCACTGTGCGGGATACGCCGGTCAGTGTGGTGGTGCTGACGCCCACAGATAAGAAGCTTCGGACCACACAACTTAGAATCAATTCCGAAACCGCAAGCCAGGATAACCTTGCCACAGAGGGCTGGAAATGGGATCAGGAGGCCCTGACCCTGACCCTGGACGGCTTCTGCAGTTATGTAGACGAGAATTGGGAAGACAGCATTTACCTCTCACTCTCCGGAAAGGAAGTGACGATTCTGCTTGCAGAGGACAGTGAGAACATCCTCTATAACAACAGGCAGGGTAATACCATTTATTCCAATAGCCTCCTTACCATTACTGGGAAGGGACGTCTGTCTGTGGAGGCGGAAGCAGATTATTACTCAGGATTTAGAATAGACAGTGCAACCCTGTCCGTGACAGGCGGTGCCAAGGTGTACATAAGGAACGCTTTTAGCTATGCATTGACAGGAAATACGATCTCCGTTACCGGAGAGGGCAGCGAACTGCGTGCCGTATTCGACGGTACGAGAGAGAATTACAGTGCAGTGCAGATCCTGGGTCTGTCTGATAATACCATGATTGCCTCCCCGGCAGGGGGCACTCTTGTACCCAATTACCATACGTCAGGCAAATACAGTGTGCAGGATGCTGAAGGAAATCTGGCAATGGATGTGACCTTTACGGAAACCACCGGTCCCTATTATGAATGGTCCGTAAAACCTGAGGCAGCCTACAATGTAAAATCCTTAGAGGATTCCATGTCGCTTACCCTGAAAGCGACGGCAGCAGGCGCAAACGGCGCTCCACAACCCTCCTATCAGTGGTACCGCTGCGCGGATGCGGCCAAGAACGATAAGGAAGCAATCGACGGGGCAGTGTCAGACACCTATATCTTCTCCGGCAACGTAGAGACGGGAACCTATTATTTCTACTGTCAGGCATACGGGGAAGGAGCCGGTGCCATCGAGACCGATGTTATAAAGGTGAATGCAACTCCAACAGGAACCCCAATTTATAATACCGGACTGTCTTTAGGGACATCGGACATTGACCTTTCAGAATACGGCATTGTTTATCACTATGATGCAGAGCAAAAGACCGGTACCTTAAAGCTACACAACGCCACCATTCAGCAGACCGGTAGCCGGGGAGCGCTTTATCTGGCAGCGGAACACAGCAATTTTGTCATAGAGCTGACGGGTGAAAACAGCATCAGTGCTACAAATAACATTGCTATCTGGGCTTACCGCGGAGCAGACAATACCGTTACCTTTACCGGAGGCGGCAGTCTATCCCTGTCCGGTACCAGGGTGGTAAGCTTGGGAGAATATCATGTGATCATAAAGGGCGGCACGTCCGTGACCGGCGTCAATACCAGCGGAAGCGCCAGGTCCTATTTTAAGAGCCTGAAGCTTTGGGATGAAGGCAGCTGCTTTACCTTAAAGGGTTCTGCTTCACCTTTGGAGTTTTACGGTTATGAAACCGGCGATTTCGTTGTGAATGTACCGGAAGCAGGAATAGTGAAACCCTACAGCACGGGCGTATACCGTATTTATCAGTCGGATGGTTCTACCCTTGCTACGGAAATGAAGCTGGTACCGGCTCAGACGAAGTTCTTAGAATTTGAGACCTATCCTGCCGGAGTGAAAACCTCCACTGTGGGCAGCACGGTGACTCTTCAGGCAAAGGCAGTGCTTAAGAATGCAGATACGCAGCCGGAAATCACTTACAGATGGTATGATGAAAATAATCAACTTCTGGAAACTAATACAACCGGTACCCTGACTCTCGCCGATACAACGAAGAACAGTATTAAGAGTTATTACTGTAAAGTAAGTTGTACAAAGGATGAAACAAACTACGAAAAGACCGGCAACAAGGCCTTGGTTGCTATTCTTCCGGAAGGCAGGAGTCTCCGCACCCTGGATATGAATCTGGGTACGACAAGCGGTTCCAACGCAGCAGAGGGCTATAGCTGGGATGGGACGACAAAAACCCTTACATTAGATAATTTCATGAGTTTGGGAAAGGTTAGTCTGCCTGCAGACAGTACCATTGTGTTGAAAGCAGGTACAAATAATTATATTTACAGTACACGTTATGGCAACGTGGTTTCTGCAAACTCTAATAGTACGATCACCGGAGAGGGCTCCCTATATATCCATGCTCTGGATGCAACCTGTATCTCCGGCAGCTCGATTTTGTCCATACTGAATACCAATCTGCATCTGTTAGCAGATGCAAGGTACGGAACATCCAGCACAAGTTCGATGACCTATGTTAATTTCGAACAGGTAAAGATTGTGAAATCTGCCGTTACCATGAAGAGACAGGGCAATACTGCCACATCCTACTCCATGATGAGCAATGCGGTGCTTCTGGGTGAAGAAGTAAGTAAAGGAAGCATCAACAGCTCCAACACCATTTACGGCGTCTACAATGAGACAACCGGTTATACGGAGGCGGTGCTTTCGGCTACAGAAGAAGATGTATTTTACTTTGTAAAGGAGCCGGCGTTCATCTATACCACCTCTGTGGGAAGTGACGATATTACCTTATATGCAGAGGCAGCCGGTACGTCAAATCCCATCTCCTATACCTGGTATAATGCAGCAGGGGAAATTGTGGCAACCGGAAACAGTCTGACTATCAGTCCCACGGTACAGGGGTATGATGCCTACTACTGCAAGGCAGTAAGCGATGAACTGACGGCAGTGAGCAATACCGCCAAAGTGATTACGGCTGCCAACGGAAAGAAGGCTCTTACCTACGACATTTATTTTTATGATACTACGGCAAGTGTGGATAACCTTGCAACCTATGGTTATAAATGGGATAAGGACTCCAAGACCTTAACCCTTGACAATTTTACCACATATGGAGCGATCAGCATTTATCCGGAAGCCACTGTCTGTCTTGCGGAGGGCAGTAGCAACATGCTTATATCTTTAACAGGAAAGAGTGTAAAGCTGCGTTATAATAATGATCTGACCATCACCGGTAAAGGCGTGCTTCATATTACCGGCGCTGTCTTTAATAGCACAGCAGTTAATACGCTGACCCTTTCGGATGGCGCAGAAGTATCTGTTAAGACATCCGGAACGGAAACAGCCCTTGCGACAGGACGTCTGAAGATACAGGATGAAAATACCAAAGTCCGTCTGAAGACAGAAAGCGGCAAGGTTTTGAAACTGTATTACGCTATGGATGAAGGGGACTTTGGCGTGCTTGTTCCCACAGGCGGAAAGATTACAGGCAGTGGTACAAATTACGTTTTGGTGGACGCAGAGGATCATTCCGTTACGGAAGCAGTCCTGACGGAGAACCTGACAACCAGATTAGTGTTTACGGACTATCCGGAAAGGCTGATTATCGCTAGTGTAGGCACAGAAAGTCCCACCTTAACGGCAGCGGCAAAGCTGCTCTATGGGGAAGACGGAGCAGAACTGACCTATACCTGGTATCGCAGCGCAGATCACGAGATCATGGAACAAAACCATGACGGAACCTTTAGGGTACCTCTTTTAGTAGGTGCCACGGAGTATTACTGTGTGGTAAGTACCAAAAGCGGTGGTGATGATTACGAAAAGACGGGAGAAACCATCACCGTGGCAGTGGGACCGGCAGGACGTAGTGTGCGGACCACGGATTTAGACTGCCGGGCCTTTACGGCAGACCGCCAGGATACGGCGGAAGGCTGGACCTGGGAGCAGGCGACAAAGACGCTTACCCTGGATAACTTTATCTGCACAGGCAGAGTGTTACTGCCAAGCGGCGCAACCCTCCGCTTAAAGGACGGTACCTTAAACTATATTAACCCTGCCTCCACCGCAGATTCCGCTCTCTACGCCGGAAGTCTGACCATTACCGGCGGCGGAAGGCTGGAAATCGAAGCCGGGAATGTGACAGCATATGCAGTTAGGATAATAGGCAGCCTGACCATTTTAGAAACCTCCCTGACCATTACTTCAAATGTGGAAGGAACATCTGCAGTTTATTCACAGGGGGCACCGATCTTTAAGGCTTCCAACCTGACCCTTCGTCTGAAAGGGTATCGAGCCGGTTACCTGATGTGGATGAAACTAAGCGGTGCTACCCAGACCGTGGGTACCAATACCGGCTCCGGGGAGGAAAGGTACATTTACGGCACCTACAATGCAGCAGGCGACTACATGGAGGCAGTGCTTGTTGCGGATGATACATACTTTATTAATGAACCTGAAAAGATCATTACAACGCATGAAGGCGATAAGGTGACGCTGACGGCGGAGGCGAAGACCGCTCTTTCCGGTAAGATTACCTATCAGTGGTATGCAACGGACAACTGGCAGACACCACAAAGTGGCGCAGTCTTAGTGGGAAGCGGTGCAACACTTACCCTGACGGCAGCGGAACGCGGCGGTAAATATTATTACTGCACCGCAACAGTAGGAGATAAATCGATACTTTCCAATTTAGCCTGCGTGATCACGGCAGCGAAAGGAAAAGAGCCGGTCATGAAAACCTTACGGTTTTCCGATATGACAGAAAGTGTGGATAAACTGGACTCCCAGGGCTGGAAATGGGATTTTGATACACAGACCCTGACAATCTCCGATATGGAACAATTCCTCCCCTTTGTTACTCATGATTATTCCTATACAGGAATTTTCCTTTCCCAGGGAAGTACCGTGGAGGTGGCAGAGGGAACGGAAAATAACTTGTACGGAAACTATTATGGCATCTATGTAGGAAAGAAAGAGAGTGCACCTGCCACCCTGACCATTAAAGGTGCGGGCAAACTGGAAAGCAGTATATTCGTCCATAGCGCAGCAGCAGGTACAGAAATCCTTTGTAAGGATGGTATTAGTCTTGATATACGCAGATTTTACGGAAATACTTCTCCCCTTACCTTACAGAATGCGAAGGTAAAGAGCACAAGTACGATAGACTTTAATTTGCAAAGCGTGAAGGCAGAGGCGGGCAGCGTTCTCGACGTACATAATTCTCTTTCCGTGAAAGAGTCTGTAACCATAGCAGAGGGAGCTTATATAGTATGCAAGGGTTCCTTATTTGCCGGTGATGTGACGGTGGAAAAGGGCGGTTTCCTTTCCGTATTTGGTCCGGTGTATTTAGACAGTACCGACAAATCCCATACCCTGACCGTAAAAGGTATGTTGCAGATTTTTGCAGCCGGGAACGTTTGTCCTCTCCGGATCTATAACGAAGAGACCTCCAACCCCGTGACACTGGGAGAAGATGTTAAGATACTGACGCCGGAAGGCGCCCTGCTTAAGGAAAACAGCAGCGATGAGTATATTTACAGGGTGGATTCTAATCCGGTTTACGGAACGCTTATCATCGGTGATGCCGCTTTTGAACCCACCACGATTACTTCTGTGGGTGCCATCACGGGAAAAGCGGAATATAACCAGGTGCTGCAGGCAGGAGCGGTGACCCCTGAGGATGCCACGGTTGTTTACACCTGGCAGTATGCAGACAGTCCTTCCGGTACCTTTAAAGATACAGGCTTTAATGGTACGACCTACCGGGTAGAAACAAAGTATGCGGGTAAATACCTGCGGGTAAAGGTGACCGGCTACGGGCTGTATGCCGGCGAGGTATACAGCAGTGCAGTAGGGCCTGTTGTGGGCAATCCTGCCACCCTTACCGGAATCTATGTGATTTCGGAGAGTGGAGAAGAAAAGAGCATCGGCAGTACTCCCTTTGACGGGGAATCCTTTAACTATAGCAGCCCTTATACGGCAGGAGCCGCAGAAGAAAGCGTGACCTACAGTGTCATTCCTGCCAATGAAAAGGCGAAGATAACCATTGAAAATGCCACAAACGGATTTAGGGCAGAGGGCTTAAGTGCCGCTGTGCCTCTGGATATGGGCAGCAACACCATCCGTATTACGGTAAGCTTCGATACGGCACAGACCGTTTATACCGTGACTCAGAAGCGCGAGGAGAGAACCCGGTATCTGGATCTGCGTTATATGGGTTCCTACAATGCTTCCGTTACCGCAAGCTGGGTGGATAAAGAAGGTAACCCTCAGACCGTTACGGTAAATAAGGAAAACAGACAGGAACTGAATTACCTGCCGGAGAATACTAAGGTGACCCTCACCGTTGTTTCCCCGGAAGGAATGCGGCTCTTCCGCTATGGTTCTGATTCTTATCCGGCGGACTTTACAAGAGAAGACAGCCGGGCAGTCATAGTCCTGAAAGAGAATACCGGGATGGAGGTAAGGGATTCGGATTTCGAATATTTTGCACCGGAAGCAGAGGCTGACTGGTACGCACTTGACAAAAACTGCATTCAGATAAAGGTAGAATCCAGACTGAAAACAGATAATATCGCCCCTGACCTTCGTGTGTATTATAAACCCAATGTAGTTCTTTGCCCGGAAAACGGCACGGATACAGTGTTAACCGGACTTGAATTTACCGGCACGGATATCGATGGGGACGGCTACTTTGATTACCATACGGCGTTTATTACGGAAGTGGATGAAACGCTTAGCTACACCGTAAAAGCAACTTATTATCCGGAATTAAGGAATTCTTATTCTTCACCGGAGGAAGTTTACACAACTACCTGCGAGGTGGAAAAACGAAAAAGCGTAAGCCTCGTTGCAGACAGAGACTATGTGGTCTTAAAGCCCGGTGAAAGCACCACCGTAAATCTATCCTGCAATGCTTATATGGGCGCCGAGATAGAATTGGTATCCTCCACGGATACGGAAGTGGCAGCCACGGCAGACTGTCTCCTGACAAAGGATCCGGACGGCATTACCATAAAAGCAGGCTCTAAGGAGGGCACCGCCTATCTGGCTTTAAGAGTAGCAGATGGGGTGGGTGCAAAACCGGGAACCATCCGGTATGCGACAGCTTATATCCGTGTGGATGTAAGCAGTGCAGAAAACACGGAAAAGGTTTCCTTAGGCACCACTACGGGAACGTTAAATGTGTATGATGACTCCGCAATCGCGGTACCCGTTTACCAGATGAACTGCGGATATCCCATTACCGGTGCTGAGTTTACCGACCCGGCAGTCAATGAGAAGTTCAAGATTCAGGTTGTTAATGACCGGATGATCCGCGTCACACCCGTTGTGCCGGAGGATAGCGATACTTTGGACTGGGCAGCCTATGCCAAGTCGCTGAAGGGCACCTGGCAGTCCAAGATTCAGATTAATTATAACGGCACCGCAAGCAGGGTCAGCACAGAGTCGCTTACCATCAAGGCGGATGCCAAGGCACCTTCCGTTAAGGCAGGAGCCGTGAAATTCAACAGCTTTTACCAGGGAGACGAAGAAGCACTCGTCTTTACCATGAAGGACGTTTCCATTGCCACGGTGAAGGTGGATATGGTGAAGAACACCGCCAAGGAACCTGCGTGTCCTGCATGGATGAGCTTAAGCGCAGACGGGAAGAGCGTTGTACTGCATAACAATGCACTGACAAATGACAAAGCATCCGGCAAACTGAAACTGAAAGTATGGCCGGAGGGCTACCGGATGCCGGCACAGATCACCGTGTCCGTATCCGCTGCAAGGACGGTGCCGAAGTTAAAGCTTTCTGCATCCTCCGTAAAGGTGGCAAATCAGAACGATAAACTTGACACTGTGAAGCTGACCCTGTTATCCGCAGATAAGAAGGTCAGTCTGGAAAGCCTGAATATCACCAAGATCAGTGTGGCAGGAGCAGGTTATCTGTCCACCTTAAGTGCCAAGGACCAGAAGACCTACAGCGCTTCTATGTATTATCAGGTAAACAGCTTTAACAGCAGTACGGGAGAATTCTGGCTGGGGGACAAATATTGTGATCCGGCTTCCGGCAAGATTCTGCTTTTAGTAACCATAGGCAACAACAGCAAACAACTGGTACAGATACCGCTCACCGTAGGAACGGTGGCTTCCCCCACCATAAAGACGGATAAGGGAAGTATTACATTGAATACCACACTGTGCACCGGCTCTTCTAAGGATACGCAGAAGGTTACAATCCTGCCGAGTGTATCCGGTTACCCTGTAAGTGCGTCCAAAACTGTTATAAAGGTAACGGATGATAAGGGACAGGGAGATTACGGCAGCGCACTTGCCATCAGCCAGAGTCAGGCAGAACTTACCATAAGCTGCACCGAAGCGACTGAGGCAGGCAAAACCTATAAGGTAAGCATTACCGTGGACGGCATCGAAAAACCGGCAGTTCTTACGGTCAAGACACAGAAAAATGCACCTTCTTTGAAGCTTAGTAAAAAGACGCTTACATTGAACCGGGCTATGGGCGGTTATAAGGATAGGCAGGAGTTTACGGTAGATATGTCCATAGAGGGGTATCCTCTTACATTGGTAGAATCGGATATCACCATCACGAAAGCAGACGGCTCTTCTGTAGACAGTCACTGCTTCGGTATGTCTCTCCATAAGATAGCATCTGCGCAGTATGAAATTATGCTCACACCGGGAGATACGGCAGCTGCCGGAAACTACAAAGTGACTATTTCAGCACCGTTACCGGATGGAAGCCGTACCAAGGAAGCACTGTTGACGGTGAAGGTAACAGACAAACTGCCCACCGTAAAACTCTCTTCCACCACCATTACCTTAAATCGTGATCTGGGACCGGATGGCTATGATGAAGCCGTAGTGTACAGAAAAGGTCTGGAAGGCTATACCCTGAACGGCGTAACCGTTGAGATAAAGGATGCCAAGGGAAATCCTGCTTCCGGAGCCATCTCCTGTTACGATACAGGTGGAGCAGATGCAGCCCTAAGCTTTTATGCCAAAGCTTCCGCCGAGGCAGGCGCTACCTATAAGGCTACCATTACCCAGCATCTGGCTTACGGTTTGAAAGCGAAACCGGTAACCCTTACCATCAAAGTGGTGGGCAATACCGGCAAGAGCCCCGTTACCATTAAGAGCAGTGCCAAGGGCAGTCTTGACATTACCAGACCTGACAGCACGAGCAGCAATCTCAATGTAATATTTAACGGCTGGAATGCGGCAGACTATACGAATTCGGATTCGGTGCACAATGCAAACGTGCCTGTGCTGACCTGGAAGGTCTATGCTTATGATGGCAAGGAAGCAGTCGGCACTGCAAAGGGTGCACTGGACGCAAATGGCCTTGTGGCGTGGGGTAAATCCAACGAAGCAACCTCTGCGGGAGCCGGAAGCTGGTTTGTGAATACGGCAGACCGTGTGGAGAATCCCTATGCGGTTACGCTTTCCATTGATACGGGTGCTTTGTCAGCGTGGGAGCAGGGGTATATTCTTGCTTCCTACAAATACACCTATGAATTGACAATGACTTTCCCTTCCACCGGAGAGGCGATTACCTTAAAGCCGGCAGCATTAAAGGTGGGACAGAGCAAGGCAAAATTCGCAGTAAATCAAAAGGCAGTTACCCTTTCCCGACTGGATGCACGGGGCAGACAGCTTGTTACCATCGATTGTACCGACAAGGATGCCCCGGATGTGGCAGATATTGCGGTGGTAAAATTTGCTGACGGTACCCCTGCGAATGCACTGGAAATTTACGAGGTACCCGGAAGCGGCAAGACCTACGCCATCGGCTGGAAGAACGGAACCGTTTCCAATGCCGTAAAGAGCGGCACCGTGAATTTGCAGATTTACATAAAGTGCAATGATCCGGAGCGGAATAAACCGGATGCAGTCCTCAAACTGCAGGCAGATATCCGGTAAGAAAATATAGGAATAAAACAGAGATGAGGTGGAAGTATGCGTCGGGTCGTGGTGGATATGCAGAATTATCTGTTTGCAGACTCAGTTGCACAGGCGCTGAAAAATGCGGACTCAGACTTTGATGTTTACCGGTCGGAAGGACCGGTAAACACGGCTGAACTGTGCAGCCTTTGCGAGCCCTATGCACTCTTAATGGAAGTTCTGGGCGTCTCCCCCTGGAGACTGGAGGAGCGCCTGAAAATCCGCGATGAGGTCAAACGGACGAATCCGCATTGCAGGATTGTGTTCATTGTGGATGAGAATGCAGAGGGAGAACTGGCAAAGCGGGTGCTACAGGCCAAAAAGGATGGTCTGATAGACAATTTTATTTACAGCTCCGTGTCGGCCGCCTACCTATCAGCAGTGGTTGATACATTATAAAAGTTTAATACAAAAAATTCAATAAAAGCCCTTGACAGAGCGCCTGACCTATGTTATCTTATTCGAGTAAATCAAAGCAGAGTATCCACTCTCACCTTACAGCACAGGGCTCGTAAGTGTTAATATTTCTTCAAAACACAGGGCGAAGGTTGCTCTGCGGGTGTGTATTGAATGATATTAAGTGGATAGTTATGCTATCCACTTTTTTATTGATCATGGAGGGCAAAACCATTAACGAATTAATGATTAATGAACAGATCAGAGACAAGGAAGTGCGTCTGATTGGTGAAGAAGGCGAACAGTTAGGTATTATGTCTGCCAGAGAAGCACAGAAACTTGCAGAGGAAGCAGGACTTGATTTAGTCAAGATTGCGCCCTTAGCAAAACCACCTGTTTGTAAGATTGTTGACTATGGAAAATATCGGTATGAACAGGCAAGAAAAGATAAAGAAGCCAAGAAGAAACAGAAGGTAATTGATGTAAAGGAGATCCGACTTTCCCCCAACATCGATACCAACGACTTAAACACCAAGGTTAACGCAGCCAAGAAATTCTTATCCAAAGGAGATAAGGTAAAGATTACCCTTCGTTTCCGTGGTCGTGAGATGGCTCACATGAATGCCAGCAAACACATTCTGGATGATTTCGCAGAAGCCCTTAAGGATGTGGCTGTTATCGAAAAAGCACCCAAGGTGGAAGGCAGAAGTATGACAATGTTTTTAACTGAAAAGCGTAGTTAAGGACTACCGAAAAGTTAAAATAGAAAGCAAAGTAAAGTTTAGGAGGATTTTAGTTATGCCAAAAATGAAGACAAGCAGAGCTGCTGCAAAGCGTTTCAAAGTGACTGGAACAGGTAAATTAAAGAGAAGCAAAGCTTATAAGCGCCATATCTTAACCAAAAAATCTACCAAGAGAAAACGTAATCTTAGACAGGCTGCTATTACAGATGCAACCAATGTAAAGAATATGAAGAAGATTTTACCCTATTTATAATCGGTAAGGAGGAGAATGAGAGATGGCAAGAATTAAAGGCGGCTTAAATGCCAAGAAAAAACACAATAGAGTATTAAAACTTGCAAAAGGCTACAGAGGAGCAAGAAGCAAACAGTACAGAGTAGCAAAACAGTCCGTTATGCGTGCTCTTACCAGCTCTTATGCAGGCAGAAAAGAAAGAAAGCGTCAGTTCAGACAGCTCTGGATTGCACGTATTAATGCAGCTGCAAGAATCAACGGTCTTTCCTACAGCAAATTCATGTACGGCCTGAAACTGGCAAACGTGGATATGAACAGAAAGATGCTTGCTGAAATGGCAGTAAATGATGCAGAAGGCTTTGCAACTCTTGCAGAACTTGCAAAGAGCAAGCTCGCTTAATTTTGAAGCGGAAACTGACAGCAGATATTTTCAAAATAGGACGAATATCCCCTGAAAATGTGATTTTTCGGGGGATTTTTTTATTTATTCTTAATAAAAATGTTCTTTATTTAATGATATAGGTGTAGTATAATACTATCATGTGTATCTACAATATCATGTATGTACGAACAGAGAATTTTGAAATGGCATCGGTCCATCCGGATATACGTGTTGCCAGGAATTGGAGGAAATATGAGTTTAGTACCTTACGTCATAGAGCAGACCGGAAAGGGAGAGAGATCCTATGATATTTATTCCCGTCTTTTGAAAGAAAGAATTATCTTTCTTGGAGAAGAAGTCAATGAAGTGACAGCAAGCCTTGTTGTAGCACAGTTACTGTTTTTGGAGGCTGAGGATCCTGATAAGGATATCAGCATTTATATCAACAGCCCCGGCGGTTCTGTAACCGCAGGTATGGCAATCTACGATACCATGCAGTATATTAAGTGCGACGTTTCCACTATCTGTATCGGAATGGCAGCAAGTATGGGTGCTTTCCTGCTTGCAGGCGGTACCAAGGGCAAAAGAATGGCCCTTCCCAATGCAGAGATTATGATTCACCAGCCTCTCGGCGGTGCACAGGGTCAGGCTACCGAAATTGAAATTGCAGCAAAGCATATTTTACAGACCAAGGAAAAATTAAATAAAATTCTGGCAGAAAATACCGGAAAGGATTACGATACCATTGCAGCGGATACCGAAAGAGATAACTGGAAATCTGCCGAAGAAGCAATGGAATATGGATTGATTGATAAGGTTATCACCTCTCATCAGGCATAGGATATTCAGAGAAAAGAAAGGAAGCCTTAGACGGCTAAATGTGAGAAATTATGGCTGGAAAGAATGCCGGTAATGATGTGAAATGTTCATTCTGTGGAAAATCACAGGATCAGGTTAAAAAGATGATTGCAGGTCCTGCAGGGGTATATATCTGTGATGAATGTATCGAAATCTGCAGTGATATTCTGGAAGAAGAATTTGAAGATGATGTTTTGGAAACGGATGAGGTGCCTGATTTCAAATTATTAAAACCTGTTGAAATCAAGAAGTTTCTGGATGACTATGTAATTGGTCAGGAAGCGGCAAAGAAGGTGCTTTCCGTTGCGGTTTACAACCATTATAAACGTGTCATGGCAAAGAAACAGCCCATGGATGTAGAACTTCAAAAGAGCAATATTATTATGATAGGACCCACCGGTTCCGGTAAGACTTATCTGGCACAGACCCTGGCTAAGATTATCAATGTACCTTTTGCCATTGCAGATGCTACCACCTTAACCGAAGCCGGTTATGTGGGGGAAGATGTAGAAAATATTCTTTTAAAACTCATTCAGGCGGCAGATTATGATGTGGATCGTGCCCAGTACGGCATTGTTTACATCGACGAAATCGATAAGATTACCAAGAAAAGTGAGAATGTCTCCATTACCAGAGATGTAAGCGGAGAAGGTGTGCAGCAGGCACTTTTGAAAATTATCGAAGGTACGGTTGCCAGTGTTCCGCCCCAGGGAGGCAGAAAGCATCCTCATCAGGAACTGATACAGATTGATACCTCCAATATTCTCTTTATCTGCGGCGGTGCCTTCGACGGACTTGATAAGATTGTGGAGACCAGACTGGACAGAAAGAGTATCGGATTTAATGCGGAAGTATCCACAAAATCCAATAAGGCAATGGGGGAAATTCTGGGTGAGGTAACCCCTCAGGATTTGATGAAATTCGGTCTTATTCCGGAATTTATCGGACGTGTGCCCATCAATGTTTCTTTAGAGGGGCTTGACAAGGATGCCCTGATCCGTATCCTGAAAGAGCCGAAGAATGCCCTCGTAAAGCAGTACCAGTGCCTGTTTAAGATGGATGATGTGGAATTAAACTTCGATGATGATGCGATTGACGAAATTGCAGAAATGGCACTGGAAAGAAAGACGGGAGCCAGAGGTTTACGTTCTATCATGGAAAATACCATGATGGATGTGATGTATGAGATTCCTTCGGATGAAACCATTGAAAGCGTTATGATTACAAAAGAAGCAGTAAGGGGAGAAAGCAAGCCGCTTACACTTCGCAGTAAAGCAATTCCCAAAGAGGCATAAAGTAAGCGCCGCAATTTCCAAATGCGGCGTTTTTCATTCAAAATGCTGAAAGGTCGGAACAAGTGAGGAGAAAACATGGACGATAGCGTAAAGATTCAGTTACCCACAGTAGCACTCAGGGGACTTACAATATTGCCCGGGATGGTTATACATTTTGACTTAAGCCGTGCAAAATCCATTGCGGCGGCAGAAGAAGCCATGAGAAATGAGCAGGTCCTGTTTGTGGCAACGCAGAAAAATGAGGCCAAGGAAGATCCTTCCGCAAAGGATTTGTACGAAATCGGTTCCATTACCCGCATCAAGCAGCTTGACAGGCTGTCCAACGGGCTTGTACGGGTTATGGTGGAGGCAGATGCAAGAGGAACTCTGGTAGAACAGATAGAAGAAAATGATTATATTAAAGCCCTTGTTTCGGTCACCGAGGATTACCAGGATGTTGAAAAGAATGAGGAAATTGCCATGGTTCGCGAACTGCGCGGACTGCTGATTCGCTATGGACTGCTCTTTCCAAAATATACCAAAGTTCTGGAACGCAAAATTGAACTGGTGGAAAGCGTCTGCAGAACCTGTGATATTATCGCATGCAGCCTGCCTTTTAAGAATATCGACAAACAGCGGATTTTATCGGCAGTTTCGGCAAGGGAACGCTATCGTATTACGACAGAAATCTTGCAAAATGAAATTGAAATAGGAAACATAAGAAAAGATTTGACAGAAAAATTGCAAAAAAGAGTCAATAAAAATCAGCGGGATTATGTCTTAAAAGAGCAGATGAATGCGATTCGCGAGGAACTGGGAGATACGGACGCTGCTGTCTTTGAAGAGTATGAGCAGAAGTTAAGCCAACTAGAGGCGGGTAAGGAAGTCAAAGAGAAACTGGAAGGTGAAATAAAGAGACTGAAGTCACTGCCCCAAAGCAGCTCGGAAAGTGCCGTAGAGCGTACCTATATTGAAACTTTACTGCAAATGCCCTGGGATAAGGAGAGCAAGGAAAATTATGATCTGAAGCGTGCCGAAAAAATTCTGGAAGAGGACCATTACGGTCTGGAAAAGGTAAAAGAAAGAATTCTGGAATTTCTGGCAGTCAGAAGTATGAAGGCCAAAACAGGAAGTAAAACGGCTGAGGACAGTCCCATTCTTTGCCTTGTGGGACCTCCCGGTACGGGTAAGACCTCCATAGCAAAAAGTGTAGCAAGAGCCCTGAATAAAGAATATGTCCGTATCAGCTTAGGCGGCGTACGGGACGAGGCAGAGATACGCGGACACAGAAAGACCTATGTGGGTGCCATGCCCGGCAGAATTGCGGAAGGGATTAAACAGGCAGGGGTTGCCAATCCGCTTCTTTTACTCGATGAGATTGATAAAGTAAGCAGTGATTACAAGGGCGATACCGCCTCTGCTCTTCTGGAAGTATTGGACAGTGAGCAGAACCACAAATTCCGTGATCATTATCTGGAGGTTCCGTTGGATCTTTCCAAGGTGTTATTTATTGCCACCGCCAATACCACCTCCACCATTGCCAAACCACTTCTCGACCGTATGGAACTGATTGAGGTAAACAGTTACACGGATAATGAAAAATTACATATTGCGAAAAATTATCTGGTGAAAAAAACAATGGAAAAGAACGGCTTGACAAAGAAGATGTTTTCCATAAATGATGCGGCACTGGAAGCCATTATCGCAAACTATACAAAAGAAGCCGGTGTGCGTGAACTGGAACGTAAACTCTCCGAACTTGGCCGTAAGGCGGTTCGTGAACTTCTAAAAGAGGAAGAAAAAGACGCAAAGGTCAAAATTACATCCAAAAATCTGGAAGATTATTTAGGCAAGGAAAGGTATCATGTAAATCCTGCTAACGACAAGGATGAAGTGGGTCTGGTACGTGGTCTTGCGTGGACCACAGCAGGGGGAGAGACCCTGGAAATTGAGGTAAATATGATGCCGGGCAAAGGGGAAGTAAAACTGACCGGTCAGATGGGGGATGTGATGAAGGAATCTGCAATGGCAGGATTTACCTATGCACGTTCCGTAGGCAAAAAATACCATATCAATGCAGATGTATTTAAGAAAAATGATTTTCACATTCATATACCCGAGGGCGCAGTTCCCAAGGATGGCCCCAGTGCCGGTATTACCATGGCACTGGCACTAATCTCCGTACTGACGGACAAAAAGGTTTCTGCCAAGGTTGCCATGACCGGTGAAATTACTCTTCGCGGGAGGGTGCTGCCCATCGGCGGATTAAAGGAGAAAATATTAGCTGCCAAAAAAGCCGGAATAAAAAAAATTCTGGTGCCGGCGGATAACGCCAAAGACGTGGAAGAGATTTCCGATGAAATCAAATCCGGGATGAAAATCTGTTTTGTGGAGCAGATGGAGGATGTAATCAAAGAAGCATTGGTGATGTCTTAACTGTATTAGCAGTGTTTTCAGTGTTCTATTAAGGAAGAGGAAAGAAAATGATTATCAAAAACGTAGCATTGGAAAATGTTTGCGGTATTACAAGTAAATTACCGGACAACAAATATCCGGAGGTTGCCTTTGCAGGAAAAAGTAATGTGGGGAAATCCTCTCTCATCAATGCCCTGATGAATCGGAAATCCCTTGCAAGAACCAGTGCCCAGCCGGGAAAGACGCAGACAATCAATTTTTATAATGTAAACGACCGGATATACTTTGTGGACCTGCCCGGCTATGGCTACGCACGTGCCAATGAGGAAGTCAAAGCAAAATGGGGCAAAATGATCGAGGATTATCTGCACAAATCCAGACAGCTGAAAGTTGTATTTCTCCTCATCGACATTCGTCATAAACCGGGAGAAAATGATTGTATCATGTATGACTGGATTTTGAGGCAGGGTTATGAGCCGGTTATTATTGCAACCAAACTGGATAAGATCAAAAGAAGCCAGATTGATAAACAGAAAAAACTGATAAGGGAAGCCCTGGGGGCTTCCAAAGAAACCATCATCATTCCTTTCTCTGCCGAAACAAAGCAGGGCAGAGAAGAAATCTATGAGATCATTGACGGATATCTCCCGGAGGAAGAAGCATGAATGCATCAGTAAAACGTTATGTAAAAGCAGTTTTAAATCTGATTATTTCCGTTTTGATTCTGCTTGCGGTTCTTTTTCTGTTACCCAAAGCACTGGTCTATTTTCTGCCCTTTATCGCAGCATGGCTGATTGCCTGTATTGCAGCTCCCATGGTTCGGTTTCTGGAACAGAAGTTAAAGATTAAGCGAAAAGCCGGCGGTGCGGTGGTAATCATCCTGGTTATCAGCACGGTAGCACTTCTTTTATATCTGTTGGGTGCCATGCTGGTAAGGGAAGCATTCCGCTTTTCCAATGAAATTCCGGAACTGTGGAAGAGTGCGGAGAGAGAAATAGCCAATGCCACCGGAAGCCTGTCAAAATTCTATGACAAACTATCTCCCGAAATTCAGGACAAGATCGATATGCTTGGGGAGAATATCGGAGAGTGGTCGGGAGATGTATTGACAAAGCTTGCCAGCCCCACCATTACAGCGGTAGGCAATGTGGCAAAGCAGATTCCTACTGTGATTATCGGTATCGTGATCTGCCTATTGTCCTCTTACTTTTTTGTGGCAGAAAAAAATGAATTGCGTAGATTTTTGTCAGACCATATGCCGAAAACACTCATTCACCGTTACCATATCATCCGGAACAGTCTCGGAAAAGCGGTTGGCGGGTATATGAAAGCGCAGCTTATGATCGAGTTCTGGATATACCTGATTTTGATTGCCGGCTTCTTTGTTTTACAGGTCAATTATCCGTTCTGGATTGCTTTTGGAATAGCAATTCTGGATATTCTGCCCTTCTTCGGAACCGGTACTGCTATGGTTCCCTGGGCTGTCATCAAGCTCTTAAACGGCGAATATCCTTTTGCCATAGGAATGATGGTTCTCTGGGCATTCAGCCAGCTTGTACGACAGATTATCCAGCCGAAAATTTTGGGCGATTCCGTGGGTATGCCGCCCATTCCTACTTTGTTTTTACTTTACATCGGATACATGGAAGCCGGTGTCATCGGTATGATTATTGCAGTACCCGTGGGTCTTATTTTCTGGACCATGTATAAAGAAGGACTTTTTGCCACTACCCTTGACAGCGCACAGATTCTGATTTGCGGACTGAACCGGTTCAGACACCTGACGGAGCAGGACAAAGAGGTCATCACCGCTTATAAAAAGGAATGTGAGGAAGAAGAAAATAAGGATTCAGGAAATGAAAAACAGAAATTTTAAGATGGTTCTTCAATATGAAGGGACCCGCTATCAGGGATGGCAGAAGCAGGAGAGCACGGACAATACCATACAGGGAAAAATCGAAAAACTGCTTTCCAAAATGTGCGGGGAGACAGTGGAGATACAGGGCAGCGGAAGAACGGATGCGGGAGTTCATGCGCTTGGGCAGGTAATGAATGCCCATTTAAACACCGATCTGTCTGCGGAAGAAATTATGGAATATATGAACCGGTATCTTCCGGAAGATATCGGGGTGGTGGAGATTTGTGAGGTTTCGGACCGCTTTCACAGCAGATTAAACGCCAAAGGGAAAACCTATCGTTATCAGGTGATTAACAGCAGGATTCCCCATGTTTTTGAACGGAGGTATGCCTATGTATTTCCGGAAAAGCTGGATGTGGAAAAGATGAGGAAGGCAGCAGAAATCCTATGCGGAACCCATGATTTTGCGGCGTTTACGTCTGCGAAAAAGAGCAAAAAAAGTACGGTCCGCACCATAGAAAGCATCATCATCGAAAAAAGCGGGGACATGATTACTTTCACCTTTACCGGGGACGGTTTTTTGTTTCATATGGTAAGAATTCTCATGGGTACCTTGTTACTTGTGGGAACTTGTGCTACAATACCCGAAGATGTGGAGAAAATTCTTTCTTCCAAAAATAGAAGCGAAGCAGGGCCTTTGGTTCCTGCACACGGACTTACATTGGTTGAGGTAAGATATTAATGATGAAAAAAAAGAGCGTAATGCTACTCTTTCTTCTATACATCCTGATTTTGATTAAACTGATTGTATTCAAATACCCGGTTGAGACAATGATTGGAATTATGCAAAACTGGAGCAAGGATGTTTTGTGGGAAGGTGCGGCAAGCGCAAATTATACATTGTTCAAAACAATCAAATTATATATCAGGCATTGGAACAATCTGGGCATGATCAGCTTCGGTAATCTGGTGGGAAATGTGGTCTTATTTATTCCTCTCGGATATTTTCTCCCAAGATTATTTCGGACCATGAACAATTTCTTTTTGTGCATGTTTACTGCACTAACCTTTATTTTGGGAATTGAAATGTTCCAGTTAATCAGTAATTTTGGCATTTTTGATGTGGATGATATTTTCTTAAACGGGTGTGGCGTAGTAATCGGATATGTAGGTTACAGGGGGCTTCGCAGAGTTCATAAAAAAATGAATACGGAAAAGGAATAAACAGCATTTCTTGCAAAATTCCGTTATCAGAGCAGAATGGGAAAGAAATGCTTTTCTTTTTGCTGAAATTGTATTATAATGTAATTCTAATAAATTGAATCTAAAATTTTCCTGTCTTTCCATAAAATCCCAACACAAAAGTAGATAATTACAGATTGTATAAACGGAGGATTAGCGTATATGAGAGAAAAGTATGAATCTCTGCCTTTAACACAGCTTAAGGAACTTGCAAAGGTTCGTGGCATTAAAGGTATTTCAACCATGAATAAAGCAGAAGTGGTAGAAGCCATGCTTTTGATGGACGAAAAAGAAAAGGATAATGCACAAAAGTCTGCAACCGAGGCCCCTAAGACTGCAACCGAGGTATCGAAGAACGCGAATGAAACACCGAAACCGTCTACAGAGACACCGAAACCGGCTGCGGACAGAAATGCGGTTTATGATGCTAATTCGTTTCCTGCAGAATTAGACAGTGGGCAGGAAGCAAATGGTATTCTGGAAGTCATGCCCGATGGTTACGGCTTTATCCGAAGTGCCAATTATATGCCGGGCGATAATGATGTTTATGTGGCACCGAGTCAGATCAGACGTTTCGGACTGAAAACCGGTGATATTCTGGTAGGTAATAAAAGAACCAAAACCATGCAGGAAAAATTCAGCGCACTTCTGTATGTGAAGACCGTAAACGGATTCCCTCCCGAAGCCGCTGCAAAGAGGAAAAACTTTGAAGATATGATTCCAATTTTCCCGGATGAAAGAATCCGATTAGAAGTGCCGGGAGCCGGGATTGCCATGCGTGTCATGGATTTGGTGAGTCCCATCGGTAAGGGACAGAGAGGGATGATTGTATCCCCTCCCAAAGCCGGTAAGACAACCCTTCTTAAGCAGGTGGCAAAGTCCATCTTAAAGAACGAGCCGAAAATGCATATGCTGATTCTTCTGATTGACGAGCGTCCGGAAGAAGTAACCGATATTAAAGAAGCCATTGAAGGAGATAATGTGGAAGTGATTTATTCCACCTTTGATGAACTTCCGGAACATCACAAAAGAGTTTCCGAAATGGTCATTGAACGCGCCAAAAGACTGGTGGAGCATGGAATGGATGTGGTGATTCTGTTAGACAGTATTACCCGTCTTACCCGTGCGTACAACCTGGTTGTGGCTCCCAGCGGACGTACCCTGTCCGGTGGTCTGGATCCGGCGGCTCTTCATATGCCGAAACGTTTCTTTGGTGCTGCGAGAAATCTTAGAAACGGCGGCAGCCTTACCATTCTGGCAACCGCACTTGTGGAAACCGGGTCCAAGATGGATGATGTGGTATACGAAGAGTTTAAGGGTACCGGTAATATGGAAATGGTGCTTGACAGGAAACTTTCCGAAAAGCGGATTTTCCCTGCCATCGATCTTCAGAAATCCAGCACCAGACGAGAGGATTTACTTCTTTCCGATATGGAACAGGAGGCAATCAATATCATGAGAAGAGCCTTGAACGGAGTGAAATCCGATGAGGCTACGGACCGTATTCTGGAGGAATTTTCCAAGAGCAGAAATAACACCGAACTGGTAAAAGAAGTCATTAAGCGGAAGTTTATTTAAAAAACGCTTGCAAACTGCGGTTTTACGTGTTACAATAACAACGCTGTTTGTGGGTGCATAAGCAGTGCGGATGAGAACAGAACAAATTGACTTAACTATAGAGAGGTGAAAAAGATGAAAGAAGGAATCCATCCCCAGTATTATCAGGCAACCGTTACTTGCAACTGTGGCAACACTTTTGTTACCGGTTCCACTAAACCTGAAATCCACGTAGAAGTATGCTCCAAATGTCATTCATTCTACACAGGCCAGCAGAAATCTGCAAGAGCTGACGGACGTATTGACAAGTTCAATAAGAAGTACGGTGTGGAAAGCAAATAGTTTTTCCGTAAATAAGATTTCTAAAAGGTTGAGGTGTATATCTCAACCTTTTATGGTTTATAGCACAATTAAGTGATAAACAAAATTGTGCTATGCAAGAGTTTTGAAAGGAAACGAAAATGGCTAAGAAAAAAACAGGACACTACTCCGGAATCGGCGGACAGGCGGTTTTGGAAGGTGTTATGATGAAAAATAAAGATAAATATGCCGTAGCGGTAAGAAAGCCGAACGGAGAGATTACGATAGATATCGAAACTTACCGGGAAATGGCAGGCGGGGTAAATAAAATCCCTTTTGTCCGTGGGATTTTCAACTTTGTCGATTTCCTCAAGCTGGGAACAAAGGCACTGAATTTTTCTGCTGATTTCTACGAAGAGGAAGAAGAACAGGAAACCAAATTTGACCGTTTTCTGAACAAAGTCACCGGAGGAAAAGCGGAGCAGGTAATTACCACCTTTGTGATGATTCTTTCCCTGGTTCTGGCAGTCGGAATTTTTATTGTGCTGCCTTACTTTATTACCTCCTTTTTTAAGGAGTATGTACGCAGCGCCATTCTGATGAACATCATCGAGGGGGCTATCCGTATTGTTATTTTTCTTTTGTATGTGGTAGCCATAACCGCCATGAAGGATATCAGACGCCTTTATAAGTATCATGGGGCAGAACATAAATGTATCAACTGCATCGAAAGAGGTAAGCCTCTTACCGTGAGAAATGCGATGAACAGCTCCAGACTTCATAAACGCTGTGGCACCAGTTTTATGTTTTTTGTAATGTTTGTAAGTATTATTTTATTCTTCTTCATTCAGGTGCAAAATCCGGTACTTAAGGTAGTGCTGCGCATTTTGTTAATCCCCGTAATTGCCGGAATTTCTTATGAAATCATTCGCCTTGCGGGAAGAAGCAACAATATTTTTGTACGGATTCTTTCGGCTCCGGGGATGTTGATTCAGCGTCTTACCACCAAGGAACCGGATAAAGATATGATTGAGGTTGCCATTGCCTCCGTGGAAGCGGTTTATGACTGGAAGCAGTTTTTAATTGATGAGTTTGATTATTCCCCAAGCGATTTTTCGGATGATGTAAGCGAGGCTGATTCGGAGGATGAGGAAGCGGATTCTGATGAGAGCAAGCCGGATTTTGAAGATGATAAGTCTGCGGACAGCTACTATTTTGATGAGGAAGAAGAGGAGATTTTCCCGATGGGAGATAAGAAATTATGACCTACAGGGAGTGTTATCTCTTCGGATGTCAGGAACTGAAAGAAGCCGGGATAGCCGAGTATGAACTAGACAGCAGACTGCTTTTGGAGGATATCTGCAACAGTGATTATAATACCCTGATACTGGATGGGAACAGGATTGTAGACGATGCAGACCGGAAGCGTTTCGAGGAAGCAATCGGGAAACGAAAAACCCATATTCCCCTACAGCATATTACAGGGAAACAGGATTTTTGCGGACTGACCTTTCAGGTAAATGAGCATGTGCTCATCCCAAGACAGGATACGGAGATTCTGGTGGAAGAGGCACTGGCGCATTTAAAACCCGGAATGCATATTTTGGATATGTGTACCGGCTCCGGATGTATTCTGATCAGCCTTCTTGCTCTCGGAAAAGGGAAAAACGTCACCGGTGTGGGAGCGGATCTATCCGAGGAAGCCCTGAAAGTGGCAAATCACAACGCAGAGGTTCTGCTGGGAGTCGGAAAAAGTGTTTCAGATGACGGTGAAGCTGTTTTAGGCGACTGTGCATTCAGGAAAAGCGACCTTTTTTCAGCTTTTTACAGCGAGGAAAAGTCTAAGAAACATAATGGATGTGGCACACCGGAGCAATTTGACATGATTGTGTCCAATCCACCCTATATTGCAACAAAAGAAATAGACGAACTGATGCCCGAGGTGCGGATACACGAACCGCTTATGGCGCTGGACGGTAAAGAGGACGGTTTGTTCTTTTACCGGAGAATTGTAAACGAGGCAGGAGATTTCCTAAAAGAGGGTGGTTATCTTTTTTTGGAAATCGGTTATGACCAGGGGCCGGCGGTATCGGAAATGATGCAGCAAAACGGTTATCAGGACGTAAATATAAAGAAAGATTATGCGGGTCTTAATCGCGTGGTCTTTGGCAGGAAAGGAAAGAAAAATGTTTGACAAATTAGATGATTTACTGAGACGTTATGAGGAAATCATGAACGAACTGCATGAGCCGGATGTGGCAAACGACCAAAAACGTTACCGCAGTCTGATGAAAGAGCAGAGTAATCTGACACCCATCGTGGAGGCTTACAGCGAATACAAAAAGTGCAAGGAAACGGTGGAAGATTCCCTTGCCATGTTGGAAGAAGAAAGTGACGAAGAAATGCGGGAAATGCTGAAGGAAGAACTCTCCGACAGCAGAAAACGCATAGAGGAACTGGAAACAGAATTGAAGATTCTGCTTCTTCCCAAGGACCCTAATGATGATAAAAATGTTATCGTGGAAATCCGTGCCGGCGCAGGTGGTGACGAATCCGCTCTTTTCGCAGCTGAGATCTATCGTATGTATGTGCATTATGCGGAAAGCCAGAGGTGGAAGGTGGAACTGGTAAGCTGCGATGAAATCGGAATCGGCGGTATGAAGGAAGTGACCTTCATGATTAGCGGACAGGGTGCTTATTCCAAAATGAAATATGAAAGCGGTGTGCACCGCGTGCAGAGAGTACCGGAAACCGAATCCGGCGGGCGAATTCATACCTCCACCATTACCGTGGCAGTTATGCCGGAAGCGGAGGAAGTGGATGTAGTCATTGATGAGAAGGATATCCGTATCGATGTAATGCGTGCTTCCGGTAACGGTGGACAGTGCGTTAACACCACGGATTCCGCAGTGCGTCTGACCCATTATCCTACCGGAATTGTGGTTTACAGCCAGACCGAGAAATCCCAGTTGCAGAATAAGGCAAAGGCGTTTGCCCTCCTTCGTGCAAAACTTTACGACATTGAACAGCAGAAGGCACATGATGCCGAAGCAGAGCTTCGCCGCAGCCAGGTAGGTACCGGCGACCGCTCCGAAAAAATCAGAACCTACAACTTCCCGCAGGGCCGTGTGACCGACCATCGTATCGGCCTCACCCTCTACAAACTGGATAAGATTATGAACGGCGATATCCAGGAAATCATCGATGCCTGCATCGCAGCCGACCAAGCAGCGAAACTGGCAAAGATGAATGAATAACACGATGGAGCGAAGCGGAATTGAGGTGGGCGTTCGTGCTATTCATTTAGCATAAAATAGGGGAGAAAGCCCAAGTATTGGTGCAAGTTTGAAAATTAGATAATGAGATGTAAAAATGAGGTGCTCTATATCAGTTTAAGCGGCTGATATAGAGCATTTTTTGTGTGGATTTTCGGTGAGGATCTTGGTGGCAAAGACTGCACAACCGGCGTAAAAGTGGAGTTGTGGAAATAGTTTGGGTGATATATAATAAATAATATAAATTCCCAGTTTATCGCGGTGCCCATTCGCATTTTGCTGCGCTTCATGCTCATGACGCGCTGTCGGGCTATGTGTCTGTTCATATGAATGTGCATTTGTGAGTAAACTCCCATGCACATTCATGCTCCATCCTCGCATCGCTCGTAGAAACGCGCAAATTGGAATTGACCGATCTCTTTAGGGCGAGAGATGCTCGAAGGGCTGTAATAAGCGTTTTTTTCTATGTATGCAAAAAACGCTGAGTTTTTAGAGGTCCAAATCAGCGCATATAAGAGAAAATAGAAAATACGCTGACATTTTAGCAATAAATGTAGGTAGGAATTTTAAAATTGAAAAAAGCGCTGAAAGAAAAGTAAAAAATGTCAGCGTAATCACAGAAAAATGAGTTTTGTACCTATTCCCCCCAAATGGGCGTCAGCGTAAAATGATAAAATCTCAATAACCGCTCATTTGTTTGACAACTACCAAGTCGCAGGGTGCCAATAACTCGACAGCTTCCAATGTGTATCACAATCATTGTCCTAACAAAATAGTAATGTCACCCTCACAGAGAAGTATTGGAACATTGACGGGAAGCCGGGGCATAGGAGGCAAAAGAGAGGGTTTAAACCCTGCGGGGGAAGATATATGCCCCGCGGAGCGGTGCCCATTCGCATTTCACCATCTCTTGGAGGATTGTAAATGTTCCAACTCTATGACTGCAAGAGTTGTTGTCACGGAACTTGTGGAAGGAATCTATAAATTGGAGGTCAGCTTATGTCATTAAAATATAATATTAGCTATGAAGTAGCTTCTACTATCTTTTTAATTATTCTGCTTTTTTACATAAGATTGCAGTTCGATACACACTCTAAGGTGAATAAAGAATTTTGGAAACTCACCTGGATAGGATTAATTGCAACTGTTCTGGATGTGACAACGGCCATTACAATCAGCTATGCAGGTATTGTTCCGATGGAAGTGAATGTCTTTTTAAATACCCTGTATTTTGTATCGGTTGCGGCTTTAGGATATCAGGTTATGTACTATGACATATATTATGTGTACAGAGATAGGATGAAGAGACCGTTCATTCGGTTTAATCAGATTCTAATCTGTTTTTATGTTGCAGTGCTCATCATTAATACTTTCGCCGGATTCTTCTTTTCTTTTACGAAGGATGGAGGGTATGTGAGGGGCCCGCTACATCTGGCTGTCTATGTTGCTCCCTGCTATTTTGTCATATGTTCTGCAGTGATATTAATTTTCAACTTCCTAAGATTTCGGATATGGCAGAGAATTTCCATCTCTCTTTTTGTAATATTCCAGATTTTAGGTGTGGTACTTCAGATGTTCTTCTTCCCGGATACGCTTCTGGCACTGTTTATGAGTGCGCTGGGGCTCATGATGATGCTCTTTACGATGGAAACCCCTGATTATCAGAAACTTGTAATTACAATTGAAGAACTGAGTGCAACGAAAAAAGTGGCAGAAAAGGCAAAAGAGGAAGCAGAAAGAGCCAAAGAAATCGCACAGGAGGCGAATCGTGCAAAGTCTGATTTTCTGGCTAATATGAGCCATGAAATCCGAACACCAATCAATGCGGTGCTGGGTATGGATGAGATGATATTAAGAGAAAGCTCCGATTCGCAGATTTTGGAATATGCTTCGGATATAAAGCATGCAGGAAATATGTTGCTTTCACTGATTAATGACATATTGGATTTTTCTAAAATAGAGAGTGGCAAGATGGATATTGTTCCGGTTGACTATAATTTGGGAATTATGCTGAGTGATACCGTAGATATGATTCGTACCAGAGCTGAGGAGAAAAACCTGCAGCTTGAATTCAAAATAGAACCGAATACTCCGGTGCATTTGCACGGAGATGAAGTAAGGCTCAGACAGATTATTACCAATATTCTTACAAACGCCGTCAAATATACACCGGAGGGAAAAGTAATACTGACGGTATCAGGAAAGAAAATATCGGCAGGAGCGGTACAATTGTATGTATCAGTTAAGGATACCGGTATCGGAATTAAGAAAGAAGATATAGGACGGTTGTTTCATTCTTTTGAACGTGTAGAGGAAAGCAGAAACCGAAATATTGAAGGTACCGGTCTTGGACTTTCTATTACCATGCGTCTGCTGAATTTGATGGGCAGTCGCCTGGAAGTGGAAAGTACCTATGGGGAGGGTTCTGACTTCTATTTTTATCTGGAACAAAAACAACTGGATGATGAGGTTATCGGAGAAGATATACAGAAATATTGTGAAAATGAAAAAGGTAAAATTAGTATTTCTACTGAGCAATTTTATGCTCCGAATGCCAAAATCCTTGTTGTAGATGACAATGAAATGAATCTTAAAGTCTTTTTAGGCCTGCTTAAGAAGCATGGTATGCAGATTGATACTGCAATGAGTGGAAAAGAATGTCTTGCACGAATAGAGAAAAATGCATATCACATTATTTTTATGGATCATCTGATGCCGGAAATGGATGGTGTTGAAACATTAAGGCGAATCAGGGAACTGAAGACTAATCAAAGTAAGGATGCAGTCATCATTATTCTGACCGCTAACGCGGTTTCCGGGGCAAGGGAAATGTTTTTGCAAGAGGGATTTCGTGATTATCTTTCAAAGCCTATTATTGCGGTAAAACTTGAAAAAATGATCCGGAAATATCTTCCCGAAGAGTTACTTCTGGAGAATGATTTGGGACAGAAGGAAGAAATCCCTGTTGAATCCGGTGATCATGTCAAAGAAGCACAGTCAGAAGACAGCTTTGTGGATTGGAATAAGGGAAAAGCACTTTGCATGGGGGATGAGGAATTTTACAGGGATATACTTCAGATATTTATAGATTCTCCTTCTGCTATGGAACTGCGGCAGTATTATGAGGAGGCGGATTTTGAAAATTATCGCATCAAGATCCATGCGATTAAGTCGAATCTGGCGAATATCGGAGCAATGGTTCCTTCAGATATGGCAAAGCAGTTAGAACTTGCATTAAAAAATGAGAATAATGTATCCTATGTGCAGGAGAACCATGATGAATTTATGACAGTATATGAGAGAGTGGTGTCCGAAGTGAAGACATATCTTGGAAGTACAAATACATTGTAGAGTCCATGTAGGCATTATTAGATTTAAAACCATTCAGATTTTGAAAATATGATAATAAAATGCAAAAGGAGATGCAAAGTTCGTGATCCGATGTTTTATCTCTCGATTTTGATACTTGCAATAAGCGGGAAAATTATCGCTTCGCACATAGATAAAGAAAAATAGTAATGAGGTGTGGATAAGATATGAATTACAGAATAATAAATAAAGATACTTATTATAGAAAGGGCGTATTTCGCCATTTCTCGGAGGATTGTAAATGTTCAACCTCTATGACTGCGAGAGTTGATGTGACGGAGCTTGTGAATTATTCCAGACAGAACGGCACAAAATTTTACATCAATTTTTTATATATACTCTCCAAGGTACTCAATTCACGTGATGATTACAGAATGGGATATATGTGGCAGACAGATGAATTGATTTGCTATGATTCCATTAATCCTACGCAGTATGTTTTTCATGAGGATACGGAGACTTGTACGCCGGTTTATACGGTGTATTGCGAGGACTATGACACGTTCTATGCGAACGCATATAGCGATATTGAACGTGCTAAGGAGACAAGAGAATATGGACTGGATACGGAAAATCATCCAAACTGGTTTGACGCCTCCTATATCTCGTGGCTTTCCTATGATTCCCTAAACATTGAACTCCCGGATGGTTATTTGTTTTTTGCGCCGATTATCAATTGGGGCAAATACCGGAAGGAAGAAGGAAGACTTGTGATGCCGGTAAGTGTTCGCCTGAATCATGCGATTGCAGACGGGTTCCTGATAGCAAATGTTTATCGTCTGTTAGAGCAGGAAATAAAATGCTTTAGTAGTCGATAATAGAATCGGAAGAGTAGATATCAAACCAATAGATTATCTCAATCTTGCGGATCATGTAATAAAATACTATAATTAGGATGATTATTATGGAGGGAGGATTTCTCGGTGCCGGCATTATCTATGTTTTTTGGAATCATTGTGCGAATGCAAAGTGAAAGAGGTGGAAAGCATAATAAACCACACATTCACGCTTTATATGGAGATGATGAAATTGTTGTTACTGTTGAGGGAGAAATTTTGGAAGGAAATTTTCCAAATAAACAGTTGAAACTCTTATTGGCTTGGATTGCTATTCATGAAGATGAGTTAAGGGCAAACTGGAAACTGTTAAGCAATGGCGAGGGATATTTTAAGATTGCCCCATTGAGTTAGATAGTGGAGGATTCGTATTATGTTAAGACCGACAGCAGTTCAGGTAGAAGCGATTTGTAATTATCAGATTTTAGTTGTATTTGATAATGGTGAAAAAAGATGTTTTGATGTTGAGCCGTATATAAAAGGTGAATGGTATGGGAAATTAAGGGCATTTGAATATTTCAAACGTGTTTGTACCGACGGATTTACCGTGGTATGGCCTGATGGACAGGATATATGCCCGGATGAGTTATATGATTTGAGCACTCCGGTATCATGAGACAAGATAGCTTACAAGGATAATAACTAACCTTTGTTTATATTAACAGTATAAGGAGGACGACTATGTTAAAGGTAGGAACCAAGGCACCGGAGTTTTCACTGCCGGATCAGAATGGAGAAATGCATACGTTAAGCGAGTATGCAGGAAAGAAAGTAATCCTGTATTTTTATCCGAAGGATAATACACCGGGATGCACAAATCAGGCATGCGGTTTTAGCACACTCTATCCGCAGTTTATGGAGAAGGGTGCCGTAGTGCTGGGAATCAGTAAGGATTCGGTGGCATCTCATAAGAAATTTGCGGAGAAATATAATCTCGGATTTACCTTGCTGTCAGACCCTGAACTTGCAGCGATTCAGGCCTATGATGTCTGGCAGGAAAAGAAAAACTATGGAAAGGTGTCCATGGGTGTGGTTCGGACAACCTATCTGATTGATGAACAGGGTGTTATTGTAAAGGCGTTTGGAAAGGTAAAAGCAGCAGAAAATCCGGCGCAGATGTTAGAGGAACTGTCATGAGGATTATAATCTCTCCGGCCAAGAAGATGGCAGAGAGTGACACCCTGGCATGGCAGAATCTGCCGGAATTCATAGAGGAAACAAAACGGATAAAAGAATGGCTGCAAACAATGTCATTGGAGGATGCCAAAGCACTTTGGCGTTGTAATGACAAGATTGCACGCTGTAATTATGAACGTTTTCAGAACATGGCACTGGATAGCGGACTTTCCCCCGCTATTCTTGCTTATGAGGGAATCCAGTATCAGTATATGGCCCCGGCGGTATTTGAAACAGAAATGCTAAATTATATTCAGGAGCATCTCCGCATATTATCCGGGTTCTATGGCGTGTTAAGACCGTTAGACGGTATTACACCTTACCGGTTGGAAATGCAGGCGGATACCTGCATAGACGGTATCAAGGGACTGTATGATTTCTGGGGAAGGCGGTTGTATGATGTCCTGATTGATGATTCGCATGTCATCGTGAATCTGGCATCCAAGGAATATTCGAAGTGCATCGAGCCCTTTCTACAACAGGGGGACCGCTTTGTTACCTGTGTTTTCGGTGAGGAATCAAACGGAAAAGTAGTACAAAAAGGTGTCTACGCCAAAATGGCGAGAGGTGAAATGGTCCGGTTCATGGCAGAAAAACAGATCTCGGATGTGGAGGAAATGAAAGCATTTTGCAGACTTGGGTACAGGTTTCAGACTGATTTATCATCGGAGACAAAATTTGTGTTCATAAAGCAGACAGGAATGGACGTGACTGAAAGTTTCCCCGGTGAAGGAGAATTTTAATGAAAAAAATATTGATAACAAATGATGATGGGATAGATTCGGATGGCATTATCCGGCTCGCAAAGATAGCTGTGGAATTCGGAGAGGTATGGGTAGTTGCTCCGGAAAGTCAGAGAAGTGCAATGTCCCACAGCGTCACCTTAAGGCATGGCATAGAAGCATGGAAGGTGGATTTCCCGGTGCCGGGAGTTCATGCCTACGCCTGTGACGGTACTCCCGCTGATTGTGTGAGGATTGGTGTTTTAAATATTGTATCCGGTAAACCGGACCATGTATTCTCGGGTATCAATTATGGGTACAATGTAGCTTCCGATATCCAGTATTCGGCTACGGCGGGTGCTGCTTTTGAAGCGGCATTTCAAAAAATACATACCATTGCTTTTTCAGAAGATGCCTGTGAAATTCATGAAGTGACGGACCGGTATTTGAAGGAAATAATGGCGGAACTGATAGAAAAGCCTCTTCTACTCAACCAAATCTGGAACGTGAATTTTCCGGGGTGCAGGTTAGCGGAGTGTCAGGGAATTCTCCGGGACAGAAAGGTTTCCACCGATGAGTTTTATAAGGATAGATATACGGAAACCGAAGTTTTGGAAGGAAGGATATCCTACATGGTAGAGGGAATCCGTAACTTTAAGGCGACGGAAGGCACCGATCTGAAAGCCATTCTGGATCAGTGTGTTTCCATCGGTATAGCCACGAACATTTCTTAGGGACTAAAAATGTTTTTGGATATTTTCAAAACTGATTGAATCTGAGCGGATGCTATGGTAAAATTGTCAATGGTAATTCGTAAAAACGTGTAAAACACGAAAACGGTTACACACAAATGAATAGGAGAGAACATATCATGAAATTGATTTATCAGGTTGAGGACAAGCCCAAATTCGGTGCACTCCTTGTGTTTGCACTCCAGCAGATTCTGGCAATCATGACGGCAACCATCGTGGTGCCGGTGATCATCAACGGTAATTCGGCAGCAAACTTTGCAGAAGGTATCGGTGCGGCATCTGCTATGGATCCGGCGGCAGCCATGTTTGGTGCCGGTGTCGGTACTCTGGTGTATGTATTGTTTACGGCTAAGAAGAGTCCGGTATTTTTAGGATCTTCCTTTGCATTCTTAGGTTCCATGACGGCAGCCTTTGCAGGTGCTGTTTCTGCAAAAGCAGGTAATGCGGGTATTTTACTCGGTGCCATTTTTGCAGGTCTTGTGTATGTTGTAATTGCTTTACTGGTTAAAGTAGTAGGAGTGGAATGGATTAACAAACTGATGCCCGTTGTGGTTATCGGCCCCACCGTGTCCATCATTGGTCTTTCCCTTGCAGGCAATGCAGTGGGAGATCTTACTACCGGCGGTGTGAAGGTAGACGGTGTTTCCCTGGCAGACCCCGCAGTAGCAGTTTTAGCAGGTATTGTGACTCTGGGTGTGACCATGCTCTGTTCCACCTATGGCAAAAAGACCGCAAGACTGATTCCCTTCATCTTCGGTATCCTTGCCGGATATGCATTCTGCTTTGTCCTTACTCTGATTGGGGATGCAGCAGGTATTGATGCCATCAAGCTTCTTAGTCTGGAATCTTTCAAGAGTCTGACGGAAAACGGCGTAACCTTAAATACTTTTGTAAGAGTGCCGGACTTCACATTCCTTGCGTTGGATTTTAGTGCAATTGACGGCGCTTACATCGGTTCCGTGGCAGCCGCCTATGTACCGGTAGCTTTCGTAGTATTTGCAGAGCACATTGCAGACCATAAGAACATTTCCTCTATCATTGAAAGAGACCTTTTGGAGAAACCCGGTCTTCACAGAACCTTGCTTGGTGACGGTATCGGTTCCATGGCAGGTGCGTTTTTCGGCGGTTGTCCCAACACCACCTATGGCGAGTCCATCGGTTGCGTGGCAATTACCAAGAATGCTTCCGTATATACCATTATTACGGCAGCGGTGGGAGCCATACTGATTTCCTTTGTTTCTCCTTTCATTGCATTTGTAAATTCCATTCCTCCCTGTGTAATGGGTGGTGTATGTATGGCACTTTACGGATTTATCGCAGTATCCGGTCTTAAGATGGTACAGCAGGTAGACTTAGGACAGAACAAGAACCTCTTTGTCGTATCGGTCATCTTAATTGCAGGTATTGGAGGCTTAAGCCTTACCTTTGGTAAAGTAACCATTACCAGTATTGCATGCGCACTGATTCTTGGAATCTTAGCAAACCTTCTTCTTAAGGGCGCACCTGAGAGTGACGGAGAGAAGTAAGAACCATAAATAAATATAAAATGCGTGGAAAACACAGGTAATTGCAAAAAATTGCCTGTGTTTTTTATTTCGTTCTTCACAAGATGAAAAAATATGGTACAATATGGGAAGTTGCAGAATTTATTTGGGGAGATTTTGTCTTTTTGGAATACGATATAGTAACGGCAAATAAGGAGAAAAGAATGATTTACAATAACATTTTGGAGGGAATCGGTCACACACCGTTAATTCGTCTGAATCGAATGGTGCCGGAAAATTGCGCCGAGGTGCTTGTGAAATTTGAAGGCCTTAATGTGGGTGGTTCCATTAAAACCAGAACCGCTTATCAGATGATATGTGACGCAGAGAACCGCGGCATTATCAAAGAAGATACCATTATTGTGGAACCTACCAGCGGAAATCAGGGAATCGGTCTTGCCCTGATTGGTGCGGTCAAAGGATATAAAACCATTATTATCATGCCGGATTCGGTCAGCGAAGAAAGAAGGAAATTAGTGGAGCATTATGGTGCGGAAGTGGTTCTCATTCATGATGCCGGCAATATTGGAGAATGCATTGATACCTGTTTGAAAACTGCACTGAAAATGCGGGATGAGGATCCAAGGGTTTTCGTACCCCAGCAGTTTGAAAATCCGGCTAATCCCCGCGCACACAGACACCATACCGGACTGGAAATTATGGAGCAGGCCGGATGTGAGATTCATGGCTTCTGTTCCGGTATCGGTACCGGCGGAACCATTACCGGCATCGGGGAAGTGTTGAAGGCACAGAATCCGGAGATTGAAATCTGGGCTGTGGAACCGGAAAATGCGGCAATCCTTGCAGGCGGTACCGTAGGTACTCATTTGCAGATGGGAATAGGGGATGGCCTGATACCGGATATCCTGAATCAAAATATTTATGATGAAATCTATGTGGTAACCGATGAAGAGGCAATCAGGACGGCACAGGATCTGGCCAGAAAAGAAGGCATTATGTGCGGTATCTCCAGCGGAACCAATGTGGCAGCAGCCATAAAACTTGCACAGAAATTAGGTCCCGGTAAAACAGTGGTAACAGTTTTGCCGGATACTGCGGAAAGATATTTTTCTACACCATTATTTGAGGAGACATACACATGCAGATAGAACTCACAAAGGAAAATGTAAAATTAATCGGACGTACCCTGAAAATAGAAGATGTATTATGGTGTGCCCTCTCCGGTACCGGTGCGGCATTCACTTTTACCGGTAAGAAGCTTATGGTAACCATTCTTGGCGGCTCTCAGGCAACCTTGGAGAACAACGAAGGGAACTATGCCCGCATAGCCTTTTATGTAAACGGCAGGCGTGTCCTGGAGGATATGGTAACCACGGCAGAAAAAACGTATACCATTTGTGATAACGAAGAAGAAAAGAGGATGGATGTACAGATTATCAAACTGTCGGAAAGTGCCATGTCCGTAATCGGTATCCGGGATTTGGAAATCGCAGATACTGAGTCGGTGGAACCGCTTTCGGAGAAAGCACGTAAAATTGAGTTTATCGGGGATTCCATTACCTGCGGATATGGTGTGGACTGTGAAGACCCGTTAGTTCCTTTTACAACGGCAACGGAGGATGTGACAAGGGCCTTCGCTTACAAGACTGCAAAGGCACTTGATGCAGATTATAGTATGTTCTCGGCAAGCGGGTACGGAATTATTTCCGGTTATACGGCGGACCCGGATGTGAAGAGCCCGGAACAGCTCATTCCCCTCTATTATCACTCCCTCGGTTTTAGTTATGACACATTCCTGGATGGAAAAAACACGACCAAAATAGATTGGAATTTTGCAGATTATCAACCGGATACGGTAGTCATTAATCTGGGAACCAATGATGACAGTTACTGTCAGGACACAGTGGAAAAACAGAAGGAATACGCAGTTGCCTACACCCGGTTTTTAAAAGATGTCAGAAGCAAAAACCCTGAGGCAAAGATAGTATGTGTGTTAGGAATTATGGGAGCAAGACTTTATCCACTGGTGGAAAAGGCGGTGGCCGAATATACCAAAGAAACCGGAGACGGAAATGTTTGCACTCTGGAACTTCCGGAACAGGACATCCGCTATGGGTATGCATCGGATTATCATCCGATTGAACGCGCGCATGACGTGGCAGCAGCAGTTCTGACCCGGGCATTGCAGTAGGGACGTTCCTTTTGTCTCGCGGTATGTTCCCAATAACCATATTGCTTTCCCAAAATATCTGTGTTATATTACTTTCTATGTGAAATACTCTGGAGAGTCCCCGTAAGTGGGGCGCCGAAGGTGTACGGCCTGTCCAATTTTTCGTTGAAAAAGTTGGACAGGCCAATCTCTCAGGCAAAAGGACAGAGCATAATAATGCGTGTTCTGCTCTTTAGAGATTATCAAGATAATCTAAGGAGAAAAACAATGGACAAATTTGACGAAGTACTAAAAGTAATCAATGGTTTTCTAACCAAAGTAGACGATTTTGTATGGGGCATCCCATTAATCGTGCTGATTCTCGCAACAGGTCTTTTATTAACAGTTCGGTTAAAAGGTCTTCAGATCACAAAACTCCCTCTTGCAATCAAGAATCTTGTGAAAAACGAAAAGAGTGGTAAGGATGGAGAAGTTTCCAGCTTCGGTGCATTATGTACCGCATTATCCGCTACCATTGGTACCGGTAATATTGTAGGTGTGGCTACCGCTATTGCTGCAGGTGGTCCCGGTGCTTTATTCTGGATGTGGATTGCCGCTTTAGTAGGTACTGCAACCAAATATTCGGAATGTTTGCTCGCAGTAAAATATCGTGAAGTAGCAGAAGACGGACATATTGTAGGAGGTCCTTTCTACTATATCGAAAAAGGTATGGGGAAGAATTGGAAATGGCTTGCAAAAATCTTTGCAGTGCTGGGAATGTGTGTAGGTCTTTTCGGTATCGGTACCTTTACCCAGATTAATGGTATCACAGGGGCAGTAAGAGGTTTCTTTGATCCCGACAGCATCAACACCGTTACTATTTTGGGAATGGAATATTCCTGGTCCGTAGTAATTTCCGGTATTCTTCTGACAGTAGCTGTAGCACTTGTTCTGATTGGCGGCCTTAAGAGAATTTCCAAAGTCGCAGAAGTAGTTGTTCCTTTTATGGCAATTGTATATGTTGCTGCAGCACTTGTTATTTTAGCATGCAATGTGACTGCAATTCCGGCAGCAGTTGTAACCATTGTACAGAGTGCATTCGGTTTAAGAGCAATAGCCGGTGGTGCCATGGGTGCTATCATTGTTGCCATGCAGAAAGGTATTGCAAGAGGTATTTTCTCCAATGAATCCGGTATCGGTAGTGCTCCTATCGCAGCAGCTGCAGCACAGACCGATATTCCCGCAAAACAGGGTCTCATTTCCATGCTTGGTACCGTCATCGATACCCTTGTTATCTGTACTATGACCGGTCTCTGTATCGTGGTAACAGGTGCGGATACCTGGGCGGCTGAAATGGGTAAAGAGGGTGTGGAAATTACCACACATGCATTCCAGGTTGGTCTGCCTTTCCCTTCCCAGGTGGCTTCTTTTATCCTGATGCTCTGCCTTGTATTCTTTGCATTTACAACCATTCTTGGATGGGACTACTATAGCGAACGTTGTCTGGATTATCTTTCCGGTCACAATGCAAAAGCCGTAACCATATATCGTTGGTTATACATTTTATGTGTATTTATTGGCCCTTACATGACAGTAAAAGCAGTTTGGACCATCGCGGATATCTTTAACGGTCTGATGGCAATCCCGAACCTGATTGCCCTGATTGCATTAAATGGTGTCGTTGTTGCCGAAACCAAGCTTTATTTTGACAGTCTTAAGAAAAATAAATAGTAAATTGGTATGTAAGAGAGTGGCTGGTTATCGGCCACTCTTTTTTGATTTCACTCAAAACTTGCGTTTTCCTGCAAGATATATTATAATTTGTTCAGTAGTTTTAGGGCACTGCCCGGAATAATTTATGAGGTGAAATTATGGCATTATTAGAACAGTGGAGAAAAGTTGCTTATAATGAGCAGATGGACAAGCAGAAATTACAGCAGATGTGGTCTGTATATTTTGGTCATGAAAGAGATATCTATGCGGAATTGTTAAAGAATCCTGATGAGGTTGTGACCGGAACTGTAAAAGAACTGGCAGAAAAATATAATGTGGACATTATGACCATGACCGGTTTCCTGGATGGTATCAATGACAGCTTAAAAGAAGCAAATCCGATTGAGGAAATGGAAGAGGATACCGTTGTAAATCTTGGATTTGACAAGGCACTTCTTTACAAGAATATGGTAGCCGCAGAGGCGGACTGGCTGTATAATCTGGAAGCATGGAATGACATTTTTGATGAAGACACCAGAAAAGCTCTTTACAGGGAACAGAAGTCTTCCACTACCATTCGTAAAGAAGCTAAGGTATATCCCAACGATCCCTGCCCCTGCGGTTCCGGCAAAAAGTACAAGAAATGTTGCGGAAGAAATGCATAAGTGAGAATGAAGTTGATTGGTACGTATTGGTTCCATATGCGTGCCAATTTTTTTGCCCTTTTATGCGGTGCTTTTTGATTGAAAGTAGTTGCTTTTTCGTTAATTGCGGAGTATAATTAAGAAAAAATATTTACGGTATTATGTTTACATCCATGACAAAGGAGGATATTCTGGCAGATTTCTTAAGGAAGAATAAGACGGAGGCGATCAAGGTGAGTATATTGGAGTTTGATGAAGAAGTGGAATGGGAAAAGATTCGACGTGCAGAACGAAGGCATGGATACGAACGCGGACGGAAAGATGGGGAAAAGCAGCATCTGACAATACAAGTTCAGAAGAAACTGCAAAAGGGAAAGAGTCTTAATGAAATCGCAGACGATCTGGAAGAATCGGTTTCTGTGATTGAAGATATAGTTCAGAAACTGACAAAATAAAAGATAAAAACAGCTCCGGGTAGGGGCTGTTTTTGTTTTCGAATCATAAAGTTGTGCATAATGGAAACTTAATGTTCAAAACTTCATCGATACCTTTTTGGTGTGTTGGTCCGATTTAGCAGATAATCTACGCTTACATCATAGAAATCCGCAATTGCAATCAGAATATTGGTTGGAATATCTCTTGTACCATTCTCGTAATGAGAATAGGCCCGTTGGGAAATATTCAAATGTTTGCTAAGTTCAGATTGTGTCAAATCAGCATCTTCGCGTAAATCTCTTATTCTCTGAAAAATAGTAACCGCTCCTTTCGTTATTTGAGGATGCTTTTATATTAGATTAGACCAAAATGTTCTATTGACATTTAGAACAATTTGGTCTAAGATTACGAAGTAAGATTGTCCGAAAAAGGAATAAATAATGTACGGAGGAAGGATAAAAAGATATGACAAAAAAGGAATTTAGTAAAAGATGTTTGGATGAACTTCAGGCGAAGCATCCCGAGTTAAATACAAAATTGCGAGTATTGCGAATAAGTGGAATTGTATTTATTGTTCTTTCTTTGCTGATGCTTCTTACGATGGGGGCTCTTTTGGGTCCGTTGCCTTTGCTCATATATGCTGGTATTTTATTTTGGGCAAAAAAAGATCCGGCTTATAAGAATTATGAAACCAAGCTGCTAAATTACGCAAAGAGTGGGGAGTACG
Source organism: uncultured Lachnospiraceae bacterium (assembly GCA_945919075.1). Lineage (GTDB taxonomy): Bacteria > Bacillota > Clostridia > Lachnospirales > Lachnospiraceae > Acetatifactor. Next base: position 43,513 of record CAMEIX010000016.1, read on the forward strand.
AAAAATATCCTGTGGATTATCCTCAAAGTTTCCTATATCCGGGAGAGCCATATCCATTCCAGACTACATATTCAACGACCACTATATTTAATACCGGGGTACAAAACCAGACCCCGATGATGATGCAGCCTCAGACAGGATTTGCACAGCCTCAACCGGTACAGCCTCAGGCAGGATTTGCGCAGACACCACCGGCGCAGCCTCAGACCGGATATATGCAGACATCAAGACCTGTACAACCCCAGACTGCACAAGTGCAGGGAACCTGGCAGGCAAAACCTGTTGTTGCACAAATGGCTTCCACTACAGAACAAATTGTATGTATAAGCTGTAAACAACAACTTACAATTCCGTCAGGCAGGGAGTCGATAATGGTAACATGTCCTTCCTGTAAAAACAGTTTCCTTTATACCCCCGGAAAATAAATGATGTACGAAAGGAAGGATAAAATGCGATGACAAGGGATCAATTTGAACAAAGATGTAAAAAAGAATTTAAACAAAGAGAACCGGATGCCTATCGGCAATATAAAAGTAGTTTTAGGGCTTCAGGGGTGCTCAGCTGTTGTGGCTGTATTTTGCTATTTTTGGGGGTGATAGGTATTTTTACAGGGTCTCCGGCATTGCTGGGTTGCTTGCTAATTGGTATAATTCCTGGGGTTCTCGCGGGGATTTCGATAAATAAGTATAATATTATTTCAGAAAAATTAGATGAACGTAAAAGAAAATATTATGAAAATGATGAATATCTGAGATATCCGGTAGATTATCCCTATAGTTTTTTATATGAGGGCGAGATATATCCGTTTCGGGATATCAGACCTGCAGGATATCAATCGGCAGGATATCAACCAGCAGGATATGGAGGTCCGGTAAATCCGGTTCCACCGGAGCAGATGTTAATTAAGCAGAACACTAAATCCATAGGTACAGAAGCAAACGATGAGATTAACAAAGAATATCAGGAATTACGTGACTTGACACGTTCATATTTTACCGAAAATACATCGGAAAATAAATCTGAGAATACGGATTTAAATGAAACTGGATCAACGACCGCTTCAGTTAATTCAGATGCACAAAACCAGCCCCCTGTGATGGCACAGTCCCAGACTGGATTTACCCAGACACCACGACCTGTACAACCTCAGACTGGATTTGCACAGCCTCAACCGATGCAGCCTCAGACTGCACAGGTACAGGGAACTTGGCAGGCAAAACCTGTTGTTGCACAAATGGCTTCAACAACAGAACAAATTGTATGTATAAGCTGTAAACAACAATTAACAATCCCGTTAAGTATGGAGTCGGTGATAGTAACATGTCCTTCCTGTAAAAATAGTTTCCTTTATACTCCCAGAAAATAAAATGTGGTCAAATCATTAAAAATCAGGGAAGAACTTCCAAACAGAAGATTTCCCTGATTTTAATTTCAATATACTTTGTAGAAAATTTTCGGCGCACCGTAAAACCTTAATACACGAGGAAAATTATTATGAAAAAACTAAAGTATTTTGTACTTATTATTTGTCTATGTATTGTATCTGCCGATAGTCTTTCAGGTTGCGGATCTTCCGCTGAAGCGGAAAGGCAGGCATATTTAAGGGCTGTAGAAAGAGCAAAGGAAAGAGCAGAGGAAAAGAAGCAAAAAGAAGAAAAGAACAAAGAAGAGACAACGGAAAAGATAAAAGGAGAGATCAAAGAAGAAGCCAAAGAAGAGACCAAAGAGCGGGAAGAAACAAAGGAAGAGAAGGAAACTGCAAAAGCAGAGGAAGAATCCGATATTCATAAGAAGGATATTGTAGTTAAGGAGCCGGAAACTGCGAAGGAGCCAGAAGAAACCAAACAAGAAACAGCTCCTAAAAAGGAAGAAGTGAAAGAGGATTTTAAGGTCGCTTCTGATTTAGAGTCGATTAATCGTATCTGTGGTTTGACTGCTGAAGTTGAAACAAATATTGCAGCATGTCGTGTAGATACCATTAACGGACATAATCCATATGATGTTATTTACGATTTTGGTGAGGAATATCAGGCTTATATTGATGCATGTGACTGGTCTTTGGTATTTGATGCTGATTACTACATGGATACCTTTCCTATGTTGGCTTTACAGTATCATTATGATGAAGACTTATTGTTAGAGCATTTTCAGACAATTGGTATTCACGAAGGCCGTCAGGGTTCTGATGACTTCAATGTGAAAGCATATATGGAAAATGGTAAACGTGCTACCTTTGATACTTTTAATGGCAACCTTGAAGGTTATTACTTCTATTACATGTTGAATTACGATACTGAAAAGAACGTAAATACAACAACTTTATCTAGTGGTAAGCCTGTTGCAAGCATGTATAAATTCAGACCTACTGCTTTACAGGCTGGAGAATTAGAAGGTATCAATGAATACCGTGAAAAAGTAAATTCAGATGCGTTAACCATCCATGCTGAAGTTTGTGCACTTGCAAATTATCGTGCTTATTTAAACGCACACGATGGCTGGAAAGCGCATGAATGGGCGATTGAATACACAGATACTCTTATTAATTACGGTAAAATTATGGGTGGTGACGGTTGTGTATCTGAAAATACATGCACCTTTGGTTATAATAGACAAAAAGGTAAAGTATGTGTCAAAAGATATGCAGATTCTGAAGCACATTATAATGCTATGGTGAATAATAAATTTGCCTACATGGGTGCATCAAACATGTATAATGGTAAAAATTCATCTTCTCAGTTTGATGTTTTCGTAAAAGATGCTTATGCTTATTAAAATTTAACTGCAAAAAATGCTTTACAATATGCCGGAAATGGTTATAATGATGGTATAAAGAAAACACGTTGAGGAAACGAGTAAGATGACGGAATGATACAGAGAGGGATATCCGGGTTGACCGGTCAAGAGTACGCTACGTTACTGCGTATTGTGAAAAGGTCGAAGCGGTGGTGTGAATATCCTACAGGAAGTTATCCTAAGACCAGTTCCGAGTGGCCTTAATACGGTCCGTGCAGCCTACGTTACAAGGCAAATGAGAGGTTCAAAGAGGTTTTGCAGCATTGATGTTGCAGGGCATAGACTCTTTGGGCAAACAGGGTGGAACCGCGTTAATACGTCCCTTGTACCATGTGTGCAAGGGACTTTTTTTGTGGTGTGCACTGGGGACATTCCTTCTGTCTTGCGAAAGCCAAGATAGAAAGAACGTCCCCAGTGCATACCACAGAGCATAAACAAGACAAAAGGAACGTCCCTAATGAAAGGAGAACCAAAATGAAAATCACATTAAAAGATGGCTCGGTAAAAGAGTACGCACAGGCAATGAGCGCCTATGACATCGCACTGGATATCAGTGAAGGTCTGGCAAGAGTTGCATGTGCAGCAGAAATAAACGGCGAGGTGAAAGACCTTCGAACCATGATTACGGAAGACGCTGAACTTAGTATTTTAACAGCAAATGATGCAGAGGGTATCCGTACCGTGCGTCATACCTGCTCCCATGTGCTGGCAGAAGCAGTAAAAAGGGTATTCCCGGATGCGAAGCTTGCCATTGGTCCCAGCATTGATACCGGTTTTTATTACGATTTTGAGCATGCTCCTTTTTCCAGAGAAGATCTGGATAAACTGGAAGCAGAAATGAAGAAGATTATCAAGGAAGGACATAAGCTTGAGAAATTTACCCTTCCCAGAGCAGAAGCAATCAAGTTCATGGAAGAAAAGGGTGAGCCTTATAAGGTAGAACTGATTGAAGACCTGCCCGAAGATTCAGAGATTTCCTTCTATGATCAGGGTGGTTTTGTGGATCTCTGTGCAGGTCCTCACCTGATGAATACCAAAGGAATTAAAGCATTTAAGTTAACTTCCTCTTCCATGGCTTATTGGAGAGGGGATTCTAATAAGGCCCAGTTGCAGCGTATTTACGGTACGGCTTTCAACAAGAAAGAAGAACTGGAAGAATATCTTGCATATTGGGAAAATGTAAAGAACCGTGACCACAATAAACTTGGCCGTGAAATGGAACTTTTTACCACAGTGGATGTGATTGGTCAGGGGCTTCCTCTTTTAATGCCTAAGGGTGCTAAAATCATCCAGACCCTGCAAAGATGGATTGAGGACTTAGAGGATAATGAATGGGGTTATATGCGTACCAAAACTCCTCTTATGGCGAAGAGTGACCTTTATAAGATTTCCGGACACTGGGATCATTATAAAGAGGGTATGTTTGTATTTGGTGATGAAGAAAAGGATAAAGAGGTCTTTGCACTTCGTCCCATGACCTGTCCGTTCCAGTATTATGTTTACAAAGCAAGCCAGAAATCCTACCGTGATCTGCCCTGCCGTTACAGTGAGACTTCCACACTTTTCAGAAACGAAGATTCCGGCGAAATGCATGGTCTCACCCGTGTACGTCAGTTTACCATTTCCGAAGGACATCTGATTGTCAGACCGGACCAGATGGTGGAAGAATTTAAGGGCTGTCTGGCACTGGCTAAATACTGTCTGGAAACCCTCGGCGTAAACGACGATGTAACCTACCGGCTTTCCAAATGGGATCCCAATAACAAAGAGAAGTACATTGGGGAACCGGAAGTGTGGGAAGAGACCCAGAATCATATCCGGAATATTCTTAAGGAGCTGGAAATTCCTTTCTACGAGGCAGAAGGCGAAGCTGCATTCTACGGTCCCAAGGTAGATATTAATGCGAAGAATGTTTACGGAAAAGAAGATACCATGATTACCATTCAGTGGGATGCCCTTTTGGCAGAACAGTTTGATATGTATTATATTGACCAGAATGGTGACAAGGTTCGTCCTTATATCATCCACAGAACCTCCATGGGATGCTATGAAAGAACACTGGCATGGCTGACTGAGAAATACGAAGGCAAGTTCCCGACCTGGTTATGTCCTGAACAGGTGCGTGTGCTTCCTATTTCCGAAAAATATTCCGAGTATGCAAATAAGGTTGCTGCGGAAATGAAGAAGAACGGTATCCGTGTAACCGTGGACGAACGTTCCGAGAAGATTGGTTATAAGATTCGTGAAACCAGACTGGCAAAGGTTCCTTATATGGTAGTAGTAGGACAGAAGGAAGAAGAAGAAAATCTGATTTCCGTAAGAAGCAGATTTCTGGGGGACGAGGGTCAGAAGGAATTAAAGACCTTCATTGCAGATATCTGTGAAGAAATCCGGACCAAGGAAATTCGAAAAGAACAGGTAGCGGAAGAAACAAAATAGTCCGGCAAGTATTTAATGAATTGTCAGTTTTCAATTAATTTTGAAAACATAATCGTATAATACAAATGTTAATCGGCCATAATAAGTCTGAAAAATAAGAAAAGGAGGACTTATGATGGCTGATTTACGTTGTAGTGTAGAAAACTGCGGATACAATAAGGATATGCTTTGCAGCAAAGGGGATATCAATGTTGGCGGAAAGGGCGCATGCGTTCCGGATGACACCTGTTGTGAAAGCTTTCGTGAGGCAAGAGAGGATGCTTACAAGAGTTCGCTTTGTCATCCCGGAAGTATGATCAGTATCGATTGTGAAGCTACCAACTGCGTTTATAATGAAGATTATAAGTGCAGAGCGGAACATGTGGATATTAAGGGCTGTGGTGCCTGCGATTGCAAAGAAACCGCCTGTGCAACCTTTAAGGAGAAATAGGAAATCAATCGGTTAAGGGATGAATCTTCGGATTTGTCCCTTAATTGCTATGAGAGAAATCAGGGCAGGATTCGCATAGCGGGAATTGAATAAATCTTTTGTTTATGCTATGATAAAGAGGATGCATGTAGAGGGAAGCTTTGCGGGGGCATTTTCGAATGAAAAAACGAGGTTTATTAAAATACATTGGAATTGTTTTGGCTGCCGGTGTCCTTTTGGCCGGCTGCGGAAGTTCCGATAAGAATGCCGAAGTGGAAAAAGGAATGCAGGCTATTGAGGCCATGGATTATGAGACGGCCATGAATTCTTTTTCCAAAGCGGAGGAATTGAAGGAAAATCCCAGACTGATCGCCAGAGGCAGAGGGATTGCCTGTATGGGGCAGACCGATTATGAGAAGGCAGTCGAATATTTTCTGGAATGCATGGCTTTGTCGAACGGTGTTGTGGAAGATATGGATTATGATGTAAATTTCTATCTTGCGGCCAGCTACCAGAAATTAAAGAAATATCAGGAAGCCATTGCAGTTTATGATGCCATTCTGGGTATGCACAGTGGGGATACGGATGCTTACTATCTTCGCGGCAATGCCTATCTTTCTCTGGGAAAATATGAGGAAGCGAAGCAGGATTTCGACCAGGTGATAAAGCGTGAGCCTTATAATTACAGCAGGCTGATTCAGATTTATGAGGTTCTTCGGGCTGCAGGGTACAGAGATATGGGGGACGAATATCTTCGGGCGGCGTTAAGTGAAAAAGAAAAGAAAATGAACGATTATGAGAAGGGGCGTATTCAGTTCTATCTGGAGGACTATAAGGGCGCACAGGTAAGCCTGGAACAGGCTAAAGCCGAAAAAGGTGCGGAGGCGGATGTTTATCTGTATCTTGGTATGGCATATGAAGCCACCGGTGATTACAATTACGCCATAACCAATGTCTATAATGCTTACTTAAGCCAAAAGGAAGGCACCGCAGCTTTGTATAATCAGTTAGGTTTATGTTATCTGAAACAGGAACAGTATGATGCGGCACTGGAGGCCTTTCAAAGTGCCATGCAGATTCCGGACAACGACATGATGCAGACCCTGAAATTTAACGAAATAGTGGCCTATGAATACCTCAATGAATTTGAGCAGGCAACCATCCTTCTGGACAATTATCTGAAAATCTACCCGGATGATGAACAGGCAAAACGTGAGTACGGATTTCTCTCTACCCGTTAGGGTAGAGAGTTTTTTTACATTATTTTGTGATTGTGAAAAAATAGACACACTATATATAGTGTTTCCCATTGACTTTAGTGTACTAAAATGATACACTTTTACCATAGTGTTTAAAAGGGAGGTTTCATCGTGTTACAGGTTATCAAAAGAGATGGGGAGAGAGTAGATTTCACACTGAACAAAATCAGCGATGCCATTATGAAGGCATTTACCGCAACTGAAATGCAGTACAGCAATGATATTGTGGATTTGCTGGCACTTCGTGTATCTGCCGACTTCCAGAAAAAAATTAAGGATGATGCGGTTTCCGTAGAAGATATTCAGGACAGCGTGGAAAAGGTTTTAGGACAGGCCGGCTATGAGGAAGTAGCAAAGGCATATATTCTGTATCGCAAGCAGAGGGAAAAAATGCGTACCATGAAATCCACTATTTTGGATTACAAGGACGTTGTAAATAGTTATGTGAAGGTGGAAGACTGGCGTGTAAAGGAAAATTCCACCGTTACCTATTCCGTAGGAGGACTGATTTTAAGCAATTCCGGAGCTGTTACAGCGAATTACTGGTTATCGGAAATCTATGATCAGGAAATTGCGGATGCACACCGCAATGCAGATATTCATATTCATGACCTGTCCATGCTGACCGGGTATTGTGCAGGATGGTCCTTAAAACAGCTCATCAAAGAAGGTCTTGGCGGTATTACCGGTAAGATTACCTCTGCACCGGCAAAGCACCTTTCCGTTCTTTGCAACCAGATGGTTAATTTCCTTGGCATTATGCAGAATGAATGGGCAGGCGCACAGGCATTTTCTTCTTTTGATACCTATCTGGCACCTTTTGTTAAAGTAGATAATTTGTCCTATCCCGAAGTAAAGAAATGCATCGAAGCATTTATTTACGGCGTGAATACACCCAGCCGTTGGGGTACCCAGGCTCCTTTCTCCAATATCACTTTGGATTGGACCGTGCCCGAGGACCTGGCAGAACTCCCTGCAATCGTAGGCGGCAAAGAGATGGACTTTAAGTATAAGGACTGTAAGAAAGAAATGGATATGGTCAATAAAGCATTTATTGAGACCATGATTGAGGGGGATTCCAACGGACGCGGTTTCCAGTATCCCATTCCTACTTACTCCATTACCAGAGATTTTGACTGGTCTGACAATGAAAATAACAGACTTTTGTTTGAGATGACTGCCAAGTACGGAACGCCTTATTTCTCAAACTATATCAATTCCGATATGCAGCCCTCCGATGTGCGCAGTATGTGCTGCCGTCTGCGTCTTGACCTTAGGGAACTTCGTAAGAAAACAGGTGGATTCTTTGGATCTGGCGAAAGTACCGGAAGCGTGGGCGTTGTTACCATTAACATGCCGAGAATTGCCTATCTTTCTGCAAATAAGGACGAGTTTTATGCAAGACTGAACCGTATGATGGATATCGCAGCCCGTTCCTTAAAGATTAAGAGAGGCGTTATTACCAAACTTTTGGAAGAAGGTTTATACCCTTATACCAGACGTTATCTGGGCACCTTTGATAACCATTTCTCTACCATCGGTCTGATTGGTATGAATGAAGTGGGCTTGAATGCAAACTGGTTGCGTGCGGATATGACCGATCCCCGTACCCAGGAATTTACCAAAGAAGTTTTGAACCACATGAGAAACAGACTGTCCGATTATCAGGAACAGTATGGCGATTTATACAATCTGGAAGCAACACCGGCGGAAAGCACAACCTATCGTCTGGCAAAGCATGACAGAAAGCGCTGGCCGGCAATCAAGACAGCAGGCAAGCCGGGAGATACTCCTTATTACACCAACTCTTCTCATTTACCTGTGGATTACACGGCAGATATTTTTGATGCTCTGGATATTCAGGATGAATTACAGACCCTTTACACCTCTGGTACCGTATTCCACGCATTCTTAGGTGAGAAGCTTCCTGACTGGAAGGCAGCAGCGAATCTGGTTAAGACGATTGCAGATAATTACAAATTACCTTACTATACATTATCACCTACTTACTCGATCTGTAAGGAACACGGATACCTGACCGGTGAAGTGGCAAACTGCCCTCACTGCGGACGTCCTACCGAAGTATACAGCCGTATTACAGGCTATTACAGACCGGTACAGAACTGGAATGATGGTAAATTGCAGGAATATGCAAATCGTACCGAATACGATATTGAGAATTCCGTATTAAAGCGTCCGGTAAGTGCTGTAGTGACACTTTCCAATTACGCTGAGGATGTAGAAGTAAAGGTAGAACAGCCTAAAAATATTAAGTACCTTTTCACCACCAAGACCTGCCCCAACTGCAAGTTGGCTAAGGAATACTTGAAGGGGGAGAGTTATGTACTTATAGATGCAGAAGAGAACATGGAACTTGCAAAAGAGTATGGAGTAATGCAGGCACCTACTTTGGTTGTGGTAAATGGGAACAGCCATAAGAAATACGTGAATGCTTCCAACATCAAAAAGTACGCGGAAGAAAACCGTGTTTTGGTTTAAGATACGGAAGAAATTTAAGCTACTGAAGAGTACAGAATAAAATACTGAAGAACAGACACCGGGGTGTGGAAACACATCCCGGTGTTTTGTTATGGCAACAAGATTCGCGAAGCAAATCTCGTCTCTGTTGGCAACTTATGTATTCCACGTGGTAACTTATGACAGGAACTATTGCAGCAGAAAATATTCCGTGATAGGTTGGGAACATCAAAAGGGCAGGAGGCAAATGGAAGCTTGCCAAAGTGTGCAAGAAGAGAGGAATACCTCATGATTAAGGTAAAAGACTTAAAGAAGAGATTTGGGGAAAGAGAAATTCTAAGGGGAATCAATCTGGAAATTAAAGAGGGTGAAATCTTCGGGCTTCTCGGTCCCTCCGGAGCAGGTAAGACAACACTGATAAAAATTCTGACCGGACAGCTCGTGTTCGAGGAAGGGGATGTAAAAACTTTAGGGAAAGATGTCCGAAATCTTTCCGGGGAGGATCACAAAGGCATTGGCATTATGATGGATCAGTTTGGGGTCTACGAAAGACTTTCCTGCCTCGATAACTTAAAAATCTTTGCAGAGATTTATAAAATTCCACTTAAAGTGGTTATGGATACTCTGGAAGATGTGGGACTTGCAAAAACCATGAAGACACCGGCAGCAAATTTGTCAAAAGGAATGAGAAACCGCCTGCAGCTCGCCCGTGTTTTTATGCAGACCCCGAAGATTATTTTTCTGGATGAACCCACAAGCGGTCTGGATCCGGCATCTGCAAAAGCCATTCATAAATTGATTATGGAAAAGAAAAAGGAAGGATGCACCATATTCCTGACCACCCATGACATGAGTGAGGCTACCAAACTATGCGATCATGTGGCACTTTTAAATGAAGGGGTGATTGTGGAATATGGAAGCCCGAAAGAAATCTGCAGAAGATACGATTATCAGAAAAAAATCCGTCTGCACCTGAAAGATGGCAGGGAAGAGGAATTACCGAACAGCAGGGACGCAGCACAGAAAATCGCAGAACTTATGGAAAAAGATGCGGTGGAAACCATTCACTCCACAGAGCCCAATCTGGAAACCGTATTCTTGGAACTGACAGGTAAAAACTTAGAGGAGAATTCATTATGAGAAATATGGCAGTGATATTCAAAAAACAAATCAAGGACACAGTCAAAAATAAAACAATTCTGATTCAGTTTCTGATGTTTCCCATGATGACACTCATTATGGAAAATGCAGTCCGAATGGAAGGTATGCCGGACCACTTTTTTGCAAAACTGTTTTCGGTCATGTACATCGGAATGGCACCCATCACATCCATTGCGGCAATCCTATCCGAGGAAAAGGAAAAAAACACTTTGCGTGTACTTATGATGGCGAATGTGAAGCCCTGGGAATACCTTTTGGGAGTGGGAAGCTATGTATGGCTGATTTGTATGCTGGGAGCCGTTGTTATGGGGATTACGGCTCATTTCGAGGGTAGTGCAATGCTTCTTTATCTGGCTATCATGGGAACCGGTTTTATCATTTCCATTATTGCAGGTGCTGCCATCGGGGTGTTTGCAAAGGACCAGATGAAGGCAACCGGCATTGTGATGCCGGTTATGATGGTATTCTCTTTTCTACCCATGCTTTCCATGTTCAATGACACGATCCGTAAAATTGCAAAGTTTGCGTATACACAGCAGTTGAATCTGATTTTGCAGGAGGACCTTAGAATAGAGCAGATGGATACAAAAGCTGTCGTGGTCTTCCTAAACCTTATATTATTTGTTATACTGTTTGCAGCAGCTTATAAGAAAAATGGATTGGAATAGATTATGAAAATACAGATAGATGTGGATCCTGCGTATGATGACATTCATATAAAAATAGAATGCGGAAAACTAACACCGGAGATTGACAGGATGATTTCTCTGATCCGTATGCTGGACATGCAGATTCCGGCAAAGAAAAACGGTGAGACTTACTTAATCGACGTAGCAAAACTCTTATATGTGGAAGCAGTGGAGCGCACAACCTTCTTATACACGGAAGACAATGTGTATGAGTCGGACCTAAAACTTTATGAACTGGAACAGCAGCTTACGGAAAGAGGATTTTTGCGTATCAGCAAGCAGACACTGGTCCATTTAAAAAAGATAAAGAGTCTGAAAGCCGACCTGAACCGTAAAATTCGTGTTACCCTGTGTAATGGTGAGCAAATCATGGTTAGCCGCATGTATGCGGATGAATTCAGAAAAAGGATAGGAATAAAGTAATGGAAGAGAACAAGACAATTTTTGACTATATCGGGCAGTTCTTTGCAACGTTCGGAATTATTGTGACAATCTTTATGGCATTAGGAATCGTGATAGGGGAAAAGGCAAAACCCTGCTCAACATTATTTTATCTTTCCGGTGATGGCCTGAGACTGGACACCTTGGTACAATTATTTGTGTTTTCACTCATCCTTTCATTTTTGGAAGTACTGTTATTGACAGATAGATTTATTAAAAAAATGCCCATGGCGGCGAGAATCATCTGTTTTTTTGTAACCGTTACTATTACCATTGTCGGATTCGTAATTTGTTTCTCATGGTTCCCGATTGATGATGAAAAATCCTGGATTGGATTTTTTGTATCTTTCACAGTATGTACCGTGATAGGGGTAGTAATTTCCATACTGAAGGAGAAGGCTGAGAACAAGAAAATGGAACAGGCATTAAACCGCTTCAGGGAGAAAGAATTATGACAAGTGTGGGCTATATTAATTTTATCATTTGTCTTTTGACGTATTTTGTGGCCAACTTCATCATGGTTTCTGCCTTTGAAAGCAGGAAGAAGTACAGCAGTTTACGGGAGGCTGTAACGATATGGATTCTGACACTTCCCCTTTCCGGCATTAAAATCTGGTTTAACCATATTAAGGCAGTTCAGTATGGTTTTCTGATTACCATAATTATTGTCAGTATTATCTATCTGCACATTCGCATGGAGGGTTTTATCTGGCAGAAGATTCTGTTTGTGATGCTGCAGGAGACCGCCTTTTTCATCGGAGAAGTGACCGCGTCATTTATTTTGAGGGATGCTATCAGTAAGCTGGGAAGTTGGGATTTTAATACGCCTACCATACTGATTGCCGATACCATGGTCAACCTGATTGGACTCTGTGTTTACTGGATGTTTTTGTGGGGATGGAAGAGAATTGTATGGAAACGAAATTATAATGCCAAAACCTTTCTGGTCTTCTTATTCTTTCCCATGAGTCAGGTGTTCTTGATTTGTGCCAATGATATCCTGGCAATTAACACCATGACACCGGGAAATATCAGCCTGATGGTGGGAACAGCCATTGGATTTATTGCGGATATTCTGTTAATGGTTACCCTGCTTCGTCAGCAGCAGATGCATGAAATGGAATTAAAACTTTCTCAGGTGGAAAAAGCATGGGATACTGAAAAGAAGCACTATGAGGAGATTGAAATCCGGCGAGAGGAACTGGCTAAGATTCGTCATGATATGACCGAACAGTTCATTTTGATGAGTGAACTGATTCAACGGGATGATAAAGAAAAAGTAAAAGAAATGCTGAAAAAACTTACGGAATATGTGGCGGCAACGAGGGAATATGTGTACTGTGAGGATGGTGTAGTGAATGCCATCATGTCTGAGAATGAGAAAATCTGCAAAGACAAGGGAATCTGTTTAGAGTACGAATTTGCAATCCATCGGCCCTTAGAGATGAATGCGGTGGTAATCTGCAGTATATTCTCCAATCTCTTTCGAAATGCCATAGCGGCAGCAGAGCAGGCAGAGGGGGAGAAAAAGATTAGCCTCAAAGCTTCGCTTATGGGAGATTATCTGCATATCAAAGAGGAAAATACATACAACAAAAGCGCCAGGCGGGATGACAGAAAAGGTTATGGGCTGGAGATATTAAGAAACATGGCAGAACGACATAACGGACAGATGGATGTAAAGGAAAACGAAACATGGTTTATGGTGGAAATGTCCCTTGAAAATAAGGACATCGAGAAATAAAAGGAAGCCAACCGGCTTCCTTTTATTCCAACTCAAATGCACCGGTATAGAGCTGGTAATAGGTGCCCTTCTTGGCAATAAGTTCATCATGGCTTCCCTGCTCGATGACATGACCATGGTCAAGAACCATGATGACATCGGAGTTCATGACAGTGGAAAGACGATGTGCAATAACAAATACCGTGCGGCCTTCCATTAACTTATCCATTCCGCGCTGTACAATGGCCTCGGTTCTGGTATCGATGGAGGAGGTTGCCTCATCCATAATCATAACCGGAGGGTCTGCAACAGCAGCACGGGCAATGGCAAGAAGCTGGCGCTGGCCTTGGGAAAGATTGGAACCGTTTCCGGAAAGCATGGTATTGTAGCCTTCGGGAAGGCGGGTAATGAAATCATCCGCACCTGCAAGTTTCGCAGCATTCTTACATTCCTCATCCGTTGCATTTAAGTTCCCGTAACGGATGTTCTCCATTACGGTTCCGGTAAATAAATTGGTTTCCTGCAATACAATACCCATGGAGCGGCGCAGGTCAGCCTTTTTAATCTTATTAATGTTGATGCCGTCGTAGCGGATTTTGCCATCCGCAATATCATAAAAGCGGTTTAACAGATTGGTGATAGTGGTTTTACCGGCACCGGTAGCCCCCACAAAGGCAATTTTCTGGCCGGGCATGGCATGAACGGATACATCATGCAAAACCGTTTTTCCCTCCTCATAGGCAAAGTCCACCTGGTTCATATGCACCTCTCCTTGTAAGGGCGTGTAGGTCAGGTGTCCATCCTGGTGAGGATGCTTCCAGGCCCACTTTCCGGTGTGTCTGTCAGTTTCGGTCAGGGTGCCGTCTGCGGCAACTTCCACATTAACTAAAGTGACATAGCCCTCGTCGGTTTCCGCAACCTCATCCATCAGGGCAAAGACTCTTTCCGCACCAGCAAGACCCATGACAATGGCGTTAATCTGCTGGGTAGCCTGGTTGATATTACCGGTAAACTGTTTGGTCATATTTAAGAAAGGGACTAAAATACTGATGGAAAATGCCATACCGGACAGACTTAAGTTGGGAGTGTTTAATACCAGGAACAAACCACCCACTACAGCAATCAATACATAGATGATATTACCAATATTGCCGATAATGGGTCCTAAAATATTGGCATAGGCATGGGCCTTAAAGCTGTCTTCAAAGAGGGCATCGTTTAAGGCATTAAAATCATTTTCACACTGTTCTTCGTGATGAAAGACCTTAACCACCTTCTGTCCATTCATCATTTCCTGTATAAAGCCTTCTTCCTTTCCAATGGACTGCTGCTGTCGCATGAAGAAACGAGCACTGCCGCCGCCCACTTTACCGGAAACAAAGAACATGGCAATGACGCCAAGAATTAACACCAGGGTCATCCATACACTGTAATAAAGCATAATGAACAATACCCCTACGATTATAGCAATGGAACGAATTAAAGCCGGGAAGGACTGAGAAACCATTTCTCGTAGGGTATCAGTATCATTGGTGTAGTGACTCATGATATCACCGTGTTTATTGGTGTCAAAGTAGCGGATAGGTAATTTTTGCATGCCATTGAACATACTGTTTCGAAGCTTGCATAGATAGCCCTGCGTAATAGTAGCCATCATCTGGGTATAAACTACAGTAGCGATGATGGAAAGGACATAAAGGGCAATCAATATCATAATCAGAGGAAAAATTTCCTTACCGGCATTTGCCCAGTCCTTTGTGGGCTGCCATTTTTCAATAACAGCTATAATTTTTTGTATAAAAATGGACGGGATAGTAGCAATCACCGAGGAAAACAAAATACAAAGGAAGGTGACAGGCACTCTGACCGGATAGTAATGATACAAAGAAGAGAGTATGCGGCCAAAGATTTTGGGATTGATTTTCTTCTTAGGCTTCATTTTCGGTTCCTCCCTTCGTCTGCTGTTCGTAAATTTCTTTATATATTTCACTGCTCATTAAGAGTTCTTCGTGCTTACCTGCAGCTGAAATTCTGCCATTTTCCATAATGATAATCAAGTCCGCATGCATAACAGAAGTAATACGCTGGGCAATGATAATTTTGGTGGTATCGGGAATATAGGCTTCAAAGCCGGCACGGATTTTAGCATCCGTTTTGGTATCTACCGCACTGGTAGAATCATCCAGAATCAGTATTTTCGGCTTCTTAAGAAGAGCACGGGCGATACAAAGACGCTGTTTCTGACCACCGGAAACATTGGTTCCACCCTGCTCAATCTTGGTATCATAGCCTTCCGGGAAGGTATTTATAAATTCATCAGCCTGTGCAAGGCGGCATGCATCTTCCAATTCTTCATCCGTAGCATTTTCATTACCCCAGCGCAGGTTTTCTTTAATGGTGCCGGAGAATAAAAGATTTTTCTGCAAGACCATGGCAACTGCATCGCGAAGAGAGGAAAGCTCGTATTCCTTTACGTTAATGCCTCCCACCCTGATGACACCCTCCGTGACATCATAGAGTCTGGGAATCAGCTGTACCAGGGAGGATTTTCCGGATCCGGTCCCCCCGATTACGCCTACGGTCATGCCGCTATGGATGTGAAGATTGATATCGGACAGGGCATTCTTTTCTGCTTTTGCCGAATATTTGAAATTTACATTTTCAAAATCAATGGAGCCGTCCGCAACCTTGGTAAGAGGAGCTTCTTTTTCCTTTAAGGAAGATTCCTCGTCCAAAACTTCACAGATACGTCTGGCACTTTCAGCGGAAAGTGTGAGCATGACAAAAATCATGGAAAGCATCATAAGGGACATTAACACCTGCATTCCGTAGGTGAGCATGGCTGACAACTGTCCCACATCTAATACGGTACCGGCACTTTCAATGGCTATCTTAGAACCAACCCACATCACAAATACCATGTTAAAATTAAGGCAGATATTCATTAAGGGATTATTTAATGCCACAATTTTCTCAGCCTTGGTAAAATCCTTCCGGATATTCTCACTGGCTTTGCCAAATTTCTCTTTTTCGTATTCTTCACGGGAGAAGCCCTTCACTACACGCATGGCACGGACATTTTCCTCTATAGATTCATTTAGCCGGTCATATTTTTTGAATACCCTGTGGAAGGCAGGCATGGCAAACTTTGTTACCATTATCAGACCAAAGGCTAAAACCGGAATGACGATGACAAAGCTGATGGCAAGACTGCCACCCATATAGAAGGCCATGATGACGGAGAATATCAACATCAAAGGACTTCGAATCGCGATACGGATCATCATCATGAAAGACATCTGTACATTGGTTACATCCGTGGTCATTCTGGTAACCAGGGAGGAAGAAGAGAACTTGTCAATGTTCTCAAAGGAATAGCCCTGGATTTTGTGAAACATATTTTTTCTTAAATTCTTTGCAAAACCTGCACTGGCTTTTGCCGAGGTAAATCCAGCCAGCCCACCACAGGCAAGAGAAGCAAATGCCATTACCACAAGAATCAGCCCCACCCGGATAATATTACTCATGTCAGCCCCGCCTTTGATCTCGTTTACCAGGTTGGCAGTCATAAAAGGAATGATGGTTTCAATGACCGCTTCGCCGGTGATAAAAAGAAGGGTTAAAACTGTGGGGAGCTTGTACTCCTGCACATAGCCTGCTAATTTTTTTAACATAGTCGTACTCCGTTTCTTACTAATGAAATCAAATATAGTGCCTAATCTAACTGTTTAATATAATACGATTTCAAATCATTTTCAAGAAAGCTGAAAGTTATTTTATGAAAATTTAAGGATATATTATTTTGCTTTTTTAACCGGTATCAGATAAATAAAAATCAAGGAACTTACTAAAAGTAAATAGGGGTAGAACAGCTTTGGAATAATATCGAAAGCAGATACCGAAACCCCAAGTTCCTTTGCTGCGGTAATGGCTACCAACATCTGGGCACCGTAAGGAAGGATGCCCTGCACGATACAGGAGAAGGTATCTAAGAGGGAAGCACTCTTTCTGGGCGTGATATCATATTCATTTGCAATTTCTTTTGCAATGGGGTTTGCCATAACAATCGCTACGGTATTGTTTGCGGTTGCAATATTCATGGTACTTACCAAAAGCCCCATTCCCAGCTGCCCGCCTTTTTGGCCCTTAAAGGTTTTACGGATTAAGTTAAGCAGGGTTTCGAAACCACCATACTCTCTTATCAGGGCACACATAACGGATACTAAAACCGCTACCATACAGGTTTCAAACATGCCGGAGGTTCCGGAACCCATTTTGGAAAGTAATTCAATATAGGTGATGGAGCCGGTAGCTAACATAATGATAGAACCGGAGAAAATGCCGATTAGAAGCACCACAAAAACATTGATTCCGATAATACCTCCGAGAAGTACCAGTACATAGGGGATAATCTGGAGCAGATTATATTCTTCCATAACAGCTCCTTCCTCAAAGGTGCTGAAGGAGAGAACCAAAATGAGAACTAAAGTAGTAAGAGCAGCGGGAAATGCAATCCAGAAGTTTTCCCTGAATTTATCCTTCATCCGGCAGCCCTGTCCGTTACAGGCAGCAATGGTGGTATCGGAAATAAAGGATAGATTATCACCAAACATGGCACCACCCATAACAGAAGCGATGCAAAGGGAAATGGAAAAACCGGAAGCATTTGATACCGCCACCGCGATGGGGGTAATCAGGGTGATGGTACCCACACTGGTACCCATGGCGGTGGATACAAAACAGGCTACGATAAAGAGCACGGCTACTGCAAATTTTGCAGGAATTAAGGAGAGCATAAAATAGGCTACACTTTCCGCACTGCTTCTGCCTACCACGCCTACAAATGCACCGGCAGTAAGGAAGATTAAGAGCATGGTGATAATATTTTTGTCAGCAAGTCCTTTCGCCATGATATCTAATTTGTCCTCGAAGCTTACTTTTGGGTTCTGAAGACAGGCTACTAAAATAGCTACCAAAAAGGCTATGACAATGGGAATATTATAAAAGCCCATTTCGATTTTTAGCACATACTCGAATAAAATCCCCAGTCCTAAATAGAGGACTAAGAATACACCAATGGGAAGTAGTGCAATAGGATTACTTTTTTTCATACAATAAAAGTCCTTTCTTAACATTCTTATTTCATTATACGGGAGAGAAAAGGAAAGAACAAGGACTCATTTGGAGAGAATTTCCGGGACAAGTGTTGCGGGATAGTCCAATATATGATACAATTTTCACAATGTTAAGAATAAAAAAATACAATATTTCACTGCTTTTGAATATTAAAAATTCAAATGCAGACAGAAGGAAAGAGGACTAGTATGATTAATACCCTGATCGAGAAAATCAAAAAAACAAATGCACCCATCGTAGTAGGTCTTGACCCCATGATGAATTACATTCCGGAGCATATTCAGAAAAAAGCTTTTGCCGAATATGGGGAAACCTTAAAAGGTGCTGCAGAGGCAATCTGGCAGTATAATAAGGGGATTGTAGATGCGGTATATGACCTGATACCTGCCGTAAAGCCTCAGATTGCCATGTATGAACAGTTTGGTCTTCCCGGGGTGGAGGCATTCCAGAAGACCGTAGATTACTGTAAGGAAAAAGGCCTTGTGGTTATCGGCGATATCAAACGCGGGGACATCGGTTCCACCTCCGAGGCCTATGCTGTTGGACACCTTGGAAAAGCGATGGTGGGAAGTCAGGCACTTTACGGTTTTAATGAGGACTTTGTAACCGTAAATCCCTATCTCGGTTCCGATGGTGTGAAGCCCTTTATCAAGGTTTGTAAGGAAGAAAAGAAAGGGATTTTTGTACTTGTTAAGACCTCCAATCCCAGCAGTGGGGAATTTCAGGATCGTGTGGTAGACGGAAAGCCCTTATACGAGTTAGTGGGTGAAAAGGTTGCAGAATGGGGCAGTGAGTGCATGGGAGATTCCTATAGCTATGTAGGAGCCGTTGTAGGTGCAACCTATCCCGAGCAGGGTAAGATTTTACGTAAGGTAATGCCCAAGACTTTTATTTTGGTACCCGGTTATGGCGCACAGGGCGGAAAGGGCGCCGATCTGGTTCATTTCTTCAACGAAGACGGGCTTGGTGCCATCATTAATTCTTCCAGAGGTATCATTGCTGCTTACAAGCAGGAGAAGTATGCTAAGTTTGGCAGCGAAAGCTATGCAGATGCTTCCAGGGCAGCAGTGCTGGACATGAGAGAAGATATTGCACAGGCACTTGCAAGCCGGTAGAAGGAAAATTCCAAGAAGATAATTGGAATCTATGTTTTCAGGGTATCCGATATTTGACACAGGAAAATGGTGATAGAATGAGAGAGTTTAAGGGATTTTATAAAGGTGTAAATTTAGGCGGTTGGCTGTCCCAGTGCGGCAATCAGTATACGGAGGAACATTATAACTCCTTTGTGAAAAAGGAAGACATTGCAAGAATTGCTTCCTGGGGAACGGATCATGTGAGACTTCCCATTGATTACAATCTGATTCAGGAAGATGACGGCACTCTGATTGAGGCAGGTTTTAAGCATATTGACGATTGTCTTGCATGGTGCAAAGAGTACGGACTTAATACCGTGCTTGACCTCCATAAAGCATGCGGGTTCGTGTTTGACGACGAAAACTATTGCAGTTTTTTTGCAGATCAAAAACTGCAGGCACAGTTTATGGAACTCTGGAAAGAAATAGCAAGACGATATGGAAATAAGGAAAATATTGCATTTGAACTTTTGAATGAAGTTACCATGCCCGAGATGGCAGAGCCCTGGAATGAGATAATCAGAAAGACCATGCCTGAAATTCGTAAGATAGCTGATAAGACGAAGGTAATTGTGGGTGGAATTTATAATAGCAGCATTACCGGGCTTTCTCTGATGGAAGCACCCTATGATGAAAATATGGTATTTACATATCACTGTTACAGTCCATTTATTTTTACTCACCAGGATGCAGAGTGGATTGCCAAAATGCCCAAGGGCTTTTCTACTACCTTCCCTAAAACAGCGAAAGAAACTATGGAAGAATCCAGAAGTGTATATGGTTCTGATTTTGATAACGAATTTGAGAATCTGGGGGATGCTTTATTAGACAAAGAATATTTCAGGCATTTGTTTGAACCCGCAATTGCTATCGCAGAGAAATTTGATGTGCCCCTGTACTGTGGTGAATACGGTGTCATCGATTTGGCGGACTGTGACAGTACCCTAAGATGGTTCGAGAGCATGCACGAGGCATTGGAGGAATGCAAGATTGGCAGAGCAGTTTGGAGTTATAAGAAGATGAATTTCGGTCTGATTGACAAGCACTATGATAGTATCCGGGAAAAGATAGTTACATTACTGTAATTTGGCTGTTTGTTTGGTATATTAATTTTCGAGTATGGACTGAAGGCCACTCCGTAAGGAGTGGTCTTGTTCTTTTTGGGAAGAGTTACAAAAACTTTCATAAATTATATTTGAATTTTTTGACGTTTATTTGTTGACGATGAGGAATCTACATGATAATCTTTTTTGAGAATATTAGAATATCAGAACAATACGAGAAGAGGATTTTATGACAGTAGCAATTTGTGATGATGAGATAATTTTTATTGAGCAGATGGAAACTTTGATAAAGGATATTCCGGAGATTGAAAAATACGATACCTATACCGATTTGAGAAAATTGTGGGAGTCCCTGAAGAAAGGGAAAAATTACGACCTGATTTTCATGGATATTGACTGGAAGGAAGAAAAAAACGGCATAAGTTATGCAGCGAAGATAAATGACACCTATCCGGAGATTCAAATAATTTTTGTAACAGCCTTTAATGACCGCTTCTCCCAGGAGATTTTCTTCGAGCCGGTAAATCTATGCGGTTATCTGGTAAAACCGGTCAATATGGATAACTTAAATGTATTGTTGGAAAAGGCAAAAAAGAATTTAGAAAAGAATCAAAAGAAACGTCTTGCAGTACAGTATCGGGGCAAGACCGAAGTCATTCCGCACAGGGACATTACCTATCTGGAAAGTAAGGGTCATCAGGTAATCATTCACACCATAAAAGGGGAATTGACGATCTACGACAAACTTGAGGAAATCGGCAGAAAGCTGTCTGACGGATTTTTGTGCATCCATAAGAGTTTCTGGGTCAACATGGATAAAATTCAAAAACTGGACGGAAAAAGCCTGCTGCTTAAGGATGAAACCGTGCTACCCATCAGTAAATCAAGGGTTGTGACAGCAAAGGAAACGTATCTGCGCTATATGAGAAGCCAGATGTAGGAGGGGAAATATGACAGTAACCGGATTTATAAACTATTTAGTGAATATGGCAGCTTATTTTGCTACAAATTATATTATGGTAGCAGCTTTTGAAAGCAAGAAAAAGCGTAGTACTCTGCAAGATGCAGTGTATGTTTGGCTGCTTACCTTACCATTAACAAACCTGAAATTCTTTTTCAACAATAGCGAATTCAAATTTCTGATTTTATTTGGAATCCTTGCTCTGTGTATTCTTTATCTCCATTTCTGTATGGAGGGGAATATCTGGCAGAAAATTTTATTTATTGCCATCCAGGAGATGACTTTTTTCCTGGGAGAACTTCTGGTTATGGCAGTTTTTAATGAGCAGGTATCCAAACTTACGATATGGGATTACAACGAGCCAATTATTTTGATGGTAGATATCGTAATCTGCCTGACCGGTCTGATTTTCTACTGGATTGTTCTTTTGATCTGGAAACGGTGGGTAATGAAGCGGGTTTACGATACAAAATCATTTTTTGTTTTTCTATTTTTTCCGCTGGGACAGGTATTTCTGCTTATATCTCATAATGAGGAGTTTTTTAGTATTCGGGCTACGGGAAGTGTCAGTCTCTACATAGGAATAGTAATTGGGCTTTTTGCCGATATTCTGCTTTTAGCAACAATCCTTCGTCAACAGCAGATGCGCGAAATTGAGGCAAAGATAGGGGAAATGAAGCAGACCTGGGAAGTGGAAAAGAAGCATTATGAGGAGATAGAAAACAGGCGTGAGGAACTGGCAAAAATCCGTCACGATATGAATGAACAGTTTATTCTGATGAAGGAGCTTCTTAAGCAGGATGACCGGGAAAAGGTGGGCGAAATGTTAGACACCCTGACGGCCTATGTAGCCTCCACCAGAGAATATGTATACTGTGGCGACCCGGTGGTGAATGCCATTATGGCAGAAAACGAGAAACTCTGTAAGGAAAAGCAGATCAAATTAGAGTATGAGTTTGATATTCCGGTACCGCTTAAGATGAATCCTGTGGCAATCTGCAGCATCTTTACCAACCTGTTTCGAAATGCATCGCGGCAGCAGAACAGACAGAAGGAGAAAAATTCATCAGTATTAAAGCAGCTCTGAAGGGAGAGTACCTGCATATCAAGGAAGAAAATCCTTATAACCCCAAAGCAAGGAAAAAGGACGACCACAGGGGATATGGTATCGAGATTTTGAAAAGTCTGGTGAAACAGCATGACGGTCAGATGGAGGTCTCTGCGGAAAATGAGGTGTACTGCGTGGAGATGTCGGTGGAGAATAGGGATGTGGAAGGGTAACACAGAATGACAGCTATAGGTGTTGCAAATTATCTGATGAATATGGCGGCATATTTGGCTGCAAATTATATTTTAGTGACAGCTTTTGACAGTAAGAAACAGCATACAAAACTAAAAGATGCCATAACTTTGTGGCTTATCTCTGTTCCTTTAGCAACATTAAAATTGATTTTCAACAGTAATGATATATTAAAATTTGGAATGCTATTCGTCATCATTATAGTCAATATTTCGTATCTTTACATACAAATGGAAGGAAGACTTGGACAAAAGATTCTGTTTGTTATGTTACAGGAAATGGCGATATTTATGGGCGAGGGTATCGTTATGGTTTTATTTGCTTCTGAGCTGGAAAAGTTGGTTGTTTGGGATATCAATTTGCCGATTATCTTGATTATAGAATCTATTGTAGCAGTTACAGGATTGTGTCTCTATACGATGGTATTGTATATTTGGAAACGTTTTGTGATGAAACGTGCTTATAACGCTAAGACTTTTCTGGTTTTCCTATTCTTTCCATTGAGTCAGGTGTTTCTCATATGCTCCCATAACATTAAGTTTTATGATTATTTGTCAGCGGGAAACACGAGCCTGGCCTTGGGGATTTTTATCGGATTTATGGCGGATATTCTGCTTCTTGCTGCACTTCTTCGCCAGCAGCAAATGAATGAAATGGAAGAGAAGCTTGGGGAAGTGAAGCAGACATGGGAAATTGAGAAGAAGCATTATGAAGAGATAGAAACCAGGCGGGAGGAACTGGCAAAAATCCGTCACGACATGAATGAGCAGTTTATTTTGATGAAGGAGCTATTGAAGCAGGATGACCGGGATAAGGTGGGCGAAATGTTAGACACCCTGACGGCCTATGTAGCCTCCACCAGAGAATATGTATACTGTGGCGACCCGGTGGTGAATGCCATTATGGCAGAAAACGAGAAACTCTGTAAGGAAAAGCAGATCAAATTAGAGTATGAGTTTGATATTCCGGTACCGCTTAAGATGAATCCTGTGGCAATCTGCAGCATCTTTACCAACCTGTTTCGAAATGCATCGCGGCAGCAGAACAGACAGAAGGAGAAAAATTCATCAGTATTAAAGCAGCTCTGAAGGGAGAGTACCTGCATATCAAGGAAGAAAATCCTTATAACCCCAAAGCAAGGAAAAAGGACGACCACAGGGGATATGGTATCGAGATTTTGAAAAGTCTGGTGAAACAGCATGATGGTCAGATGGAGGTCTCTGCAGAAGATGAGGTGTACCGCGTGGAGATGTCAGTGGAGAATAGGGATGTGGAAGGGTAAAATGTAGAGCAAATTGATAGTGCCATAGGTCACTAAAGGGAAGATAATGGGTGCTATCGGTCTATACAGAATTTTTCTTTATTTGGAATCCCTTTAAGGCGAATAAAGACATATATATTGACGAAAAAATGCTTTTGGGTATCTATGCGGAAAAACTGTTCGAAAAGTATCCCTTTTCTTGGAAAAAAGGGATGCTAAATAGAAAATTATTTCGTATAGATACACAGCCCTGACTCTGATTGGCATATTTCAGGATTAAGTCCTCTTCTGTGTTTTGGTCTGGACTCCTATGTAATTTTCTATTATCATCTTGACATCCGCCCTTTTCTGCTCTACAATTACCTCATCGGTGGAAGTTCTTTTCCACGCGGATGGAAGTGAAAATCGTAAGCCCATTCACTGGGTATCTTTGGCATTCGCCAACTTTTTCACATTTTTAAAACTAAATCACTTAAGAGTTGGCAGAGTGGAGGAACTGTCTTTTTTTCGTGTTTCTTTTAGCAGGGTAAAGGGCTGCTCCCTGCTCTGCCCGGAAAGGAGCAACATGGGAAAATACGACAGATTAGACAAAGATTATTTCACAGAACCGGAAAGAATGGCAGAACTCATCCGCAATGGGGTTTACCATGGCAGGGTCAGTGTCCTGCCCGGGGATTTACGGAGGCTTAAACAGAGTTATCCCTCTCTTACCGGAAGCAGTGGGGAATTGGAGCGGGACGGCATCTGCCTTTGCGAAAGCCATGGCATCAAGTATGGTCTGGAGATTGAAAACTATTCTGATTACGGAATGCCCAAAAGGGTGCTTGTTTATGATGCCTGCGAGTATGAAAAGGAGGCAGGCGAAATCCGAAGCAGGCATGAAAGAGCGAGGGACTATGAGAACTTCATGGAACGTAAGAGCGGCATGACAGAAGAGGAGGGCTACTGCCCGGTGATTACCATGGTACTGTATCTGGGACAGGGGCATTTCAAAGGAAAAAGCACTCTGAAGGAGTGCCTGAAGATTCCGGAGAAGATGAAAAACTACGCATCGGACAAAATCCAGAATTACAGTTTTCCCCTGGTGGAGGCGGATTATGTAAATCCCCTGGATTACCGGACGGAGTTAAGACAGTTTTTCCGTGCCATGCAGAGCCGTTATGACAAGCATAAGCTGGCAGAACTGTTTGAAGAGGAATCGTTTCAGAACATCACAACCGAAACCCAGAAAATCATAGCGGTACATTTAGATGTAAAGGAATTAAAAAAGAAAGTCATAGAGGAGGACGAGGACATGTGCAAGGCGTACAGAGAATTAGTAAAGGATTGGAAACAGGAAGGAGATAAGCATCGACTGATTAAGGACGTTCAGAATCTAATGGACAGTTGTTTATGATACACTAAAATTACCGAAAAAAAGCGTCAGAATTCCCTGAAATCAG
>CAMEIX010000017.1 GCA_945919075.1 uncultured Lachnospiraceae bacterium
TTTATAGCAGTATAGAAAAAACAGGCAGTTGTGGATAAAACTACGGAAACTCAAGACAGACATGCAGGTTGATTTTGAATCGGGAAATATGTTTCTATTTTCTTTTGGAAAAGATAAGAAAACATGGGAATTTGGTGAAGAGCCACTTCCTTTTACATCTTTTCAATTTGGGAATTTACTGATTACAGATGAAGATTTGCTCTCAGACCTGGGAAAAGCCCCGAAATGCAAAGCTGTTTTAGAAGCGGATGTATCTGTGCTAGGAGCATCAATTACGGATAAAAAGTATGATCGCCCTGCAAATCCGGCATTGTCGTTATTAGGAGATGCAAATACAGGAACTATCATTAAATTTGAAATGCTTGGACCGGAGGACGATGCGATTGTAATGCTGGCAGAAATTCTCATAGGTTTTATTTTTCAATTTGGAGCACCGAAGGAAATAAGGGTGTCAAATATAATTGTGGAAGCCGGACTTGAGCAGATATGTAATGTGTGTGGTATTAAACTTCGCAGAGTAAAAAGATTAAAAGGATTGGAAGATTTCAAATATAGCATACAAAGAATTAGATAGTAGCTTGTCAAATAAGTTATGATGAAATGAAAAGCATGTACGAAGGAACTTTCTAAATTTTGAATAAAAAAGAAATAATGTGTATCACGCAAATAAGTAAAAAAGCAAAGAGGAGAAAAATTACTATTGGTAATTTTAGCTCCTTTTTTGTATAATAGTAATTAGTTTGAAATACTAAGTATTTAAGAAGTATAAGAGGAGAGAAAAAATGGAAATGAAATCCGTTATTTCTATTACAATAGAAGTATTTGCCTTACTTATCAGTTTGCTTATTAGTTTCTTTTTAGTGATTAGTAAAAGAAAAGATCAAAAAGACGGGATGATTCTTAAAATGGTATCATTAACCGTAATCTTATTACTTAGTGATATACTGGCTTATGGGTTTAGAGGGAATACCAGCGAGCTTGGATGGTACATCGTACGGATTAGCAACTTCCTTGTATTTGCCACCAACTATTTAATGTTAATTGCCTATGGTAAGTGTTTGCGAGTGTATACGCAATCCGATAGCAAAAAGCAGTGTAACTTCCTTTATGCAGTATGGTTTATGGCTATCGTTTCTATCATCATGTTAATTGTTTCACAGTTTTTTGGATTCTTGTACTATTTTGATGGGGATAATTTATACCATCGTGGATTCCTGTATATACTTACCCAGGTGGCACCTGTTGTAGGCGGAATTATCTATATGGGTATTCTTTTGTTAAATAGAAAGAAATATCAGAAAAATGTAGGAATTGCATTAGCAACGTATTTGGCGTTACCATATTTAGCTACCTTGTTCCAGATTTTTGTCTATGGCTATCCGGCACAAACAGTCGCCTGCGTAATCGGATGCTGGGGACTCTTCTTGGCAAGAGAGCTGGAGGTACATAATTTACTGGAAGAAGTGATAACGAATGAGAAAGAAAAACAAAATCAATTAGAGGAGGCACTTACCAGGGTTAAAGAACAGTATTCTGTATTAAAATCCATGTCCGAAATCTATTACAGTATGCATCTTATTGATCTTGTAAATGATACTGTAGAAGAGTTAAATTCAAAAAATGAAGTACAGGATGTGGTAAACAAAACGGATGGGGCCACAAAGATGATGAGTAATATCATCAATCTGGCTACAACAGAAGAATATAAAAACGAAGCGTTGTCTTTCACAGATTTATCTACTCTTGCCGACAGGATGCAGAATAAAAAGATGATTAGCGATGAGTTTATAGGAAATCATTTAGGCTGGTATCGAGCTGTATTTATTGTAATTGAAGCGGATGCTTCAGGTAAGCCCACCAAGGTAGTCTTTACTACACAAAGTATTGACGAAGAAAAACGCCAGCGAGAAACACTTATTTATAATTCCAGAACGGATCAGTTAACAGGACTTAATAATAGGAGGGCCTATGAAGAAGATATCTTAAAATACGATACAGAGCCTATGGAAGATGATTTTGTATATATTTGTTTTGATGTAAATGGATTAAAGCGGGTAAATGATACCTTAGGCCACGCTAGTGGAGATGAACTTATTATAGGTGCCTGTGAGTGTATGAAAAAAATATTTGAAGAATACGGGAATCTATACCGTACCGGTGGAGATGAGTTCATATTTATAGGTAGATTGGACGAGGAACAATTAGACAAAGAAATCCGAAACTTTGATGAAACAGTAGCAAATTGGTCCGGTAAATTAATTACAAATATTTCGGTATCTCATGGTGTTGTGACGAAAAAAGAAAATGCTGAAAATTCTATTGATAATATTGCAGTCATTGCGGATCAGAGAATGTATGCCTCAAAGAGGGCATATTATCAAGAAATGGGTAACGATCGTAGAAGAAGATAAGGTTATTTTGTCTGCTTTAACATTACTACAGGTATGAGGTGGGTTCCATGGTAACTGGTACAATAAGGAGTGCTGTGCATTTACAGGTATTAGAAAATAAATGGCAGCAAAAGAAAAACAGTATAAATGAAAAGAAGCCTTTATCAGAAATGACGCAGGAAGAAAGAATGCTTTCTCATTTTCAGGAAATGGCTGAAAAAGAACGTGAAAGTAATAAGCACGCGGATACTTATAACAAATTGAAATCAGGGGGAAAACTGACCTCTGAAGAAATTGCATATTTAGAGGAACATGATCCCGAGGCGTTGCGAAAATATCGTGAAGATCAGGCCGAAAAGGCTGCATATGAGAGAGAACTGAAAAAATGCAGGACCAAAGATGAGGTAGAACGGGTGAAGATGAATAAGCTTGGTAACTTTTCGGCAAAGGCCAAACAGATCACGAACAATCCGTATATTCCTCTGGACAAAAAAGTCGAGCTGATGAATCAGTTAAATAATAAGTTATGTCTTATAGATGAGGCACATCAGAAATTTGTAAAATCCAGGCAGTATCAGGATATGCCGACGGATGTGGAACTTCAAGAAAAAAGTGCGGAGGAAGTTCCCGAGAATCAGGAACCGGTTAAGGAGAGTATTGCAACCGATACCGATGAAACGGAGGACGGGATGAGGAATGCTGTTGCAGAAAGGGAAGAAAATGACAGAACCTAGCATATAATTATCAAAACCCAGCAGGCCTCTCAACGAAGCGTACCATGTTGGGTCTTTTGATTTTATGTGTCTGTTTATGAGTGGGAGGAAATAAAATGCGTAAAAATTCGTTATTCGGAAGATTTTTAGCGGTAGCGATGGCTACACTTATGATAGTAACCGCTTTACCACAGCCGCTTTATGTTCATGCAGCAGGCGATATCACCTCGGAGGATGTTTTCGATGATGACCCTGAGCGCTTTAGGGCAGAACAACAGGCAAAATACGACCCTTCGACATTGATTCCTTTTTCTGATGTAAATGTAGAAGATATGTCCCTTATGTATGTGGATACCGAAAAGTACCTTCATGGAAAATATGCCACAAATTATGATATTACAAGAGGAATTGATGTATCCAAACATCAGGGGACGATTGACTGGAATAAGGTAAAGAATGACGGCGTGGAATTTGCTCTGATCAGAGTAGCATTCAGAGGTTATGGCGCTGCAGGTAATATGGCGAAGGATGCAAAATATATTGAGAATATTACGGGGGCAAAAAATGCAGGCATTCCTATAGGGGTATACATATTCTCACAGGCAACAACTGTAAAAGAAGCGGAGGAGGAAGCAGAACTTGCGCTTTCTTGTATCAAAGGCTATTCCATTGATCTTCCTGTCGTAATGGATTATGAATATGTTAGTTTAAGTACAGGTCTTGGAGGCCGTCTTTATGATGCACAATTAACCAGGGAAGAGGCAACCGCTATCTGTAATGCATTCTGTAAAAAGGTGACAGACGCAGGGTATGAAGCCATGGTATATGCCAATCGGGATATGTTAAATAATCATCTTTATGCAGATCAGATTAGTAATCAGTACAAGATCTGGATAGCCAGATGGAATACACAGACCGGTTATCAGGGAGATTATAGTTACTGGCAGTTTACGGACAAGGGGTCCGTGAATGGTATTAGCGGAGCCGTTGATCTTGATTTTAGATATGAACTCATTCAAGATGAACCGGATACGGACCGGGATGTATCAGAGGTAAAAGCCTATGCCTATGATGCAGATTCCCAGACAGAAATTGCTGTTTCACAGGAAATGTCCAACCCTGTTAATCCGGGTACTACCATTCGTTTAACATCCGATACACAGAATACAGCAATCTTTTATACAATAGGCACCACCAATGCGGAACCCCCCGTGCCAACCAGGGAAAATGGAATCCGATACACGGAACCTATTGAAATCACTTCAGACACAGTTGTGAAAGCAATTGCAATGAAGTCATTATATAGGGATAGTAAGGTGGCAACATTTTCCTTCTCTGTAAAGGATACCTCTTTGAATCAGGGTGACGTTTTAGATTCTGATCTTCCGGAGGGTGAAAGTAAAGAAGAACAGATATCCAAGATTGGAAAATACTTCTGGACATCAACGATTGAAGAACAGACCTATACAGGAAAGCAAATCAAGCCGGAATTCCGTGTCTATTATGGAAAGAAACTTTTAAAAGAGAAGACGGATTATACGGTTTCCTACAAGAACAATACTAATGTAGGAACGGCTACGGTGGTAATAAGCGGCAAGGGAAACTATACAGGAAGCTATCAGACTACATTTCAAATTTCTACAAGAGATATTTCCGATGCGGTTTCAGCAATTGCCCCTATATCGGTTCCCTTTACAGGTAAAAAACAGGCGCCAGCTATCAACTTGACAATAGACGGAAGAAAGCTTGTAGTGAATCGGGATTTTTACTTATCCATTGTAAGAAAATCAGATTCAGAAAGGGAACCGGATGAACCGGTAAAGGAGTGTAAGGACCCGGGTACCTACATATTTACTGTCTCCGCAAAAGAGAATAGTAATTATCATGGAAGTGGGAAGGTAGAATTTACAATCCGTGCAGAGGCCACCTCCTTAAGCACCGCTAAAATCAAGGTTGCAAATCAAAATTATGCAGACTGGTTTAGCGTTGGAAGTAGTATAGATGATGACAGTGATGACTGCCTGGTTGACCCCACGGATTCTTCCAGAGTTTTTGCGCTTACAGGACCGGAAGGTGGTATCAGACCATCCATAATGGTGGTAGATAAAAATGGCAATGAGATACCAAAAGAAGAGTATGATATAAGTTTTGGCAACAATACAGGCGCAGGAACAGCTACTGTTACAATTACAGCAAAGAGTTCCAGCACTTTATATGTGGGAAAGAAGACCCAGAATTATCAGATAGCAGGGTATGCAATATCTAAGGCAGGTGTATTTTATACAAATCCTGCAAGTGGACTAACTACGGACATTACCAAGGGACTAGTACTTACTTATGATGGTAAGCCCAAGGAACCACTTGGAAGCGGTTCTTTGGAAGGAGATGATGTTCCGGATAGTATTTCTGTTATCTATAATGTAAATGCCGGTAAGGAGCCAATCATCTTAAAAAAAGGAAGAGATTTTACAGTATCTTATGTAGGTAACATCAAAGCCGGTAATGCGACTGTAATATTGTCCGGTAAGGGGAGATTTACAGGAACACTAAAGAAGACATTTAAAATCAAGGAATTCGTAGCATCTGAGGATGACAGCTTGGATAATCACATTTTGATTTTAATGCAGAATCCTGACAAAGAAGAAATTTTAGCAGATTCTCTTGATGGTGAAAACAGACCGGTTTCCGAATATTATTATATCAAGGGTGGAGTAACACCCAAGGTAAAGGTTTTCTACGAACCGGACGGTATCGTGACCTTAAATAGTACAACACCGTCCCAGAGTGCAGTGGAACTGGTGGAAGGCGAAGATTTTCTGGTAAAGCATACCAACAATAAAGCTGCAAACAGTTTTGATGCAAAAAATAAAAGCGGAGTCAGTATTGCACCTACCATCACCATTACCGGAAAAAAGAGCTTCAAAGGGAATGTAAGTATTACCTATAGCATACTGAAAGCGGACCTTGGAAAGATGTCTATTACAGTAGCGGATAAGAATTGCACCGGACGGGTTGGCGATTTTGCAGTTGCTCCTGTCATGACAGACAGTGCATCAGCAAACAAAGCAAAACTGGTCAAAGGTGTGGACTATGAAAGTAATCTGGAATACAGACTGGCGGAAGCAACGTATGTGAGAAAATACGATCCTATTCAAAAGAAGTCCGTGAAAAGGTGGGTTGCCGCAGATACCATTCTGGATCCCAAGACCGATATTATTGAGGATAATACTGCCATCAAAGTAGTGGTAAAGGGGAAAGGCAACTACGAGAATTCCATTTCGGCAGTGTATCGTATGAATAATCTTGACATTGCCAAAGCTACGGTTAAGGTTGCAGACCAGACTTATTTCGGTCAGGCTGTCAGGCCGGGAAAGAAGGATATTCTCTCTATTTCCATGAAGATAAATGGTAGGACAGTACTTCTTAAGCCTGAGGATTATGAGATTGTAGGTTACCGGAATAATACCGGTCGCGGCACAGGAATCATGACGATTCATGGTCTTGGTGATTATTGCGGATATAAGAATGTTTCTTTCAAAATAAATGCAAAATCCTTCTTTTATATGATTGAATACAAGGCGAATGCCGATACCTGTAGCGGTACCATGCCGGTGCAGAATGTACTTTTGAAAGGGACAAAGCTAAAAAAGATAAGCTATAAAAATCCAGGCTACCAATTTGTTGGCTGGAATACCAAAGCAGACGGAACCGGAGAAAACTATCGGGATGAGCAGGAGCTTGCCGATATTTATCCGGGTGCCAGACTTACGTTATATGCGCAATGGAAAAGAACTTTAGAGTAATTTGAAGGCTCAGCCCTTGTTACAGGGGCTGAGCTTTTAATATTTACAAAACAAAATAGGTATGTTAAAATTGAATAAGTATTCAATGAATGAATATTCAAAAAACGCGGAAAGCGATAAATATTTAGTACAAAGAGGTAACAGAATGGAAACAAGAAAAGAACAAAAGGAACGGAGAAGACAGGAGATTGTAAATGCAGCGTTGGAGTTGTTTGTGAGTAAAGGATATGCGGCTACCAAGGTAACAGACATTGCAAAACGGGCGAATATGAGTACGGGACTCATGTTTCACTATTTTGAATCCAAAGAGGCTTTATATGAAGAATTAATCGAAATGGGCTTAGAAGGAACCAGATATCCGGGAGCACAGCAGTGTGAGCATGCTATAGATTTTTTTGTGACATTTACAGAAGAGTTATTCACTTATATGGAGCAACAACCTATTATGGCAAAGATGTTTGTGCTGATGGCGGAGGCACAGCGGAGTGAAGCTACACCGGAGCATATCCGGGAAATAGCAATGAAAGTTAATACGATAGAACAGTTTGTACCAATCATCGAATGGGGACAGAAAGAAGGAACAATCAGGGAAGGAGAGCCCCTGGTGATTTCCAATGCATTCTGGTGCAGCATTCAGGGCATTGCGGAGAGGTATGCTACCAATCAGCAAATTGCATTACCGGACCCGCAGTGGATTGTGGATATTGTTAGAAAGAGATAAGGAGTGATACAGGTGAAAAAAGTGGTAATTATTGGCGGCGGAATTGCCGGGATGACAGCAGGAGTGCTGTTACAGAAAGCCGGATTTGCAACAGAGATTTATGAAAAGAATGCTCTGCCTGGAGGACAGTGTACCGGATGGAAACGGGAAGGATATTTCATTGATAATTGTATTCATTGGTTGACCGGAACCAGACCGGGCAGTGCCTTATATGATCTTTGGAAGGAAATCCATGCATTAGGCGACGATGTAGAATTATATGAAAAGGAAATGTTCTTTTCCTCTAAATTAAATGGACAGACCCTTACCTTCTGGCGGGATAAGGAAAGGACCAGGCAGGAAATGCTTGCATTGTCACCGGAGGATGAAAAGGAAATTAACAAATTAATGGATTATGTGACATTGGCGGAAACCATGACGGTTCCGGTGGAAAAGCCTTTTGATGCCATGAATCTGATTGACTTTCTAAAAATGGGTATGTCCATGAAAGAAATGGGTAAGGTGATGAAGGAATATGGCAAATTGGATATCCGGGAGTTGGCTATGCGTTTCAAGCATCCCCTCATACAGCGTGCCATTGTAGATTATATGCCAAGTGGGTATCAGGCATATGCCTTTCTGGTATCCTATGCTACCGTAACCGGAGGAAATGGGGATATTCCCAAGGGTGGTTCCCTTGCCATGTCCCTTCGGATTTGGGAAAAGTACAAGGAATACGGTGGTATTATACATACGAATACAAACGTAGAAAAAGTGGTAGTAAATCAAAAAAGGGCAGAAGGAATTCTATTGGATAATGGACAAACAGTGGCTGCAGATTATGTAATATGTGCCTGTGACACAGATTATACATTCCGAAAACTCCTGCCTGAAATTTATATGCCGAAAGGACTTAAGGAACTCTACGCAAACAGGGAAAAATACCCGGTCAGCAGTGGATTTCAGATTGCCTATGCTGTGGATGGTGTGTTCCCGCTCCTTACGGGTACAAGGGTATTTTCCTGCAATGAAATAAAGGTAGGAAATCAGAGTGTACGGTGTATGAGTATTCAGTCCTATGATTATGAACCTGATTTCGCCCCGGAAGGCAAGATGATTCTGCAAACTAATTTTTCCCAGACAGAGGAGGATTACAAGTATTGGGAAGCACTTTATAAGGACAAGGAAGCATACAGCGCGGTAAAAAATGAAATTGCCAAGCAGGCAGTGGAGCGTGTTACCTTCGAGTACCCGTTTCTGGAGGGGAAGATTCGTGTGATTGACGTATGGTCCCCCATGACTTATACGAGTTATTGCAATTCCTATAAGGGCGCTTACATGAGTTTTGTCACAACCAAGCAGGCAAAGAGCATTACCGTACCGGGAGTGGTAAAAGGGATTGATAATGTGCTCTTGGCAAGTCAATGGTTAATGGGGCCCGGCGGACTGCCAACGGCAGCTGCCATGGGAAAATTTGCGGCATGGAGAATTGCAAAGAAAGAAAAATGTAGTATCAACTAAAATAAATTCCGGATACCCCCCTTGAATATTTAAGTCAATCCCATAGAATATTATTAAACAAAGTTGGTCAAACCAAAACGGACTTAGGGGGATGACGTAATGAACGACAGATTCTATGAACTGCCGGAGGAAAAACAACTGGCAATATTTAACGCTTCCATGGAAGTATTTGGGAAAAATGACTACAAACGTGCCTCCACGGATCTAATTGCGAAGAAAGCCGGGATTTCAAAAGGAATGCTCTTTTACTATTGGGCTTTCTTTTCTCAGAAAGAAGAAGTTACGGATGGATATCTTCACACAAAACAAATGACAAACACACCGATAAGTCTTTCGGAAATAGAGAAGGAGTATGAAGGCTGGGTGGACATGTTTAAGAAAATTGCGTACAAGGAGGAATTCCAATGAGTGCAATAGAAATTAAAAATCTGACAAGGGATTATGGAGGCGGAAAGGGCATCTTTGATGTTTCGTTTCAGGTTAACAAGGGGGAGGTGTTTGGCTTCCTTGGACCAAACGGGGCAGGCAAAACAACCACCATCAGACATCTCATGGGATTTATTAAAAATAAATCCGGTGTTTGTACCATTAATGGAATGGACTGCTGGAAGGAAAGTGCAAAGATTCAGAACACTTTAGGATACATACCGGGAGAA
The DNA here is from genome assembly GCA_945919075.1 of uncultured Lachnospiraceae bacterium. Lineage (GTDB taxonomy): Bacteria > Bacillota > Clostridia > Lachnospirales > Lachnospiraceae > Acetatifactor. The sequence goes on from CAMEIX010000017.1 coordinate 9,784, forward strand.
ATCAATTTCTTTGATGATATGACGGGAACAGAGTTTTTGGCATTTATAGCGAAATACAGGGGGCTTACCGATCTGGAGAGGCAGAAAGAGCTTCTGGAAAGATTTGAACTTGACCCCAAAGGCAAAATCCGAAAAATGAGTAAGGGTATGAAGCAGAAAATCGGGATTGTTACTGCCTTTATGCATAATCCGGACATTCTGATTTTGGATGAGCCCACAAGCGGACTGGACCCCTTAATGCAGAACCGGTTTATTGAACTTGTTGCAGAAGAAAAGAAAAAAGGAAAGACGATTTTACTGTCCAGTCACATTTTTGAGGAGGTAGAAAAGACCTGCGACCGTATCGGTATTATCCGAGCCGGAAAACTGATGACTGTGGATCTGGTGGAAACCCTGAGGGAACGTCATATGCATACCTATACAGTTACGCTGGATACGCCGGAGGAAGCAGCCGCGTTTGCAAAGGATTTCGACGGGACTGCCACAGGAGTGAAAGCAACGGTTGCCTCCAAGCAAAGTCTGGAAAATATCTTTATGAATTACTATGGAGGTAACAGCGATGATCAATAAAACCTTATATTTGCGTGAAATGAAAAAGAGTCTGAAGATGTTACTTATTTTTGCTATGATTCTTACCATGTATGTGGCGATTATCATCAGTATGTATGATCCAAAGATGATGGAAACCTTGGATAATTTTTATGAGATTATGCCGGAAGTCATGTCAGCAGTAGGTATGACCGCAGGTGCAAACAGCCTCATCGGGTTTATGGTGTCCTATCTTTACGGATTTATTTTACTTGTTTTTCCTATGGTATTCGCCATCCTGCGTGGAAACGGCCTTATTGCCAAATACACGGACAGCGGAGCCATGGCAGTGCTGGTAGCTTCTCCTGTAAAAAGAAAAAGCATTGTCATTACCCAGCTTAGTGTACTGATTAGTGGTGTTTTACTGTTAATCGGATATGCAACGGGACTGGAGTTTGTAGTTGCCAATATGCAGTTCCCGGGCGAACTGGCAGCAGGCGAATTACTGAAACTCAATTTAGGCTTACTTGCCTTACAGTTATTTATTGCGGGAATCTGTTTTTTGTCCTCCTGTCTTTTTTCGGAGACCAAATACAGCATCGCTTTCGGTGCGGGAATTCCGGCATTGATGTATATTTTACAAATGCTGGCAAATGTGGGTGAGAAGGCGGAAAAGATCAAGTATATCACCTTCTTTACCCTGTTTGATGCGAATGGAATTGTAGCCGGAGATGCCGGAGCCTTTACGGGTTCGGTGGTATTACTGGTGGGAGCTGTCGTGATGTTTGCGGCAGGGGTAGAAATTTTTAGCAGGAAGGATTTGTGCGTGTAGGAGGTTAAACGATGGCTTTTCAGATGATCCATATGGAAATTGCATACCGGCTTCTGGAATGCCCTTTAGGGATTGAGAATCCGGCTGATTTTCTGATAGGTTCGGTAGCCCCGGACAGTGTACATATGAACCCGGATTTTGAAATTGGCAGGAAGGTAAAATCCCATATGTTTGAAGGATGCGGAGAGTGGGGAGACACGCAGGACTATGCGCGATGGAACCAAAACATCGGAGAAATGCTTGCTAAAGCAGGGACTATGAAGAACAGGACGGATTATAGAGATTTTGTTCTGGGAATGTGCGTGCACTGTCTGACAGATTATTGGAACGACCTTACTATCTGGAGGAGGCTTCAAAAAGAATACATACCGCCGATGAGTCCGGGGGAGTTTAAAGATGCCTATTACCCGGAGGCTCGCGGCATTGATATATGGCTCTATCAGAACAGCAAAAATACAAAAGCCATTATCAAACTGCTTTCAGAGGCTTCTGCATTTGACGTGGAAGGAATGGTAAACAGGGAAGATATTGAGAAACAAAGAAGGCATTTACTAAACGTGCAGTATCATGTCCCAACCGTGGATATTTCGAGGTACCGTTTCCTGTCCGCAGATTTTTTAGAGAATTTTATAGAATCTGCGGTGAAACACATTGCAGATTCTATAAAGGAAAGCGGCATTATCGCCAGGCAACAGAATTGAATTGAAAGGAATCGGGATTGTTTCGGGATTCGGTATATTCAAACATTTCCCCGTTTAAATTATAATTTCTTGAAGTGATAACCGGGGTACAATCGTAATCTTCAATTTTCAGATATTTTTTGTCCAGCTCGCTGATGTGGGAGATGGTGATGCTTCGCTTTATGGTTCGTATTTCCATCCCCACTACATTTTCGATATAGTCAAAGAGGGAGCCGGCGGCAATTTCCGGGGTCAGACCGGGAATCAGGTCCTTCCGTAAAAGAGTGGTGTCAAGGGATTTAGCAGTACCGTTTAGGTAACGCACGCGCTGGATAAAATAGAGGGTAGTCCCTTCGGGAAAATAAGTCCTTTGGGAGAGCCGTCCGTCTGCCACAAGTTCCGTAAAATTTATGACCTGAGTGGTAACCCGGTAGCCGCTCTTTTCGGCAGACTGCGAAAAGCCGGAGATGCCGCTTCTGGTAAGATTGTATCTCTGGGATTCGTGATAGATGACCCGGACTCCCTTGCCATGATGGGGCTGGACCAGACCTTCTTCGATTAGAAAGAGAGTGGCTTTTCTAATCGTATTGCGGGAACAGTTATATTTCTCTGTCAGATCATTCTCGGAGGGAAGATAGTCTCCGGACTCGTATTCGTGGCTTAATATCTTCTGCTTGATTTCTTTGTATATATTTTCATATTTGGCTTTTGGCATCCTGGTTTCTCCACTAAAATTTACCTGAAACAAATGATAAACCATAATCGGTAATCCTATTTTACCATAACTAAGAGTACTTGTTCAACTTGTTTGAACAAGTTTATTTATATTAACCAAAAAAGGGACAAAAATATAGGTAGTTGTGTCAATTGACGCAAATTCGCCTTTTCGGTATTATAATCTTAGAAAAGCTGATGAGCCGTGATTTCTAATAAGTAACAAGCTTTCATGGGTCGGTTTCCAATTAAAAAGGATAGGTTGCATGAAAATTGTTAAAGTATTTAATAATAATGTGGTCAGTTCCACTGATGAAAAGATGAGAGAAATCATGGTTCTTGGGAAAGGGATCGGCTTTCAGAAGAAGCCGGGCGACGAGATCGATGAGAGTAAGGTTGAAAAGATTTTCCGACTGCCCAGTGATGTGACTCCCGAAAATAAGTCCCACTTCCAGAGTCTGGTGGAAGAGATTCCGTATGAATATATTAAGTATGCCAATGAGGTTGTGAAAATGGCAACCGAAGGCCTCGGGAAGAAAATAAACCATAATATCTACATCACATTAACGGACCATATTTACTATGCGGTAGAGCGGTTTCGACAAAACATTGAAATTCACAATGCCATGTTGTTTGAAATCAAGAGTTTCTACAATCCGGAGTTTTTAATCGGACTAAGAGCGGTGGATTACATCAACAAGAAGGAACAGATCAAACTGACCGAGGATGAGGCGGCATTTATCGCACTCCATATTGTAAATGCAGAATTTGATGTCACCATGAATCAGGTTATGAGTATGCCGCGGATGCTTAGTGATATTTTAAGTATAGTGCGAATGTCCTTTAAGGAGAGTATTAACGAGAAAAGCATCGAATACGAAAGATTTGTGGTACATTTGAAATATATGTTACGGAGAACCTTCGAAGGTGCCTGCTACTCGGAAAAACAGGATGATTTGTTTACTCTTTTGACGAAAGAGGAGCAACCGGCATATGGAATTGCCAAGAAGATTCGTAAGTATATGCTTGAGAAAACCGGCAAAGAAATTCCGGATGAGGAAATGTGTTATCTGATGATTCATCTGTCACGGATTCACAAGTATGGTTTATTAAATTAGCCGGTACTATAAAATTGAAAACAGTTCAGAATGGGATTGTTACATTCAGTTGGCATGACCCGGATGAGAAGAATAGGATTTTCCTATTGTTTTTCGTCTGGGTTTTTTTATTGATAAAATGTTAATAATGATGATAGGAGGTAATGAAAAATGAGGATGCCGGAAGGTTTTTTGTGGGGCGGAGCGACCGCTGCAAACCAGTGTGAAGGAGCTTACAACGAAGACGGACGCGGATTATCCAGTGTAGATGTAATTCCCTTTGGACCGGACCGGATGCCGGTAGCCAGAGGAATGATGAAGATGCTTGCATGTGATGACAGGCATCAGTATCCGGCACATGAAGGAATCGACATGTACCACCATTACAAAGAAGACATTGCCCTGTTTGCGGAAATGGGATTTAAATGTTACCGTCTCTCCATTTCCTGGACCAGAATCCTTCCAAACGGAGATGATGAAATTCCGAATCAGAAGGGAATTGATTTTTATAACAGTCTCTTTGAAGAGTGTCAAAAGTATGGTATTGAGCCTTTGGTAACCATCTGCCACTTTGATACACCGATTGCATTGATTAAGAAATACGGTGGCTGGAAGGACCGCAGAATGGTGGATGCTTTCCTAAAATACTGCAAGGTTCTTTTTACAAACTACGGCACAAAGGTAAAATACTGGCTGACCTTCAATGAAATCAATATGCTGCTTCATATGCCGTTTATGGGAGCCGGAATTGTTTTTGAAGAAGGGGAAAATCAGGAATTAGTCAAGTATCAGGCAGCCCACCATGAACTGGTGGCAAGTGCAAAAGCCGTAAAGCTGGCAAGAGAATTGATGCCGGGTGCCATGATGGGGTGCATGCTTGCGGCAGGACAGTATTATCCCTATACCTGTGAACCTAAGGATGTATATAAAGCCATGGAATGTGACAGAGATAATTATTTCTTTATTGATGCACAGGTACGCGGGGAATATCCGGTCTGGGCAAAGAAACGAATGGAAAAGGCAGGAATTCAAATTCAGATTACGCCGGAAGATGAAAAGGACTTAAGGGAAGGCACGGTGGATTTTGTAAGCTTCAGTTATTACTGTTCCCGCTGTATGTCAGCCGACCCGGAGATTATAAAGAATCACTCCAAAGGTGGAAATGCGGCAATCCACGCGGTTATCAATCCCTATCTGAAGGCGAGTGAGTGGGGTTGGCAGATTGATCCTCTGGGATTACGGATTACCCTCAATACCTTGTATGACAGATACCGCAAACCCTTGTTCATTGTGGAAAACGGACTGGGCGCCAATGATATTGTGGAAGAGGACGGAAGCATCCATGATCCCTACAGAATTGATTATATGCGGGAACACATAAAGGCAATGCGGGATGCGGTCAATGAAGATGGGGTGGAAATCTTAGGATACACCTGCTGGGGATGCATCGATCTGGTATCGGCTTCCACAGGAGAGATGAAGAAGCGTTACGGAATGATTTATGTAAATAAACACAACGATGGAAGCGGCGACTTGCGTAGAATCAAAAAAGACAGCTTCGAATGGTACAAAAAGGTGATTCGTACAAACGCAGAAGACCTGGATTAATTCCGGATTCGATAAGAAAGTCAGGTAATTGGCCGTGGCCGGGTGACAATTACCTAAAAATAAAAAGGATAAAATAAAGAGATAAGAGGAGGATAAAACATGGATTACAAATCATTAGCACAAGCCATTATTGAGAATATCGGTGGCAAATCCAATGTAAAATCGGTTGTACACTGTGCAACCAGACTTCGTTTTACTTTGCTGGATGCAGCAAAAGCAAACACGGAGAAAATCAGTAAATTAAAAGGTGTTTTGAAAGTAGTGAATGCGGGGGGACAGTACCAGATTGTAATCGGTCCCGATGTGCCCCAGGTGTATCAGGAAGTCATTGCAATGGGCGGCTTTGAAGCCCATGCAGGTGTAGAAGATCCGGATGCAGAGAAAGAGGATAAAAGATCTCCGCTCAGTAAGTTGTTGGAAAGCATTGCAAGTATTTTCCAGCCGGTTATCCCGGCCATTACCGGTGCCGGTCTGTTAAAGGCAATTCTTGCACTTTGTACTACCTTCCACTGGATGGATAATGCTTCCCAGACCTACGCCATCTTAAATGCAATGGCAGACGCAGCGTTCTATTTCCTGCCGATTCTTCTGGCACAGTCCTGTGCGAAGAAATTTAAATGTAACCAGGGAACCGCAATGGCACTGGCCGGACTATTACTCTATCCCAGTTTTATCAGTCTGCTTAAGGAAAGCGAACAGGTTCTGATGTTTGGTTTCCTCCCGATTACAAAGGCAACCTACACCTCTTCCGTTATCCCGATTATCTTAGGTGTATGGTTCATGTCCTATGTGGAAAAGGCAGTGCAGAAATTCTGTCCGAAAGCAGTGAAGTTTTTCTTTGTACCGTTCTTAAGTTTGTTTGTGGGTGGTATTGTTACCATTTCCGCGCTGGGACCTATCGGTGCATGGGCATCGGATCTGATTCAGGCATTCTTCTCCTGGCTGAAGGATTTTGCTCCCTGGCTGGTACCTACCGTGGTTGGTATTTTCTCACCGCTCCTTGTTATGACAGGTACTCATTATGGTCTGATTCCGATCGGAACCAACAATCTGGGTACTGTGGGACATGATGCAGTGGTTGGCCCCGGTATGTTGGTTTCCAATACGGCACAGGGTGCTGCAGGTCTTGCAGTAGCAGTTAGAAGTAAGAATCCTGATACCAAGCAGCTTGCATCTTCCGCAGGTCTTACCGGTGTACTTGGTATTACCGAACCTGTTTTATATGGTATTAACTTACGCTTTATGTTCCCGCTTTATGCAGCGATGATCGGTGGCGGTGTGGGAGGTCTCTTCCTTGGCCTTACCGGTGTAGAACGTTTTGGCGCAGGCTCCCCCGGATTACTGGTATTACCGGTTTACCTTCCTAACGAGGCTGCACAGGCACTTGGATTTACCATGAATAACTTTATCTTTGCCATTCTCGGTGTAGCAATTGCCATGCTGGTTTCCTTCATTTCCTGCTTCATCATGTTTGGAATCTGGGCAAAGAAAGGCAAACTGGATCCTTCCGAAACAGGGAATAAAAAAGAAATGGAAGCAACAGAAGTAGTAGAGGTAAAAGAAGTAGAAAAAGAAGCCACGAATGTAACCGATGAAGCACATCCTACAAGCGGCAGTCTCTATGCACCATTAGAAGGCGAAGCAGTGGAACTTGCAAAGGTAGAAGACGAAGTATTTTCTTCCGGCGCAATGGGTGAGGGAATTGCAATTGTACCTGCAAGCGGTAAAGTATATGCACCCTGTGACGGTATTATTTCCTCCTTCTTTCCTACAGGACATGCATTAGGAATTGTGGCAGATAATGGTGCGGAAATTCTGATTCATGTGGGGATGGATACCGTGGAATTGGAGGGAGAAGGCTTCACCCCCAAAGCAGGCGAAGGAGACCGTGTGAAGAAGGGACAGCTTCTTTTGGAATTTGATATGGACCTTATTAAATCCCGTGGTTATAAAGTGGTAACACCGATTGTTGTAACAAATGCAGATGAATTCAAGAGTATTTTGGCAACTAATTATGGACAAGTCACTACCGAAAGTGAGATTATGAAAATAGAAGCATAAATTTTGGGAAAGATAGAAAGGAAAGGAGACTAACCATGAAATCTTTTGAATATACCATTACAGACGAAGTGGGAATCCACGCACGCCCCGCAGGAATTTTAGCTAAAAAGGTGAAAGAATTTAATTCTGTAGTAACCATATCTAAGGACGGTAAGAGCGCAGAGGCAAAGAAACTGATGGCGGTTATGGGCCTTGGGGTAAAGCAGGGACAGACTGTTACCGTTACAGTGGAAGGTGCAGATGAAGAGACAGCAGTAGTAGAAATGGAGAAGTTTTTCAAAGAAAATTTATAGAAGATTTTCATTAAAACCGGAAGGGAATCCATCAGGACAGCCTATGGATTCCCTGATAGGAGGACAGTATGAGAGAATTTGCGGGAAAAAGTGTATGCAAGGGGATTGCAATAGGGAAAATCAAGTATTTTACAACGAAGGAAAATACGGTAGTTAAGAGAAAAGTCCAGGATACGGATGCGGAAATAGAAAGATACGAGGCGGCAAAGCAGAAAGCAATCGAAGAACTGGAAAATCTTTATGAGAAGGCTGTTGTGAAGGTGGGTGAAGATAATGCCGCTATCTTTAATGTGCATGCCATGATGTTAGAGGATGACGATTTTAATGATTCGGTGGCAAATATTATTACCACCCAGCAGACCAATGCGGAGTATGCGGTTGCTTCTACCGGGGATAATTTTTCCGAGATATTTGCCAATATGGACGACGATTATTTTAAGGCCAGAAGTGCGGATGTAAAGGATATTGCAGAGAGAGTGATTCGTGTTTTGCAGGGAGTAACGGATTCCAGGGAACTGGGAGACGAACCCGTAATCTTAGTGGCAGAAGACCTTTCTCCTTCGGAAACCGTACAGATGGACAAGGATAAATTACTTTCCTTTGTAACCCGTTTGGGCTCTGCAAACTCTCATACTGCAATTCTTGCAAGGACCATGGCCATACCGGCACTTGTGGGCGTGGAATTTGACGGGGATTATACCGGACATATGTGCATTGTGGACGGATACGAAGGACGGATGATTATTGATCCCAAGGAAGAGGTTTTAGAGAAATACCGGGTGAAAAAAGAAGCAGATGATACGAATAAAGCATTACTTGCAGAACTTAAGGGCAAGGAGAATATCACAGCATCCGGCAAAAAAATTAACCTTTATGCCAATATCGGAAACCCCGGAGATTTGGGAGCGGTCTTAAATAATGATGCCGGCGGAATCGGGCTTTTCCGTTCGGAATTTTTATATCTGGAAAGTAAGGATTATCCTACTGAGGAAGAACAGTTTGCAGCCTATAAAAAGGTTGTGGAGGCCATGGGCGGCAAAAAGGTTATTATCCGAACCTTGGATATCGGTGCAGATAAGCAGGTGGATTATTTCCATCTGGATAAAGAGGAGAATCCGGCACTCGGTTACCGGGCAATCCGCATCTGCCTTACCAGACCGGAAATCTTTAAGACCCAGCTTAGAGCACTGTTTCGTGCCAGTGCATACGGAAATCTTTCCATCATGTATCCCATGATTATATCGGTGGATGAAGTGTTAAAAATCAAAGAGATTTCCAAAGCGGTAAGGGAAGAATTAAAAGCAGAAGGATTCCCAATCGGAGAAGTGGAAGAAGGCATTATGATTGAAACTCCGGCAGCAGCCATTATGTCGGATGAACTGGCGAAACATGTGGATTTCTTCAGCATCGGAACCAATGATTTAACCCAGTATACCCTTGCCATTGACCGTCAGAACGCAAAACTGGAGCCATTCTATGATGCTCACCATCCGGCCCTTCTAAAGCTGATTGAGATGGTCGTTGAAAACAGTCACAAGGCAGGAATCTGGACGGGTATTTGTGGAGAGTTAGGAGCGGATACGGAACTTACGGAAACCTTCGTAAAGATGGGAATTGATGAGTTATCCGTGGCACCCGGAGCCATTCTCCCGGTTAGAAAAGCAATCCGGGATATTAGATAAAATAGAAAATGTCAAAAATCATCAAATTCATAGTCAAAATAGGTGCCTGAGTATCTATAGCGAAAAATTTAGAAAATGGTATCCCTTAATTTTCAAAAAAGGGATACTATTTTTATGATTATTTTGTATAGATACAGGATAGCGATTATGAGTACATAAATCGTTGACATAACGCACATAATGGATGCAAAATGGGAAAAATCTGTATAGACCGACTTCCTGCATTTAATGAGCGCTTTTTTGAGATTTTATCATTTCACGCTGACGCCTATTTGGGGAGCATAGGTGCAAAATCCATTTTTCTCTAAATACGCTGATATTTTACACTTAACTTTCAGCGCTTTTTTTATTTTTAAAATTCCTACCTACATTTATTGATGAAATGTCAGCGTATTTTCTATTTTTCCCAAATGCGCTGATTTGGGCCTCTAAAAACTCAGCGTTTTTGGCAAACATGGGAAATAACGCTTACTATGGCCCTTTGAGCATCCCTTGCTCTAAAGAGCTCGGTCAATTCCAATTTGTATCACAATCATTGTCCTAACAAAACACTAATGTCATCCACACAGAGAAGTATTGGAAAATCGACGGGAAGCCGGGGCATAGGAGGCGAATGAGAGGGTTTAAACCCCGCGCGGGAAGATATATGCCCCGCGGAGCGGTGCCATTCGCATTCCGCTACACTTCATGCTCATGACGCGCTGTCGCGCTATGTGTCTGTTCGCATAAATGTGCATTTGTGAGTAAACTCCCATGCACATTCATGCTCCATCCTCGCACCGCTCGTAGAAACGCGCAAATCCTGGTTTGTGGATGTAAAAACTATGAAATAAGAAAGCAATTTGTATAGAATTAAAAAATTTCCATATCATAATGTTATTCTAAAATGTCTGTTGACAGGAGTTGATAATATGATAAAGGAAATTATGTCTATCATTGCACTTTCGTTAGGGTCCATACTTGCCATCTTTATTCTTACAAAACTGATGGGATACCGACAGATGTCCCAGATGAGTATGTTTGATTATATCATTGGAATCACCATCGGTTCCATTGCTGCGGAAATGGCCACTTCTTTAGAGGAGAATTTTATGCAGCCGCTCACTGCCATGATTGTATATGCGTTAGCTGCCGTGGCATTGGCATGGGTAACAAGCAAATCCGTAAAAGCAAGAAGGGTAATCGAAGGATCGCCTCTCATTCTCCTTGGTAAGGGGGAATTGTATCATGATAATTTAAAGAAGGCGAAGATGGATGTGACGGAATTTCTGGCACAGTGCCGTGTGAATGGTTATTTCGATATTTCCAAACTGGAAAGCGCCATTTTGGAGGGAAACGGGAAAATCAGTTTCCTCCCGAAATCGGAAGAACGGCCACTCACACCTGCCGATATTAAGATGTATCCCGCACAGGATTTTCTGGTAGCCAATGTGATACTGGATGGAAAGGTTATGGAGGATAATCTGAAGCATACGGGCAGGGATGAAAAATGGCTGTTCAGACAGATGAAAGCCCATGGTGCAAAACAGGTAGAGGATGTACTGCTTGCTACCTGTGATATGTCCGGTAATGTGACGGTCTATCTGAAAGATAATAAAAAGCAAGCAAAGGATGTACTGATCTAAAATCTTCTTTGTTCGGAATAGGAAAATCCAAACTGCAAAAACTATAGAAAAACGAAAGGGAAATGCAGTTATGGAATCCATATGGAAAAAAGAGACACAGATACCCGAAAGAGAGTCCTTACAGGAGAACACCACGGTACACACGGTGGTAATCGGAGCCGGAATGGCGGGAATTCTGATTGCCTACTTTCTCAAAAAGGAAGGAAAAGACGTGATTGTTGTTGAGGCAGACCGGATTGCCGGCGGACAGACAGGGAACACGACGGCAAAGATTACGGCTCAGCATGGGTTATGTTATGCAAAAATGATAAAGAATGCCGGGGAAGAGAGAGCAATGGGATATGCCATGGCAAATAAAGAGGCAATCCGGCTTTATGAGAAAATCATAGAGGAGGAGAAGATATCCTGCGACTTTCAGAAACTTCCGTCCTACCTTTATTCGGTAAGACCGGATAGAACGGAGGAATTAAAGGAGGAGGCGAAAGTGGCAGCCAGACTGGGAATAGATGCCGGTTATGTGGTGGGTAACAGCCTGACCGACCTTCCTTTTGAGATAGCGGGCGCGGTATGTTTTCATAATCAGGCACAGTTTCAGCCCCTGAAATTCGTAAAGCATTTGGCAGGGAAAATCACAGTTTATGAGCATACCAGTGTGTTGTCGGTGAAAAAGCATGAGGTTTTTACGGATAAGGGGACCATTACTGCTGAAAATATTGTGTTTGCCACCCATTATCCTTTTCCGATTGTTCCCGGGTTTTATTTCCTCAGACAGCACCAGGAGAGAAGTTATGTGCTTGCTCTTCCTGATAAAAAGGAGATAAACGGAATGTATTACAGTGTGGATGAAGGTGGTTTGTCTTTCCGGAAGGCGGGGGACATGCTTTTGGTGGGAGGCGGCAGTCACAGAACAGGAAAATCTTCCTGCAAGAAAGGAACACATCCGGCGTGTACAGGGGAAGGATTTCACTATCTGCGGAAAATGGCGGGAAGCTTTTACCCGAATTTGGAAGAAGCAGCCCATTGGGCAGCCCAGGACTCAATGACTCATGATTCGGTTCCTTTCATAGGAAAGTTTTCTACCATGAGACCTTACTGGTACATTGCTACCGGATTTAATAAATGGGGCATGACCGCCTCTATGATAGCAGCCATGATTATCAGTGACAGTATACAGGGAAGGGAGAATGCTTACGCAGGTATCTTTAAGCCACAGCGTTTTTTGTTTCGGGCATCCGTTAAAAATCTGTTGACGGATGTGGGACAGAGTATCGTGGGGCTGTCTAAGGGTCTGTTTGGCAATAAGGACATGAGATGCCCCCATATGGGCTGCAGACTTACCTGGAACCCGGAGGAGGAAAGTTTTGACTGCCCCTGCCATGGTTCCCGCTTTGACCGGGACGGAAACCTGATTGACAATCCGGCACAGACATCGCTTTATCGCAATGAAAAATATAGGTAAAGGGTTTGTTTCCTTGCAACGCCCATGAAAAGAAGATATAATAGAAACTGTGCCTGAACAGGAATGTTTTGGATAAAAGGGCAGGTTTGGAGAGAAAGCGGATGGAAACAGGAAACCATAAAGAATGCGGAAAGAAGAAAAAAATGCCTGGGATGACAGGAAAACAGAAAGTGATATCGGTATATCTGTTTTCCTTTTTTGTGCCTGTCTTCATAATGATGGCAATCTATGCATCCCTGGGAATTGGGTACCATGGGAAACTGACGGTTTTATCTTTTGACCTCAAGGCACAGTATGCACCGTTTATTGCAGGGCTTCGTTATCTGCTAAAAGATCCGGGGTCCATTCTATTTAACTGGAACAACTCTCTTGGGGGAAATTATCTGGGTACATTTGCCTACTATCTGGGCAGTCCGTTAAATCTCCTCACTTTGCTTTGGAAAACAGAAAATATTGCACAGGCAATTTATGTACTGACACTGGTAAAAATCGGTTTCTGTGGTCTGTCATTTGCCGTCTATTTACATCGCAGTCATCCGGACAGAGAGATTTCTTATACGAATATTCTGTTTTCCCTGTGCTATGCACTGATGTCGTTTAATATTGCATATTGCATGAATATTATGTGGCTGGATGCCGTGATTTTGTTCCCTTTGGTGATTCTTGGTGTGGATCGGATTTTAGAGGGGAAAAAAGGAGGAGTATTTTTTGCGGGCATCCTGCTTACCTTTATCAGCAATTACTACATGTCCTATATGGTAGGAATTTTTACATTCCTGTACTTCCTGCTTAAAATCTTCGCTATGCCGGAAAAACAAAACATAAGGTATTACATAAGGCGTTTTATATGTTTTGGTATCAATACACTGCTTGCACTTGGTGTGGCAATGCCGTTACTTCTCCCGTCTATCATTTCTATGAAGAAATGGGATGTGTCGGGCACCCTCTCCAGGAATATGGAGGAAGTATACAAGTTTAATCCGGGAGCTCTTTTGATGAAGTTTCTTCCTTCCCAATTTGATTCCCTGTATTCCGAGGGAGGGAAACCTTTTATTTTTTGTGGAACTATTATGTGGTTTCTGGTGGTATTGTTTTTCATTCAGAAAAGAAACAGGAAAGAAAAAATCACCTCATTTTTGCTGCTTTTCATAGTTTTCTTAGGATTTATATTCCCCGGTGTGGATTTTATATGGCATGGCATGCGTTATCCAAATGATTTTCCCTATCGTTATGCTTTCCTGTTTTCCGGTTATGCATTGATGGTCGGGTATGAAGCATGGATCCGGCTGGAGTGGAAAGAGAAGGGAAAACAAGGGATTTGTATCGTTATGATACTTTATACCGTAGTAGAAATGTACCTAAACGGTACGGCGATTGTTTCAGGTATCTATCAGGAAGTATTGTATGAAAATGCGGAGGAAAACGCAATCCAAAATGAACTGTATGCACCGCTTGCAGCAAAAATCAGAACCGATGATGGATTCTACCGGATGGGAACCTCGGAAAAGTATGTCGGCTTTAATGTGGAGTCTATGTATGGTTTGAACGGTACGGATTACTTTTCTTCCAGTCATAACAGTTCGGTCAAAAGCTTTTTAAGACACATGGGAGGGGCTTCCGACTATGTGGGGATGACGATGACCACCAGGGGATTTACTCCTCTTATGGACAGTATTACCGGTATAAAGTACCGGATAGGTATAGAAAATCCTGCAGGAATATACAAAGAAACTGCAACTGCCGATAGTCACGGAAGAGAACTGAAACTCTTCCAAAATGAAAATGCACTGAACGTTGCTTTTATGGTGGATCCATTAAGTGATAAGACTGTACCGGAGTGGGAAAATGACCCATTTGCAAACCAATGGATGCTGCTTGACTATCTGGGAATTGAAGATAGCTGTATTTATTGGAAAGTACCTTATAATGCAACGGTCAATACTCGGGGGAATGATTTACAGATATCCGTTTTGTTTCAGTGTGAAACAGAGAATCCCTTGTATTGTTATCTGGATGCCACTACGGACAAAAACGGCCGGGTAAGTTTTTACCTGAATGGGGAATTATTCTTTGATGCCGGACAACTGGATGTCAGAAGAGTGTTGGAATTACCGGAAATGGAGAAGGGAAAGGAACATATACTTACCATTACGGGACCGCTATATGAAGTGGAGGGCTTCTTTCTGTGTGCTTTTGATATAGAAGCCTATATTTCTGAAATTGGTCTTTTACAGGCAGACCAACTTGAACATGTCAGTTATAAAGGGAATCAGATCCGGGGAAGCGTGGAAGTGAAAAATGCCGGGACGCTGTTCACCACCATTCCCTATGATGATGGATTTACCGTGTATGTGGATGGTAATAAAACGGAATACGAAAAAGCATTGGATACTTTTTTATGTGTTGAACTTACACCGGGAAGACATGAAATCCAAATTATTTACAATCCGCCGGGGCTCTTTGCCGGGCTGCTTATTATGATATTCTCGGTGCTTGGTACAGTAGTATTTTATCAAGAAAAATTTTCGAAGAAAATGTAAAATTATAGTAGAATCAGAACCCTGTATTGTGATATAATCTTTTATATATGATATAGGAGGTTTTATCCTTATGACAAGTGAACAGTTTAAAAGAGCAAATAGTGCAGTATATCCTGTATTGCTCGTGATTTTAGGTTATTTTTCCGTAGTTACGGGTATCCGGATTGTTTCCGGTGGAGGAACGGTATTTAATTTCATCAAAATAGGGGTTTGTGTGGCAGCCATTCTGGTATCTACATTCTTTTTCTTAACCAAGAAAGATACAAAGACGGCCGGGATTGCCATGCTGGTATCCAGCAGTGCCGCTTATGCGGTGGTAGTGCTTTTATCGGATAATGTAGAAGCATTTGCCTATGCATTTCCCATATTGTTTGCGGCAATGACGTATCTGAATATTCGTCTGGTGATAGGAGAAAACATGGTTATCCTGCTTGCCAACGTTGTAAAGCTTGTAATGAATATCAAAAGTGCTGACCGGATGGTATATATCTTTATCGTACTGATTTCCGTGATTGTTTTCTTTGCATCTGTTAAGGTGGTAAGACTACTGATAAAAAACAATACGGAGAATATGAAGATGGTGCTGACCGCTGCCAGACAGCAGGAAGACGATTATGACAGAATCTCCAATATAGCAGATGAGATATCCAAACTTTTTGAAGAAGCAATGCAGATGACAGAACGTCTGGAACATAGTATTGATGTCAGCAGCTTTTCCATGAATAACATTGCGGACAGCACGGAGAAGACCGCTGAAGCAATTCAGGAACAGGCGAATATGTGTCTGGATATCCAGAATAAGACCGAAGTAGCAGAAAAAGAAACCAGAAGCATGATTGATGCAAGTGATGCCACCAACCGGAATATCGGAGAAGGTGCATCCATGGTCAGAGAATTGAAAGAGCAGGCTAACAACGTAGAAGCGGCAAGTAATATTACCGTGGAAGTTATGAGAAATCTGGCCGCCAAGGTTGAAAAAGTGGAAGACTTTGTTGGTTCCATTTTGAAAATTTCCAATCAGACCAATCTGCTTGCACTCAATGCCTCTATTGAAGCAGCCCGTGCCGGGGAATCCGGTAAAGGTTTTGCGGTTGTTGCGGATCAGATCAGAATCCTTTCCGAACAGACCAAAGAGGCCTCCAACCATATTACCAGCATCATTGGGGAGTTGAATGAAGATACCAAAAAGGCCGGTGAAAGTGTTGAAAATTCCGTTACTTCCGTGAACCGACAGAATCATCTCATTGTGGAAACCCAGGAGAAATTCGAAAAGATCAGTTCCGGTGTAGAAGATTTGATCTGCAGTGTCAACAACACCGAACAGGTTATTCACGATATCATTCGTGCAACATCTGTTATTTCTGAGAATATTACGCATCTTTCAGCTTCCGGTGAAGAGGTTGCGGCTTCCTCTAACGAAGGATTGGAAACAACCCGTGCAACGGTGGAAGATATGAAACTCTGTAAAGAGATTCTTGAAAAAATGTATAGTTTATCACAGCAGTTACTTGCGTAGATTTCAAAAGATGAGGGAGCCGTATGGCTCCCTTTTTTATAGTATAGGAAACTTCGTTCCTATACTATAAAAAGCTCCGCGAGGATGCGCACTCGCGCGTACAAGGTAGATGTCGCCTTCGCGACCGCACTCGGCGCGAGAGTCCGCAAGCGGACTCTTTGTTCTTATGGCGATGAGTATCTCGTCTCTGTAACAGTAACCCTTATTCTTCATAAGATATAAATAAGAAAATAGGGGCTTGACAAAACAGTTAGGAAAGACTAACCTATTAAAAGGGAATAGGAATTATGATAAAATTTTATAATAGAATATGGATAGGGAGGTATACCTAATGACTTTGGAAGTTTTGGAGGGTGTATGGATTCCGTTTTTGGGAACAACGCTGGGAGCCGCATGTGTGCTCTTTATGAAAAATGAGTTAAGTGAGAAATTGCAGAAAATATTAGTGGCTTTTGCGGCAGGAGTCATGGTTGCAGCTTCTGTCTGGAGTCTGATTATTCCGTCTATTGAGCAGAGCCAGAATCTGGGTAAACTGTCATTTATACCGGCAGTAATCGGTTTTTGGATGGGAATTTTGTTTTTGCTTGTATTGGATATGATTATTCCCCATATTCATCAGAGCAGCGAGGAGGCAGAAGGACCAAAAGTTGGTTTGAGCAGAACGGTTATGTTGGTACTTGCTGTTGCCGTACACAATATTCCGGAAGGCATGGCAGTCGGTGTGGTGATGGCGGGATGTCTTGCAGGGAACGGCGATATCACCATGGCCGGAGCACTTGCACTTGCTATTGGAATTGCGATTCAGAATTTTCCGGAAGGAGCCATTATTTCCATGCCGCTTAAGGCAGAGGGAATGAGCAAGAAAAAGGCATTTGTTGTGGGAGCCTTATCCGGTATTGTAGAGCCGTTAGCTGCCATTCTTACGATTCTTGCCGCATCCTTTATTGTTCCGGCATTACCATATCTCTTAAGTTTTGCGGCAGGCGCTATGATTTATGTAGTGGTAGAGGAACTGATACCGGAGATGGCTCAGGGAAGTCACTCCAATCTGGGAACTATTTTTTTTACAATCGGATTTACCATCATGCTTACTCTGGACGTTGCTTTAGGGTAAGCATGAAATAAAAAAATCTTATTGACGAACGGATTATAATCTGCTATAGTATATTTCAACACTTTAACGCGTCGAAGTCCTAAAGAATACGGATGTCTGTGCTTAAAGTGACAGGTGGACTATAGAAAGGAAGTAAGTATTAAAATGAAACAGCTCGAACACTTATTAGGGTACAGAAAAAGCATTAAGGTTATGGATGCAACACTTCGCGACGGCGGTCTGGTAAATGATTTCTATTTTACCGACGAGTTCGTAAAGGCATTATATAAAACTAACATCGAAGCTGGTGTGGATTATATGGAAATGGGTTATCGTGCATCGAAAAAAGTATTTGATGAAAGCAAATTCGGAAAGTGGAAATTCTGTAGCGACGAGCATATTCGTGAAATTGTGGGAGAAAACAATACGGATTTAAAGCTTGCCATTATGGCGGATATCGGGAGACATAATAAGGATGATTTTGATGAAAAGGTAAATAGCCCGGTTGATATGGTCAGAGTCGCTGCTTATATTCATCAGATGCCGGAAGCAATCGACATGATTGAAGATGCTAATAAGAAGGGATATGAGACTACCTGCAATATCATGGCCATTTCCCAGACTCAGGAATCGGACTTGAAAGTGGCATTGGATATGTTAGGAAAGACACCCGTTGATACCATTTATATTGTAGACAGCTTCGGTTCCATTTATCCTGAAGAAATGAAGCGTGTAGTAGATATTTACATGGAAGCAGCAACAAAATACGGAAAACAGCTTGGAATCCATGCGCACAACAACCAGCAGCTTGCATTTGCCAATACGATTGAGGCATGCGGCGACGGCGTGGACTGGCTGGATGCTACTTATAAAGGAATGGGACGCGGAGCAGGCAACTGTGCCATGGAATTATTGTTAGGGTTCTTAAAGAACCCGAAATACAATACATTCCCGGTATTCAGGTTTATCTCTGACTACATGGTAAAACTGGAAGAGGAAGGTACTGTTTGGGGTTACGATTTGCAATATCTGATGACCGGCCAGTTAAATCAGCATCCCAGAACCGCAATCCAGTTTACAAAGGATAAGAGAAAGGACTATGCTGAATTTTACAAGGAATTAATTGTATAATTGTGTAAAAGAAAAAGATGTACTCCTTATGGAATGTACATCTTTTTTGAAAAAAGTTACTTCTTTTCTTCGTCCCATGTCCGCTCACTGATTATGTATTTCGGACGCTGCTTGACTTCCAGATAGATTTTTCCGACATACTCTCCAATGACACCCAGTGAGATTAACTGGATTCCGCCAAAGAAACAGGTAATCGTCAGACTACTGGACCATCCGGGAACGGTAGTTCCCCAGAAATAGGAGCCAAATGCAAAAATCATCAGGAGAAAACTTACAATGGAAAAGAAAAATCCCAAACCTGTAATCAGGCGTATGGGACGGATACTCAGACTGGTAATTCCGTCAACAGCAAGAGCTAACATTTTGCGGAGAGGATAGTGGCTTTTGCCGGCAATTCGTTTATGGCGCGTGTAATACACACAGGTGCTCTTAAACCCGACCAGTGGGAACATTCCCCGGAGGAAAATATTGACTTCCTTAAAATGGGAGAACTCTTTCAGTACTCTTGAGGATACCAACCGATAATCGGCATGGTTATAGATGGTTTTAACCCCCATTCTGTGCATGAGTTTATAAAAGGACTGTGCAGAGGAGCGTTTGAAAAAGGAGTCTGAATCACGGTTGTCCCGTACTCCGTAAACAATCTCAGCACCACTTAGGTATTCGTCCACCATCTGATTTATGGCATTGATATCATCCTGCCCGTCACAGTCAATGGAAATGGTAATGTCACAAAACTCTCTTGCTTCCATAAGTCCGGCAAGCAGGGCATTCTGATGACCACGGTTACAGCTTAAGGAAATACCGGAATAATGAGGGCTTTGTCCGGAAAGTGTCTGGATAATGTCCCAAGTGGAGTCTAAACTCCCGTCATTTACAAACAGAATCCGGCTGGATGCATCGACCTTGTTTAAACCGATTAATTCTTCAATTTTGGACAGAAACAAAGGAGCAGTCATAGGAAGAACCTGCTCTTCGTTATAGCATGGAATTACGATTATCAGTCTGGGTGGTTCCATTGAAAAACCTCGCTGTCATAGGATTTTATAATATAATATATTATAGTATTTTGTGGAGCAAATGTAAATAAAGATAAATTTCACTTGAAAACCGGACCCAATAAAAGTAAAATAAAGGGGTAAAATATATTCTTGGAGGTAATAATATTATGGCAAACAAATATACCGGAACACAGACAGAAAAGAACTTGTTAGCTGCTTTTGCCGGAGAATCCCAGGCAAGAAATAAGTACACTTATTTTGCATCCACTGCAAAAAAGGAAGGCTATGAGCAGATCGCTTCTCTTTTTCTGAAAACAGCAGATAATGAGAAAGAACATGCTAAAATGTGGTTTAAAGAACTTCAGGGAATCGGGAACACCAAAGAAAATCTTGCTGCGGCAGCAGACGGAGAAAACTATGAGTGGACTGACATGTATGAAGAATTTGCAAAGACCGCAGAAGCAGAAGGATTTTCAGAACTTGCTGCAAAATTCCGTGCAGTAGGTGCGATTGAAAAGGCACATGAAGAAAGATATCGTGCACTTCTTCAGAATGTGGAAACCGCACAGGTATTTGAAAAGAGTACCGTAAAGGTTTGGGAATGCCGCAACTGCGGACATATTGTTGTGGGTACCAAGGCCCCTGAAGTATGCCCGGTGTGTGCACACCCTCAGAGTTATTTTGAAATAAAGGAAGAGAATTATTAAGACGACATAAATGAGCGAAGAAACCAGATCACAGCAAATTCAATTTGAAAAGATGACAAAGGAGCCGGTGGGAAAGCTTTTGTTCACATTATCGGTTCCTACCATCCTCAGTATGATGGTGACCAATATTTACAACATCGTGGATACCGCCTTTGTGGGTACCCTTGGTACCAGCGAGAGCGGAGCGACGGGGGTAGTATTCGGTTTTATGACAATCTTACAGGCATTTGCATTTATGTGTGGTCAGGGTGCGGGCAGCATTATGTCCAGAAAACTTGGTGGTAAAGATTTAGATGAAGCAACCCGGTACTCCTCTACCGGGTTCTTTTTATCCTTCGGTTTTGGAACTATGATTGCCATTTTAAGTTCCCTGTTTCTTCCGGAACTGTTAAAACTTCTCGGAAGTACGGAAACCATAGCTCCTTTTGCCGGAATCTATATTTCTTATATCATACTTTCGGCACCGTTTTTTACAGCAAGTTTTACATTGAATAATCTGTTACGCTATGAGGGCAAGGCAAAACTCGGCACCATAGGCATGATGACAGGCGCAGTAATCAATATCTGTGCGGATGCCCTTCTTATATTTGGATTCGGGCTTGGGATAGCAGGCGCGGGCATTGCTACGGCAGTATCCCAATTCATCAGTTTTTGCATTCTGCTTTCCATGTTTTTAAGAGGAAAAACGCAGACCGGAATTTCCCTTAAGTTTGTTGCAAGGGATTTGCCTACCATTGGTAATGTTCTGGCTACCGGTTTCCCCAGTCTGCTCAGGCAGGGGTTAAACAGCGTGGCTACCATGTTGTTGAACGGAACAGCCGGGGCATACGGGGATGAAGCCGTAGCAGCGATGAGCATTGTATCCAGGGTCAGTTTTTTCCCTATGGCGATGGCAATCGGGATTGGGCAGGGATTCCAGCCCATCAGCAGTTTTAATTATGGTGCCGGCAAGAAGAATCGGGTGCGGGAAGCATTTTGGAAAGCCTATCTGGGTTCCTCCGTTGTTCTGCTCTTAGTTTCGGTTCCTGTCTTTCTCTTTGCCGCCCCTGTGATTCAGGGAATGCGAAATGACGTAAGAGTAATCGAATTGGGTGTCCGAGCCCTCAGACTGATGTGTGTGGCGCAACTGTTTGTACCGCTTAGCATGATGGTGGAAATGGGGTTCCAGAGCACCGGTGCAAGGCTGCTTGCAAGTTTCAGTTCCAGCCTGCGCAGCGGACTTTTATTCATTCCGGCGCTCCTGCTTTTTGAAAAGTACAGGGGAATAAAAGGGATTCAGGAGGCACAGCCGGTATCCCTTATCCTGACTTTTGGCATTTGTATATTTTTATGTAAAATATTTATGAAACGGCTTCGCGATTAAAGGAAAGCAGATTTGCGGAGTAAAAGGTATCTGAATAGAAGAAAACAAGTCATAAAAACATAAAAAAAGTAAACAAAACTATATAAGAAAGAAATGCTCTCTGTTATACTTATCACATAGGAGAAGGAGGGTATTATGGGTCAGATTAAATTCTTAAACAAACAGGGCACTTTTTCCATGAAGCAGCCCGAAAATTATCAGTATCTTTATTTCCCGGTGGCAGGTGAAAAGGGCATCAAGAGTGCGGTAACTCCCAACCTTGGCGGGGACTGCAAACTGGATCAGAATTCATTTCTTTTAGAGCCTGTGAGCGTGGAAAATCTTCATAACAATCGTAGCGTACGCAACTTCTGGGTAGATGTGGAAGGGGAAGGCATCTGGTCGGCAGTGGGTGCATCCGCGGAACAGGAATTCCAAAAATTTACGGATAAACAGGATGACAGTGAAATTACGGCAGGTTTTATGTGGCAGAATATGCACCGTGTTTCTGAAAACTATGGTCTTACGGCAGATGTGTTGTCCTTTGTGCCGCTTGCACACAATGTAGAAATTATGGCGGTCACAATTACCAATACCGGCAGTCGGGCAAAAACCTTAAAGAATACGGCAGCTATCCCCATGTATGCAAGAAGTGCGGACAATATCCGGGATCACAGACATGTAACCAGTCTTCTGCACAGAATTTCAACCGGTGAATATGGTGTAACCGTAAAACCTACGCTTTCCTTTGATGAGCGTGGACACAGAAAAAATGAACTTACCTATTTTGTCTGCGGTGTGGATGGCAAAGGGAATAAGCCGGCAGAGTTTTATCCGGTAACCGAATCATTTATTGGGGAGGGTGGAACATTAACCCATCCCAAGGCAATTCTTTTTCGGGAAGAAGGTGTGAAAGCCGGTGCCGGGGCAGAGGGAAAGGAAGCTCTCGGAGGAATTTCTTTTGCAGAGGTAACCTTAAATCCCGGGGAAAAGGTAAGTTATACCATTATCATGGGAGTTACCGCTGATGAGACTGACATTGAGGCTGCTGTAAAAGCATACGATACCGAGGAAAAAGTACTTACTGCAAAGGAAGAAGTGGAGCAGTACTGGAATAGCGAGGTCAATGTAAGTTATGATACAGGCAATGATGCGTTTGACGGATTTATGCGCTGGGTAAGCTTCCAACCCTTTCTTCGGAGAATCTACGGATGTTCCTTCCTGCCCCATCATGATTACGGACGTGGCGGAAGAGGCTGGAGAGATTTATGGCAGGACTGTCTTTCCCTTCTCATTATGGACCCGGACGGTGTAAGACAGATGATTCTGGACAATTACGGCGGTGTTCGTATTGACGGAACCAATGCCACCATCATTGGCACAAACCAGGGTGAGTTCATAGCAGACCGCAATGGTATTGCACGTGTCTGGATGGACCATGGTGTATGGCCCTTTATGACGACCAAACTCTACATTAACCAGACAGGTGACATAGAAATTCTCAAAGAAACCGCAAGTTATTTTAAGGATGAGCAGAAGAACCGCGGAACCGGACTGGACAAGGCATGGGATGAGAATTATGGTGTCCGTTTAAAAACAGTGGATGGCAGGGTTTATGAGGGCACTATTCTGGAACACATTTTACTGCAGCAGTTATGTGCTTTTTATGAGGTGGGAGACCATAACCATATCCGGTTAAGAGGAGCCGACTGGAACGATGCACTGGACATGGCAGCAGCAAATGGGGAAAGCATTGCATTTACCTGCGCTTATGCAGGAAATATGTCGGATATCGCAGATATGCTGGTTGTATTAAAAGAAAAATACGGCTGGAAGAGTGTGGAACTTCTGGAAGAAATGGTACCTCTGATTTCGAGTGATATGACAGGATATGACAACATCGGAGAGAAGAGAAAATTACTCGCTGATTACACCGCACTATGCGGACATACCGTAAGCGGCAAAAAGGTCTCTGTTGACATTATGGAACTTGCCGATGATCTTCGCGGTAAGGCAGACTGGATCAAGGAACATGTTAAGAAGACCGAATGGATTCAGGGTACCGGTGATAATAAGGAGGAAGGCTGGTTTAACAGCTATTACGATAATCACAAGAATAAAGTGGAGGGTTATTTCCCGAATGAAGTTCGTATGATGTTAACCGGTCAGGTGTTTGCCGTTATGAGCAAAACAGCCACGGATGATCAGGTTGTCAAGATCTGCAGGGCAGCAGACCGGTACCTCTACAAAAAAGAAGCGGGCGGTTATCGTCTGAATACCGATTTCCATGAAGAAAAATTCGATCTTGGAAGAATGTTCGGATTTGCATACGGGGAAAAGGAAAACGGTGCTGTTTTCTCCCACATGACGGTAATGTACGCAAATGCTCTTTATCAGCGGGGATTTGTAAGAGAGGGATATAAGGCATTGCAAACCCTGGCAGACAATGCCATGGACTTTGAAACAAGTAAGATTTATCCCGGTATTCCGGAATATTTCGATGCAAACGGAAGAGGTCTTTACCATTACCTTACCGGTGCTGCAAGCTGGTATATGCTGACCTTTATTACCGAAGTATTCGGTGTAAAGGGTATGCTTGGTGATCTGACCATTGTACCGAAACTTGTTAAGGAGCAGTTCGACGCAGAGGGTCATGCCACACTTGGTCTTCACTATGCAGGAAAGACCTTTGAAATTACGGTATACAACAAAGACAAAGCAGATTATAATGAATACAAAGTAAGTTCCGCAACCTGTAACGGCTGCATTCCGCTTACCATAAAGGATGGAATGGCAGTACTTCCCAAGAAAGAACTGCAGAAGCTGGACCAGCCGGTGAACAGGATTGAGGTAGTATTGAATCAGTGATAAAAATCAGGAGGGTTACACAAATGAATTATGGTTATTTTGATGATGCGAAAAGAGAATACGTGATCACCAATCCAAAAACTCCCGCACCCTGGGCAAACTATTTAGGTTCCCCGGAATACGGTGCAATCATTTCTAACAACGCAGGCGGATACAGTTTTGCAAAGTCCGGTGCCAACGGAAGAATTCTTCGTTATGTATTCAATAACTTTGATCAGCCGGGCAGATATATTTACATCCGAGATAATGAAAGCAAGGATTTCTGGTCCGCATCCTGGCAGCCGGTAGGCAAGGATCTGGAAACCTATAAAAGCGAATGCCACCATGGTACTGCTTATACGAAGCTGATTGCAGATTACAGCGATATTCATTCCGAGGCTCTTTACTATGTCCCTCTTGATAAGACCCATGAAGTATGGAATCTTAAACTTACCAATAACGGAAACACCAAGAGAAATCTAACGGTTACCGGATATGGTGAATTTACAAACAACAGCAATTATGAACAGGATCAGGTAAACCTTCAGTATTCCCTTTTCATCGGCAGAACAAAATTTGTGGATAACAGAATCGTTCACACCGTTCACGGAAATCTGGATATGCTTCCGGAAGGGGTATATGTGGATAATAAGAGACCCACGGACAGAATTTTCGGTCTGGCAGGCGGTAAGGTTTCTTCTTACTGTGGTTCTAAGTATAGCTTCCTTGGAAGATATCATGACTATAGCAACCCTGTAGGCGTGTTAGAAGGGGACCTTGGCAATGTAGACAACTACAATGATAACTCCTGTGGAGCTCTTTCAACAGTAATCGAGCTTGCTCCCGGGCAGACGAAGGAAATCGCATTTATTCTTGGCTTTAAAGAGCCCGAAGAAGCTGCAGTTGTCATGGCAGGTTATGAAGACGTTGCCACTGCCTGTGCAAAAGAATTAGAAGAGTTGATTGCACACTGGCATGCAAGACTTTCCCACTTCCAGGTGAAGACTCCCAGCAAAGAATTTAATACCATGATTAATACCTGGAATGCTTACAACTGCTTCATGACCTTTATCTGGTCACGTGCAGCAAGCTTCGTATATTGTGGTCTTAGAAACGGTTATGGTTACAGAGATACCGTTCAGGATATCCAGGGTGTGATTCATCTTGCACCTGAAATGGCAGTGGAAAAGATTCGTTTCATGCTTTCTGCTCAGGTAGATAACGGTGGTGGACTTCCTTTGGTATTGTTTGATTTTGTACCCGGCGATTCCGGTACTCCTGATGATCCGGAATGGGTAAAACTTACCGGACATCCTCATTATCGTGCGGATGATGCGTTGTGGTTATTCCCTACCGTTTATAAATATGTTTCCGAATCCGGTAACCTTGCATTCCTTGATGAAGTCATTCCTTATGCAAACAATCATGATGAGGGTACAGTTTACAATCACTTACAGAGAGCACTTGATTTTTCCATGAATCATTTAGGCCCTCACGGTATGCCTGCAGGCTTATATGCTGACTGGAATGACTGCTTAAGACTTGGTGCACAGGGAGAATCCTCCTTCGTAGCATTACAGTACTACCTTGGTATGACTATTCTTCGTAAGTTTGCGGAATATAAGAAGGATGAAGCTTATATCAAGGAATTAGATGAAAGACAGGAAAAATTAGGAAAGCTAATCGAAGAGCTTTGCTGGAACGAGGACCGCTTCATCAGAGGCTTCACCGAAAGTGGAGAAGTCATCGGACACCGGGATGACCCGGAAGCAAATATGTGGTTAAATCCCCAGAGCTGGGCGGTTATCAGTGGTTTTGCTTCCAAAGAACAGGCTGAGCTCGCCCTGGATAATGTATATAAACAGCTGAATACCGAATTTGGTGCAGTGCTTATGGATCCTCCTTATCATGAACACTCCTTTGATGGTGCACTTGCTGTTATTTACAACCAGGGTGTAAAAGAAAATGCAGGTATTTTCTCCCAGTCCCAGGGTTGGATTATCTTGGCAGAAGCACTAATGGGACATGGTAATCGTGCCTTCGGTTATTTCATGGAAAATGCACCTGCAGCACAGAATGACAAAGCGGAAATTCGTGAGCTCGAGCCTTATTGCTATGGCCAGTTTACCGAAGGAAAAGCAAGCCCTGACCACGGACGTTCCCACGTACACTGGTTAACCGGAACCGCAAGTACCATTATGGTAGGCTGTGTGGAGGGTATTATGGGTATGCGTCCTGACTTCTATGGTCTTAGGGTTGCTCCCTCCATTCCCTCTGAATGGGATGGATTTGAAATCGAAAAGGATTTCCGTGGCAAGCATCTTCATATTGTAGTAAAGAATCCGAACCATGCGGAAAGCGGTTTTACCAAAATGCTTGTAAATGGCGTGGAAATGCCAGATAACTATATTCCGGAAAGTGCCATGACCGATAAGACGGAAGTGGAATTGACGTTAGGGACGTTCCTTTTGTCTTGATGCTGTTTAATAAAAAGACTTCGGCTATAAACCGGAGTCTTTTAATTATTTACCTTGATTAATTTTTTATCATAATCAGAAAATCCGTCAAGAATGCGGTTTCGCACTGGATATGTAGTATGTCCATGACTGATTTGTCTATTTTGATTTTTGGGTTGGTTAAGCCGTATAATGCTTAAAAATCAAGAAGTCAATGGAAAGTTGTAAAGTGTTGGAAATTCCTTATGTATGATGTACCTCGTGAAAGATTTATATACTTTCTATCTGATATTTGTAGGCTGTGTCGAGTTTATTATGGGTATGCGTCCTGACTTCTATGGTCTTAGGGTTGCTCCCTCCATTCCCTCTGAATGGGATGGATTTGAAATCGAAAAGGATTTCCGTGGCAAGCATCTTCATATTGTAGTAAAGAATCCGAATCATGTGGAAAGTGGTTTTAGCAAAATGCTTGTAAACGGTGTGGAAATGGCAGTCAGGCTAATTATTAAATTTATGTAAAAATGATAAAGCAGTATTGAATTATAGTTCATTATGCTTTATAATAATACCAAAGCATATATTTCTGAAATCATTCTAAAACTTCTGTTTATTCTAATTTCCTTAAATCTATGCTTGAAATTCAACTAATTCAAAGAGCAGGAGATAAGGATTTAGACGGATGGGACATGGTATTCGGCTTGCTTCTTATCTCCTGCAAAGGAGGTACCATGAAAAGAAACAAAAGGAAAGCGGCAAGAAATGCCGCAAGGAAGGTAGCCCCGGGGCGGGCAGTGGCAAACCGGAACTACAAAAGTTCCATCTTTGAAATGATTTTTCGTGACAGGAGGAAGCTTTTGGAATTGTATAATGCGATGAACAAATCCCATTATACAGATCCGGACGAACTGGAAATAGTCACGTTAGAAAACGTCATTTATGTACGTATGAGGAATGATTTAGCCTTTCTGATCGATATGCGACTGTATCTTTACGAGCACCAGTCTACATTTAATCCGAACATGCCGCTAAGGGACTTTTTCTACGTGGCAGAGGAGTACCGGAAACTGGTGGATACGAAGAATATCTACTCATCATCCCTGATTCAGATACCGGCACCGCGATTTACCGTGTTTTATAACGGGCTTAAGGAAAGACCGGAGAAAGAAATCCTGTATCTTTCCGATGCGTATTACACACAGGAGAGCGATCCGGCACTGGAACTGAAAGTAACCGTATTAAACATTAACCACGGGAACAATAAGGAACTGATGGAAAACTGTCGAACATTAAGGGAGTATATGCTCTTTGTAGACTGTGTCCGGAGTCATCTTAGGGAGGATGGTCCGGATTTAACCAAAGCGGTATCCGTTGCGGTAGATGAATGTATCGCAAAGGATATCCTGACCGATTTCCTAAGGGAAAACCGAGTGGAGGCAATCAACATGAGTAAATATGAAATTGATGAGCAGGAATGGCGAAAGTCGGAACTTAAAATAATGCGTGAGGAAGTCCGCAAAGAGGTAAAGGAGGAAGTCCGCAAAGAGGTAAAGGAGGAAGTCCGCAAAGAGGTAAAGGAGGAAGTCCGCAAAGAAGTAAAGGAGGAGATTCGCTCCGAGGTAAAGGAAGAGATACGTCAGGAAATCTTGGAGGAATTGATAAAGAGGAATCTTGACAGAGGAAAGACTCCGGAAGTGATTGCGGATGAGACAGGAATTCCCCTTTCAGTCATTGAAAAATATGACGTTTAGTCAGGCTGATTTGAATCAGACATGTCAATGCGAATTAGGCATGAAAAACAAATTAGTTGCATTTTTTTATAAAATATGATATTTTGACAGTACATGAATGCCAAAACTATTCATGCAAATATGCCCACCGAAAGGTTAAGCCCATACGGACAGGCGGGGCAGCTGCCGCGAGTGGCGACAGGCCACATTATTGATTGAGTTAAAAGCTCAAATTTTATAAGTCGATTACTTTATAATCAAAGTAGGGTACACGTCACTTGTGAAACGGTCAATAAGAGTAGCCACAGTTATATTTGCTGTTAAGAACTCGAAGAATAGTTTTGGATGGTTTCCATCGCAATATAGGTGCAGAATGCGCAGCCACAGAAGCGTGAGGGGCATTATGCGGTAGGGCGAAGGAAATGAAAACGAGGCTAGGGACAGGTGATTTCACCTGTCCTTTTTTAATGTACTCTGAGGGTTAATAAAGGGAAGTATTCAGTAAATCAGTTACGATAAGTGAGGTAGAGTATGAATCTGGAGGCACAAAAGCATGCTCCGGTTTACGAAGCATTGGAAAGATTGAGAAAACAGAGAATTGTACCTTTCGATGTACCGGGACACAAACGTGGTCGTGGGAACCCGGAATTAAAGGAGCTGCTCGGAGAAAAATGTGTAAGCCTTGATGTAAATTCCATGAAGCCTTTGGATAATTTATGTCATCCCATGTCGGTAATCAAGGAGGCAGAGGAACTGGCGGCAGAGGCATTTGGTGCAGACCATGCATTTTTCATGGTAGGAGGCACCACCTCTTCAGTACAGAGCATGGTACTTACCGCATGCCGTGCCGGTGATAAAATTATCCTTCCGAGAAACGTGCACAAAAGTGTTATCAATGCATTGGTTTTGTGTGGTGCGATACCCGTATACGTGAACCCCGAAGTGGACGAGAAACTGGGGATTTCCTTGGGGATGGAATTGCCGGAATTAGAAAAAGCAATCCATGAAAATCCGGATGCGGTTTGTGTATTTGTGAACAACCCGACTTACTACGGGATTTGTTCAGACTTAAAAGGCATCGTAAAACTGGCGCATGAACATAAGATGTTAGTGCTTGTGGATGAAGCCCATGGAACCCATCTGTACTTTGGGGAGGGACTTCCGGTTTCCGCGATGGCAGCCGGTGCGGATATGGCTTCCGTATCCATGCACAAGTCAGGAGGTTCCCTGACGCAAAGCTCCCTGCTCTTAGTGAATAAGACTGTAAACTGGGAGTATGTGAGCCAGATTATCAACCTGACTCAGACAACTTCCGCATCCTACCTGTTATTATCGAGTCTGGATATTTCCAGAAGAAATCTGGCACTCCGCGGTGCCGAGGCATTTGCAAAAGTAAAGGAAATGGCAGAGTATGCCAGGGAAGAAATCAACGCCATTGGCGGATATTATGCATATGGTGCCGAAATCGTAAATGGAAAAAGCATTTACGATTTTGATGTTACCAAACTTTCGGTATACACCAGAGGCATTGGGCTTGCGGGCATAGAGGTGTATGACCTGCTTCGTGATGAATATGATATTCAGATTGAATTTGGTGATATAGCCAATGTACTTGCCTATATTTCCATTGGCGACCGTATTCAGGATATCGAACGGCTGGTAGGTGCACTGGCGGATATCAAGCGTCTTTATTCCAAGGATCCGGCCAGTCTGATGGCAAGTGAATATATTGCACCGAAGGTTTTGGTATCCCCGCAGAAAGCCTTCTATGCGGAGAAAAAGGCGCTGCCTATCCGGGAGACTGGGGGCAGAATCTGCAGTGAGTTTGTCATGTGCTATCCTCCCGGAATTCCCATCTTGGCACCGGGGGAACTCATTACCGATGAAATTATCAGCTATATTCTTTATGCAAAAGAGAAAGGGTGTTCCATGCAGGGCACCCAGGACCCGTATATGGAATATCTGAACGTACTTGCGTAGGAAGGAGAAGTTATGGAACTTTGGTTTTCAGATTATCACACGGAGCGTGTGAAAGTTTCCGTAAAAGTTACCAGACAGTTATTTGGTGAACAAACAGACTATCAGAGACTGGATGTATTTGAATCTGAGGAGTTTGGGCGGTTTATCAGTTCTGACGGCAGTATTGTCTTTTCGGAAAAGGATGAGTTTACCTACGACGAAATGATTGTCCATGTGCCCATGGCAGTGCATCCCAATGTGGAAAAAGTGCTTGTTATCGGTGGCGGGGACGGAGGAGTTGCCCGTGAACTGTCTTACTATTCGGAAATCAAACAGATTGATGTGGTGGAGCCGGACAAGGTTTTTGTGGATGTCTGTAAGGAATTTTTTCCTGACAATGCAAGAGGACTGGAGGATCCGCGGGTAACCGTTTATAACAGGGACGGACTTCGTTTCCTACGTACCAAACATGAAGAATATGATTTGATTATCAATGATGCCATTGATCCGTTAGGACATACCGCAGGGCTTTTTACCAAGGAATTTTACGGCAACTGCTATAAGGCACTCCGTGAGGATGGCATCATGGTGTACCAGCATGGTAGTCCCTTCTATGACGAGGATGAGGATACCTGCAGAGCCATGCACAGGAAGGCCAGCCATAGTTTCCCCATAAGCCGCGTTTATCAGGCCCATATCCCGACCTGTTCTTCGGGTTACTGGCTGTTTGGATTTGTTTCAAAAAAATACCATCCCCTGAATGATTTTAATGCAGAGAGATGGAATGCAAGAAATATCAAAACATGGTATTACACAACCAATTTGCACAGAGGGGCATTTATGCTGCCCAGATATGTGGAAGATATGTTAGAAGAGGAGGAGAAATAATGAGCAGATTATTAATTATCGGATGTGGCGGTGTGGCAGGCGTTGCCATTCATAAGTGTTGCCAGAACAGCGACACCTTTACCGAGATTTGTATTGCAAGCAGAACCAAAGAAAAATGTGATGCATTGAAAGAAAAACTGGAGGGTACTACCAAGACCAAAATTACGACTGCAAAAGTGGATGCGGACAAGGTGGAGGAACTGATTTCCCTCATGGAATCTTACAAGCCCGATGCGGTTTTGAATGTGGCACTTCCCTATCAGGATCTGACCATTATGGATGCCTGCCTGGCCTGCAAGGTGGATTATATCGATACCGCAAATTATGAGCCGGAAGATACCGACGATCCAAAGTGGAGAGCCGTTTATGAGAAACGCTGTAAAGAAGAAGGCTTTACCGCATACTTTGATTATTCCTGGCAGTGGGCCTACAAGGAAAAATTTGAGAAGGCCGGTATTACGGCGCTTTTGGGAAGCGGTTTTGACCCCGGAGTAACCAGCGTATTTTCGGCATATGCCCTGAAACATTATTTTGATGAAATTGATACCATTGACATTTTGGACTGTAATGGGGGCGACCATGGATATCCCTTCGCAACCAATTTTAATCCGGAAATCAATCTGCGGGAAGTTTCCGCAAACGGTTCTTACTGGGAAAACGGTCACTGGGTGGAAACCAAGCCCATGGAGATAAAGAGAGAATATAATTTCCCGGAAGTCGGCAGGAAGGATATGTACCTGCTTCATCATGAGGAAATTGAATCCCTTGCAAAGAATATACCCGGCGTGAAGAGAATCCGTTTCTTTATGACCTTCGGGCAAAGTTACTTAACCCATATGAAATGCCTGGAAAATGTAGGAATGCTTTCCACCTCTCCCATTCTGTTTGAGGGGAAAGAGATTGTACCCATCCAGTTCTTAAAAGCACTGCTTCCGGACCCTGCTTCTCTCGGACCCAGAACCGTGGGTAAGACTAACATCGGTTGCATTTTTACCGGCAGAAAAGATGGTAAGGAGAAGACCATATATATTTACAATGTATGTGATCATCAGGAATGCTATAAAGAGGTTGGCTCCCAGGCGATTTCTTATACTACCGGTGTACCGGCCATGATTGGGGCAGCACTCGTTCTCAATAAAACCTATGACAGGGACGGCGTCTTTACCGTGGAAGAATTCGATCCCGATCCTTTTATGGACATGTTAAATAAGTACGGTCTTCCCTGGGTAGTAGTGGAAAACCCGGAAACGGTTGCGTAAGAAGCCTATAAATAATGCTGTGTAACTTGTAACGGGCGGGAAAAGAATGAAAGAATTAGATAATTTACAGACACCCTGTTACGTGGTGGATGAAGAAAAAATAATAGACAACTTAAAAATATTACAGAGAGTGGAAAAAGAAAGCGGATGTCACATTCTGTTGGCGCAGAAGGCTTTTTCTATGTTTTCCCTGTATCCGTTAATCGGAGAATACATCAGCGGAACCACAGCCAGCGGACTGTATGAAGCCAGACTCGGGGCGCAGGAAATGGGAAAGGAAAATCATGTTTTTGCACCTGCGTACAAAGAAGAGCATATGAAGGAACTGGTGAAAATCTGCGACCACATTATTTTTAATTCCTTTGCACAATACGAAAAATATAAAGAGATGTGCAAGGATGTGAGTGTGGGAATCCGAATAAATCCCATGTACTCCACACAAGAAGGCCATGCCATTTATGACCCCTGTGCACCCGGTTCCAGACTGGGTGTGGTGCGGGAACAGTTTCGTGAAGATATGCCGTATGGCGAAGGGGGAATCGAAGGCCTTCATTTTCACACGCTTTGCGAGCAGAATGCGGAGGATCTGGTCAAAACCTTCCGGGCTGTGGAAGAACAGTTCGGACCCTGGCTCCATAAGGTAAAATGGCTCAATATGGGGGGCGGTCACCATATCACCAGACCGGATTATCAGGTGGAGGTCTTAATCGAACTTATTCAATACATCAAAGAGAAATATGGTGTGGAAGTATATCTGGAACCCGGTGAGGCCATTGCATTAAATGCGGGATATCTGGTGACGGAGGTCATGGATAAAGTGCAAAATACCTGTGAAATTCTTGTATTGGATGCTTCTGCCGCCTGTCATATGCCGGACGTTCTGGAAATGCCTTATAGGCCGCCTCTTCGCGGAGGCTATCCGGCAGGAGAAAAGCCTTTTACTTATCGCATTTCTTCCCTTACCTGCCTTGCAGGTGATGTAATCGGGGATTATAGCTTTGAAAAGGAAATCAAGGTGGGAGACCGTCTTGTATTTGAAGACATGGCGATTTATTCCATGGTAAAGAATAATACTTTCAACGGCATTCCTCTGCCGGATATTGTATTACTTACCGGAAATAAAGAGTATAAATTAATCCGCAGATTCTCCTATGAGGATTTTAAGGGGAGACTTTCTTAGCGGAAAAATTTGGAAAGGAAAATTATCCGGTCTCATAGGAAGCATTGGATAATACGAGCAGGTAATGGTATTAAATCGTACACCGAAGGCGGATGGATTTTTCATGCCCGGAGAATTTGAACCGCAGGACGGATGCATTATGATCTGGCCTGTGCGTCCCGGCTCCTGGCCGAATAAGGCTAAGGCAGCCAGACGTGCATTTGTAGCTATTATAAAAGAAATTGCAAAGAGTGAGAATGTATATGTGGCAGCAGAAGAAGCGGCGATAGAATCTGCAAGGGAAATGCTTGCGGACATTCCCAATGTCACTATCTTTTCGATGGAATCGGACGATGCATGGGCAAGGGATGTAGCACCTACTTTTGTGAAAAATGGTGCAGGAAAGGTGCGTGCCGTAAACTGGGAGTTTAATGCCTGGGGCGGCAGTTTTGACGGTTTGTATCAGGATTGGGAGAAAGATAATGCCTTTGCCCAAAGAATTGCGGACAGATTGGGGTATGACATTTATGATGCAACACCCTTTGTGTTGGAGGGCGGCAGTATCCACAGCGATGGGGAGGGAACCGTGCTGGTGACCGAAGCCTGTCTACTGAGCGGTGGCAGAAATCCCAAAATGACGAAAGAGGAAATTACCGAAAAATTAAAAGAATATCTGGGGGCGGAAAAAATCATCTGGCTTCCCAGAGGAATTTATCAGGATGAAACCAATGAGCATGTAGATAATGTGTGTGCCTTTATCCGTCCCGGAGAAGTGGTACTTGCCTGGACGGACAATGAAAGTGACCCGCAGTATGCGCTTTCCATGGAAAGTCTTAAGGTACTGGAAAAAGAAACTGATGCGAAGGGGCGCAGAATCATTATCCATAAATTACCGATTCCCGATGTGCCGGTCTTAGTAGAGGAAGAAGATTTGGCCGGCTATGTGTTTGCAGAGGGGGAGGATAATCGTGAAGCCGGGGAACGGCTGGCGGCATCCTATGTGAATTTCTATTTTTCCAATGATGCCATATTACTGCCGGCGTTTGGCGGGGAAAACAGAGAGAGCGATGAACGGGCAGCAGCTATATTGGAGAAACTTTGTCCCGAAAGAAGAATTGTACCGATTCCCGCCAGGGACATTCTGCTGGGGGGCGGTAATATTCATTGTATTACCCAGCAGATACCGGCGAAAGAGGGGAGTTCCCAATATACCTGTTATGAAAGGGAGGTATTATTTTGAGAAAGGTAACCGTAGCTGCAATCCAGATGAAATGCAGCAGGATTGTAGAAGAAAATCTGAATAAAGCGGAGAATATGATACGGGAGGCAGCAAGTAAAGGAGCTGGCGTGATCCTTCTTCCGGAACTGTTTGAAAGAGAATATTTCTGTCAGCAGAGGCGCTATGATTTTTATGAATATGCGCTGCCTGCCATGGAGAATCCGGCAGTGCAGATGGGTGTCCGGCTGGCAAAGGAACTTAATGTGGTATTGCCTGTCAGCTTTTATGAGAAGGAGGGCAACGTGCTCTACAACTCCATAGCGTGTATTGACGCAGATGGAGCGGTTCTTGGAGTTTATCGCAAGACGCATATTCCGGATGACCATTTCTATCAGGAAAAATTCTATTTTACACCGGGGAATACCGGATTTCAGGTTTATGAGACAAGGTATGGAAAAATCGGGATTGGAATCTGTTGGGATCAATGGTTTCCGGAAACTGCCCGCTGCCTTGCCATAGCCGGTGCAGAAATGATTCTGTATCCCACCGCCATCGGTTCCGAACCCATATTAAATACGGACAGCTCCGGTCATTGGAGAAGAGTCATGCAGGGACATGCCGCATCCAACCTGATGCCGGTGATCGCAGCAAACAGGATTGGCTTAGAAAAAGTAGAACCCTGTGAGGAAAATGCAAATCAGTCCTCGGAACTTGTTTTTTATGGTTCTTCCTTTATGACGGACGAAACCGGTGACCTGGTGGAAGAGGCAGATAAGGTTACAGAACAGATACTGCTTCATACCTATGACCTGGATGCTATGAAGGAAAACAGGCTGGCGTGGGGAATCTTCCGCGACAGACGACCGGAAATGTATGGAATGATATGCAAATAAACAGAAAGAAAAAGGGGGTGCATGCCTGATGCACCCCCTATACCAAATATTATTTGTGTTTTTTCCGTTTGGATAATTTAACTTTATTAAACAGAGCAATTTTGTCAGGATTGCCATCCACGTGAAAAACTCCTGAGGAAATGGCAGTCTTATAATCCAAACTACCATCCAGAACGGACAGAATGGCCGAGGTGTCTGCGGTAACAAGGGCATCCCGGTCATGATAATCATAAGGTTCTACACAAACCTGGCGGTTGGCAATTTCAATATAAAATGCCCCGGCTGCTTCTCCGGTTACGTTCACCTGAACCGCAACATGTTCATATACTTCTCTTGCGTCTGCATATTCATAGACGTCACGTACCTTGAGTACCAATTCTTCGTATGTCATATTACACCCCTCCTGTATGTATAATTTTTAGAAAATATTTTGATTGGGGAATATTTTTCTATAAATAAAGTATAGCATCTTTTTTTGTGTATTTAAAGAGGTAAATGCAAGTTAGTTATCTGTAATTTTGGCAAAATAAAACATAATTTATGCAAAACAAATATTTCTATTCGATTTTTTCAAAAACAGATTGACATATAGAAAACTATCTGTTAATCTGTCAATAATCCTTAGGGGAGTAATCGGCACGAAAGTGTGGTAGGTCAACATCCTGGTGACTGCAATGCAGTGTAAATCCTGGCTTACCTTAATTGATGAGACTTAAGTATGGCTTATGCTGTACTGGTCCCTAAACATTGTTTATCCGGCGGGTACAGCATACTGTACCCGCTTTCTGTTGTGTATGTATTACAAAACGAGAATACGGAGTGCGAACAAAAAAACTTAAGGAGGAAAAGTATGAAACTGAAGATTAACAATGTGCACAAATTTTATGGAGAAGGAGAGAGCCGCGTAGAGGTTTTACGGGGAATTGACTGTGAGATTAAAGACGGGGAAATCTGTGTTCTTTTAGGACCGTCCGGCTCCGGAAAATCCACTCTGTTAAACATCATCGGGGGCATTGAGACTGCGGATGAGGGATGCATTGACATCGGGGATGACTGCACCGATGATATGAATGAAAAGCAGCTTACTCTTTACAGAAGAAACCATTTAGGATTTGTCTTCCAGTTCTATAATCTGATTCCCAATTTAACGGTAAAAGAAAACATAGAGGTGTGTGCATACCTTTCGGATAAGCCCCTCGAAATCAACGATCTTTTAAAGACGCTGGGGCTTTATGAACACAGGGATAAACTTCCTTCCCAATTATCCGGCGGACAGCAGCAGAGATGTGCTATCGGTCGTGCACTGGTTAAGAATCCCTCCCTGCTTTTATGTGATGAACCCACCGGTGCGTTGGATTATTCCACATCAAAGGAAATTTTGAAACTGATTGAGGATATTAACGCGAAATATCATAATACCATTTTAATCGTGACTCATAACGATGCGATTAAATCCATGGCAAACAGGGTGCTTCGCATGCGGGACGGTAAAATTGTAAAAAATTATGAAAACGAGACACCCATCCATGCTGCAGATTTAGAGTGGTAGGAAGAGGTGATATCATGAAAAATCCATTAAACAGAAGAGTGTTTCGCGAAATAAAGGAAAATGCAGGAAAGTATCTTGGAATTTTTGTCATTCTGGCATGTATTATTTTTGTAGGCTCTGCATTCATGGTTACCTTAAGCAGTGCGGATATTACCCTGAAAAATCAGGAAAATACGCGCATGACGGAAGATGGTAATTTCGAACTTTTACAGGAAATGCCGGAGGATGCGAAAAAGTTTTTTGAGGAAAACCAAATTCTCTTGGAAGAAAATTTTTATGTTACCGAGAATGAGTTTTTAGAAAAAGCGAAGGTTCTTGTTTACAACGAAAGAGAGACACTGAATCTCTATGATATTTTTGAAGGCGAAGCACCAAAGAACGAATCAGAAATTATTCTGGACCGGCTGTTCGCCGACAACCATGATATAAAAGTGGGGGATAGCATTACCCTGTGCGGTAACAGGTTTCAGGTAAGCGGTCTGGCAGCTTTTGCAGATTATACATCCCTGTTTAAGTCCAATCAGGACCTGGTCATGGATGTACAGGGCTTTGGAGTAGCCATGGTAAGCAGGGAAGGCTTTGAGAGGTTTGATAAAAGTCAGATTACACATCATTACAGTTACCGCTTCGAAGACCGGGACCTGAGCGATAAGGAAAAAAAGGAACTGGCAGAGGATATGCAGGTGAGTCTGGTGATGAACGGGTGCCTTTTACAGAACTTTCTTAGTGCGGACCACAACCAGTGTATCAGTTTTCTGAAAAATGATATGGGTAAGGATGGTCCCATGATGGAAGTATTTCTCTACATACTGCTTGTCATCATTGCCTTTGTGTTTGCCGTGCTGACCGGAAATACGATTGAAAAAGAGGCTACGGTAATCGGTACATTAAGAGCTCTTGGATACACACGCGCGGAAATGATCTGGCATTATTTGCGGCCTACTTTACTGGTAACGGTTGTGGCAGCGATTGTGGGAAATATCCTGGGCTATACCGTCATGCTTGAGCCCTTTCTTTCCATGTACTATTCTTCCTATTGTCTGCCGCCCATTGCCATACAGTTTTCCATGCGGGCTTTTGCAATCACAACGATTGCGCCTGTTGTGATTATGGTGATAATCAATGTGGTTCTCTTGTATAACAAGCTGGTTTTAAGTCCCCTTAAGTTTTTGCGTAAGGATTTAAAGAAGGGAAAACAGAAAAAGGTGGTAAAACTTCCCGACTTATCTTTTATGAGCCGTTTTCGCATTCGGGTGATTCTGCAAAATAAGATCTGCTATCTGATTTTATTTGTCGGTATTTATCTGTCCGGTCTGCTTTTAATGTTTGGTGTGGGACTGGGCCCCTTACTGGACCATTATGTGGAGAATATTGACCAAACTTTGCCGTATGAATATCAATATATCTTAAAAGCACCGGTGGAGGCAGGGGGTGGCGAAAAGGTTAAGATGTACTCCATGAGTACCTACAGCAAACAGTATGATAAGGATATCGAAATCACTCTGATGGGAGTGGAGAAAAACAGCAGCTTCTTTGACTATGTGCCCTCGGCAAAAGAGGAGGAAGCAGTCATTACAGAGCCCATGGCAAAGAAACTGAAACTGAAGGCGGGCGATGAAATTACCCTGAAAGACAGTTATTTTGACAAGGAATATACTTTTAAGATTACGGCAGTCTGTGATTACGACAGTACGCTTGGCATCTTTATGGAGAGAGAAGTTTTAAATAAACTGTTAGGCGCCGATGCAGAAGATTTCAACTGTCTGGTCTCCAATGAAAAGCTGACGATCGACGAGGCATATCTTGCGAAGTATCTTACAAGAAGCGACATAATCGGGGCAACCGGGCAATTGATGGATATGTTTGATACGGTTCTTAAAGTGTTCAGCATTTCCTCCGTGGTGATATACATGATTCTGATGTATATTTTAACCAAGACCGTAATTGAGAAGAATGCGCTTTACATTTCCTTTATGAAGGTCTTTGGTTATAACAGCAAGGAAGCAGGAAGTCTTTACCTTCATGCCACCGGCATAACCGTTATTCTTTCCGTGCTGGTATGTCTGCCCTTGCAGCATCTTGGGTTTGGAGCCCTGATGGACTCCATCACCGGTATGATCGAAGGATATGTTCCGTTCTATCTGCCGGCATGGGTCTATGTCTTTATTGCGGTAGTCGGCATTGGGGCATACTTCGTGATTAATTCTTTTCATGTACGGAAGGTACAAAAGATTCCTATGAGTGATGCCCTGAAAAACAGGGAATAAAAGATAAGGAGTAGATTTTTATACAACTTGACGTTGAAAAGAAAAGATAATAATATTGAATTACAACATATGAGGGGGCAAACATAATTACTTCCTTTAATTTTAGTACATGGACAAGTGGAGTTTGGTACAGGGGGATAGGGAATGTGTAATAAGGACACTATAAAAAGAATAATGAATAAGAAAATACCGGGAAAATTTTGGGTTTTTCTTCTGATTTTTGTGGTATGTGGTGTGCTTGGTTATCATTTGATTAATGAGTATGTTATATATAAAAATCCCAAGATGTATCTGCATACTAGCACTCGTAAAAATGGTGATGATATAGTACAAAATTTTTGGTTAACGACACAATGTTCCCGATTTGGAATGCCAAAAGAGTACCATGACAGAGAAAAAGAATGGTATGATAAAGTAGTTACCTATCAGACTTTACTTGAAACTGATTATGTATATCCAAAACAAGTTTATGTATCGCATGAAATAAGAGATGGAAAAACATATTTAACTTATGATGGTACTGTAACTACAAAAGAGGGACAGGCGGCAGAAATACATAAGGTCATAGAATTGTCTTTTGAAGTATCTACATTTTCCAATTAATAGTCAAAACAATCTCCGTTTAACTGTGTAGGGTAAACGGAGATTTTTCTTTTGGTTATTTCAAAGTAGTGCTGTTGTTTAAGACACTTGTGGAGTACAGGAAAAGAACATCCTGGTCGTCAAACTCTATGAAGCGTCCCAGAATCTGCGGCGCAATATAGCGAATGTCCACCAGAGTTACTTTTGCATAGTTTTCGGCGAAAAGGGGAGCAATACTGCTGCCGAAGGAATCCCTGAAAAGAATCAGTTCCTTATTGGTGGATGCGTTTGGATTGGTGATTTCAATCAGGGATTTGGACCCGGATAAGTATAGCTCGTAAGGATCGTTTCCATGCCCTTTTTCCAAATCATAGACAGGCATGGTATCCCCTGTTTCAAAGTCCTTTACCACGCAGGCATCCAAAAAGGGACTTTCCAGATAGTAGAGATTTTCTGCCGGAAGGGGGAGAGCAGACTGCCCGTAGTACACCCCGTAAAACGGTTTATCCAGTTGTGCTGTGGAATAGGATTCTTTAAGGCTGCCGCCCATGGCTTCTGCCAGATATCCGGCTACAGGCAGAAGCTTTTCCTGACGCCAGTGAGTGTCCGTAGCATAATAATCGTCTATGGATAAAAGCGGCATAATATCGATATATTCTGCAAAAGGTGTCTCTGCGCACATCTTACGAACAAACTCTTCATAGTCCATGGAAAGGCAGCTGTTTTTGTCTGCCAGAAAATAGCTTTTGTCAGGGACAATCGTCAGATATACATTTATGTTTTTGTCTGCCATATAGGTATCGTATAAGTACCCGAAACGTTTTCCTGCATAAGTAATGGAGGAGTCATTTAACGGATATTCCATCTTGGCTGCATAGCCGTCATTTACATAAATCTGATTGTTGTCCTTTTGTCTGAAAACATAGAAAGAAACCATTGCCTTTAATGTCCTGAAGTTATCCCGCAGAGGAAACTGGTCCAGGGTATAATTTTCAAAATCGCTCATAAATTTATTGTCCAATACGGATTCCATGGTAAGCGTGGGCATTTTTGCAAGAGGTCTCCGTTCACTGGTGCTTACGTCTTTGTCAGGTGCTATGATGCCCCACAAAAGAAATCCAAAGAGGAAGAAAGCGGTGGCAAAACAGGTGATGTAATTTTTAATTTTCGTCCGCATAATATACCTCCTTAGAATCTGAAATACAGGAACGGATTAAAGGAACCGTCAATCAGAAATGCGCTGCAAACGGCAAGCAGTGCAAGCAAAACGGCGGGCTCTAGAAAACTTTCGCCAAACCATTTTTTTGCCGCTTTTGCGGGAAGCGGGGTGGAACCGAGAAGGCCAATCAGAATAAGAATGGCATAACTGCTTAGGTAATACAGGGTTTCGGTGCTTATAAGCGGAAGACCTGCAAATCCAAACATGGACCCAAGGGTTGCAAGGGCTGCCGGCACGTTTGGAGAATCAAAGAATACAAAACTAAGCAGTACAAAAAACATTACATAAAGATGGGGGATAACCCCGCTTTTCGGTAGTTTCTTTAACAGCCACAGTTTTTCCAGAACAAGGAGAATGGCAAAGTAAAGGCCCCACAAAATAAAGTTCCAGCTTGCGCCATGCCAGAACCCGGTTGCCATCCAGACAATCAGAATGTTAAAAATCCATTTCGGTTTGGATACCCGGTTTCCTCCAAGCGGGATGTAGAGATAATCCCGAAACCAGGAGCCTAAGGTCATATGCCATCTGCGCCAGAACTCCGTGATGTTTCTCGAAATGTAGGGGTAATTAAAATTCTCCGGAAATTGGAAGCCAAATACATGCCCAAGTCCGATGGCCATGTCCGAATAACCGGAAAAGTCAAAGTAAACATGCAGGGTATAGGCAATGGCATAAACCCAGGCAAAGACCAGGGATTTATCGTTACTTGCTTTATAGATATTGACCAGCTGGGCTAAGGTATTGGCAAGAAGGATTTTCTTGGTAAGCCCCAGTACAAAACGACGGATTCCCAGAGAGATTTCTTCTATGCTGTGGGTTCGTTTTTTTAGCTGCGGTGCTATGTCGGCATAGCGCACGATGGGACCTGCGATGAGCTGGGGAAACATGGCAGCATA
The DNA here is from genome assembly GCA_945919075.1 of uncultured Lachnospiraceae bacterium. Classification (GTDB taxonomy): domain Bacteria; phylum Bacillota; class Clostridia; order Lachnospirales; family Lachnospiraceae; genus Acetatifactor. The sequence goes on from CAMEIX010000017.1 coordinate 52,613, forward strand.
AGCCGCAAAATCTATGAGATTTTTCTGTGCCGGGACATCCTTTCTGTAAACATCCACGGTGTAGCTTAAAATCTGAAAGGTATAGAAGCTGATTCCGATGGGCAGAGCAATCTTAAGCAGGGGAACGGACATTCCGGTTAATGCATTAAAGTTTGCAAGAAAAAAGTCCGTATATTTGCAATAGCCTAAAAGGAAAAGGCTAAACAAAACAGAAACGGTCAAAATGATTTTTGACCGTTTGGGATTACTATCGGAGTACCTTTCAATCAGTATCCCGCAAATGTAACCCTGCAGAATGGAAACCATCATGAAAACCAAAAAGCGGGGCTCCCCCCAGGCATAGAAAAACAAACTGGAGAAAAGCAGGACCGCATTTTTCAATTTCTCAGGTGCCAAAAAGTAAAACAGGATTACAACAGGCAAAAAATAGAATAAAAACGGAATACTGGAAAAAATCATAAGATACTCCTATCGTTATACAATATCCTTGTTCAATTACAAAATATCTTTTTCTACTTCCACGGAAGCATTGGGATAAGCTTCCATCAGCTTATTCTTGAAGTTTTCGATATTGTCGGTTTTACCGAACATGGAAACTACGGTGTTATCCACCCGGATAATCACTAATTTGTCCGGGAAACCACACATCCACTGTCTTTCGGAAATATGGGTGTCCAGCGCGTTTATTACATCCATGACGTCTGCTTCGTCTGCCACATGGAAAGCGGCACCGGTAAAGGTATTGGCATTCATCATATGCATAAGAGAAGCAGCAGAATCTACTTTATCCAAAACATCTGCAGGAAGTCCCAGAGCAGCATCCACTGCTTCGGCATCTTCCAGACTATAAGCAGAGGGCTCGTCCATTTTATTGTTTTCTTCCGAGAAGTCACCACCGGCAGCGGGGAATTTGTCCTCTTCCTCAAAAAGATTCCATGCACTGCTTAAAACGGCAACCGGATCATCGGAAGAACCGCTCTCGGAACCGTTATCTTCTGCCGCACCATCGCTCTCTGTGCCGGTACTATCTTCGGTATCTTCTACAGAATCTTCCACGGATTCCATGGTATCGGAAACCTCTGTGGAAGGAGTCTGATTCTGGGTGTCGTCCTCTTTTTTGCTGCCGCATGCAACAAGGGAAAGAACCATAACACCGGTTAATAATAATACTGTTAATTTTTTCATAATAACCTCCGTAAAACATGTAGTATTTTTATTGTAACAAAAGAGTTACGAAAAATATACATGGTATTTATGGGTTTTTTAAAATTATTTTTTCTGGAAAATATTACCCACCGGGTGTATGATGGACATGGTCTTATTATGGCAGAATTTTGAAGGGAATATACGGAGAAACAAATGCAGAAGAATTATCCTTATTTATATGAAACTCATTTACATACCTGCCAGGGAAGTAAATGCGCAAAGTCCACAGGACGGGAAATGGCGAAGGCAGCAAAGGAAGCAGGATATGCCGGCATATTTGTGACGGATCATAACTGGTACGGGAACTGTGCCGTTGACAATACGCTGCCATGGGAAGAGTTTGTGACAGAATTTAAGAAAGGATATGAGGATGCAAAAGCCTGGGGAGATGCCAATGATTTTGCCGTATTTTTCGGCTATGAAGCAGGGTATGGCGGACCGGAGTTTCTGATTTATGGAATTTCGCCCGAATGGCTGCTTGCACACCCCGAAATTAAGGATGCCTCTATCGAAGAGCAGTATCGGCTGGTGCATGAAGCAGGAGGTATGGTGATTCAGGCTCATCCTTACAGGGAAGCCTGGTATATTTCGGAAGTGAAGGTGTTTCCGGACTGGGTGGATGGGGTGGAAGGTGTGAATGCTACCCATTCTAATTCAAAGAGTGCAAGCCATAACAATCCACTCTATGACAGGCGTGCCATTGCCTATGCAACGAAACATAATCTGCCTATGACAGCGGGGTCCGATATTCATACTACCGAACTGCTTGGAGGCGGTGTGGCATTTTCTCGTAAACTGTCTTCCGGAGAGGACTATTGCAGGGCCATACTTTCCGGGGAGGATTACCTGCTTACAAATGGTGAGGTCTGGTACGATAAAAAGGGAAATGTCAAGAAGGAGGAATCGTAAGTGGAACTGACGGAATTGGGGATAGAGGAACTGGACGAGGCCTTTGGACTGTATCAGGAAGCCATTGGGGAACCCGGTTGTGTTTGGGATGAATACTACCCTCAGAAAGCACAGATCAAAGAGGATATAGAAGAACATTGTCTGTATGGCATAAGGGATGAAAACGGAAAAATCATGGGCATAGTTGCAAGGGATCGTGATGAGGATATTGACGGACTTTCCTGCTGGAACAAAGAATGGATGCCGGGAGCAGAACTGGCAAGACTGGTGGTGGCAAAGGAATACCAGAACCGGGGACTGGCAAGACTTTTAATTACGAAGATGCAGAAGGTGCTGAAAGCACAGGGATTTAAAAGTGTGCATTATCTGGTGGCTGAAGTTAATTACCGAGCCAGAAAATCCTATGAGAAACTTTCTTTTGAGTTAAAAGGGGAAACGGATCTTTGGGGGCATCATTATCTTTGTTATGAGAAAGAATTGTAGGTATTTCAAATTTTGAAAAAGTTTATAGTTTTTTAATTGACTTGTATCTAACGTAAAAATACAATTTAGATTAATGTGAGGAAAATTGTGGAAGGGAAAGAAAGGTATGGGTCAGATTTTTAAATATTTAAAAGAAGCTTGGCCGCAGGCAGTTATTATTTTCTTATTGCTGATCGTCCAGGCTTTTTGTGATTTGGAATTGCCCCAATACACATCTAAAATTGTGGATGTGGGTATCGGACAGGGAGGTATCGAGTATGCTGCGCCTGAGAAGATGAGTGGGGAAACCTACCGGATGATGCAAACCATCATGTCCGAAGAAGAAAAGGAAATGATGGATTCTTATTACCGGGAGGATGAGGACGGTCATTACATCCTCGTGGATACGAAGGAAAAGGCTAAGAAAGAAATTGATGACTTTGTAAAAGAAAAACTGGCGGCGCAGTTACCGGACGGGAATGAATCCTTTGTATCTGCGGCAGCCGTACAGTTTGTAAAGGCAGAATATGAGAAGGTGGGTGTGGATACCGATAAGGTGCAGACCGATTATCTGTGGTCTGTGGGACTTAAAATGTTAGGTCTTTCCGCACTGATGTTAATTGTGGCAGTTCTAGTGGGATTCTTTGCATCCAAGACCGGTGCCAAAATCGGACGAAATTTGCGCGAAAGGGTATTCGGAAAGGTGGTATCGTTTTCCGGAGCGGAAATTGATAAATTTTCCACGGCGTCTCTGATTACAAGGTGTACCAATGATATTCAGCAGATTCAGATGGTAACCATTATGTTCCTCCGCATGGTTCTTTATGCTCCCATTATCGGTGTGGGTGGTGTTATCCGTGTAATGAATACGGGAACAGGAATGGGATGGCTCATCGGCGTAGCGGTAGGAGCGATAATGGCACTGGTTATGGTGCTTTTAGTAGTGGCTATGCCGAAGTTTAAGAGTATGCAGACCCTGGTGGATAAACTGAATCTGGTGTCTCGGGAAATCCTCACCGGTATTCCGGTCATCCGTGCGTTCAGCCGGGAGAAGTACGAAGAGGAACGGTTTGACAAAGCCAGCAGAAATTTAATGAAAACGCAGCTCTTTACCGGACGTGTCATGAACTTTATGATGCCGGTTATGATGTTGATTATGAACGGAATATCCGTGGCCATTATCTGGTTTGGCGGCAAAGGTATTTCTGCAGGAAATCTGCAGGTCGGGGAAATGCTTGCTTTTATCACCTACACCATGCAGATTGTAATGTCCTTCTTAATGCTAACCATGATCTCCATTATTTTACCCAGAGCGGGTGTGGCTGCAAACCGTATTGAAGAGGTAATCCGTACCGAAGCCGGTGTAAGGGATAAGGAAGAGGTAAAGGATGAAGCACTTTCCGATGTGAAGGGCGAGATTACCTTTGAACATGTGAATTTCCGCTATCCCGGTGCGGGAGAGGATGCCTTACATGATTTGAATTTTACGGCAAAGAGCGGGCAGACGACAGCCATTATCGGTAGTACGGGCTGTGGCAAATCCACATTGATGAACCTGATTCCACGGTTCTATGATGTGACAGGCGGCAGGATTATGTTAGATGGGATTGATATCCGCGACATTTCCCAGAAGAAACTCCGCAGCGTGCTCGGATTTGTTCCGCAGAAGGCAGTATTGTTTTCCGGAACCATAGACTCCAATATTAAATATTCCGGACCGGAAGTCAGTGATGAAAAGAGGGATGAGGCAGCCCTTATTGCACAGGCTGTGGAATTTATAGAGAGCAAACCCCAGAAATACGAAGCCCCCATTTCACAGGGCGGAACCAATGTTTCCGGCGGACAGAAGCAGCGTCTTTCCATTGCAAGGGCAATTGCGAAGCAACCCAAAGTATTTTTATTTGATGACAGTTTTTCGGCACTGGACTTTAAGACGGATGCGGCACTCAGAAAGGCACTCCATGAAAAGGTGAAGGATGCCACCGTACTGATTGTGGCACAGCGCATCAGTACTATCTTACATGCGGACCAGATTCTGGTATTGGATAACGGCACCATTGTAGGAAAAGGAACCCATGAGGAATTGCTGCAAAACTGTGAGGCATATCAGGAAATCGCAAGATCCCAGCTTTCCGAAAAAGAACTGAAAGGGGGCGCATCCGTATGAGCGGAGAAAATGTAAGAAAACCGGGCGGACCCCGACGGGGACCCATGGGACATGGTCCCGGAGGCGGGATGATGCCGGGAGAAAAGGCGAAGGACTTTAAAGGAACCATAGTAAAACTGATTCAATACATGGGAGCCTTTCGGTATGCCATTCTTGTAGTGATGATTTTTGCAGTAGGCAGTACCTTATTTAATATTGTGGGCCCGAAGGTCATGAGCAAAGCCACCACGGAACTGTTTAACGGTCTTATGGCAAAGTTTCAGGGAATCGGGGATATTGACTTTACCAAGATCGGAAAGATTCTTCTGACGGTATTGATTTTATATATCATTAGTGCATTTCTGTCCTTTTTGCAGGGATATGTGATGACCGGAGTATCCCAGAAACTCAGCTACCGTTTCCGTAAGGAGATTTCCGAAAAGATTAACCGCATGCCTTTAGCTTATTTTGAGTCCAAAACGGTGGGCGATGTTCTTTCCCGTATTACCAATGATGTGGATACTCTGGGACAGAGCTTAAGCCAGAGTGTTACCACCCTGATAACCTCGGTTACCACCTTGATCGGCGTGCTGGTGATGATGCTTTCCATCAGTCCTCTCATGACACTGATTGCACTGGTGATGCTTCCCGTTTCCGGTATGTTAATTGGTGTGGTAATGAAATTTTCCCAGAAGTATTTCGTAACCCAGCAGGAATATCTGGGGAAAATTAACGGACAGATTGAAGAAACCTTCAGCGGCCAGAATATCGTGAAGGCCTTTAACAAAGAAGAGGATGTTTTAAAGGAATTTGGGGATACCAACCGGATTCTTTACCAGTCGGCATGGAAGTCCCAGTTTTTATCCGGACTGATGCAGCCGATAATGATGTTTGTGGGGAACCTGGGGTATGTGGCAGTGGCGGTAAGCGGCAGCATTCTGGCCATTCGAAGTGTCATTGAAGTGGGAGAGATCCAGGCATTTATTCAATATGTGAAAAATTTTACCAACCCCATTACCCAGTTGGCACAGGTCTCCAATATGTTTCAGTCCACTGCGGCAGCGGCAGAGAGGGTCTTCGAGTTCTTAGAAGAAGCAGAGGAAGAGACGACGGTGGAAAATCCGGTTAAGCTTACGGATATCCGGGGCGAAGTTCGCTTTGAAAATGTAGAGTTCGGTTACAATCCGGACAAAATCATTATCAAAAATTTCTCCTGTGATGTAAAACCGGGTCAGACAGTTGCTATTGTAGGCCCCACCGGTGCCGGCAAGACTACCATGGTAAAACTGCTTATGCGTTTCTATGATGTCAATAAGGGAGCCATTCTGGTGGATGGGCACAATATCAAGGATTTCAACAGAAGTGACTTAAGGGAGCAGTTTGGCATGGTATTGCAGGATACCTGGCTGTTTAAGGGAACCATTATGGAAAACATCCGCTATGGTAAGCTGGATGCGACGGATGAGGAAGTGATTGCAGCAGCCAAAGCCGCTCATGCGCATCACTTTATTCAGACGCTTCCGGGCGGCTATGAGATGGAACTTGCGGAGGATGCCAGCAATGTATCCCAGGGACAGCGACAGCTTTTAACCATTGCAAGAGCGATTCTGGCAGATAATCCGATTTTGATTTTAGACGAAGCAACCAGTTCCGTGGACACCAGAACCGAAGGACGTATCCAGAGAGCCATGAACAATCTCATGAAAGGGCGTACCAGTTTCGTGATTGCACACCGCCTCTCCACCATCAAAGATGCGGACGTGATTTTAGTTATGAAGGACGGTGATATTGTAGAACAGGGAAATCATGAGGAGCTTCTTCGTAAGAACGGATTTTATGCGGCCTTGTACAATTCCCAGTTTGAAGAAGCGACAGCCTGATTATCACCGATGAAATAATTCATAGGTAATAATGCATTGTGGTACTTCCTTTTTGGCCCTTTTTATGGTACAATAATTGCTATGGAAGAATTGGAGAGGGAAACACTTATGAGGGCTGAACTTGTTACAACAGAAGATATATTTAACGTCATCAGTAAGACCCTTGGCATTATGAGTGCCAAGGTTCTTTCTCATGGTGAAATTGTTGCATATATTTTTTATAATATGTTAAAAGAGGAGGCCTCATATTCGGATAATGAACTGGCAGAGTGGACCATGATTGCCATGCTCCACGATATTGGTGCGATTAAGACGGACGGCACCAATGTGGATCTTTCTGTTCTGGAGACCAAGAATGTGTGGGCACACTCCATCTATGGGTATCTGTTTTTAAGATATCTGTCACCGGTAGGCTCCAAAGCGGATGCGGTATTATACCACCACCTTGCCTACAATCTGCATAATCAGATCAGTTGTCCATACATGAAGGAAGCGGAATACCTGACCCTTGCTGATAAGATGGATGTCTTTATGCGTACGGATATCCCGGGTATGGAGAGGGACTATTTTGCCAAAAAGGCAGGGATTGACTTTTCACCTTCCGCCATGGACCGGTTTAACCGTGCCCAGAAGCATTTTAAATTCCTGGAGAAATTAAAGACCGAGGCATATCGTGAAGAAATGCGCGAAATCTTCCGGAAGGTTACCTTCAGCGAAAAGCAGAAGAGAGGATTTCTCGAAATGTTAGTATATGCTATCGATTTCAGAAGCCAGCAGACGGTTATCCATACCATGTCGACAAAGGCATTTTCCCTGGAAATCGGAAAACTGATGCGGGTTAATAAAAGAGATATGGATGCCCTTTATTACGGTTCCCTGCTCCATGATATTGGTAAGATTGCCATTCCGCTCAGCATTTTGGAATGTCCCAGGAGACTGACGGATGAAGAGATGCGGATTATGAAGGCGCATGTAATCATTACGGACCGGATATTAAACGGGGTGTTGGATGAGAAGGTTGCCAGAATTGCCACAAGACACCACGAGAAGCTGGATGGCAGCGGGTATCCTTTAGGGCTGAAAGAGACAGAACTTTCTAATTTGGAACAGTATGTTGCGGTGGCGGATATTCTGAGTGCTCTTTACAGTAAGAGAAGTTATAAGGAAGCTTTTCCGCCGGAGAAGGTAAAGGGGATTTTGCAGTCTGATGCGGATAACGGCAAAATCAATAAAGAAGCGGTGAAAGCGGTTATCGATAATTTTGATATGATTACCAGAAACTATGAGACCGAACGAAATGATACCATGGAACGGTATAAAGAAATCTTAGATCAGTATGACAGCATCTATCAGAAATTTAAGGTGATTGATGTAAAACAATATTACAGGGATAAGATATAGCATTCATAAACTATAAATTCAAAAAAGAGAGGGAAGGGAAAATGTTCCAGTTAAACAATTTTTATGACAACGGAAACATGAAATGTATCAGTCAGATGGGGTGTTATAAACTTTTCGAACATGAGAGGGATTTAAGTGTGTCACCTGCCAGTGCAGTCAATGCTTATTTTGCTTCTGAAATGAATGTTCGGAAGAGACAGGTTCTTGCACAGCTTTCCGGTACAAACGGTGTTATCACCCAGGCAGGAGCCATGCAATGGACTTTGGGGAATGTCCAGATGAATACCAATGTAAAGGGTGTGGGTAACTTCCTTGGAAATATGGCGAAAGCCGCAGTGACAAAGGAATCCACCGTGAAGCCGGTTTACTTCGGAAACGGTCTTTTGATGTTAGAGCCTACGTATAAGCATATTATTTTCCTGGATATTGCACAGTGGGGCGGTTCTGTAGTTCTGGATGATGGTCTTTTCCTTGCCTGCGACACGACCATTCAGCATTCCGTGGTGGCACGGAATAATGTTTCTTCCGCAGTATTTGGCGGAGAGGGTCTGTTCAATCTCTGTTTATCCGGTCAGCAGGGTATTGCGGTGCTCGAAAGCCCGGTACCACAGCAGGAGCTGATTGCATTCAATTTGCAGGATGATGTGGTTAAAATTGACGGTAATATGGCTATTGCATGGTCAAGCAGCCTGCAGTTTACGGTAGAAAAATCCGGTAAGTCATTGCTTGGCTCTGCGGTTTCCGGTGAAGGACTTGTAAATGTTTACAGAGGCACGGGTACAATCCTGATGGCTCCTACAGCATAGGAGGTGTCAGATGGTTACTTATTCCAATGTTTTTGATAACGGCAATGCCAATGTGATTGCCCAGATGGGCTCTTTTCAGGTGATTGAACATGAAAAGGATTTAAGTGTAAGCAGTTATAATGCGCTCAGTGAATATTTTGCTTCCAAAATGAACATCCGGCGTAGACAGGTTCTGGCAACACTGGAAAATTCCGGCGTGGTATTGCAGGCGGGAGCCATGCAGTGGATGAGCGGTAATGTGCAGATGAATTCCGGCGTAAGCGGCGTGGGCAACTTTTTGGGCAATGTGGCAAAGGCGGCAGTGACCAAGGAATCCGTAGCAAAGCCCATTTACTTCGGAACCGGCAGCGTGATGTTGGAGCCTACCTATAATCATATTTTATTACTGAATGTAGCAGAGTGGGGACAGATTGTTTTACAGGACGGAATGTTCCTTGCCTGTGACAGTGTCCTGCAGCGTCAGGTAGTTGCACGAAACAATGTTTCTTCCGCTGTGTTTGGAGGGGAAGGATTATTTAATCTGGCACTAAGCGGAAATGGAATTCTGGTTTGTGAAAGCCCGGTGCCCAGAGAGGAATTGATTGAAATTATTCTTCAGGATGATGAAATGAGAATTGACGGGAACATGGCGGTTGCCTGGTCGGGCAGTCTGCAGTTTACGGTTGAGAAATCTACCAAGAGTCTTCTCGGTTCTGCAATTTCCGGGGAAGGACTTGTCAATGTATACCGCGGAAGCGGACGGATTTTATTAGCACCCACCATTAAGGAGAGCGCACACTCAAAGCCATCCGATTCCAACAGTGATAAAGGTCCCAGTCAGGCACCTACCCAGGCGGGAGGCGCTGCGGCTCAGGTTGGCGGAGCACTGAAAACCTTGGGGAATGTGATGGATTTCTTCAGTTAATTTATGACCTTTCCCATCTTCCGCTGGCACCACAGGGAAGAATGAGGCCGTTGCTGCTTACGGGCAGACCGATTTCGGAAGCGGTAACACTGCCGCCGAAATTTTTCCGGATAGCAGTATTTAGCATATAGGAGAGTACCGCAGGCTGCAGGCCGGTGGTATAGGAATTGATTAAAAAGAAGAGGGCATCGTCGGAAAGAATCTGCGTAGTCAGTTCGATAAACGGCCAGATGTTCTCTTCTATTTTCCAGATTTCGCCCTTAGGACCTCTTCCATAGGAGGGCGGGTCCATGATGATACCATCATATTTATTGCCGCGGCGGATTTCCCGCTCCACAAATTTTACACAGTCATCTACCAGCCATCGAATCGGAGCATCTTTTAGTCCGGAGGAGATGGCATTTTCTTTTGCCCAGCCAACCATGCCTTTAGAAGCATCCACATGGGTGACCATAGCACCGGCTGCAGCGGCAGAGAGTGTGGCACCGCCTGTATAGGCGAAAAGATTCAGCACTTTTACGGGTCTGCCGGCTTTTCTTATTTTGTCGGAAAACCAGTCCCAATTGACTGCCTGTTCCGGAAAAAGACCGGTATGCTTAAAACTGAAGGGCTTCAGATTAAATGTGAGGGAGCCATAGGAAATGCTCCATTCGTTTGGGAGATTAATAAATTCCCATTCTCCGCCTCCCTTTGCACTTCTGTGATAGTGGGCATTTTTATTCTTCCAGCCTTTGTGGTCATGGGGCGTATTCCAGATGACCTGGGGGTCAGGGCGAACCAGTATATAATCACCCCAGCGCTCCAATTTCTCGCCGCCGGAGGTATCCAGTACTTCGTAATCTTTCCAATTATCTGCTATCCACATAGTGTATCTCCTGTCTGTACCGATTCTTTTATAAGTGAAGAGAATCGTTCGTTATTTTCCAAGTATAACAGTTTCTGTTTTTTTTCTCAAGACTTGCTAAACTGCATTTGGATCCATGCGAAACTGGCGTTGAATCCATTTGATTGCAAATTCAGAGAAACGCAGTGCCTGCGGACTGATCTTTTCATAAGAGGGAAATGCGATGCCGATGGTCCGGTAGGAGGGGGGATCCAATTCCAGAAAAACGATATCCTTTTCGAAACCGTTTAGCATCAGTTCCGGCACAATGCAGATTCCCAGATTTTTGGCCACCATGGCAAGCATGGCATAGTCGTCCTCAACGGTGTATTGAATGTTGGGCTTAATGCCGCAGTCCTGCAAAACGGTACGGGCATCCCGGTCGATGGTGTCAATGAGGCTGATAACGGATTCCTTTTCAAACAGGGACACCGGACAGCTTTTTAAAGATGCCAGGGGGTGGTCCTTCGGGAGAGCGGCAAGCAGTCTGTCTTTATAAAGAGGAAAGGATTTATACTTTTTGCTGATGGGCAGGGGTACAAAGCAAAAGTCCATCTGTTCATCCTTCATGGCCTCTTCAATCTTATTGTACCCGAAATCTACCAGCTCGAAGCGGATGTCCGGTTCCATATTCCGGTATTCCTTTAAGATTTCCGGAAGCCAGTTTACGGCAACGCTTGTAAAGGTCCCGATTTTAATTACCTTACCCGGAGAAGGGGACAATTTTAGAACTTCGCTTCTTAAGCGGGTATCCGCATCTACCACTTCCTTTATATAAGGTAACAGTTTTTGGCCTTCTGCGGTTAACCGGATGCCACCCTTGCTTCTTTTTAACAATACAGTATTAAAATCCTTTTCCAGCGCATGCAGTAACTGGGTCACGCCCGACTGGGTCTGCCCCAGTTTTTTGGCGGCAGTGGTGATGGAACCACATTCTACGATATGGAGGAATGCGTTATATTTTTTGATGCTCATGATTTCTCCCTCTGTTAAACAGAATTTTACGGATATTAGATTTTCTAATACATATATAATATCAGTTTTTCTAATGAAATAATAGCATAAAATTTCTTTTTTGCAAGAAAAGACTTGCAATTTCTTTGTTTTTTCAGTACAATGCATAATTGTTAGTAAAAACAATACATACATTAGAAAAACTTATGTAAGGCGGTGTTTTAAATGAACGGTACAATAACCAGTGAAATGTTGGCATTCGTCTGTTATCTGTTTGTAGTTCTGGGCGTAGGAATTTATTTCTATGTAAGAGGAAAGCAACAACAGAAAACAGGGGATAAGGATTATTTTTTGGGCGGCAGAAATATGAACGGATGGGTAGCCGCACTTAGTGCAGGAGCTTCGGATATGAGTGCATGGGTACTCATGGGACTTCCCGGTTCCATTTATCTGTTTGGACTGGGTCAGGTGTGGATTTCCGTGGGCCTTTTGCTTGGTACGATTGCAGCCTGGATTTTTATCGCACCCAGACTTCGAAGAGCATCCATCAAAGCCAATGATGCGATTACCATTCCCCAGTTTCTGTCCGGAAGATTCAAATCCAAGAGCCATGTGCTCCAGGTAATCTGTGCGATTATTTTCATCATTGCATACTGTATTTATTCCGCATCCAGTATTGTTGCCTGCGGTGATTTGTTTAATACCATTTTTGGATGGGACAAGACGACTACCATGGCGCTGGCAACTGTTATTATTTTGGTTTATACCTTGCTTGGCGGCTTCAATGCAGTCTGCTGGACAGATTTCTTCCAGGGACTTTTGATGTTGGCAGCACTGATGGTTACCCCTATTATTGCATGCTTTGTTATGAAAACTCCATCCTTTGCTCCTATGGCGGTAGTAGAGACCGGAGAAAATTATTACAATATTTTATCCAGCGGTAAGTTAGACTGGGCGAGCATTGCAGATATCTTAAGTGGTCTCGGATGGGGCCTGGGCTATTTCGGTATGCCCCATATTCTGGTAAGATATATGGCAATTAAATCGGAGAAAGAAATGAAGAAATCCAGAGTAGTCGGTATCGGCTGGACTACCTTGATTCTGATTATGGCCAGTGTGGTTGGTCTGGTGGGACATGAGTACCTGGGAACCGCATTAAATGCAGATTCCAAGAGTCTGGTATTCGTTACCATGGTACGTGACATTTGCCCGCCTCTGATTGCAGGACTTTTATTATCCGCAATCCTTGCAGCAAGTATGAGTACCGCAGACTCCCAGCTTCTTGCTTCTTCCTCTGCGTTTGCTTCCGATGTTTACAAGCCCTTAATCAGAAAGAAACTTTTCAAGGTGGATGAAGACTCCGATAAGGGTATGATGGCAGCAGGACGAATTGTAGTGGCAGTGATCTCTGTAGTGGCATTTTTAATTGCCATCAATCCGGGATGTAAGGGCATTATGGCATTGGTGGAATGTGCATGGGCAGCATTTGGCGCCGCATTCGGCCCCACCATTATTCTGGCACTGTATTGGAAACGCTTTACCTATAAAGGCGCGGTTGCAGGTATTGTGGTCGGATTCGGCGTGGATGCATTGTGGTATGCATTTCTTTCCGGACGTACCGGACTTTACGAAATCATTCCCGGTTTCCTTTGCAGCCTGATTGCAGCAATCGTGGTTTCTCTTTTAGACAAGGCTCCCTCCAAGGAAGTGGAAGAACTGTTTGAAGAATCCAAGAAACTTACCGATTAGTATTTGCTTTTACGGTGCGGTTCCTATATAATAGGAAAGAACCAAAGAGGAACCGTAGGAAATAAAATGATGGAAAAGAAGAAAAACAGTAAAATTTCAGCCTGCTTTGTACTGGGAGCAGGTTGTTTATGGGGATGCATGGGCATCCTGGTAAAGACCATGAACAAAGGCGGTTTCAACTCGATTGAGGTGACCGCCTTTCGGTCTGTTATTACCGGCCTTGTGATGTTTGCCGGTCTTTTTGCTTTAGATAGGAAAGCATTGAAAATCAGAATGAAGGACCTGTGGTGTTTTCTGGGAACCGGAATTTTAAGCGTAGTGTTTTTTAATGTGTGCTATTTTTCCTGTATGACTTATACCACATTGTCCACCGCCGCTATTTTGCTGTATACGGCACCGGCATTTGTCATGGTCATGTCCTTTTTCCTTTTTAAAGAAAAGTTTACGGGAAAGAAGGTCACGGCGCTTCTCATTGCCTTTTTAGGATGCATCCTGGTATCCGGGGGATTTGGTAAAAACAGTGTCAGTACCATGGGACTTCTGACAGGATTGGGAGCAGGACTTGGCTATGCACTTTACAGTATTTTCAGCCGGTATGCTATTCAGAGGGGCTATGGTAGTTACACCATTACCGCATATACATTTCTGTTTGCTACCATAGGAAGCATTCCTCTGTTGGACTGGAATCACTTTGGAACATGCTTAGAAGCATCAGTATCGGTTCTGCCGTTTGCCGCATTTGTGGCATTTATGACCACGGTAGCAGCTTATATTCTTTATACCAAGGGCTTAGAAGGAATGGAAAACGGGAAGGCCAGTATTATGGCATCCATCGAGCCGGTAGTGGCATCCCTTGTCGGGTTTCTTCTATATAATGAGGTGCCCACACCCATGGGAATCGTGGGCATGCTTTTGGTTTTGTTTGCCTGTGTACTCATGGCATAAAAATTTTTACAAAAAAAATTAAAAAAGTTCTTGCAATTTGTTCAAAGGTTGTGTATATTATATCTTGCTGTGGCATGATAGCTATGAAACGTGAGGTTGCTGCTGAAGGGTGATGCCAGATAGCAGGTTTTCCGTGGAGCGAATGTCAAGTTAGGAAACTGACGACAAGTCACTGTACAGACAATCAAGTCTGCCAAAGAGCAGAAACAACCGTGAGAAACAAAAACGAACCACGTAAAATGTGTATTCGGTTAGGACACACACGGGAGAGTGTACAGTCACCGCTTGTCGTACTTCAATTAAAAGTGCGAAAAGGAGGCGACTTTTTTTATGGCAACAAGTCAAGTAATGAGAATTACACTGAAAGCTTATGATCATCAGTTAGTTGATGCATCTGCCAAAAAAATCATCGAAACAGTCAAGAAAAACGGATCTCAGGTAAGCGGACCGGTACCTCTTCCTACTAAAAAGGAAGTAGTTACTATCTTAAGAGCGGTTCACAAATACAAAGATTCCCGTGAACAGTTCGAACAGAGAACTCACAAGAGACTGATCGATATCATTGCACCGACACAGAAAACAGTTGATGCATTGCAGAGACTGGAAATGCCTGCAGGTGTTTACATTGACATCAAGATGAAGAACAAATAAGTTTAACATCTTGCAACAAAATATCCCCTACTAGTATGGACACGAAGTATTGCACATCGAATACGGGTTGCCCCGCTGTAGAACAAACAGGAGGAAAAAATGAAGAAAGCAATTTTAGCAACAAAAGTCGGAATGACTCAAATCTTCAACGAAGACGGTGTTCTTGTTCCCGTAACCGTTCTTCAGGCCGGACCTTGTGTAGTAACCCAGGTTAAAACAGTAGAAAACGACGGTTACTCTGCAGTACAGGTTGGCTTTGTAGACATGAAAGACAAGATCATCAACAAGGATGCAAGTGGTAAGAAGGAAGTTATCCATGCGCATGGTACCAACAAGGCACTGCAGGGACACTTCAAAAAAGCAGGTGTTGCATCTAAGAGATATGTAAGAGAATTCAAGTTTGAAAATGCTGAAGAATATGCACTTGGTGCAGAAATCAAAGCAGACATCTTCGCAGCAGGCGATAAGATTGATGCTTCTGCAATTTCCAAAGGTAAAGGTTTCCAGGGTGCAATCAAGAGATTCGGACAGCACAGAGGACCTATGAAGCACGGTTCCAAATTCCATCGTCATCAGGGTTCCAATGGTGCATGTTCCTCACCCAGCCGTGTATTCAAAGGAAAAGGAATGCCCGGACATATGGGTTGCGTAAAAGTAACCGTTCAGAATCTGGAAGTAGTAAGAGTAGATGCTGAGAAGAACTTACTTTTAGTAAAAGGCGCAGTACCCGGTCCTAAGAAAGCATTAGTGACCATTAAAGAAACCGTTAAAGCAGAAGCTTAATGCTTGTAGCTTGAAGATGAAAGGAGGACTTAGACAGAAATGGCAAACGTATCTGTTTATAACATGGAAGGCAAAGAAGTCGGCAAGATCGACTTAAACGATGCTATTTTCGGCGTAGAAGTAAATGAACATCTTGTTCACATGGCAGTTGTTCAGCAGCTTGCAAATAATCGTCAGGGTACACAGAAAGCAAAGACTCGTGCTGAAGTGTCCGGTGGCGGAAGAAAACCTTGGAGACAGAAAGGAACCGGTCATGCAAGACAGGGTTCAACAAGA
>CAMEIX010000018.1 GCA_945919075.1 uncultured Lachnospiraceae bacterium
AAAACTGCGCCACAGCCTTGGCAGGCCATCGCGCAGCGATTTTGTTCACTTTCAGGTTGTACCTGAGTTTATGTAAAAAGAATTAAATACATATGACCTAAGAGCCATTGTGGAGAAATCTACAGTGGCTTTTTTCATGCAAAGAAACGCAGGGGATACTAAAAAGTCCTTGACATCTCCCTTGACATCTCCCACCAAAAATAGATTGCGAAGATGCTTTGGAAATGCTACAATACATTCAAAGCATCTTTTCTTTTGCGCAGTCAGGGTATTCACCCGGTACATTTCCGGTTTCGGCCGGAGTTTATGAATGCGCTTCTAATTCACATCTATCGAATCGATAAAGGAATCCATGCTTGAACAACCAAATAGCGGGAGACCTTGCGAGGGGATAGAGACTGTTTCGCTTTGGTCTCCAAGAAAGGAGTACCATGGAGGAGATTAAGAGGGAAAGGGACCGTGTCCGTTAGACACAGTCCCTATTTTTGCGCATACAGGACAAAAGTAACGTTTCTATGAAACAATCGGGAAACTTAAGCAGGCGGTGAAAAGGTCACCGTCTGTTTCTATGTGGAAGGTTCCGTTCATGCTTTCAGTGAAACTGCGTGCAATGGAAAGCCCAAGACCGCTGCCTTCCTCGGTTCGGGAAGAATCGGCTCTTACAAAGCGTTCCGTAATTTCTTCCGTATCGAAATCCAGTTCCTCTCTGGAAGTGTTCTTAACGCGGACATTTACGTTATCACCGTCAAGCGTCACCTGGGTGTATACTCTGGAATTGTCCAGGGAATATTTCAGAGCATTCACGTAAAGATTCTGGAACACACGGTACAGCTTATCACTGTCAGCACTGATGGGTACGCTGTCCGCCTCAAAAACGGTTTTAAAGACCAGATTGCTCCCGGCAATCTTTTCATCCATATCGGCAAGGGTCTGCTTAATCAGTTTAATCAGATCGATGGTGGTGAAATTCATTTTTAAATTACCGCTGGTTGCCTTGGAAAGCTCAAAAACATCCTGTACCATGCGTTTTAAGCGGTATGCCTTGGCCTGCAGGGAGAGTGCATAACCGTGAGAGGGTTCCGGCAGCTTTTCCTCACAAAGAAGGTCCGCGTAATTGATGATGGAGGTCAGCGGTGTTTTCAGGTCGTGGCTTACGTTGGTAATTAAATCCACACGCATTTTGTTGGAGCGGTCACGCTGTTCTACGGCCAGTTCGATGCCTTCTTCGAGGTGGTTAATGTTTTCGGCCTCTTCCTTCAAAAGAGAGTAGCGGGACACGGAAAGCGGATTATCCGTAATGCCGTTTTGGAGTTCTTCTATTTTTCCTGCAATTTTCCGGGTATCCTTCATGAAGGTACGCAGGATAACAAACAACCCTAGCAGGGAAAGGATTACCAGGAACAGTAAAAGACTAATGCCCTCATAAGGGTGTGCGTTAAATAGCTGTATCAGAAAAATGATGATAGCAAGAAAAAGAGGACAAAGATATAACAAGGTTGCTCTTTTTGACCAGTGCATCATACGAATGGTTTCCACCGCAAGTCCAATCAGGGTGCCGGACATGGAGGAAACCGGTTTTTCTCCGGGCACTCTATTAAATAAGAAGAAGCACAGGTAAATCCAAGCACCAAAAAGGAAGGCAGAAATCAAAAAACGCATTTCCTGGAAGAAGGAAAAATAGAGAATAAATCCCAAAATGAAAAAGCCCAAAGCTTTTATTTCCACCCAGAAATACCGTTTAATGCGACTAAAGAAGCATTTCTCCTTGCAGAAGGCCTTTCGGGTAATCAGGCAGAGTATAAAAGAGATTACAAAGGCACACAAGGAGCCAAGAAAAACAAACATGTTAAACCGGTTTGCAGAAATACGTTTCATGGCAGCGATTACCTGGGGGTCGGTATACTCAGAGGCATTCTTTCGAAAAGCCATGATAAACTGTACATTTTTCATGCCATTTTCACAGGGATTATACTGGCTTCTGGTAAATTCATAATCGCCTTTATAATACAAAACAGAGCCGTCCCAATAATAAAATAAGGACATATCCTCCGGAAGATTTAAATGCTTGTCATATTCCGAGAATATGGAACCGTCGAAGGTGGACAGACTCATTTTGGGAGCATCCACATAGTAGCAGTATTCGCTGTAATCATCCATGGTCCGGGTAAAATTGTTATAGTATCTTTCCTCCATAAGCTTGGAATAACTGTCGGTAAGAGGATAGCCCTTGTCATCCCCGATTCCGGCAAGACTGATCATGGCATGATTATAGATTTCCCCAATATATTTCTGGAATTCCACATCCTCCCATACATTTCCGTAGAGCAGATAATTGAAGCTTTGGTCTTCCCACATAATATGTATGATATTCTTGGATGCATACGCATAAAAAATACATAAAGCAAGACTGCCCCATAAAAATATCCGGTAAATTAAATGTCTGATTATTTTACCTGTTTTCAAGTTTGTATCCAATTCCCCACACCACCTTTATGTATTCCGGTTCGCTCGGATTTAATTCAATCTTTTCGCGAATTCTGCGAATGTGTACCATTACGGTATTTTCGCCGTTAAAGGCGACCGGTTCGCCCCATACCATTTTATAGATTTCCTCAGCAGAAAAAATTCTGCCCGGATTTTTCATGAAAAGCTCCATGATTTTGGTCTCAATGGAGGTAAGTTTTACGGGTTGCCCGTCCGTAAACAGTGTATGCGCCGAAAAACTGTAGCAGAGCCGACCGATGGTAACGTCATCGGACTCTTCCGTCACTCCGCCGAATTTCAGGTAGCGGCGCAGCTGGCTTTTAACACGTGCAATGACTTCCTTATAGTTAAAGGGTTTGGTTATGTAATCATCGGCCCCGATGGAAAGCCCCAGAATCTTGTCCGTGTCCTCGGATTTGGCACTCATGACCAGGATGGGAATATTTTGGCTTTCCCGGATTTTCATGATGGCGGAAAAGCCGTCAAGCTTGGGCATCATGACATCAATCAAGAGCAGGTGAATATTTTCGGTAGAAAGAATTTGCAGAGCCTCTTCCCCGTTGTAGGCGCAGAAGACTTGGAAATCTTCTTTTTCCAATTGGATTTTCAGTGTTGCGACAATATCCTTGTCGTCATCCACTACTAAAATAGGTTCTTTTTTCATTTTTTGCCTCACATAGTAAAAATTCATGGAAAAATACGATTATATATTGTATTATATACATAGTCTATCACGAATGAAAGAAGATAAATCTTACATTATTCTTACAAATAATGTAAGGGAAAATTATTGCAAAATACGCATGATATGGTTTATAATATCAAAAGATGTAGTTTTTAATACTACGAAAAAACCATAACATTCAGGAGGAATTATTATGTCTGACTTTGTTTTAAGCTGTAGTTCTACTGCAGATCTTTCCCGGGAGCATCTGGAAAGAAGAAATATTTCTTACATCTGTTTCCATTATACCATGGATGGAACAGAATATCCCGATGATTTGGGAAAAAGCATGGCATTTGATGTTTTTTACAAAAAGATAGCAGACGGCGCACAGCCTACCACTTCCCAAATCAATGCGGAAGAGTATATTGTCTACTTCGAAAAATTCTTAAAAGAAGGCAGGGATGTTTTGCATGTATGTCTGTCCTCCGGTATTTCCGGAACCTACAATTCTGCATGCATTGCCCAAAAGGAATTAATGGAAACTTATCCGGACCGCAAGATTTATGTCATAGATTCGCTGGCGGCATCCATGGGATTCGGAATGCTGGTAGACTATATGGCAGACCTTCGTGATGAGGGAAAGAGTATTGATGAGGTTCATGACTGGGCAGAAGAAAATAAATTAAATGTACATCACTGGTTCTTCTCCTCTGACTTAACCAGCTTTAAGCGTGGCGGACGGATTTCCGGAACCGAGGCGATGCTCGGTACCCTGCTTGGCATTTGTCCTTTAATGAACGTGGATTTTGAGGGGCACCTGATTCCCAGAAGGAAAATCCGTACCAAGAAGAAAGCCATCGAAGAAGCGGTGAAGACCATGATGGAGCATGTTCAGGATGGGGAAAATTATACCGGAAAATGTTATATCAGTCATTCTGCGTGTCTGGCAGATGCCGAAAAGGAGAGGGATTTGATTGAAGAGAAAATTCCCGCACTGAAGGGCAAAATTGAGATTGGCAGTATCGGCACGGTAATCGGTTCCCACACAGGCCCCGGTACGGTAGCTCTTTTCTTCATGGGCGATAAGAGAGCGGACTGAGAGGATTTAAGAAATGAATAAGAAAGAAATTGCAGAAATCAAAAAGCAGTTCACGCAGGACAAATGTGCCATTACCCGTATTTGTGGCTGCTACGTGGACGGTGAAAAGAATAAGAAGACAGAGATTAAGGAGGCTTTTCTCTCCCTGCCGGAAGAGGAAATATTTAAGTACTTTTCCATTTTTCGTAAGGCTCTTTCCGGAACCGTGGGAAAGAATCTCTTAAACATGGAATTCCCGCTTGCCACGGAAGAGGCCGGCGGCACCCAGGATTTTCTGATGCAGCTTCGGGCCAGTGCCTTAAAGGATGAGAATCTTCTCGAGGAGTTCTATGATAAGGTCATTGAGAATTATTATACGGTGGAAAATTATCTGATTCTTCTGATTCATGCCGTTTATGATGTACCGGGAAAAGCATCGGACGGGGAAGAAATGTTTGATGCATCGGATGAAGTTTATGACCACATTCTCTGTTGTATCTGTCCCGTGACACTGTCCAAACCGGGACTTGCTTATGATGAGACGAGCAATTCTTTCAGAACCCGGGTTTTGGACCGGGTAGTGGATATGCCGGAAATCGGATTTTTATTCCCGGCATTCAACGACAGAAGTACGGATATTCACTCCCTTTTGTATTATGTATCCAAGCCGGAGGAACTGCGGTTTGATTTTGTGGAACCGGTGCTGGGATGTGAACTGCCTCTTTCCGCGGGAGGTCAGAAGGAAACCTTCCAGACCATTGTGGAAGAGACTCTCGGGGAAGCATGTGACTATGAAATTGTGAAGAATATTCATGATAAACTGAATGAAATGATTGAGGAGAAAAAGGAAGAACCGGAGCCTGTTGTCTTAGACAAGGCAGAGGTAAAACGTCTGTTGGAATACAGCGGTGTTGCGGAGGACAAATTACAGAACTTTGATGAGAAGTTTGAAGCAAATGCCGATGAAAAGGCACAGTTTGTGGCGACCAATGTTGCCAATGTCAGACAGTTTGAGGTAAAGACCCCGGATGTCGTGGTTAAGGTCAGTCCTGACAGAACGGATCTGGTTTCCACCAGAATCATTGACGGAAGAAAATGCCTTGTCATTGCATTGGAAAGCGGCGTACTGGTCAACGGAATTGCAGTACATATGCCTATGGATGATGAGGCGGATGAGGAGTAATTTAGACTTGCACATATTGATTTTACAAATTTCGTTACAAGTAATTTTTATATTGTTGTCAGGCTATTTAACTGGGTATAAGGCCGCTTTGAAGGCACTGGATTTTTCGGATCTGGAGGATTTGGAAAAGAAGGGTGACAAGGATTTTGCAAAGTTACAGGCTTTGCTTAAGGAACCTTCCGATTTTCTGGATGCAATCCGTATTTTGAGACTTTTTATTGGGGTATTATTCGGTACATTTGTCTTTTTTCACTTTTGGGGCCTGGAGATTCTTTTAGCAGTGTATCTGCTTGCGGTTTTTGGCGTGCAGATTCCGAAAACGATTGCCAGAAAGAAAGCACTCAAGTGGGTAAAAAATGGATATGCGCTTATGCATGTTCTATCCGTCCTGATGAAACCCTTTGTTTTGCTGAGTACCGGCAGTGCGAAAGGTATCCTTTGGCTTTTTAGGTATAAGCCTGAGGCAGAGGAGGAAGAGGTTACCGAAGAGGATATTCTGAATTTGTTGGATATTTCCGAGGAAACGGGTAACATCGATGAAAACGAAAAGGAATGGATTCAGAATGTTTTTGATTTTGACGACTTAAGCGTGCGGCGTGTTATGACGCAGAGAGCGGATGTGGTCGCCATTCCGGCAGATGCAACGGCGGAAGAAATCATGCATACGATTGAGGAAAGCGGACGCTCCCGTTATCCGGTTTACGAAGGGGATCTGAACAATGTAGTGGGCGTGCTTTATGCCAGAGACTTTCTGCTGGCGCTCGGGAAAAAGGGCAGGGCACTTAAAAATCGGGATACGGATGAGCCGGACCAATTTGTAAATGATCAGGACACCGGTGAGGAGGAGCCGTCCCTGGTTGAGGAAATAATGCGTCCTGCTTATTTTGTGCCGGAAAGCATTCATGCGGACAAATTGTTTGCAGAGATGAAGAAGCAGAAAATCCACATTGCACTGATTGTGGATGAATACGGGTCCTTCGAGGGGCTTGTGACCATGGAAGACCTTGTGGAAGAAATTGTGGGTAATATTTACGATGAGTTCGACAAGGAGGAGGAACCGGAACTGGTTCAGATTGCACAAAATCTGTGGAAGGTGACCGGAAATACATTACTCCAGACGGTTCGGGAAGAACTGGATATGGAACTGGAAATTGACGAAGACTATGAAACCATGGGTGGGCTGATTATCAGTCTCATTGATGCGATTCCCGAAGATGGCAGGCAGTATGAGGTGGATGGCTTCGGACTCCATATTTTTGTAAAGAAAGTAAAGGACAGAAGAATTGAACTGGCATTTATTAATAAGATATCGGAAGAATAAAAAATGGCTTTGGAATTCCAAAGTCATTTTTGATTTAAACGTGATATTTTACACCCAGCCGCCGTCAATGGAGATAATCTGCCCGGTCATATAAGCAGGGGCTTCTAAGATTTTCAGACAAAGCTCGGCTACCTCTTCGGGTCTGCCAATGCGGTCGGCAGGAATTTCTTCTATAATAGAAGCTACATCTTCCTCGGTAAGACAGGCATTCATGGCGGTATCAATCATGCCCGGGGCAATGGCATTGACTTGTATGTTGCTGGGAGCCAGTTCTTTGGCAAGAGCCTTGGTGAAAGCATTGATGCCGCCCTTGGAGGTGGAATAGGCAACCTCTAAGGAAGAACCCGCACTACCCCAGACAGAAGAAATATTGATAATCTTTCCTTCCTTTTTACGCACCATGGGGCCTATTGCTGCTTTGCAGGTATTAAAAAGGCTGTCCAAATTGGCAGACATCACCCTGCGCCAGTCTTCATAACTCATATCAGAAAGAAGTCCAAAATAGGAAATCCCCGCATTGTTAATCAGAACATCAATTTCAGGAAGTTTGTCAAACAGCTTCGTAACGGCGGTGTAGTCTCCCATATCGCAAACATAAGCTTCACATAATGACGTTTCTTTATTTGTAGCTTCCTTATTTATTTCATCTCTTACATTTAAGAGGGAATTCTCATCCTGTGCACAGGTTATAATAACCTTGTAATGTTTTTTGGCAAGCAGCCTTGCAATGGCTGCGCCGATTCCACGGGAAGCTCCGGTGATAAGTGCTGTTTTCAATGGATTGAACCTCGTTTCATAATCAGTACTATCATGATAGCATGGGCTCGATTTTTTGACAAGAATGTGGTATAATTTGTTCCGACCCGATAGGGTCGAGAACAGCAACCGAATTTCAGAAAGGATAATGGTATGTACGATTTAGTTATTATAGGAAGCGGCCCGGCAGGGCTCGGTGCAGCAATATACGGGGTCCGCGCAGGATTAAAAACACTGGTATTGGAAAAGAATCCCATGAGTGGCGGACAGGTATTAAACACCTATGAAGTGGATAATTATCTGGGACTTCCGGGGATTAACGGTTTTGATCTGGGCGTAAAATTCAGAGAGCACGCGGACAAGCTGGGCGCAGCTTTTAGGGAGACCGAGGTGGAAGCAATCGAGGATCTGGGCAATAAAAAGGTACTGCATACTCCCGAGGGAGATATTGAGACAAAAACGGTCATTCTGGCAATGGGCGCACACCATGCCAAGCTGGGAGTTCCCGGAGAAGAGGAACTTTCCGGAATGGGAGTTTCCTATTGTGCCACCTGCGACGGCGCATTTTTCAAAAACAGAACGGTGGCCGTTGTGGGTGGCGGTGATGTGGCAGTGGAGGATGCTATTTTTCTGGCAAGAAACTGTACCAAAGTATACTTGATTCACAGACGGGACAGCCTGCGGGCAGCCAAGGTTCTCCAGGATACTTTATTTACACTTCCCAATGTGGAAGTGCTATGGAATACCACGGTAGAAGAAATTAAAGGCGAGGATATGGTGGAAAGTCTCGTGATTCATAAAGAAGACAAGCAGGATGAACTCAAAGTGGATGGCGTCTTTATTGCAGTGGGAATTCACCCGGAGACTGCTATTTGTAACAATTTGGTAAAATGTGATGATAACGGATATGTTCTGGCGGACGAAACCTGTAAGACTTCGGTTCCCGGAGTTTATGCAGCAGGGGACATTCGTAAAAAGCCGCTTCGTCAGGTAATTACTGCGGTTGCGGACGGCGCAAATGCGGCTGTCAGTGCGGCATCATATGTTTTAAGTAATTAATAAGTTCGTGAAAGAGATAGTTAAAAATATAGAAAAATTACACGCCGGTAAATATTTTGTAACATTTTTGTTAGGATATAAGGTTGACAGAGTGTATAATATCTGCTATATTTGTTAACAGATGTAACAACTTTGTAACAAATATGACTTATGGAGGAACCAAAAATGAGAAATTGCAGCAGAATATGGATCGGCGTTCTTGCAGTTTCAAGTTCCCTTTTCTTATTTTCCATAGATGCTAAGGCAGCAGGCACCGTAACAAGTGTATTACCGTCCGGTGGCGTGAATTTATCCTTAGCAAAAGCAGCACCCATTTCTGAAATTCAGACATCAAAGATTAGCGCAAACGCAAAGATTGAGCAGCAGGTTTCTTTGAGCGATATCCCGGATGCAAAGGAAATAGAGAAAAAGGTTGCAGAAGAAGAATTTTATAAGAACCTTGTAATTGCGCAGGTTAAGGATTATGTAAATGTAAGGGATACCGCAAGCGAAAAAGGAGAGATTGTCGGGAAACTCTATAATAAATCCGTTGGAAAGTTTTTAGGTGAGGAAGACGGCTGGTATCAGATTCAGTCCGGAAGCGTTACCGGCTATGTGAAAGCAGAGTATTGCGTAACCGGAAGAGATGCCATTGCACTGGCAAAAGAGGTCGGTACCGAGTTTGCTACCGTTACCGCAACAGGGCTTTATGTAAGGAAAGAGCCCGACATGGAAGCTAAGATCATTACCATGGTTCCCGAAGGCGATGACTTCGTTGTAGTAGAAAAAGGGGACGAATGGATTAAGATTAATATGGAAGAGGGCGACGGCTGGGTATCCGCAGAATATGTGGAATTAAGGACCGAATTTGTGCAGGCAGAGTCCAGAGAGGAAGAAAAAGCCCGCCTTGCAGCAGAAGAGGCAGCAAGAAAGAAAGCAAGGGAAGCAGCAGCCAAGAGCCAGAAAAAGCAGAACAATACAGCCAATGTTACTTATGCAGTAGGCGAAGGAAGTGAACTTGGTGTAGCCGTTGCAAACTATGGATTGCAGTTTGTGGGGAATCCTTATGTATACGGTGGCTCCAGTCTTACAAACGGTACAGACTGCTCCGGATTCGTTATGAGTGTTTATGCGAACTTCGGTGTAAGCCTTCCTCACAGTTCCAAGGCTGACAGAACACAGGGTACTGCTGTCGATGGATTGGAAAATGCACAGCCCGGTGATATCATTTGCTATTCGGGCCATGTGGCAATCTATATCGGAAACGGTCAGATTGTGCATGCGTCCAACGCCAAGACCGGTATTATTGTATCCAATGCGGACTACAAGAAAGTACTTGCAGTAAGAAGAATCTTCTAAATAGTAATAAAATAAGATAAAACAGGATAAAAATAAGATAACAAAGGGGCTGACGCTTTAACGAATATGAATTCGTGAAGTGACAGTCCTTTTTCTTCATACAGGTGATTGGAATAACAATGCAGGTGATATCATTTAACGGAAAAAATGACACGAATGATTTGTTACGCTATTTGTTTTATTTCTGATAGGAAAAAAGTACCAACACGGAAATGGTGATTGTGCAAGTTACACAAAAAGGTCGGAATGCAATAGAAAATAGCAAAAAAAATAAAAAAATGTCGATTCGATTTATCCACATTCAAAAGAGCCCAAAATAGGACAAAAGCGACTTATACACGAAGTTATCCACATTGTCCACAGACTTTTTGACAGAAAACGGGTAGAATGTATACAAACAATTTCAGAACGAATGTTTTGTGTAGTTTTAATAAAAATAGAAAAAACATGAAAAAAGTCGAAATTTGGGTTGACTTTTCGAATGTCAAAAATAAGAAAAAAATTGCGTAAATTATTGCAAAATTGAGGTAAGATATGATATAATGCATATACAATAATAAACCGGAAGGGATGATGAATATGAAATTTATTATCGTTGGCAGAAATGTAGAGGTTACACCAGGACTAAAGGCAGCAGTGGAAGACAAAATCGGCAAATTGGAAAAATATTTCACCCCTGATACGGAAGCGCATGTTACCTTAAGTGTTGAGAAAGACAGACAGAAAATTGAAGTAACGATACCGGTGAAAGGCAGTATCATTCGTTCTGAACAGGTTAGCAGCGACATGTATGTATCCATTGACTTGGTTCAGGAAATTATCGAGAGACAGTTAAAAAAATACAAGACAAAACTGGTTGACAGGGAGCAGGATGCGGTTTCCTTCAGTAAGATGTTCGTGGAAAATGATTACATGGAAGATGAGGAAATCAAGATTGTCCGCACCAAGAAATTTGACATTAAACCCATGTATCCTGAAGACGCATGTATCCAGATGGAGCTTTTGGGACATAGTTTCTTTGTGTTTAACAATGCAGATACCGGTGAGGTCAATGTGGTATATAAACGTAAGGGAGATACTTATGGTCTGATTGAACCGGAAGACTGATGCTTACGGCAATATAACATAGGACAAGTTCAGGGCGCTTTCCGAAAGGGGGCGCTCTTTTCGCGGTCGGCCATATGATGAAATCTCTGCTGCAGGCAGAATCGGTGTGCAAGTATGAAACACAGTTCCCCGGCATATATTAGAGAAGAAAATGGACAAAACGGGGGATTTTTATATGGAAAAGGATTTGCATCGGATTAAGGTGTTGCGTCTGGCAATTGCGGCAGAACTGGTTTTGTGCCTGATTGCACTTGCGGGAATCCTGTGCGGAAGAGACAGGATTACAGGGACAGGCATGGATGGTTCCCATGAATGGGTATTGGAGGCGGCTAAGGAAGGATACATAAAATGGGTGGATTTTAATGTCAGCTATACTGCCCTGAAGGAAGCTTATGAACTGGATGTTTCTACCTATGGAAAGGAAGTACATCTTGACTGGGTGGAACTTCTGGCTTATCTGGGGGCACGTTACGGCGGCGAATTTGATTCTCATGAAAAAAGTATCAGGAAAGACCTGGAATCACTTGCCGGGAAACTTACAGAGGAAAAGCTGACCATGGCTGAACTGACAAAGGACATGGAGTACTACAGTTATTATGAGGAGGCATACCGTGCGGTACTCGGAGGGCTTGTAGGAGAATACGAGGTGGAAAAGACCATGGAAGACGGAAGTAAGCAGTGGAGCCGGGTATATGGATTAAAAGCGTATTCTCCCATAGCCAAGGGTTTTTATTATGAGCATTATGATGATTTTGGCACTTCCAGAAATTATGGCTATAAGAGGCAGCATCTGGGGCATGACATGATGGGGCAGATTGGTACCCCCATAATCGCCATAGAATCCGGATATGTGGAGGCGCTTGGATGGAATCAGTACGGCGGCTGGCGAATCGGAATCCGCAGCTTGGATAAGAAACGTTATTATTATTACGCCCATTTGCGACAGAATTATCCCTATGCAGAAGGGCTGGAAGAGGGCAGTATGGTAACGGCGGGGGATGTCATCGGTTATATGGGGCATACCGGCTACAGTACGAAGGAAAATGTAAATAATATAGAAGTAACACATCTGCATTGGGGACTGGAACTGATTTTTGATGAATCGCAAAAGGATAGTAACAACGAGATATGGATTAATGTTTATCCTTTGACGAGGTTTCTTGCGGGTCATAAAAGCAGTGTGGAAAAAATAGAGGGAACCAGAGAATGGAAAAGAACGGAACAAATTCGTGACCCAGCCCTGAATTCACAATAATGTTACAATTTTTTTACACTTTGTTTGTCTAATTAAAGCAAAAATCGTTGCAAAACAAAATGTACTATGGTACAATAGCGACATAGGAATGACAAAAAAATAACAATCTATAAAATGAACTATTGGAGGAAAGTAAAATGGCAAGAAAAGTAGTTTTAGCCGGTGCATGCCGTACAGCAATCGGTACCATGGGTGGTTCCTTAAGCACAACCCCCGCACCCGAATTAGGTGCAATCGTTATCAAAGAAGCTTTGAACAGAGCAGGCGTTAAACCCGAAGATGTAGATCAGGTTTACATGGGTTGTGTAATCCAGGCTGGTCAGGGACAGAACGTAGCACGTCAGGCAGCTATCAAGGCAGGACTTCCTATTGAAGTTCCCGCAGTAACCATGAACGTTGTATGTGGTTCCGGTCTTAACTGTGTAAATCAGGCAGCACAGATGATTATGGCAGGAGATGCTGACATCGTAGTAGCAGGCGGTATGGAAAATATGTCCATGGCACCTTATGCGGTTCCTCAGGCACGTTTCGGCTATCGTATGAACAACGGTACTTTAGTAGATACCATGGTTAACGATGCACTTTGGGATGCTTTCAATAATTATCATATGATTACCACCGCAGACAATATCTGCCGTGAGTGGGGTCTTACCAGAGAAGAACTGGATGAGTTTGCATTAAAGAGCCAGCAGAAGGCAGAAGCAGCACAGAAGAACGGCGCATTCGATGCAGAAATCGTTCCGGTTATGGTTAAGAAGAAAAAAGAAATGGTTGAATTCAAGGTTGACGAAGGTCCCCGTGCAGGTTCTACTATGGAAGCTTTAGCAAAACTTCGTCCTATCAATAAAGATGGTTTCGTTACCGCAGGTAATGCTTCCGGTATCAACGACGGTGCAGCAGCAATCGTGGTAATGAGCGAAGAAAAGGCAAAAGAATTAGGTGTTAAGCCCATGGCTACTTTCGTAGCAGGTGCTCTTGCAGGTGTCAGACCTGAAGTAATGGGTATCGGACCTGTAGCTTCCACCAAGAAGGTTATGGCAAAAGCAGGCATGAAGATTGAAGACTTCGATATCATCGAAGCAAACGAAGCATTTGCTGCTCAGTCCGTTGCGGTAGGAAGAGACCTTGGTATTGATGTAGACAAGCAGTTAAATCCGAACGGTGGTGCTATTGCCCTCGGACATCCTGTAGGTGCTTCCGGATGCCGTATCTTAGTTACTCTGCTTCATGAGATGCAGGCTAAGGGCGCTAAGACCGGTCTTGCAACACTTTGTATCGGTGGTGGTATGGGTTGTTCCACTATCGTTAAAATTGAAGACTAATTGATAGTCCGTTTTCTGAAAGAAATATTCTAAGGCGGGATTTCCCGTCTTAGAATTTCTGTGTCTTATAAAATATTTTTTGGAGGAAGTTATGGATTTCATTTTGTACGAACAAAAAGGTCAGGTAGCTACCATTACCATCAACCGTGAAAAAGCATTAAATGCATTAAATTCACAGGTTCTGGATGAATTAAATGCTACATTGGATGCAGTAAATTTAGACGAAGTAAGATGTCTTATCTTAACCGGCGCAGGTGCGAAATCCTTTGTTGCAGGTGCAGATATCGGAGAAATGAGCACTCTTACCAAGGCAGAAGGCGAAGCTTTCGGTAAAAAAGGGAATGATGTATTCCGCAAGTTAGAAACCTTCCCCATTCCTGTAATTGCAGCTATTAACGGTTTTGCATTGGGTGGCGGATGTGAAATTTCCATGAGCTGCGACATCAGGATCTGTTCCGATAATGCAGTATTCGGCCAGCCCGAAGTTGGTCTGGGAATTACTCCCGGTTTCGGCGGTACCCAGAGACTTGCACGTCTGGTAGGTGCAGGCATGGCTAAGCAGATGATTTACACCGCAAGAAACATCAAAGCAGCAGAAGCGCTTCGAATCGGTCTTGTAAATGAAGTATATTCCGCAGAAGTAGATGCAGAAGGCAATGTAGTTAAGACCGCACAGGAAGTATTGCTTGCAGCAGCAGAAAAGATGGCAGCAGGCATCGCAAAAAATGCGCCCATTGCTGTGCGCAACTGCAAGAAAGCAATTAATGAAGGCTTAGACCTTGACATGGATGATGCGATCGTACTGGAAGAGAAACTTTTTGGTGACTGCTTTGAGACAGAAGACCAGAAGTATGGCATGGCTTTCTTCCTTGACAAGAACAAGGAAAAAGTAAAAGAGCCTTTCAAGAACTGTTAATTAAAAATTATCAAATATATTTTAAGGAGGAACTACAATGAAAGTAGGTATTATCGGTGCAGGTACCATGGGACAGGGCATTGCAAAAGCATTTGCTCAGGTTGACGGTTATGAAGTTGCACTCTGCGATATTAAGCAGGAGTGGGCTGAAGGTGGCAAAAACAAAATTAAAGCAGGTTATGCTAAACTTGTTGAAAAAGGAAAAATGACAGCAGAAGCAGCAGATGCTATTGTTGCAAAAATCACTCCCGGTCTGAAAGAAGACTTATGTGCTGATTGCGATTTAATCGTAGAAGCAGCATTTGAAAATATGGAAGTTAAGAAAACAACCTTCGGCGAACTTGACAAAATCTGCAAGCCGGAATGTATTTTTGCTTCTAACACATCCAGCCTTTCCATCACCGAGATCGGAAATGGTCTTACCCGTCCTATGATTGGTATGCATTTCTTCAATCCCGCTGATCGTATGAAACTTGTGGAAGTTATCGCCGGTGTAAATACTCCCGCTGAAATCGTTGAAACCATCAAGAAGATTTCCGAAGAAATCGGAAAGACTCCTGTACAGGTTAACGAAGTAGCCGGTTTCGTAGTAAACCGTATTTTAATCCCCATGATCAACGAAGCAGCTTTCATCAAAATGGAAGGTGTTTCCGATATCGCAGGTATCGACGCAGCTATGAAGCTTGGTGCAAATCATCCTATGGGACCCCTTGAACTTGGTGACTTCGTAGGTCTTGATATCTGCCTTGCTATTATGGACGTTCTTTATGCAGAAACAGGCGACAGCAAATATCGTGCATGTCCTCTTATCCGTAAGATGGTTCGTGGCGGCAACCTTGGTTGCAAAACCGGTAAGGGCTTCTACGTATACAACGCAGATCGTACCAAAACCCCTGTTGACGCACAGTAATACGAAAAGATATAAGAATTTATAATTAATGGAGGAATAATAATCATGGATTTTACATTATCCAAAGAACATGAGATGGCGAGACAGCTTTTCAGAGATTTCGCTGAAAACGAAGTAAAACCTCTTGCACAGGAAGTTGATGAAGAAGAACGCTTCCCCAGAGAAACTGTTGAGAAAATGGCAAAATACGGTTTCATGGGTATCCCGGTTCCCAAGGAATACGGCGGACAGGGTTGCGATATCTTAACTTATGCTATGTGTGTTGAGGAACTTTCCAAGGTTTGCGGTACTACAGGCGTTATCGTTTCTGCACATACTTCTCTTTGTGTAGATCCTATTTTAACCTATGGTACAGAAGAACAGAAGCAGAAATATGTTCCCGACCTTGCAACCGGTAAGAAGATCGGTGCTTTCGGTTTAACCGAGCCCGGTGCAGGTACCGACGCTCAGGGTCAGCAGACCAAGGCAGTATTAGATGGTGACGAATGGGTGTTAAACGGCTCCAAGTGCTTTATCACAAACGGTAAAGAAGCAGACGTTTATATCGTAATCGCAGTTACCGGTATCGTAGAGAAGAAGGGTAGAAAGATCAAAGAAATTTCTTCCTTTATCGTAGAAAAAGGTACTCCCGGTTTTACCTTCGGTACCAAGGAAAAGAAAATGGGTATCCGTGGTTCATCCACATACGAACTCATCTTCACAGACTGCCGCATTCCTAAGGAAAATATCTTAGGTAAGCAGGGCGAAGGCTTCAAGATTGCAATGCATACCCTTGACGGCGGCCGTATCGGTATTGCTGCTCAGGCTCTTGGTATTGCAGCCGGTGCTTTAGAGAGAACTATCGCATACACCAAAGAAAGAAAGCAGTTTGGCAAGTCCATTGCAAACTTCCAGAATACCCAGTTCCAGTTAGCAGATATGGCTACCAAGGTAGAAGCTGCAAGAATGTTAGTTTACAAGGCTGCCCGTAAGAAAGACGAATTCAAGACCAATCCTAAGATTTCTTACTCCGTAGAAGCTGCTCAGGCTAAATTGTATGCCGCAGAAGTTGCTATGGAAGTTACCACAAAGGCTGTTCAGCTCCACGGTGGTTACGGCTACATCAGAGAATACGATGTAGAACGTATGATGAGAGATGCTAAGATTACCGAGATTTACGAAGGTACATCTGAAGTTCAGAGAATGGTTATCTCCGGTGCACTTTTGAAATAATCCGGAACTGAAATTATAGAAAATAAGGAGAAAATACAATGAAGATTGTTGTTTGTATTAAACAGGTACCCGACACAAAGGGTGGCGTTAAATTTAATCCAGACGGTACTCTTGATAGAGGCGCAATGTTAGCTATCATGAACCCGGATGACAAAGCTGGTCTTGAAGCAGCTCTTAGATTAAAAGATGAATACGGTGCAGAAGTTACCGTTCTTACCATGGGTCTTCCTAAGGCAGCAGATGTACTTCGTGAAGCAATTGCCATGGGTGCTGACAAGGGTATCCTTGTAACAGACAGAGTTCTTGGCGGTGCAGATACATGGGCAACCTCTACTACCATTGCAGGTGCACTCAGAAACATCGATTATGATTTAATCATTACCGGTCGTCAGGCTATCGACGGTGATACCGCTCAGGTAGGTCCTCAGATTGCAGAACATCTTGGAATTCCTGTAATTTCTTACGCACAGGATCTTAAGATTGACGGCGACAAGGTAGTAGTTCAGAGACAGTATGATGACAGATATCATGTGCTGGAAGCAAAGATGCCTTGTCTTGTAACTGCACTTTCCGAATTAAATGTACCCAGATACATGACTCCCGGTGGAATTTTTGATGCATGTGCAGCAGAAATCACAACCTGGGGCAGAGCAGACTTAAAAGACGTTGAAGACTGCAACTTAGGTCTTAAGGGTTCCCCTACCAAGATTGCAAAAGCATCCGACAAAGTTCGTAAGGGCGCAGGCGAGAAGATCGTTCCCGATTCACCCGAAGATGGAGTTGCATACATCATTGGTAAATTTAAAGAGAAACACATCATCTAATACGGAGGTTAGCCATGAATTTAGAAGAATATAAAGGCGTATATGTCTTTGCTCAGCAGGTTGATAACGAAATCAGCGGTATCGCATTAGAACTGCTTGGCAAAGGTAAAGAACTTGCTGCTAAACTTGAAACAGAAACCGTAGCAGTACTTATCGGATATAATGTAAAAGGTCTTGCGGATACTCTTGCCGAGTACGGCGCAGACAAGGTTATCGTTGTAGACGATCCTGAACTTGAAGTATACAGAACAGAGCCTTATGCACATGCTCTTTCATCTGTCATTAATGAGTACAAGCCTGAAATCGTATTGGTTGGTGCAACTGCAATCGGTCGTGACTTAGGTCCTACCGTTTCCGCAAGAGTTGCTACCGGTCTTACTGCAGACTGTACTGTACTGGAAATCGGTGATTTCCCTCTTAATCCTATTCCCGGACAGGAGCAGAAGCACAATCAGCTTCTTATGACCCGTCCTGCATTCGGAGGCAACACTATCGCAACCATCGCTTGTCCCGATAACCGTCCTCAGATGGCTACCGTACGTCCCGGTGTTATGCAGAAGATCGCTCCTATCGCAGGTGCAAAGGCAAATATTATTGAGTACAATCCCGGATTTACTCCTAACAACAAGTATGTAACCATCAAAGAGGTTGTTAAGGCAGTAAGCGACACCATAGACATCATGGACGCAAAGGTTCTTGTATCCGGTGGCCGTGGTGTAGGCAGTGCTGAAAACTTCAAGATCCTGGAAGATCTTGCAGAAGTTCTCGGTGGTACCGTTTCCTGCTCCCGTGCAGTAGTAGATAATGGCTGGAAGCCTAAGGATTTACAGGTTGGTCAGACCGGTAAAACCGTTCGTCCCCAGATTTACTTTGCAATCGGTATTTCCGGTGCAATCCAGCACGTGGCAGGTATGGAAGAATCTGATATCATCGTTGCAATCAACAAAGATGAAACCGCTCCTATCTTTGACGTAGCTGATTATGGTGTGGTAGGCGATTTGAATAAAATCGTTCCTCAGTTAACCGAAGCATTAAAGGCTGCAAAGGCTGAGAAATAGGGACAAAGGGACGTTCCTTTTGTCTTGACATCAGGGACGTTCCTAATGTCTGGCAAGACAAAAATATTTAAAATGAAAACCCCCGGGAAATTCCCGGGGGTTTTTTCTACAATGATATTAATTCTATTATTATACACTAATTACGAGTAATTATCAATGGAAAAATGAGAATATACCTATTTTGGAGGTGGAAAATTATTCCATTTACAAAATTGATTCAGATTGGTTATGATTTAAGGACCCTTATTATTGACACATGATGGTTGCTAAAAAATGATAAATGTCAGATAATATAATGAAATATTACAACCAAAGGAGTATAAAATGGGGTACGAAAGAGAGAAATTGATTGAACTTCGCAAAAAGAGCGGCCTGACACAGAAGGAATTAGCAGATGCATTACATGTTTCTGCTTCCTCTGTTTCCAAGTGGGAATGTGGTACAGCAGTGCCGGATGTATTTATTCTTGAGAGTATGGCAGGAATATTTCAAATACCGTTGGCTGATATCATAGAAAAAGAAGATATGATTGAGGAACAAGATATCATTATTATAGAGAAACCGGAAGATACGGAAGGAGATTGGCATACAGAGGAGCCGGAAACGAAAGGAACAAGAAAAAGAAAAAAAGTAGGAGAGGGGAAGGCTATATGGTGTGTTACAGGTGTATGCCTGGCCCTGTTGGTTATTGGAATTATTCTGTATCAAAACAATTCGACCTTTCGTGGAAAAGTAGTGGATGAATTTTCTTCTTCCTTCTCAATAGAGGGTGAGTATGAAAATGTATATTATATTGCAGTGGAATACACAGGAAAATTACGTATTGAGACTGGTCTTAATTATCCGGAAGATTTAAGGGAACGTTATGAGAGTCAGTTGAATGAGGCAGATGCCATTTATATCTGTTATTTTAAGAAGTATCCGGGGCGGGATGATTTTTTTGAATCCATAAATGCATACTCCGTTTTTACAAAAAACCAGAAATATTTTTCGTTTGCGAAAGAGGAGGAGATATGCTATGAATGATAAGCGCATTAGGATAGCCGAACTGCGAAAAGAAAGAAATATGACACAAAAAGATCTTGCAGATAGTTTGTTTGTCAGTAAATCCACCGTATCAAAATGGGAAAACAATGTGGTCGTACCGGATATTTATATGATGGAGAAAATGGCGGAATTATTTCAAGTTTCTGTGGTGGAATTGTTAGATACTGAGACGCAAATGGAAGATGTGCCGGAACAAGAACAAATGGAATCAGATGATAACAGATCAGATGATATCCAACCGAAGAATGGGCAGGAAGAAAAAACGACAAGTAGAAAGAGATGGAAGGTATATAAGGCATCAGTCATTATCCTGGTTTTGGCAGTTGGGGTGTTGCTGGGTACGTTAGTATATTGCAATGAAAAATCGTTCCATCCGAGAATTGTGGATGAATTTTATGACTATAATCCGGAGTTTGATGCTTTTGGTTCGGTATATAACATTGTAGTAGTGTATTCCGGGAAAGCAAATACAAAAATAGAGTTGGATTATGGTGAAAATCTATATATGGATTATAAAAAATATTTTGACAGTGTAGATTCCATTAGGATTTCATTTTGGAAAAAAAAGCCGGAAAGAGAAGAGGTTTATCAGGGAGAAAGCTGCCTCTTTTTGTTTCCAAGACCTGAATTATGTGAGGAGAGTAAATAAAATGAGGAAATTATTATTTATTGTTATGGTTATCGGTGTGTGTTTATTATTTCCAATGAAGTGTAAAGCCAATGAAGTGGCAGTATATGATATTTACTCAGAAGTAGATATATTGTACTATGGTCAATATCTTCAGGAGGGTTATACCGAGGATGGGATTCATTATACCATATATGGCGATAGTACGATAATGCCTATGTCAAGTTCTTCCTATAATGTCACCCGAACATATATATTTGATGAGATTATTGTACCGGTAAAGGCAAGATATTATAGTGAAAAAAAAGGTGGGATATACTATGGCGGCACTATATATCTAATCAGTGTTCAATATGAGTCAGGAAAAACCATTGCCGTTTATTCGGGGACTTTGTATCAGATAGAATAGTGCTGACAGGGATATACGGACAATACAGTTTACTATGATTACACATTGTTGTCAACGGAAGTTTTGGAAAATTAATCCAATTTCCTCTTTTTTAGGTGGAAAATTATTCGCTTTACGTGTATGGACAGTATGGTGTACGGTCAAAAGGAAATATTTCACCAATACAATATGAATGAGTCTCATATCAATCTATTACAAAAAGGAGGAAAAACGGATGAAAAAATCAAAAAAAATCTTAGGTTTTATTGGTGCAGTTATGATGATGGCAGCCACAATGGGGATGACTGCTTTGGCCGCTTCAAGTGGAGTGTTAACGGGGGCACTTAGTAACGATACTGCCACGGCTACCTTAAAAAATACCAGTGAGGGGAAGAGATTTTGTCAGGTAACTGTTCTTGAATATGACAATAATCCTAATGTTACCAGTACAGTTGCAGTAAGCTCAGGTAATATATCTCCGGGAAATACGGTATCCGCCAGTGGAAAAGTGTCAAAAGCTTATGCAAGAGCAGTTGGATCGGTTTATAATTCTGAGACGCAACAGTCCGGAGTAGCAAAATCATATAATACACAGATTAAATAATTTCATGTGATGTGTAGACAGGGTGTAGATAACTGCACCCTGTTCATTAGGAGAAAACCATGTGGAAATATATTATATTTCACTTAAAAAGCTTCATAAAGACAGAAAAGATGGTATTTATACTGATGGTGTGCTGTGTTCTCAGTTCTGTAATTACGCTTTGTTTTACCTTTGGTTTTTATCACCATATTGAACAGAAGAAGACAGATGCGGAAATTGGAATAGACGGGTTTGATGTGGAGTCGAAGGATGATGAGCGTAGGACTGTTACCAAGGAAGCTTATCTGGAGGTACTTCTGGGACTGGATGAAAAAGTCTGGGAAAAACTGTCATGCATAGTATTTTGTGGAAGGTTTACGGACGAGGTATCGGATTCGCCGCCAATTGATAATTCTCTTTTGGTACAGTATATGCCCTTCATTATCAGGGACGGAAAGCTATCCCCGATAGCATTGAAGGAAATGTGGAAAAAAAACGGTCTGTGGGTGGATGGCGATTATTTTACGGACGAACAGTTTGAAAACGGGGAGTATGTGTGTATTGCACCGGATAGTTCAATATATGATTCGTTTTCTGGTGAACAGAGAGAATGGGTCAGGAAATTTATGCCCACAGAAAGAGGAACATTTATAGTAGGAGGAAAAGAGTATAACTGTATTGGTCATTATAGTATGCTGTTTTTTTCTTGTGAACCCATGGTTCCCATTACCACGGTTACGGATGACATTTACATAAAGAGTGTAGGTGTTTATTATGAAAAACCATTGACGAAATACCAATATGAAACTATAAGCAAGGCGTTGAAAGAACGTTTTGGGGATTTAGTGGAGATACCGGAACTGGATTTGCCGGAAGCGGACAGCATGAAATTCTATAATACCCTGCTGGTACTATGCATGGTAATGGTGGTATTTTCCGGTACCGTTTTGTCCTTTTTGTACCAGTATATCTTTCTGCAAAGGAAAAGAAGTCTTACCATCTACCGACTCTGCGGCTTGTCCATGACCCGTATTCGGGTGATGTATTTCCTGGAATGCCTGTTGCTTGTGGGCATACTTTATATGGTAGGGGTTCTGACCTTTCACACGTGCATTCTGCCCTATTTTGGAAAAGTATTTGAATACATGTCGGCTTCCTACGGATGGTATAGTTACAGTATGTTGGGATTTATCTATGTGGGAATCTCAGCAGCAATTCTGGCAGTACTGATCTTTACACAAACAAAGGATAATATTGTGCAGGAATTAAAG
Source organism: uncultured Lachnospiraceae bacterium (assembly GCA_945919075.1). Lineage (GTDB taxonomy): Bacteria > Bacillota > Clostridia > Lachnospirales > Lachnospiraceae > Acetatifactor. The sequence goes on from CAMEIX010000018.1 coordinate 22,408, forward strand.
GGGATATAATATGATTTTTCGACTGGCATGGAAGGATTTTAAAAGAATGATTGGAATTAACAGTCTGGTAATCATGATGCTGACTGTCATATTCCTTGCACTGATTTCTACAACCTCTGCTGTGGAAATCAAACTGAAAAAATATATGAATTTTGAGCCTTATTTGAAACAGAATGGAGTCTGTCTCTTTTATGAATATCTTCAGGCAGATATGGGAGATAATGCTTATTTGCTGCGGGATGAATGGGATATCAAGAAGGAACTGCCTCATGTAAAGGATGTGCTCTGTGTGGCAAAATTGTGGAACACCTTCGTAAATAATGAGCAGGTTACTGTTTTGTGCTACAGTGACCCTCTTATAAAAAATATGAATCCGGAAATGGAAAGCGGACGTTTCTTTAAAGAAAAGGATTTTAGCAGCGATGTCTTAAAAGCAGTCGTTACGCACAATGATGGACGTATCAAAACGGGGGATGTGATAGAACTTGTTGCAGAAATCCCAACCAGAGATGGAAATAAGATATATCGGGAGAGGATTGAAATTATAGGGGTTATGGCAGATAATGAGAGTTTTTACAGTCCCGTTAAACCTCGGGAGGTGAAATCTGATTACAGAGATTTGTATTATACATACAATTATGAATACGAAGAAGGACATATTATGCTGTTTCTGGCAGATGCACAGATTTATGAGGGATACTTTCCGGATTTGAACTATAATCTTGCGGATACAGGGATTCAGCGTCAGATGACGGGAGCTACCGTGATTACCTTTGGACGGGATGTGCCGCAGGAAGTGATAGACAATGAAATGCAGAAGATTATAGATAATTCATTTCTTTATATAAATAATGATCTGAATTTGATGAATGAGAAGAGTTTACAGTATGTTTTGCAGGAACTTCACGATTACCTTCCTGTTTTTGTATGTGTCTTCATATTCGTGTTAATAGCTGCAGTCAGTGCCGGAACCATAATGGTTAAGAAGCAGCTTAGAAACTATGCCATATATTATTTGTGTGGTCTGCCTTGGAAATTCTGTGCACTAATCAGTTTAGGGGTATCAGCTATTATCACCGGTATTTCGCTGGGCATGGTAGTGCTTTCCATGGTACTCGTGAAGGATTTAGGCATTGCGGCCAATACGGCAATGCATCTGGGAGAAATACAGTTTTTGGCCTGTGGAATTATGATATTGTGCTATCTCATATGTGCATGGGCTATTCCACTTCGAATAGTACAAAAAACATCTGTAAAGAAAATTATGAATGATTACCATTTGTAAGGAGAAAAAATGATTACGCTACGCAATATTAATAAAATCTATAATAAAGGACAGCAAAATGAGTTTCAGGCACTGCATGATATCAACCTGCAAATCAAAAAAGGGGAAATGGTTGCTATTGTGGGAAAATCCGGTGCAGGTAAATCAACGCTTCTGCATATCTTAGCCTGTATTGATGGATATGACGAGGGTGAGTATGAACTGGACGGCAATCTGATTAAAGGGATGAAGGACAGGGAACTGGCTAAAATCCGTAACCGTAAAATTGGTATTGTTATGCAGGATTATGCACTTGTGGATGACTTTAGCGGAATCGAGAATGTTATGCTGCCACTTGATTTTTCCGTCAAACCTGTGGATGGAAAGAAGAAAGGAAGAACTCAAAAGAAAAAAATTGCCATGGAAGCCCTTAAAAATGTGGAGATGGAGGAGTTTGGAAAAAATCCGGTAAAGGAGCTTTCCGGCGGACAAAAGCAAAGGGTAGCCATTGCCAGAGCCATTGTCAACAATCCCGGTCTTTTGTTAGCGGATGAACCTACCGGTGCCCTCGATACTAAAACATCGGATGATATCATGAGGTTGTTAAAAAGGCTCAATGAACAGGGAACGACTATTGTCATTATTACCCACGACATGGAGGTTGCATCCAGATGTGACAGAAAGATTGTCATTGAGGACGGACGAATTATGTCTAATCCGCCAAATTATTAAATTTATGTAAAAATGATAAAATAGTATTGATTTATAGTTCACCACGTTTTATAATGATACCAAAGCATATATTTCTGAAATCATTCTAAAACTTCTGTTTATTCTAATTTCCTTAAATCTATGCTTGAAATTCAACTAATTCAAAGAGCAGGAGATAAGGATTTAGACGGATGGGACATGGTATTCGGCTTGCTTCTTATCTCCTGCAAAGGAGGTACCATGAAAAGAAACAAAAGGAAAGCGGCAAGAAATGCCGCAAGGAAGGTAGCCCCGGGGCGGGCAGTGGCAAACCGGAACTACAAAAGTTCCATCTTTGAAATGATTTTCCGCGATAGGAGGAAGCTGATGGAACAGATTCAAAAGAAACTGGCAAAAGGCAGGACTCCGGAAAGAATCGCAGAAGAATTGGAAGAACCGCTTAGCGAGGTAATGAGAATTATTGGTACAAGAGTATAAAGAAGTGTAAGTAAAGAATAGAAATTAAGGCGCCTCCCGGGCATGGAGAAGGATAATCTCAATGACCGGGAGTTTTTTTCGGCAAGAGTCCCTTTGTCTTGTGTGACAAGGGTACACTCTTTATGACAGGGTTCACTCCTCGTGATAGAAGAAACGTCACCAAAACCACTTGACAAGCAGGACTATATGATGTAGTCTTACATTAGACTACAATATATGGTCTGTGATTCAAACATTAGTAAGACAAAGACAAACAGGAGGTTCATAATGGCAGAAATACAACTTGGTGTGGTAGAAAGTAAATTTGCAGATATGATTTGGAAAAATGAGCCGGTAAGCAGTACAGAACTTGTAAAAATGACAGCTCAAAAATTTAATTGGGCCAGAACAACAACACATAATGTGATTAGAAGACTGTGTGATAAAGGCATTTTCGTTAATAATAAGGGGATCGTTTCTTCCCTGATTTCCAGAGACGATTTTTATTCTATGCAGAGTAAACAGTTTGTTGAAAATTCCTTTAGTGGATCGCTGCCGGCATTTATTGCTGCATTCACAAAGAACAAACAATTATCGGAAAAGGAGATAGAAGAGATTAGAGCTCTGATTGATGGAATCACGGAGGAATGATATGGGGCAGGTTTTCCTGAAAGACAAAGAAACGTCCCTTCATCCGGAATATTGTAAGAAAAGTGTAAGTTTTACAGAAGACCTTCCATGGTACAATGAGTGTAAATTCATTGCATGGGAGGTTTTGTTATGCAGAAAAAAGAAATTACCAAAAAGATTAAACGAAATGCAGCAGTAATCCTGTTGGGGATATTATTCCTATGTGGTTGTGCAAAAACGGAAAACTTGACGGACAGCCCCTATTCTATGGAAGATGACAAAAAGGCAGGGGATGAGATTTACTATTCCTGCGAGGAAATTCTTATCACAAATCCTGACAGGGACCTGATTTGGGAACTGGAAAATAAGGAAGAAATCATCCGTGAGGAAGCCGGAAAACTTTATATAAAAAAAGCGGATCAAACAGAAGTGGCAATACCGAAACCAAAAGATTTTAACACTTTCATGCTTACTGCCGCCTGGAAGGATGATTCACTTTATCTGGCAAGTGAACAGGGCGTATATAAAGTGGAAAATAATGAACCAAAACTCCTTTTTCCTTTAAGTCCGGATTACATTCTGGAAACTATTTATCAGCTACAGGTGTCAGATAATGAAAATATTGATCTTCTTTGCAGCATGGAATATGAGGTGACCAGATTAAAATTGACAAAAACGGATACACCGATTAATCAAGCAAGGGAGGAAATTGTCCTTTCCATGGTTTTCAGAAATGATGCCCTAGAAAAATCGGTAGCAAGATTTAACAGACAAAGTGATCAATACCGTGTAAAAATTGTACTTGCAGATGAGGACGTAGACATCCGTACAGCCAGAGAAAGAATCGTACGCCAGATTACCGGGGGTGGGGGACCGGACATTTTGGCAGAGGATTTGTTCTTTGATGTGGATATGGAAGATTTTGCACGAAATGGCTATCTGGAATGCTTAGATGATATCAGACCGGATTCGGAGGATTATTTTCAAGCGGCATTTGACAGCTGTTTAATTAATGGCAAAAGTTATGGTATTCCCATTGATTTTACTCTGGATCTTGTATTCTATAATCCAAAGCTGGAAGGTCTGGATGTGAAAAACTGGACGGTGGAAGAAATGATGCAGCAGGTGGAAAATTCGGATGTGGAGGAATTTGTGTACGACCGTTATGGACAGGCCACTAGCCCATACTATCTGGTGATGAAGTTTGGTCTTCGCGATGAGAGTAATAAGGCATACATAGATTGGGAAAAGGGGGAGAGTCACTTAGACGAGGCTCCCTTTATCCGGCTTATGGAATTTGCCAAAAAATATGGCGCTCCCAAGGTGAGTGTTTCTACATTTCCTGTAAATAAGTTTCAGGAAGGAAAAATCTTTGGCGGAAGAATGAATATAGAATGCTTAGATGACTGGAGTTATATTTACGAAGAAATAACGGACGAACCGGTAATTTTAGGATATCCCAGACAGGATGGGAACGGCTATTATGTGGACGGAAGAGAATTCTATGTGAATGCAAATTCTAAGTGCAAGGAAGGGGCAAAAGCATTTCTGTCCTTTATCATTACAAAAGAGGAACAAAAGCGATTTTGCCGATACGATGTGGACGAGGAAAGGGAATATATGACAGTGGGGCAATGTATTTATGGCATGTCCTATTTCCCGGTTTGCAAAGATGCTATGGAAGTGGTGATGGAGAGAAAAAGAAAAATCGACCAAAAAAGGAAGAAAGACGAAGAAATAGGAAATTATACCTATTGGGGGGACAAATTACATCACTTTGTGGCTATGGATGAAGAGCAGCAGAAACAATTTTTAGATATCATTGACCATGCAAGGCCCGGATGCTTCAAAGCAGATGCTCTGCAGGATATCATCTATGAAGAACTGCAGCCCTATTTTGAGGGAAGTGTTTCAGCTGAGGAGGTTGCGGGAAAACTGCATGAAAGGGTTCAGTTATATCTGAACGAGCAGAAATAAAGAAAGAATAAAAATGACGACATGATTATGACAAAAGGAACATGAATATTGTATTTTTGTAGAGGCAAAAATGTTACTCTCTTCTCAGATAGTCAAGTATTATCGCGAAAACTAAGAGTGAGCAAAAAGAGAGGAGAGTAAAAATGGTGAAGAGAAGAAGAATTGTTTCCCTGGTAACCGCACTTTGCCTTACTGTGACAGGTATTCCCATGAGTGCAAGTGCAGCAGAACCCGGAAATACGACAACCGAGGGCTATAGCTATCTGGATGGCTATGATTTGAAGTGGTCCGACGAATTTAGTGGCGATACCCTCAACAGAGATGATTGGAATGTGGAGCTCCACGATCCCGGCTGGGTAAACAGCGAGTTACAGGCTTATGTGGACAGCGAAGAAAACATTCAGGTAAAGGATGGTATGCTTTATATCAATCCTGTGAAAAAAGTTACGGTGATCAATCAGGTTCCCAGCATGCTTACCAATGCGGATTTTGCAAACGGCATGGAAGGATGGGTAGAAACCATTGCAAACTGGGGCGGAGCAGACGGAAGTGCAGATGCTACCCATGCCATCGAAAATGGTAGTATTGCCTACACGATTAATAATGCCGGTAATGCTGATTGGAATGTACAGTTAAAGCAGCAAAACATTAATTTGGCAGCAGGTAAGAAATATATTGTAAGTTATGATGTTACTTCTACTATTGACCGTCAGATCAAATCCGGTGTAATGTCTACAGGTTATGTTTGGTATGGTGGTTCTGATCCTGTACTTAAGGCAGATGAAAAGACGAATATCCGCTTTGAGTTTACAATGGAAGCAGATGATGAAGCAGCAGATTTCTATATCTCTTTAGGTCTTCCCGGTGCTGATACGGAAGCATTGGATCCTCATACAGTAACCATTTCTAACCTTTCCTTCGTGGCAGAAGGTGGAGATGATGCAGCTACTAAACCCGTTACCAAAACAACCTACACCTCCGGTCGTATTTCTACCCAGAATAAGCAGACCTTTACCTACGGTCTCTTCGAAGCAAGAGTAAAGGTTCCTGAAGGAATGGGTTATCTTCCGGCATTCTGGCTGATGGCAAATGATGAGAACGTATACGGACAGTGGCCACGCTGTGGTGAAATTGACTGTATGGAAGTTATGGGTCAGGACACCAAGAAGGCATATGGTACCATCCACTACGGGAACCCTCATTCTGAAAGTCAGGGTACCGCTGTACTTGGTGAGGACGATGCGAGTTATTCGGAAGAATTCCACACCTTTGCATGTGAATGGGAACCCGGCAAAATCACATGGTACATGGATGGCGTAAAATTTCACGAAGAAAGTGATTGGCATTCCACAACCGAAGGCCAGGGTACTTTAACCTATCCTGCACCTTTCGATCAGCCTTTCTATGTAATCTTAAACCTTGCAATCGGTGGAAGCTGGGTAGGTTATCCGGATGAAAATACAAGTTTTGAAAACAATCCTTACGTGATTGATTATGTAAGAGTATACCAGAAAGACAGTTATGACGAAGATGTTAAGAAACCGGATAAGGACGTTGTTCTTCGTGATCCCGATGAAACCGGCAACTATATCAACAACGGCAATTTCGCAGAAGCAGAAGATTTAACCGATGATGTAAACTGGAAATTCCTTACCGCACTTGGCGGCGAGGCGGAAGCAAAAATTGCAGATAAGACCATGACCATTACCACCACGAACGAAGGTACTGTGGATTATAGCGTTCAGCTTGTTCAGGCAGGCCTTCCTTTCGAAAAGGGTGCCATTTATGAAGTGAGTTTTGAAGCAAGCGCGGCAGAAGAAAGAACCATGAGAGTGGATGTAAAGGCACCCGATTATGGATACAAGTCATACATGCCTACCAAGGTAGCTGCACTTACCACAGAAAAGACAACGTACACCTATGAATTTGAAATGAAGGACGAGAGTGATGCAAATGGCCGTCTGGAATTCAATATGGGTGCGGCAGGGAACACTGCAGAAATCAAAATCAGTAATGTGACTGTTAAGAAAGTGGCAGATCCCGATTATGACAAGACAGAAGATAAGGGTGTGCTGGCAAACGGCAGCTATATTTACAACGGACGTTTCCAGGAAGGAACCAATCACCTTGGTTACTGGGATGTTACAAAGGGTGGAGCAACTGCTTATGTAACTCCCTTTAACGATGGAAGAAGACTTAAAGTCACTGTTCCGGAAGGAAGTAAAGCTCCTTTTGTTTTGAGTCAGAAAGACCTGGCATTTAAGGAGGGACAGCCTTATCAGATAAGCTTTACTGCCCAAACCGATACGGAAGGTATGGTAGTGGACGTAGCAGTTGGCGGCAAGAATCATACCGTTGAATTGGAAGCAGGCGTTAATAAAGAATATACATTCAAGATTCCTGCAACGGCCAAATTTGCAAACCATGATGTATCCTTTACCATTTCCACTCCCGGAACCGTATACCTGGATAACATCAGCATGACAGAAGCAGCACTGATTAAGAACGGTTCCTTTAATGATGGTACTACCGGATATGAAGTATATGTAGACAGTTCTGCAAGTGCAAGTTATGTAGTAGACAGTTTATCCGAGGATAACGCATTAGATGTTACCGTAAACAAAACTTCCGATGCGGACTGGAAGATTCAGATTAAACAGAATAATGTGAAACTGGAAGAAGGCAAGACTTATACCTTAAAGTTTGATGCGAAGTCCTCCATGCCAAGAGACATTCGTGTAATTATGCAGGGTGGCGAAGCTAAGAGCTGGTCGGTTTATTCCAATGATAATATAGTTTCTCTTACCGGCGAATACCGGACCTTTGAAGATACTTTTACCATGACTGCAGCAACAGATCCGGAAGCCTTCTTAAGTATCTGTCTGGGTGCCGTAAATGGCGTTGAAATCGATGACCAGCACAGAGTTGTCATTGATAATATCAGTTTAACAGAAGTTGGCGGTGCAGGTGGTGAAGACGGAGCTCTTGAAGTGGTAGGTGAAATTGCAGACCTTGTTTATACCGGTGCAGCATTAAAACCTGCTGTAAAGGTTTATGACGGTGATGGGCTTTTAACTTTAGGAAAAGACTACACGGTAACTTATGCAAACAATGTAAACGCAAATTCCGTACGTAAAGTCAATGACGGTATGGGGGAAAATTTCAATGAGGCTCTTCCGTATGCAACCATTACCGGAAAAGGCAACTACACCGGAACCGTTAAAGTAAACTTTAACATTAATCATCGTGAAATCGGTAACGCAGATGCAAATGCTTTAGCGGATGTAACGCTTAGCGTAAATGATCAGCTTCTGGTAAACAAAGCAAGAGCACAGGCAGTCTTTAAGTCCTTAAAGGTTGGCAAAGTTACTCTGAAAGCCACAAAAGATTTCGATATTACTTTAACCGCATTAGCTGCTAAAGATGCGAAGGGAGAGGCTGTGGAAGCAGGAATGGAAATGGCAAATGCATCGGTTCCCGCAGGTTACACCGGCAGCTTTACCCTGATTGTAAGCGGTAAAGGAAACTACACTGGTGAGATTAAAAAGGTTGTTTATGTAAACGAAAAACCTATGCTTTTAAAGAATGCAACTGTTACTTTGGGCAAAAACTGTAAGACCAGAACCTACACAGGCAAGGAAATTACATTAACCCCTGCATATTATGACGCAGCAACGAAAAAATACTATGCAGTAGCAGACGGTGAAATAACCGAAACAGAAGTAAAGGCAGAAGATGTATTTGTAGTAAAAGAAGGTAAGGAATGCCTCGTATACGGTAAGGATTATGAAGTGTCCTTCTCCGGGAACCGTGCAGTAGGTACTGCAACCATGACAATCCGTGGCATCGGTGCATATCAGGGAGAAAAGACGGTAAGCTTTAAGATTACGGGTAAGACCTTCAGCGCAGGTAATGTTACCGTAACCGGCATGAAGGATTTAACTTACACCGGAAATGCACTGACCCAGAGCGACCTTCGTCTCAGTTACAAGCTGGATAAGAACACCACCAAGCCTTTACGAGCAGGCTCTGATTATATGGTTCAGTACAAGAACAATGTCAACAAAGGTACCGTAACCGTTACCTTCACCGGAAAACCTTCCGCAGGATATACCGGAAAGTTTACCAAGACCTTTAAGATTAATGCACAGAATATCGCGGACGAAACCGTAATCACACGTGATGAATACATGAATTATATCGTAGCGGATTTCGACAAAAAGGGTGCGAAAGCAAATACATGGGTACGTCTTAAAGATGCAAATGGAAATGCTTTGATGGAAGGAAAGGACTATAAAGTAAGCTACACCAACAACAAAGCAATTGCAAATAAAGAAGCTGAAAAAGCACCTACCATGACTATTACAGGTTGCGGAAACTACACAGGTAAGTTTGATGTGAAGTTTGATATCGTGGAGTGCTCTGTTACAAGAGTAAACAGCAGTGTAGTATTTACAGATCCTGTATTTAACGCAAAGGCAGCAGACGGTTACGAATACAAGCCTTCCGTAAAATTCTATGTCGGCGGAACCATGCTTGTAGCAAATAAGGATTACAAGGTTTCCTATGTTAACAACAAGCAGTCTGACATCAAGGCAATGAAGGATCTCATCAAAAATGGTGAGGGCGTGGATGAGGATTTACTTCCTAAAATTGTGATCGAGATGATTGACGGAAGTGGCTATACAAGCACAGGAGCACTTGAATATACATTTAATGTTTATGACACAAAACTGACTGCAGCAAACACAAAGGTAGTTGTGGAACCCGCAGTATACAGTGGTGAAGTTGTAACTCCTTCCGTAACGGTTTACTACAGTGCAGATAAGGCTGTTATGAATAAGGCTAAGAACATCAATGATGTTGTTGAACTGGATAAGTTAGAGGGCTTAAAGAAACTTGATGCAAGCGAATATCGTGTATCATACAGCAGCAAGAGTGTTCAGACAGGTAAGAATAAAGGTGCCTTAACTGTAATAGGATGTAGTTCTAACTACGGCGGAAGCGTTTCAGTCAAATTTGATATCACAGCAAAAGGTATTAGATAGCTCACTCTTATTCAACATACAATCTCCAAGTAACAAACAGAAGGGGAGTCCCTAACAGGGCTTCCTTTTTGTTGTTATGAATGTCGAAAAAATTGACAGTATACGATATTATGGATATAATGAAATAGAGTGGGTATGAAGGAGCAAAGATAAACCAAATGGAACGTTTTTCCACAAAAGGAATTCAAAGTTCATATGGCAGAAAACAGGTGCTTAAGGATATTACCATATCCGGAAATCCCGGAGAATGTATCTGCATTGTGGGGGAAAACGGCTGTGGCAAATCCACACTGTTAAATATTCTGGCGGGATTAAAAAAGGCAGATGGTGGTATTATTTGCTTTGAAGGGAAAGAGGCGCGGGATGCGAAGACCTTCAGGGATATTTTAGGATATGTTCCCCAGGATAATAATCTGATTCCCGAACTGAGTGTCTGCGACAATCTTCTTTTGTGGTACCCGGGAAAAAATGAACTCGTGAAAGCACTTAGCGAAGGAATCCTGCATAAACTGGGAATAGAGGACTTTTTGTATAAGAAAGTGTCCAAACTGTCCGGTGGAATGAAGAAGAAAGTCAGTATTGCCTGTGCACTTGCAGGAGAACCGAAGATACTGCTTTTGGATGAACCCGGTGCGGCGCTTGACCTTCCCGGAAAGGAAGAACTCAGACATTACCTGCTTGCCTATAAGCAGATCGGAGGTACGATTATTCTCGCTACCCATGAGGAAGCGGATCTTTCCGTCTGCGACAGGATTTACGCATTAAAGGGTGGAACAGCAGTTCCGTTAGACCCTCAATTACGTGGAACCGCACTGATGCAGTGCATAAAATAGAGATTCCAATCATAAGGAGAAAAATTATGGAAGAAAACAATTTTGAGCAGCCCGTGAACCCCGGACCGGCAGAACCTGTAGCTGAGCAGCCCGTAAACCCCGGACCGGCAGAGCCTGTAACTGAGCAGCCCGTGAACCCCGAACCGGCAGCGCCTGTAGCTGAGCAGCCTGTGTATACCCAGCCGGCAACCCCGGTTGTTGAGCAGCCCGTGTATACCCAGCCGGTAGTTCCCGTAGTTCCTACGCAGCCGGAGAAACCAAAGAAAAGCAAGACAGGACTTATTATTGCAATTATTCTGGTGGTAATTGCAGCCCTCGCCGTGGGAGGCTTTTTCCTCTTTAAAAATTTATTTACTTCCCCTAAGCAGTGCGTTGCAAAGGGTGTGGAAAAGTTACAGCAGGAAATGGCAGCAAGACCGCATCCGGTTCTGGATGAACTTGGGATGGATGAATTGGCAAAGTATTATGAAACCAATGCCTTTGATTTTGACAGCAGCATCAACCTGAAACTGGAAGAGATGGATGATGAGATGTTTGATACCTTCGGCATCGATTTCAATGTCAAAAATGATACGGCAGATGAAAAGTGTGCAGTTAATCTGGGAGTCAGTGTGGCAAATGTTGATTTCCTGAAACTGGAAACTGTTTTTGCGGATAATATTCTTTATCTCGCAATGCCCGGGATGTTGGAAGATAATTACTCTTTCAAGATTGACAATGCCGCAGCTTTCTTTGAAAAGTTAGGCGTTGATATGTCTGAATTCGAGGATGCCATGGCTCAAATGTCCAATACGGATGTGAGTGACGAAGAATATCAGAAATTTGCTGATGGCCTTATGGCAATTCAGAGCGAATATGAGAAAGAATTTGAAAAGACAACAAAGTATACCAAGAAAAAGAATGTAATTGAAGTACAGGTAAGTGCCGATACCCTGAATTCTTATATTGAGGATATGTTTGAATATATTCTCAACAGTGATTTGGTTCAGGACAAAATCGATGAGTCCATGGAGCAGCGAAAAGAACTTTATAATAGTTATTATGAAGGAGAGGACATAGAAGAACGTCTGAAGGAAGATCGGGAAGAAATAGTGAAAGAGATGGAAGAGGATTTCGATATTTCTTTCAAGGATGATATCGTAGTGGTCTATACTTTGGATAAAAAAGGCAGGATAGTCAGCATTGCGACTCCTGAAATGATTCGCATCAAGAGTGATTTTATTACCGGTTTTGAAGTAGACCTGGCATTCAACGGGGATAAATATGTAACCGATGATGTTGAGGGAAGCATTATCCTGCAGTTTAGTAGCGGCGCGGATGAAAATCAGACCCTTGAACTGGAAATCGAAAGTAAGACCGAAGAAGAAAAGGATGTCTTCAAGCAGAGCTGTGTTGTTAAAATTGTAAATAATGGAGACTCCATCGGAAAGCTTAAGAGTGAGTCCGAATGGAATGTAAAAGATAAGGAGTTTAACTGCAAACTGCTCATGACCGCTGCAGGACAGGAACTTTTCAAGATTTCTGCCAAGGGTGCTCTGAGTGATATCAAGAAGGGCCAGAGTGTCAAACTGGATATTGCCAAAATGGAATTATCCGTAATGGGGCAGACTTATGCAACACTTTCCGGTTCGATTGGGATTGCACCTCTGACGGAAGAAATCAGTACAATGGATGCAAAAGAAATTACCGAAATGGATGAATTTGAATTAATGGGAATCCTCATGGAATTAGAGGAGTCATTCGAAGAACTCGAGGATATGATGTACTAATCTGTATAGGAACACATAATTCATGAAAAAATATATAGTCTGGTTAAAAACAGAATATAAGCGGGCAGCCTTAGTGCTGCCCGGACTTTTTGTAAAGGCAATCATACCTTTGGTTATTTTTGGTATGATTCTTTCTTATGCGCAGAAAAATGATGCTTTTTCTGCAAAGGAAAAGGGCACTATCGGAGTGGTGGCACCTGAAGGGGCAGCAGCCGAACTGGCACTTAACTTTGTGGAGAGCATGGGAGCTGTGGACCGGAACTTCAATTTGGTACGTATTAAGGAGGAGGATATTATCCCACTGCTTGAGAAAAAAGAAATTGTTGCGGCCGTCTGTGTGCCGGATAATATAATGGAGAATGTCCTATACGGAGAAATGGTGGAACTCTCCATGTATGTCCCGGAAACCACGGATGTGAACAGTCTGGTATTTACCGAGATTATGAAGGCCGGAGTAAATGCGCTTACCATGGCACAGGGAGAGATTTATGCGACCCGTGCCATGATTGATAAATATGGTCAGGACCCGGGCGGCCTTGGTGCCATGTATGATGAGATTAATAAAAAGAATCTGAATATTTACTTAAACCGGGGCGGGTACTTCAGGGTCAGACAATTATCTGTTACCGAAAACACCGGTTATACCAATTATTACACAGCGGCTTTCTTTGTACTGTACTGCCTGCTTAGCGGTTTGTTTGTGACAGGGTATGCAAAACGAACGGAAACGGAAATGAAAATGCTGAAGAAACGTCTCGGCATCTCTTATACGGCACAGTATCTGGGAAGAACTCTGGTGCTGACCACGCTTTTGCTTATTCCCATAAGCTGTTATTTCCTTATGATAAAACTACCGGTTTTCCATACCGGAATCAAAGTGCTGTTATCGGGAAAAGCAATCCTTACATTACTTTTCTGCGCATTGTTTACCGCATTTTATATATTGTTTTTCTATACGATAGTGGAGAATAAGAGAACCGTAATGCTGCCCCTTGTGGTCAGTGCTCTGATTTTTGGTTATCTCTCAGGCTGTATTCTGCCGATTTCCATTTTGCCCAATATTATTAAAAAGATAGCAGGTCTTCTGCCTTTTAACGCCATGCGTATTCTGGTGCAGGATATAGCAGCGGGAAAGCAGGGCACGGATTCGGGGACACTTGTCATCCTGCTTGTAGGTATGCTGGTATTCTTTCTTGCAGGGTTATGGATTCTGTGCAGCAGACAAAAGAATTTTGGCGGAGCAAAGAATCATGCCAAAGCCACAGCAGATGGAAAAGTTGAAAAGGATGCCGGAGGACGAATGAAAAATTCGACGTTTGGAAGCAGCCTTTTTGGCATCACATGGAAAAGGACACTTCGCACAAAGAGTATCTGGATATGCCTGCTCTTGACCCTTGCATTATCCCTGATGCTGACCGGTATGGAAAGGGAATCCGAAATTTCCATAAAAGCAGTGGCATATGTGGAAGATGAAAGTCTGGCAAAGCTTTTGGAAGAGTATGAGGGGCTGGTTCAATTTGAACTGCTTCCCAATGAAACCATGGTAAGAGAAAAGGTCTTACAGAACAAGGCAGAATGTGGCTATGTTCTGAAAGAAGATGTGGCAGATTTGATTCTGAACGAAGAAGGCGAATGGAGCATACCGGTTTACGAAAACGCAGGTGCCACCATGACGGATGTGGTAAATGAAGTGGTGTTTGAAAGGCTGTTCTTCCTGTTGTCTTCCGGATGGTTCGAAAACTATTTGTGTGAGCATGAAAACTTTAAGCCGCTTATGGAAGAACTGGGGGAGAAGAAGTTTGCGGAGGAAATAAAAAGTACCCTCTATGATGAGATGCACTTTGGGCAGACCTTCGGCGTTAAGGCTTTTTATGTGGGAGAGAAAATAGCTGACGAAGAGAACAGTGCAGGAGTCAGCTTCTATCCCGGTCGGATACTGGCTCTGTTATGTGTGCTTGTATGCGCGTTTATAGGTCTTTTGCAGGTACTTGCGGATAAGGCGGAACACAGGGTATACAAACGAAGTAAGGGCCTTATTTCACTATATACGGTATTACATCCTACAGTGCTCGGTATTATTACCGCAATCTTGATTTTTCTATGCTAACGTGCTATTATTTTTACGATGTTTTTTTATAAAAAATAGATATACATTATGACAAAGTGATCTGGAACGGAGGACAAAATGATTAAAAGTTTTGATGAAATTATTGAAAAAGTCGGCCGCTGCGAAATGAAGAAGGTTGCTGTTTCCGTAGCACAGGACAGCGCAGTACTGGAGGCAGTGGCAGCCGCAAAACAAAGAGGCATCGCGGATGCAATTTTAGTGGGTGATGAAGCAAAGATTCGTGAGATTGCAGCTTCTGTCAATGTGAACCTGGATGGATTTGAAATCATCAATGAGCCGGATATGATTCAGGCATCCTTAACCGCAGTTAAACTTGCCCATGACGGCAAGGTGGATATGTACATGAAAGGACTTATCGACACCAAGAATTTCTTAAAGAGCGTACTGGATAAGGAAGTAGGTTTACGTACGGGAGGTCCCCTTTCCCACGTGGCAGTGTTTGATGTTCCTTCCTATGACAAGTTATTGTTCTTAACCGACGTGGCCTTCATGACCTATCCTACTTTGGAGGACAAGGTAAATATTATCAAGAATACCCTTCCGGTTGCTTATGCCTGCGGCGTGGCAAATCCTAAGGTAGCACCTCTTGCTGCTGTAGAAGTGGTAAATCCTAAGATGCCCGTTACCGTAGAGGCAGCAGAACTTACCAGAATGAATAATGAAGGTGAACTGACCGGTTGTATCGTGGACGGTCCTCTTTCTTTGGACCTGGCAATTGATCCGGAGGCAGCTAAGCACAAAGTAGCAACCGACAGAAAAATCCAGGGCGATGCAGATATTTTACTGTTCCCGGATATTCACGCAGGCAACCTTGTTTATAAATGCCTGGTACATACCGTTCCCGGATTGAAAAACGGCTGTATTTTAACCGGAACCAAGGTTCCCGTAATCCTTACCAGCCGTTCCGATACTTTTGAAACCAAGGTAAATTCCATTGCACTTGCTGCAGTAGTAGCAGAAGAGATGAAGAAAAATCAGTAAATATTACTCGTTCCAGGACGAGGACTAACAGGAGGAATAAAGATGTCAGTATTAAGCCTTATTATTAATCCAGGTTCTACATCCACCAAAATTGGTGTGTTTGAAGATGAAAACTTATTGTTTGAAGAAACATTAAGACACAGCACCGAGGAAATCAGCCAGTATGCAACTATTTATGATCAGAAAGATTTCCGCAAGAAAATTATTACCGACCTGCTTGCAGAAAAGAATTTTAATATCAAATCCTTGAATATGGTAGTTGGCCGCGGTGGTATGTTAAAACCCATTCCCGGTGGTACTTATGCAGTAACGGATGAACTGTTAAACGACTTAAAGATTGGCAAACAGGGACAGCACGCTTCTAACCTGGGCGGTATTTTAGCAAGAGAAATCGGGGATGAAATCGGGGTTCCTTCCTATATTGTAGACCCTGTAGTAGTAGATGAATTACAGCCTGTAGCAAGATACTCCGGTGTTCCGGAACTTCCCCGTACCAGCGTGTTCCATGCACTCAATCAGAAAGCGGTGGCAAAAAGATATGCAAAAGAATGCGGAAAAGAATACGAATCCCTGCGCCTTATTGTGGTGCACATGGGTGGCGGTGTTTCCGTTGGCGCTCATATTAACGGGAAAGTAGTGGATGTATTTAATGCATTGGACGGAGACGGTGCATTCTCTCCTGAAAGAGCAGGTGCAGTACCTTCCGGCGCACTGATTAAGATGTGTTTCTCCGGCAAATATACGGAGAAAGAAGTTTACTCCAAAATCGTTGGTAAGGGTGGTTTCAATGCATACCTTGGTACCAATGATATGCGTACTGTAACCAAGATGGCAAATGAAGGCGATGAAAAGGCCATTGAAGCAAAAGAAGCATTCCTGTATCAGGTAGCGAAAGATATCGGTTCCATGGCATGTGTTCTGGAAGGTAAGGTAGATCAGATTATTGTAACCGGTGGTATTGCTTACGGCCCGGAAGTCATTGCCAACCTGAAAGAAAAAGCAGAATGGATTGCACCCTTCACCGTATATCCGGGAGAAGATGAGCTTCTGGCACTTGCTCAGGGTGGACTTCGTGTATTAAACGGTGAAGAAAAGGCGATGGAATATTAATAAACGGATTCACTAAAAGTGAGGTATTTATGAGTGATAATAACCAAATGACACCCCGGGACAAGAGAAATGCACATATTCTGTGTTATATTTCTATTGCATGCGCAGTGTTGCCCATCATTGCCTGGATTCTATGTGAAGCATTCTATATGGCGAGGATAGCACCCTTAGGGCCTTCTTATACCCAGAATGACTACGCAGGCAGTATTACCTCTGTAACGGATGTGGCGGTTTCCGTATTAGTGTTATTGTCCGGGCTTTCCAGTATAGCAGCCCTCGTTCTGATGATTGTGGTAAGGGTGAAATACCCATCGAGTATCTTTGGAAAAGTTCTGATGTGGACTTATATTGCTCTCTTTGTAGCCGCGATGATTATCACCACGATTGTCCTGGTAACCTGTGCAATTGCATGCAATGATGCCTTGGATGAATGCTCCAACTGCCAGGGTATTATTATTCCATTTGGGATGAAATTATGGTAAATACAATGCAGTTTTCCCTCTATGGGGTATTTTTTGTACTATCCTTTGTACTGGGATTCCTCTCAGCCGGTCTTGGCATGAAAAAAAGAGGAGTCCCGGGTCGGATTATCCTGTATTCTTATCTGCTAAATGCAGCGATTATCCTGTATTTAGCAGTTTTTTTTGGCGTGATAGCAAGCGGATTTCGAAAATCTGTCTTAGATGCGGGCTTTTCTAGTATGGGAGGGGCCATAGGACTAATCATTGGAAGCAAAATAATGGCGGTTATTGATAAGAAGGATGGTCGGATTATCTGGCAGAATTATATGTGTGCATTACCTCTTATGTACAGTGTGGCAAAGCTCGGATGCTTCTCCATAGGATGTTGCGCAGGGATTCCATACGAAGGTCCTTTGAGCATTACCTACGATAATTATTTACACAAAACCGGTCCGTTATTCCCGGTACAGCTTATCGAAAGTATTGTCTTTTTTGCCATCTATCTGGTGGCAGTCCGAATGTATGAAAAGAAAAAATTTCCAAAGACAGTCAGCCTTATCATGGTGCTTTGCGGAGCGGGAAAATTTTCTCTCGACTTTTTAAGAAGCGAACACATGGGAAAGATTTTGAGTGTAAACCAAATGGTATGTATAGTCTTTATAGTAGCAGGATTCATTGCTCTGATGCTTCCGGTAAGGACTGCGGAGAAGAAGTAGGCACATACAATATATTGTAGTTTGCAAAAAGAGGAAAGTTCGTCAGTATTGGCGGGCTTTTTTGTCTGCACTTAGTAAGAAACGCTTGAAAACCCCTCGCGGGCGAAGAAAACCACTGCTTTTAATGTCAAAATGGAGTGTGATATTAATGTCATAAATTTTATAAATGCAGTATTTGTGCGGTTTTTAAAACGACACTGAGAAAAATGTTGATGTCGTGACATGTGTCGCTAATTTTTAAAATGACATTGACTTTTTTAGTCAACTAAAGTGTGCCTAAAAGTGCTTGCAAAAACAGTTTTGCATTATATACTATATATAGTTGTTAGTAAAGGAGCAGACAGGAGCCTGAAATGAAAGAATCGAAAACAAATCCGATGGTGAATTTTATAAAAAAAGAAGTGATTTTGTGTGTGGCAAGTGTGCTTGCCATTGTGTCCTGTTTCTTTGTGACTCCGGACAAGGCGTACTTAAACTATATTGATTTTCGGACCCTGATGATTTTGTTTACCTTGATGTGTGTCATGGAGGGATTTAAGCAGCAGGGAATCTTTGATAAGATTGCCGGATTCTTTTTAGGACGTGCGAACAATGTCAGAGCACTTTGCTTTATTATGGTGTTTTTAAATTTTTTCAGTGCCATGCTTATCACCAATGACGTGGCCCTGATTACTTTTGTTCCCTTCACCATCTTACTTTTGGGACTTGCGGATCAAAAGGAATGGGTGTTACCGATTGTGATTCTGGAAACAATCGGAGCAAATCTTGGCAGTATGTTAACTCCGGTGGGAAATCCCCAGAACCTTTACCTGTACACCACATCCGGAATGAATCTTTTGGAATTCTTAAAAATCACGGCGCCGATTACCGCTGTTTCGGCGGGCTTATTATTTCTTGCCTGCCTCTTTATTAAGAGAGAGCCGGTTACGAAAGCGGGGCCGCAGGAAATAAGACCGGATATAATAAGATGCCTGTTCTTCTTAATCGTTTTTATCCTTTCCCTGGGTACGGTGCTTGAAATTCTTCCGGTTTGGGTGCCTTTTGTAACGATACTGATCGGAACGTGCCTTTTGCAGAGAAAGGTGCTTGTCAAAGTGGATTACTGCCTGCTTCTCACTTTTATCAGTTTCTTCCTGTTCATTGGAAATATGGGAAGAATTCCCGCAATCCGGGAATGGCTGATTTCTCTGATAAATGGCAGGGAGATGTTGGTGGCATTTTTCTCAAGTCAGGTCATCAGCAATGTGCCCGCTGCAATTTTGCTTTCCGGTTTTACAACGGAATATGGGGAATTAATCAAGGGTGTAAATATAGGAGGGCTTGGAACACTGATTGCCTCCATGGCCAGTCTGATTTCCTATAAATATTTTGCGGCAGAGTACCCGGATAAGAAGGGAAAGTACCTTTTGTACTTTTCAATTGTGAGTGTGGTTTTTGCAATTGTTTTGATTTTGTTTACAAAACTTTAACATGTACAAAGTGCTTTTTAGTTGAATAACATTGACAAATCTGTTAAAATATTGTTCATGGCGTGAAGTGTACGCAGATTGGAGCAGGTTAAAATGAGTTTAGCAACAAAGATTTTCGGAACACACAGTTCAAGAGAATTAAAGAGAATTGCCCCTACCATCGATAAGGTTGAAGCACTTCGTCCTACGATGCAGGCACTCAGTGACGAAGAATTGCGTGGCAAAACAGAAGAATACAAGAAACGTCTAAAGGATGGGGAAACCCTGGATGATCTTTTGCCGGAAGCATTTGCAACGGTAAGGGAAGCAGCGAGACGTGTTTTGAATATGGAGCATTACCGGGTGCAGTTGATTGGTGGTATGATTTTACACCAGGGCCGCATTGCGGAAATGCGTACCGGTGAAGGTAAAACACTGGTATCTACGCTTCCTGCATATTTAAATGCGTTGGAAGGGAAAGGGGTCCATGTAGTCACCGTCAACGATTATCTTGCAAACCGAGATGCGGAATGGATGGGACAGGTACATAGATTCCTGGGACTCACCGTGGGTGTTGTATTAAACAGCATGAACAATGATGAGAGAAGAGAGGCTTATGCCTGCGATATTACCTATGTAACCAACAACGAGCTGGGCTTTGATTATCTGCGTGATAACATGGTAGTTTATAAGAAACAGCTGGTACTTAGGGGACTGCATTATGCCATCATCGATGAAGTGGACTCCGTTTTGATCGATGAAGCAAGAACTCCTCTGATTATTTCCGGACAGAGTGGTAAGTCCACCCGTCTTTATGAAGCCTGTGATGTTTTGGCCCGTCAGATGAAACGAGGCGATGATCAGGCAGAGCTTACCAAATTCGATGCCATTATGGGTGTGGAGCAGGAAGAAACCGGAGACTTTATCGTCAACGAAAAAGATAAGGTTGTGAACCTTACCCAGGCCGGTATGACCAAGGTGGAGAAGTTCTTTAATATTGAGAATTATGCGGATCCGGAGAATCTGGAAATCCAGCATAATATTATTCTTGCCCTTCGTGCTCATAATCTGATGTTCCGTGACAAGGATTATGTGGTAAAAGATGATGAAGTACTGATTGTAGACGAATTTACCGGACGTATTCTGCCCGGTCGCCGTTACTCCGACGGTCTTCATCAGGCTATCGAAGCAAAGGAACATGTTAAGGTTAAGAGAGAAAGCAAAACACTGGCAACCGTTACCTTCCAGAATTTCTTCAATTTATTTGATAAAAAGGCAGGTATGACCGGTACCGCTCTTACCGAAGAAAAAGAATTCCGTGATATCTATGGTATGGATGTTATCGAAATTCCTACCAACAAGCCGGTAGCCCGAATTGACCATCAGGATGCCGTTTATAAAACCAGAAAAGAAAAACTCCATGCTATCTGCGATGCAGTGGAAGAGGCGCATGCGAAGGGACAGCCGGTATTGGTTGGTACCATTACCATTGAAGCCTCCGAAGAACTGAGTGGTATGTTAAAACGCCGCGGTATCCAGCATAAGGTTTTGAATGCAAAGTTCCATGAGCTGGAAGCGGAAATCGTAGCAGATGCCGGTATTCACGGAGCGGTCACCATTGCTACTAACATGGCAGGACGTGGTACCGATATTAAACTGGATGATGAGGCAGTAGCAGCGGGCGGTCTGAAGATTATTGGTACGGAACGTCATGAATCCAGACGAATCGATAATCAGCTTCGTGGACGTGCCGGTCGTCAGGGTGACCCCGGTGAATCCCGGTTCTATATTTCCCTGGAAGACGATTTGATGCGTCTGTTCGGTTCCGAAAGACTGATTGGTATGTTTAATGCACTGGGCATTCCGGAGGGACAGGAGATTGAGCATAAGATGCTGTCCAATGCCATTGAATCCGCTCAGAAAAAGATAGAAAGCAACAACTTCAGCGCCCGTAAGAACGTGTTAGAGTATGACCGTGTTATGGCGGAACAGCGTGAGGTTATCTATGCAGAAAGACGCCGCGTACTCGATGGGGAAAGTATGCGTGACGTAATCTATAAGATGATTATGGATGTGACGGAGCGTTGTGTGGATATGGCAATCGGTGATGATGCGGGTCCTGACGAATGGGATCTGAAGGAATTAAATTCACTGCTTCTGCCGCTCATTCCGTTAGAGCCGGTAACGAAAGAACGTATTCATGCAAATCGCAAGAACGGATTGCTGCAGCAGCTCAAGGAAGAGGCTGTGAAGCTGTATGAAGCAAAGGAAGCAGAATTTCCTCAGGCTGAAATGATGCGTGAAGTGGAACGTGTGATTTTGCTGAAAGTCATTGATAAGAAATGGATGGCCCATATCGATGACATGGAACAGTTGAAACAGGGTATCGGCCTTATGGCATATGGTCAGAAGGATCCGGTTGTAGAATACAAGTTAAGCGGTTATGATATGTTTGATGAACTGACCGAAAACATCAAAGAAGAAACCGTTCGTCTGATGTTCCGCGTAAAATTAGAGCAGAATGTGGAAAGGGAACAGGTTGCCAAGGTAACCGGTACCAACAAGGATGACAGCGGCCCGAGAGCTCCCAAACAGCGTACCGCTGCTAAGATTTATCCCAACGATCCCTGCCCTTGCGGAAGCGGAAAGAAATATAAGCAGTGCTGCGGTATGAAATAAAAGAAAAGGGTCCGTTTTGGCGGACCTTTTACTTCATAAAAAATGAAAGAAGGTGACGTTTAAGTGGTAGAATTAGACAACATGAAGTACAAGCTTCTTACTTATGAGACCCCTTTGGCGGAAGTGAGGGATTCACTTTGACTTAGCTTCTAAGGAGAAGCGAATCGAAGAACTGGAAAGGGAAATGGAAGCCCCTAATTTCTGGGATAATCCGGACCGTTCCAACAAACTGATGAAAGAATTAAAAAACTTAAAAGATACCTGTGAAACTTATCAGTCTCTGAAAACCGGATACGAGGATATCCTGACTTTGATTGAAATGGGGTATGAGGAAAATGATGAGACCCTGATACCGGAGATTGAAGAGGAGCTTGAGCATTTCATTGCCACTCTGGAGGATATGCGTATCAAGATTCTGCTTTCTGGAGAATATGATAAGAATAACGCTATCCTGAAACTGAATGCCGGAGCCGGTGGAACAGAAAGCTGTGACTGGGCCGGGATGCTTTACCGTATGTATACCCGATGGGCACAGAGAAAGGGATTTTCCGTTGAAGTGCTGGATTATCTGGATGGTGATGAAGCCGGAATTAAGTCGGTTACCTTTCAGGTAAACGGGGAGAATGCCTATGGTTATCTGAAATCCGAAAAAGGCGTACACAGACTGGTAAGGATTTCTCCTTTTAATGCGCAGGGTAAGCGCCAGACATCCTTCGTTTCCCTGGATGTAATGCCGGATATTGAAGAAGATTTAGATGTGGAAATCAATGAGGAAGATTTGAGGATTGATACCTATCGAAGCAGTGGTGCCGGTGGGCAGCACATCAACAAAACCTCTTCTGCAATCCGTATTACCCACATTCCGACAGGTACGGTGGTACAGTGTCAGAATGAGCGAAGCCAGTTCCAGAATAAGGATAAAGCAATGCAGATGTTGAAGGCAAAACTCTTCCTCTTAAAGCAGGAAGCCAATGCGGAGAAACTTTCCGATATCCGCGGCGAAGTCAAGGACATCGGCTGGGGAAACCAGATTCGTTCCTATGTGTTGCAGCCCTATACCATGGTGAAGGACTTAAGAACCGGGGTAGAAAGCGGAAATGCGGATGCGGTTCTGGATGGCGCCTTGGATAATTTTATCAACGGATATTTAAAATGGATCAGCACCGGTGCAAAGCCGGTTGCGGGAGCAGATATCGATTAAACTTACGAAAGGAAGGAGTGGTCATAATGGACTGCTCCTTTTTATCTTAGTTGGAAGAATCAAAAATATGCCGGAGAAACATTGATAATTTTATAATAACGGTATATACTAAGTATATACAAAAAGGAGAGTGTTGTATGCAGGCACAAGTAAAACAGTGGGGAAATAGCCAGGGAATCAGACTCCCGAAAGAAGTGTTAAAAAGTGCAGGGATTTCTGTGAATGAAATCCTGGATGTTACAGTATCAAACGGAGTTATTACATTGGAAAAAACAATGCGTCATAAAACCCTTGAAGAGCGTGCTATGGAGTATGGTGGAAGACTGATGTTAGATGGAGAATATGACTGGGGTGAACCTGTCGGAAGAGAGGTATGGTAATGGGAGTTTTACATCAGGGTGATATTCTAAGAATTGAAAATATCAAACATCCGGTACTGGTTGCCAGCAAAGATTATTTTAACACTACCGGAGCAATAATAGGATGTCCCATTATCAAAGAATCCAAGCCGGGCCCCCTTCACATTTGGATGGCAACGGATAAAAACGAAGGCTACATACAATGTGAAAAGCTGGCATTATTGGATTTAAGTATTCGTGGTCACAAAATAATAGACCGTTTGCCGGTTACAGAAATGATAAACATATCGGACGCTATTCAGAGTATTTTTGAATATGTGTAAAAAACAATACTTTTAATTTTCTTTCAGTTCCAAATAAAACAGAGCGTAAGTCATGCTCACATAGGGGATAATCCATAAAACTCCGATAAGGGATAATGCTGCAAGAAAGGTGATGGGGAGAAAACTTAAAATCAGAAGAAGGAGTCTCTTTTTGTTTCCCATCATTAACTTTGCGCTCATGGAAAAAATTTCCCTCACGGATTTTTCCGGCTCATCAATCAAAAGATATTCACATTGCGCGGTAAACAGATGCAGCAGGAAATAGAGGATTACGGCTACAAAAACGCATACGGAAGTAGAAACAATATCAGCAGTCCCTGTAGAGAGGTGGTACAGGTCCAAAAACAGCATAGTCAGGGTAGGAATACTGCTGATGATTCCAAGTAAGAACGAAACCCCGAGGGATGTCTGAAAATTGTTCCTAAAGGCATAAAACATATCGGAAAGGGAAGCGTCGCCTCCTCTGGCAAGTTTCAAATAAATATAAGCACTCCCGACGGAAAATAATCCGGTGAAGGCCGATACAATCAAAGAAGCAGCTTCTCCCAATAAAATCGAATCGATAGTGGTTCCGGGAAAGAGGCTGCCGGTGAGAGAAGAAACTAACAAAGTTAAAAATATACTCAGGATGAATACCCTGATTAACAGCCCGAATCTGCCGACTAAGCATTCTTTGGCATGATCCTTCAATTCTGCACGCGTACGATAATTCATAGATGTCTCCCTATTATGCATTCAGGTTCAAATTCATACCGCTGTATTTTGTGGAATCCTGGGCTTTTAAGTCCTTCTGATAGGGATTCTCTTCATTATAGTACTTAATCTGGGTCCGGGTAGTTCCGCCTGCAACATAGGAACGGCCGCATTCCGGACACACAGCGGTTTTTAAGGTAACGGAAGCATTTAAGACTCTGCCGTTTCCGGTAGCTGCCTTGGAATAGGCATTGGTAACATGCTCCTGCTCATGGGAGCGTACTGCACTGGCACTGGCTTCGGGAGAAACGTGGGCAGGGGATTTAAAAGAAACCATTTCATTGGAACCGTCTTTGTATTTACGGTTTTTACAGGTTTCACATTCTTCTGCCGGCTTTTTTACTCCGGGCAGGGTGGTATCATCCATTTTGTAGTTGGAATATCCGTTTATAGGGGAAAGTGATAAGTTCATACATCTGCCTCCTAATTTGTCCCGCCTTGCAGGATTTCGCCATAAATACTCTCTACGTATTCGTCAAAAGTTACTCCATAGACCTGATTAAACTGCTGATCTAAAATACCGCGGTTTTCCGGGCGTAAAAGCCAGCAGGCATAGAATATGGTAAAGACGGTAAAACAAAGTCCTATTGTGAGTGCAATAGAGGAAGTAATCAGACCTGCTTTCGCGGCAGTGTCCTTCTTTTCTTTTTGTCTTACGGAAAGACAATAGAATATCAGCCCCAGCGCACCCAAAGGAACGGGCAGGACAAAAGTAAACAAGGACAATAATGCACATAATCCCACAATCATGGATGCCCGGGCAAATTTTTTCTTGGAATCAGGTTCATAAGCCGGAAACGGGTAATTATAATTGATTTCGTCCATGTTATACTCCTTCCTCTTGTGTTACCTTATAGTTTATCATCTTTAAATGTATTTTACAACGAAAAAATAGAATTGAAAGAAAGCCTTTTTTTCAGTATAATAGGGGTTATGAAACAGGGAACAAAAGTTCCGCAGGAGGAAAGAAATTCATGGATATTATTCAGAAAATCACAGAAGAACTGAAAGTTCAGAAATGGCAGGTGGAGGCTTCCGTCAAACTTATTGATGAGGGAAATACCATTCCTTTCATTTCCCGATATCGTAAGGAGGCAACCGGTTCTTTAAATGATGAACAGCTTCGTAACCTTTATGAGAGATTGCAGTATCTGCGCAATCTGGAAGAAAAGAAGGAAACGGTTTTAAATAGTATTGAGGAGCAGGGACAGCTTACGGAAGAACTGAAAAATAAGATTCTGGCAGCGGAGACACTGGTAGTGGTAGAGGATTTATACCGTCCCTACAGACCCAAGAGAAAGACCCGTGCAAGCATTGCCAAAGAAAAAGGTCTTGCACCGTTAGCGGATTATATTTTAAAGCAGGATATGACGGCACCCATAGAAGAGGAGGCTGCAAAGTACGTAACAGGCGATGATGCTGAGGATGCAAAAAAGGTTGCCGATGTGGCAGAAGCCCTGCAGGGAGCCAAGGATATTATTGCGGAAAGTATTTCCGATAATGCAGAGTATCGCCTTTACATCCGAAATGCAACCATGGAGGAAGGTACCGTTGTCAGTTCGGCAAAGGATGAAAAGGCAGAAAGTGTTTATGAAATGTATTACCGGTTTGAAGAACCGGTCAAAAAAATTGCGGGACACCGTGTACTGGCACTCAATCGTGGGGAAGCTGAAAAAGTCCTGACCGTAAAAGTTGAAGCTCCCACGGAGCGGATTCTTCGTTATCTGGAGAAGCAGACTATCACAAACGAAAATGAATTTTCCACACCTCTGCTGCAAGAGGTTGTACAGGATGCTTACGAGCGACTGATTGCCCCCTCCATTGAAAGAGAAGTGCGTAACGACTTAACCGAAAAGGCAGAGGACGGAGCCATTTCCGTATTTGGCAAGAATTTGAAACAGCTTCTGATGCAGCCGCCCATTGCCGGTAAGGTAGTGCTTGGATGGGACCCTGCATTCCGTACCGGATGCAAACTGGCAGTTGTGGATGCCACCGGTAAGGTACTGGATACGAAGGTGGTTTATCCCACGGCACCTCAGAATAAAGTGGCCGAGGCAAAGGCAGAAGTAACAAAACTGATTAAGAAGTATGGGGTTTCTCTGATTTCCGTAGGAAACGGAACTGCATCCAGGGAATCCGAGCAGGTTATTGTAGAAATGTTAAAGGAAATCAATCTGCCGGTTCAGTACGTCATCGTCAATGAGGCAGGGGCTTCCGTATACTCCGCAAGCAAACTGGCAACGGAGGAATTCCCCAATTTTGATGTGGGGCAGAGAAGTGCTGCGAGCATTGCAAGACGGTTACAGGATCCGTTGGCAGAACTGGTTAAAATTGATCCCAAATCCATCGGAGTGGGCCAGTATCAGCATGATATGAATCAGAAGAAGCTGGGCGAGACATTAAGCGGTGTTGTGGAAGATTGTGTAAATAAGGTGGGAGTGGATCTTAATACAGCTTCCGTTTCCCTTCTGGAATACATTTCAGGAATCAGCAAAACCATCGCAAAAAATATTGTGGATTACCGGGAAAAGAATGGCCGTTTTACCAATCGTAAGGAACTTTTGAAAGTTGCAAAACTGGGCCCTAAAGCCTATGAGCAATGTGCCGGTTTCTTGCGGATTACAGGAGGGGACAATCCTTTGGATGCTACCAGTGTCCATCCGGAATCCTATGAAGCAGCAAACCGACTGCTTGAAAAACTGGGCCTGACCATGGAAGACGTGAAGGAAGCCCAGAAGCTTGCAAAACAGGAATCCGCAGCCGAAAAAGCGGCGGCTAAGGCAGCAGGAGCAGCCGGTAAAAACAACCGTGATAACCGGGGCAGAAAGGAAAAAACCATTCAGGTACGAAATACCAATACTGCCATGGGCA
Organism: uncultured Lachnospiraceae bacterium; assembly: GCA_945919075.1. Classification (GTDB taxonomy): domain Bacteria; phylum Bacillota; class Clostridia; order Lachnospirales; family Lachnospiraceae; genus Acetatifactor. The sequence continues at coordinate 50,126 of CAMEIX010000018.1, forward strand.
AGGCGCTGGCGCAGGCCATGGGCGGAATGGTGATTGCCGGGACAGATAAAGGAACAAAAGAAATTCCTACAGATAAAATCAAAACTCCGGAAAGCAAAATGGGCAGTCTGGAAAGAAGAATTGGGGACAAAGCAAAACTGGCAATGGAACTGGGAATCGGAGAAATTACCCTCACCGATATACTGAAGGAACTGGAAAAACCTGCCCGTGATCCCAGACAGGATATGCCGGCACCTATCTTAAGAAGTGACGTTTTGGACATGAAGGATTTGAAGCCCGGAATGATTTTAAAGGGTACCGTAAGAAATGTTATCGATTTTGGTGTTTTTGTGGACATCGGTGTTCATCAGGATGGTCTGGTTCACATTTCCCAGATTACCGACCGCTTTATCAAACATCCCCTGGAAGCAGTCAGCGTGGGAGATATTGTGGACGTCAAAGTGTTGGATTGTGATATGGCTAAGAAGCGCATCAGTCTTACTATGAGACTGGATAAATAAAGTTGTTTTACAGGGCAGGAAAGAGGGGACAGGAAATGGATGGATTTCAACCCGGAGAAGAATGTATAATCTGCCAGGGAAAATGTTGCAGGGAGCATGGCTGTGTGCTGGCTCCCTGCGATTTGTTTCGGGCATTGAGAGGGGCAGGGATTCCCTGCCGGATGGGGGATGAAGAAGGACAGATAACCCGGGAAACGCTGCTTGCTTTTTTACAAAGAGAGGAGAATCTTTTTGCCATCGACCGTATGCATGGCGGCTTGTACTTTCTGCGTATGCGCCATAAATGTTATAACTTCATAGGTGTGGATGCTATGGGGGAATGTGTGGCTCTTACGGAAAAAGGATGCAGTCTTTCTTATGAAGAGCGTCCCAAAGGAGGACGATATCTGAAAAGCAGTCCGGATTTTCACTGTGCGCAGCAGTATACGGCAGAAATGATGGCGGAGGACTGGGCACCGTTTCAGGAACTGCTTCAATCCATCTGGGAGGAGTATGAGCCAAAGTTTGAAGCGGATGGCACCTTCGACCGGTGTGACGAAGAATACTTCCGCTGGATGAGAAGCAAAACGGATACTTGAACCCGAACTATCTGAATGGTACAATGTAGTAAAGTATTCAGGTAGAAGAGGAGTTGCAAGAGATATGATTAAAAAGATGTGGAACAGAACTTATAAAAAGTGGGTTGGCATAGCGGTTATAGCGCTGTTAATCGGTTCCGCAATCCTTCTGCTTTTAAGCCATGAGAAGACTGTTACGGAGAATCGGAAATTTATTTCCCTCATGGATTTAAATCCCATGGATGCAGAAGGAAAGTATGTAGAATTTATTTATCAATATGCGGTGGGAAATATTTCGGATGCGGGTGAATATGTTTACGACGGACAAACTTATTATTCCGATGGCTTTCCCAACCGGCTCAATATTATTCTGCTTGACGGAGCGGAAAATCACCTGGACCGTACCAAGAAAGACCGTTATTTCATTGTATTGGAAATTGGCAAAGATATTCTGGAACAGTCCGATGCGGTGGAAGCGGACTCCGCAGCAGTTAATGCATTGCTGGACAAATATGACCAGGGCAGACTCGTAACAGAGGAAGAAGTCAGGGCAGCAATGAATAACGGCATTAAGATCCGCGGGAAGGTTGAACCCATGGATATGGCCATGAGTATGCGGTATGAGTCCTATTTCCGTGAACTGGGTTATGATTATAAGGAAATGGGGATTTATTGCCTGCCCTATTATATTCGGGTTCTGAATGAAAATACCATGCCTCCGGTGATTTTGTATGGTCTGTATATTCTGGGGTTCGGGCTCCTGATTGCGGCGGTTATTATGCTGGCACTTGCCATAGCCATGCCGGCACAAAGGAATCTGGTTCATCGCTTAACAAAAATTGATCCTAATGAGCCGGAACGTGTGGAAAGTGATTTTAAGCGGGCGAAAGCTTTTGATGCAGATGCCCTTTTAGGTGAAAAATATGTCTATTTTATTGCGGATTCCGATGTCGTTAAATATGAGGATATTTTATGGATGTTTCCATATGTTGCTTCCCATGTGGATCCTTTTGACAGAAATAAGGAGAGGATTGTGAAAAAGGATTGTATCTTCATCTGCGATGATAAGGGAAATCCACATAAGATTTCAATTCGTACCATGGAGAGCGGAAAAACTCTGCTTGACAGCATCGCCAGACATTGCCCGGGGGTAAAAATCGGTTATTCCGATGAAACCAAGAGACTCTATGAATTCCATCTGCCGGAGCTGATTGCGGAGCGTGACAAAGTAAAGCAGGAAAGAACACGCTTAAAGGGAGGGGCTATGGCCGGTTCAAAACCTCTATTTGACTTTGGACAATTCATGCGCCAAAAGCAGGAAGAGGATAAAAATGCGGAAAATCCAAATACAGAATTTTCTCCGGTTATTGAGAAGGAATAAAAGGGATTATAATTATATTACAGGGGGTACAAAAGAAATGATTAAGGAGATGTGGAATGCGACACATAAAGTATTGCTCTGGGTTGCAATTTTTGCTATTCTGTGCGGTATTGGAGGGATTCTCCTTTTGCAACATGATCGGGTGTTTAATGCAGTGAAACCGGCAGTGGCACTGGAAGAAATGTCGCCGGAAGATATTAGTGACCAGTATGTGAAGTTTAATTATAATTATACACTGGGCAATATTTCGCAGAGAGGATCTTTTTTACGAAACGGTACAATGTATTATTCAACCGGTTTTTCCAAGCGCTTAAACATCATTGTAATGGATGGCGTGGAGAATCATTTAGAGAAGGATTCTGCTCCCTGCTATTTTCTGGTGGTCGCAATCGGGGATGATATATTACGGGAATCCGGAGAGGTGGAAGCAAATTCAGAGGCTGTGAATGAACTTTTGACGGACTTAAGCCGGGGAAAGAAGGTAACCAAAGAGGACCTGCAGGCCGTGATGACGGATAACTTTGAAATCAGAGGGCAGCTTAAACCCATGGGGAATGATATGGAGCTTCCGTATCAGGCATTCTTTGAAGCGTTGGGATATACTGATGAGGAAATAGAGAAATACTGTCTGCCTTATTATATTTCCCTTGTAGAAAAGGATACCACGCCAAGGTTTGCTATGATTTTCTCCCATCTGGTGTGCATTGTAATTATTCTGCTCGGTATTTGGACTTTAGTGAGTGCTATCAGAAAGGACTATCAGAGACCACTTATTAAACGTCTGAATGCAGCGGGACCGAATGAACTTGCCCGGGCTGAAAATGATTTTAAACGGGCCAAGGTTTTTATCCGTGGAATTTATCTCGGCGAGGAATTTGTCTTTGGAATAAACAATTCAGATGCCGTAGCTTATAACAGCATTTTGTGGGTTTACCCTTTCTTAAGTTCGCAGTGGAATACGTCTTACATGAGTAATAGGAAAACAATTAAGCAAAACTGCGTGATTATTTGCGATGATAGTGGAATGACGCATAAATTTGTTCTTACTTCCGGAGGAACTGCGGAGGTATTTATGCAGAAAATTGCTGCAAAATGTCCCGGCATCGTGGTAGGATATTCGGATGAGGCGAGCCAACTTTTCAAATACCACAGGGATGAGATGACCCGAATGAGGGATGCTGTCAGAGAAGAAAGAAAGAGGGAAAAGGAAGCACCACGTTATTTGAATTCCCCTCTTGTCAAACAGTAAAAAGCAGTATATAATAGCACACGTAATCAATATTGATCTTCGGGGCGGGGTGTGATTCCCCACTGGCGGTGAGGCGGCAGATGCCGACGAGTCCGCGACCTGTGGCAGTTTATCAGGGTGGAGATGCCTGATGGACTTCCATGGCTGAACCGGTAGAATCCGGTACCAACAGTTAAAGTCTGGATGAAAGAAGAAAGCGCAAGGGATAAGTGCGTCTTTTCGCCCGGTAGGTTTCTACCGGGCTTTTTTCTCTGAAGATACCAATGAACCCCACACAGGTTCATTAGAAAGGATGGTATTTTTATGAACAAACTAATCGATGATGTAACCAAAAACCTGGTATTTGTGCTGGAATTTCTGGCAATTGTGGTGGCCCTTTTTATTGTGGCAATTCTGATTGAAAAATTGGCAGATAAAAAGCATGGAAGAACCAGAAAGATATTTACTACCCGCATGATGACGGTAGTAGGTATGTTTTCGGCTCTGGCAACCGTACTTTACATGCTGGATTTCCCCCTACCTTTTCTGGCACCGACCTTCTACAAAGTAGATTTCAGTGAAGTACCGGTTATGATTGGCAGTTTTGCATTCGGACCGGTGGCAGGCGTTATGATAGAATTCTGTAAGGTACTCTTAAAGATTCTTTTTAAGGGAACGGATACGGCTTTTGTAGGTGACCTGGCAAACTTTACCATCGGTTGTAGCCTGTTATTACCCGCAAGCATGGTATATGAATTTGTAAAGACGAAGAAGGGTGCCATCACCGGATGTATCGCGGGAACACTTTGCATGACCATATTCGGTACCTTGTTAAATGCCGTATTCCTTCTGCCGAAATTTTCCGAACTTTACGGCATGCCTCTGGACGTAATTATAGGCATGGGGACCAAGGTGAACGCGAGCATCACAGATGTAACCAGCTTTGTCTGCCTGGCGGTGGCACCGCTCAATGTTTTGAAAGGAACAGTAATCTCTCTGATTACTATGTTGATTTACAAACCGCTTAGCCCGATTTTGAAGGCCGGATACAACAATTAACTTGCAATTTCCGAGTATTTTTCCTATAATGTACCTTAGAAGAACTATGTAGGATAAGAAAGGAAAATACGTATGTTAAAAGAATTCAAAAAATTCGCGTTACGTGGAAACATGATTGACCTTGCGGTAGGTATGATTATTGGTAGTGCATTTACCAGCATTGTGAACTCTCTGGTAAACGACATGATTATGCCGGTAGTAAGTATTTTTACCGGAAAGGTTGATTTCACCAACTGGTTTATCGCACTTGACGGTGGCAGTTATGCGACTTTGGAAGCTGCTCAGGAAGCAGGTGCCGCTACTTTTAACTATGGCTCTTTCATCTCCAATGTGATCAATTTCGTTATCATGGCATTTGTGGTATTTATGTTTGTGAAGGCCATGAACAAAATGAAAAAGAAAGAAGAGCCTACAGCACCCACAACCAAGAAGTGTCCTTTCTGTAAGTCAGAAATCAGCATTGAAGCGACCAAGTGTCCCCACTGTACTTCTGAATTAAGCGAATAATGAAGAAAGCACCTGTCTTTGTTCGGACAGGTGCTTTTCTGAAATTTTAGGGATATGGAAAGTGAATATTTATGATTGAGTTTGATGTGAAAATTAAGGCCGCTGATTTGTATGATTATATGCTGTATCATACCTATCATGGGTTTTCCGGTATTTTTGGCACTTTGATAGGACTGCTCATGATTGTGGGCGGAATATCAATTGAAAAATGGGTTCTGGTCATTGCAGGAATAATCCTGCTTTTATACCTTCCATGGACACTCTTTTTGAAAAGCAGGCAGCAGATTTTGGCGAATCCGGCATTTAAGGCCCCGTTGCACTATGTGCTGGATGATGAGGGGATTCATGTTTCACAGGGAGAGGATGAAGAAATGCAGAAATGGGAAGATGTGGTGAAAGCCGTAGCTTCCAACAAAAGTATTTTTGTATATACATCCCGTGTGAATGCCTGCATTTTTCCACGCAGGGATATGGGGGAATATACGGCACAGGTCATTCAGGTCCTGGCCACACATTTACCTGCACAGAAAATGAAAATCAGACAATAGATGGGAAAGCTATGAAAGATTTTGAAGTTTTTGAAACCAATACGGAAGAAGAAACCAGAACACTGGGAGAACGGCTTGCAGAAGAGGCGAAGCCCGGTGATGTTTATACCCTGCTTGGTGATCTGGGGGTTGGAAAAACCGTTTTTACCCAAGGATTTGCAAAAGGTCTTGGAATTACGGAACAGGTCAACAGCCCCACATTTACCATCGTACAGATTTATGAGGAAGGCAGGATGCCTTTCTACCATTTTGATGTATACCGCATCGGGGATGTGGATGAAATGGAAGAAGTGGGATATGAGGATTATGTGTATGGGGAAGGGGTGTGTCTGATTGAATGGGCCAACCTGATTGAAGAAATTCTGCCTCCCTGCTATACACAGATTACTATTGAAAAGAATCCCCTAAAGGGATTTGATTACCGTAAAATTACCGTTAAAAGGTGTGAATGAGTATGAAAATATTGGCACTTGACAGCTCAGGCCTTGTAGCCAGTGTTGCTATAGTAGAAGAAGATAATCTGATTGCGGAATATACCGTAAACTATAAAAAAACACATTCCCAGACCCTGCTTCCCATGTTAGAAGCGGTGAAGGAAATGGTAGAACTGGATCTTAGCACCGTTGATGCAATTGCGGTGGCAAAAGGACCCGGTTCCTTTACCGGACTGCGTATAGGCTCTGCTACCGCAAAGGGATTAGGGCTTGCCATGAACTGTCCTATTGTGGAAGTGCCCACGGTGGATGGACTGGCTTACAATCTGTTTGGAACCGACAAAATTGTGTGCCCCATCATGGACGCCAGAAGGGGGCAGGTCTATACCGGACTTTATGAATTTGTACGCTGCGGCAGGGAAGAATATCGTATGGAAGCGCTGAAAGAACAGTGCGCCGTTTCCATTTCCGAAATTATTGCATCCATCAATGAAGAAGGAAGAAGCGTCGTATTTCTGGGAGACGGGGTGCCTGTTTTTGCAGACCGTATCCGGGAAGAAATAAAGGTGCCCTATTCCTTTGCACCGGCTCATATGAATAAACAGCGTGCCGGAGCTGTCGGGACCCTCGCGTGCCAATATTACAAAGAGGGCAAAATGGTATCGGCTGCAGAACATGAACCGGAATATCTGCGTTTAAGTCAGGCAGAACGGGAACGAATGGAGAAGGGGCTATGAAAGCAATCTTTGAAGGATTAATGGAAGAAAGAGATGGTTTCCGGATAAGACCCATGACAGAAGAAGATCTGGAGGAGGTAAGCCGGCTGGAAAGCTTGTATTTTTCGGATCCCTGGTCTAAGAATTCTTATGCTGAATCCTTACAGAATGAGGATGCTTTGTTTCTCTGTATTTTTGAGGGGGATGAACTTCTGGGATATTGCGGAGTTTACAATGCCTGCGGGGACGGAGATATCTGTGATGTGGCGGTTAAGGAATCACACAGGGGACGGGGAATCGGAAGAAGAATGTTAGAGGTGCTTATGGACCTTGGCAGAAGAATGGGGATTCAGAATTATACCCTGGAAGTACGCGTCAGCAATGCGGGTGCCATTGCGTTGTATAAAAAATTAGGATTTGAAAGTGCGGGAATACGTCCGGGATTTTATGAAAAGCCGAAGGAAGATGCACTCATTATGTGGAAATACTCATAAGGAAGTATTTACCAGAGCAAATTGCAGAAAATAGATGCTATACTAAAGCGGAAAATAAGCGGGAGGATAGCATGAGAGAATATACACGAATCGGTAAGGTGGTGGCAGTTACCTGCAACCGCTGCAAAAAAGAAATGAAAGTAGAGAACGGAATTATCAGGGAAGGCTGTTTTTCGGTAAATACGGTTTTTGGTTATTTTAGTAACAAAGACGGAGAAAGGCATTCCTTTGATCTTTGCGAAGAGTGCTATGATGCAGTTACCAGAGATTTTCAGATTCCGGTCACAAAAACTGAGGAAACGGAATTATGTTAGATGTATGTTTGCTGGGCACGGGCGGTATGATGCCTCTGCCTTACAGATGGCTTACGTCCCTGATGATGCGGTATAACGGAAAAAGCATTCTGATTGACTGCGGGGAAGGTACCCAGATTGCCATGAAGGAAAAAGGCTGGAGCCCGAAGCCCATTGATATTATCTGCTTTACCCATTACCATGCGGATCATATCAGCGGCCTTCCCGGTATGCTTTTAACCATGGGGAATGCGGAGCGGACAGAACCGCTTTTATTAATCGGACCCAAGGGACTTACCCGGGTTGTGAACGCACTTCGGGTGATTGCACCGGAGCTGCCGTTTGAAATAGAGTGCAGGGAACTTTCGGAAGCCCATGAAAGGCTGGATTTTGACGGATTTTACCTGGAAGCTTTCAAGGTAAATCATAATGTGGTATGCTATGGGTACAGCATGAATATTGAAAGAGCCGGCAGATTTAACAAAGAAGAGGCTCTGAAGAATCAGATTGAAATGAAATACTGGAGCCGCCTGCAAAAAGGGGGAGTTATTGAGGCGGAGGGTAGGGTTCTTACACCGGACATGGTTTTAGGGCCTGCCAGAAAAGGGCTTAAGGTCACTTATACTACGGACACCCGTCCCACGGAGAGCATCGTGGAACATGCCGAGGGCTCTGATCTTTTTATTTGTGAAGGCATGTACGGCGAACCGGATAAACTGCAGAAAGCCAAAGAATACAAGCATATGACCTTTTATGAGGCGGCAGACATGGCAAGACGTGCCAATGTGAAAGAAATGTGGCTGACTCATTACAGCCCATCCCTGCCTTATCCGGAGGAATATATGCCCAAGGTCCGGCAGATTTTTCCTGCATCGGTAGCAGCAAAGGACGGCAGAAGTGTGGACCTGATGTTTATAGATATGTGACAAATTTTCATAGAAAATTTGTCATGTAGCGTCGGCCCTTCGCCGCAGGCGAATTAAAATGGGCCGATGTTCCCGAGGAGTAGAAAATTAAGGGAAAGGAGGAGAAGTATGGCAGCAACCGCAAAGCCCCTGGCGAAAAAAAATAACAACAATGGCTCCGCCATAAAGGCCGCGATTATTATCGTTATTCTAATCGGACTTGTGGTCGGGTACTATTATTATCTGAACAACAAAACAAAACAGCGTGTGGAAAGTCAGGACAAGCTTACCGTAACGCAGGAACTGCTTGCCAGAAACCTGACCTATAATTATCCTCCTACCCCCAAGGAAGTGGTTCGCTTCTACAGTGAGATAACCAAATGTTTTTACAATGAATCTTATACAAACGAAGAACTGGAACAGTTGGCGGAGAAAATCAGAGAACTTTATGATGAGGAACTTCTGGAGAAAAACGACTGGAACCAGTATCTGGTGGATTTGAACCGTGAAATACAAACATATAAAGAAAAGAACATTCGCGTTATTAATTATAGCCTTTCCTCCAGCACAGACGTAGATTTTTATAATGTCGGAGAGAAAGAAGTAGCAAGGCTATATTGTACTTTTGTTTTGCAGAGCGGTTCTACCAAGCAGAATGTGGAGGAGGTCTTCATACTGAGAAAGGACGAGGACGGGCATTGGAAGATTCTCGGATGGGATCACGCGGATAAAGTGAAAGAAGAGGAGTAGATTTTCGTGGAAAAAGATATCTATATTCTTGCAATAGAAAGTTCCTGTGATGAGACCGCGGCAGCAGTCGTAAAGAACGGGAGGGAAGTGCTGTCCAATATCATCTCTTCCCAAATTGCATTACATACCCTTTATGGAGGTGTGGTGCCGGAAATTGCATCCAGAAAACATATTGAAAAAATCAATCAGGTGATTGAAGAGGCATTAAAAGAATCCGGACGGACCTTAAAGGAAATAGATGCCATTGCGGTTACTTACGGTCCCGGTCTTGTGGGACCTCTTTTAGTGGGTGTTTCTGCGGCGAAGGCAATCAGCTTTGCCACCGGTATCCCTTTGGTGGGGGTACATCATATTGAAGGACACATTAGCGCAAATTATATAGAAAACAAGGAATTAGAACCCCCGTTTATCTGCCTTGTCGTTTCCGGCGGACATTCCCATCTGGTAGTGGTGAAGGATTACGGAGAGTATGAAATTATCGGTAAGACCAGAGATGATGCGGCCGGCGAAGCCTTTGACAAGGTAGCAAGAGCCATCGGACTGGGCTATCCGGGGGGACCGAAAATAGACAAACTGGTGGCGGAAAAAGGAAACCCGGAGGCTATTCATTTTCCACGCGCGAAGGTGGAGGATAATGCCTACGACTTCAGCTTCAGTGGCCTAAAATCTGCGGTACTGAACTACTTAAACGGCTGTCAGATGAAAGGGGAAGAAGTCAATGTGGCAGATGTGGCAGCATCCTTTCAGCAGGCCGTTGTGGATGTTCTGGTAGAGCATGCCATGCATGCCGTAAAGCAGTACCGGTTTGACAAGTTTGCCATTGCCGGCGGTGTGGCAAGTAACAGTGCACTCAGAAAGGCCTTTGAAGAACGTTGTCAAAAGGAAAACATAGCATTTTATCATCCTTCGCCCATTCTTTGTACGGATAATGCAGCCATGATTGGCGCAGCAGGGTATTATGAATTCCGGAAAGGCATGGTGAGTGATCTTTCCTTAAATGCGGTGCCGAACCTTCGGCTGGGAGAGCGATAGAGCGGGGGAATGTATGGAACAGAAAAAAAGATGTACAGCCATTTGTCTCTCCGCAGGAAGCGGAAAGCGTATGGGAACAAGTATTGCAAAACAATATCTGGATCTTAACGGAAAACCCATCATCTGTTATGCATTGGAAACCTTCGAAAAGAGTCCTCTCATTGATGACGTGATTTTTGTGGTTGGAGAGGACAGTCTGGACTTTGCCCGTAAGGAAATTGTGGAAAAATACGGATACCGGAAAGTAAAACAGATTATTAAAGGCGGTACGGAAAGATACCTCTCCGTAAGAAATGCAATCCGTACCATCCAGGACGGATATGTGTTTATTCACGATGGTGCCAGACCCTTTGTAACGGAGAAAATACTTCAAAATGTTTATGAAGGTGTTATAAAATATGATGCGGTCTGTGTTGGGGTGCCGGTTAAGGACACCATCAGAATCGTGGATGAGGAAGGATTCTCGAAAGAAACCCCGGACAGGGCACATTTATATTCCGTACAGACCCCCCAGGCATTTGCAATTGCTCTCATAAAAGAGGCTTATGAAAAACTGGATGAATTAATGGAAATGCCCGATGCACAGTATCCGGCCATTACGGATGATGCCATGGTCGTGGAAACCATGTTGGGAAGGAAGGTTAAAATGATTCCGGGAGCCTATGAAAATATAAAAATTACCACCCCCGAAGATATGGAGGTGGCAAAGGTTTTCCTGAACAGAATAAAATCAGAGATTTAAGCCACTATAAAAGGTGGCTTTTTCTTTTTGTCTTCGTACTGAAGGTTATCGGCAGCTTCAATGGCATCATCCAGAAGGAAATCCGCTTTGTCCTGGATATAAATACCGATTGACAAGGTCAGAGGATAGGGCTTGTCTGATTCTTTGACACGCTTCTTCAGTTCGTCAGAAATAGCGGTACGGATATTTTCTCCGGACATAGAAGAATCGGCAACAGCAATCACAGCAAATTCATCCCCACCAATTCGACCGGTTAAACTGCCCGGAAAGACAGTTTCCAAAGCAGATGCAGCGCTGACGATGGCAAAGTCACCTTCGGAATGCCCGAAACGGTCGTTAATCTGCTTTAGATAGTTCAAATCTGCATAGGCAAAGAGAAGCTTGTGGTTCTTTGACTTGGCACGTTCGATAAAGGATTCGGCTTTCTTATAAAATCCGCGACGATTCAGAATGCCGGTAAGCTCATCTTTTCCGGAAATAGAGTCCAATATCAGATTTTCTTTCTGAAGTCGGTTTACCATTTCTTCCTGTGTTGCCAAAAGTGCACGTTGTGCAGAGAACAAATGCATAATTTTAATTGCATTACTGATTTGATAGCACAGAAACTCAATATAATGTAAATTCTCATAGGGAATATCACAAAGGAGGAAACCATACTGCAATTCACGGGAATATAAATCAATCATCACATAGGAACGACGATCATCGGTCATGTACGGATGACGATAGATTTCCTCGATGCTCATGGTCTGGGAACTTTTGCGGGGGATGAAGGCACGACCGTTATTCAGGCATGCACGCAGATAGACCTGCTTGGGCGTATGCCATTCATCATCGTTATGATAAGCGACCGGTTCCTTCAATGTAAACAGGAAACAGTTCTGAATATAGGCTTCCGTCAGACTTTGCATGATATGTACAAAACTCTCCTCACTTTCATCCGCCAGGGAAAGCATATCACGGGAGAAATTGTTCATGCTGTGATTGATCTTAATCATTTGCTGACTGCGTTCTGCCTGCTGAATCTTTTCAATCAGTTTGTCCTGCTCATCCATCTGCTTCTGTAAAAGAATTTTTGGCATACAATTATTACCGATGGATTCCCGGTAAATAAATTTGGTATCCACATAAAAATTTTCCTGTTCTTGTAAGGTGCCGGCGGAAAGTTTTCTATGCCCCTGCATAACGGCACGATAACCAAGCTCACTTGCATTTGCCCGCACAGTTGCAAGCGGGGGATTCAAATATTTTACAAAAGGACTGTCATCAAAACCGATAATGGATACATCTCGTCCAATTTCTACTCCACGTTCCTCTAAAACCTGATAAACAGCATTGGCGACATGATCATTGCCGCAGACAATAGCATCCATATCAGGGTTCTTTTCCCAGAACTTAATAAAATCCTGCTTGCAGTTTTCATCAAAATAGGAAAGAAGAATCAGGTCCTCATTCACAGGGATACCATGTGCGGAAAGAACCTTCTTGTATGTATCCAGACGTTCACGAGAATCCTTGTTAACGGTGTATCCGGTTACCATACCGATTTTTTGACGGTGTTCCTGGGAAATGAGGTGCTCGATGCCTTCAACCAATCCACTGTAGTTGGCATAGCAGACACTGGAGTAGCCCTCCATGTCTGAGCAGATTAAAATGACCGGGACATCACCAAAGCCCTGAAGTATAAAGTCTGCCTTGTCAAATACTGCTGAAATATTTCCCAGACAGACTAGGAGAAGGTCTAAAGAATGGGAACCGGCATAGGAAAGCAGAATATTATATTGATATTCATAAGCCTGATGCGGGTCTGAAACATCATAATTGTCAATGTACTTTACCGGAATGATAAAAAGATTGTCATCAAGCTCCTCGGCAGCCTGCATGGCACCCTTACATATGAAGTTGGGAAAATCGTCCTCCACATTGCCGGTAATAAGTCCGATATTGTAACGTTTTTTCTGCGGCATAATAACCCCCAAAATAAGAAATATTTACTACAAGGTATTGTACCAATATTAGAGGGAAAAAACAATATATGTAAAAGGAATAAATCCTTAAAAGATTATAAAGAATCCCGCAAAAATCGGGCTAAAAAATATTCGTAAAATTTGTGAAAAAAGTTGTTGACACCATAAATCTTTTTTGTTAATATATGTTTTGCGTCAGGCAATCGGCGAAAGGTTTGGAGAGGTATCGAAGCGGTCATAACGAGGCGGTCTTGAAAACCGTTTGTCCGAAAGGGCGCGTGGGTTCGA
>CAMEIX010000019.1 GCA_945919075.1 uncultured Lachnospiraceae bacterium
TCGGATGCTTCCTCGGCTGTTTCAATTCTTCTACCGCATTAGGAGCATCGTACATTGGCAAGCCTATCAGTTCTTGTTTTCTTGTCTGTACAGCAAAATAACTTTGTGCAAAAGCAATTTCCTCTTTTCTTGGATCTCCATTTTGCGCAATAAGATAACATGCATATCTGGTAAGCATAATATCATCCACATCTCGCACCGCATTACTACCAATCTCAACCATTTTGACGGCGTCGGCAAAATGGTCTGAAACCTCTATTTCAGCACTTTTACAGGATTCCATTGCTCGATTTATCACATCTTTAAATCTACGCCATGTTGTAATCCCATAAGCTCTCTTGCATACCAAACTTCAACTGTTCCATCCTCTGTTGTGTGCATAATATCATCAAACATTTTTTTCATAGTACTTATTGTTTTCTTATCCATTATTTCTTATCCTCCGTCTTCTCTTGATTCTTTTTATCAGCCAACTGCTCTATCCGAATCTTATACTCCATCAAACGCAAAAGATATGTTGGAACTCTCCGGTTGCCTAATTCCCAATCTGTTTCCGTCATATACGGAATTTCAAAGTACTCGCAAAATTCTTTTCGATTCATACCGGTACTTTCTCTTAATTTTCTCAATTCATCTTTTTCTTCCATAGTTCTCTCCTTTATGCATTGCATAAACATATTATATATCTTTTATTACACATGGTCAACAACTTGTCACAAAAAATAAACCTCGGCAAAAAACTTTACCGAAGCTTACTATAAATCCATTATTATACTCAACATGTGAAATAACTCTTTCAATCCAACCATTTCTATACCGCATATTGGTCAGCGGTACACTATCAACCCGACCATTTCTATACCACCTATCGGTCTGTGGTAAACTTTCAATTTTACTTTTTTGAACGCTCTAACGTATGTATCACATCCCACTCAATCAACGAACCCTCGCCATTCAAAATTTGCTTCGCAAATGGCTCGGTCTACATATCAAGTTTTCAATGAAAACTGGATACAAATTTCGCAGAATGCCGGTAATCCTTATGCTGCTTCCCTAAACCGCTCCAGAAATCTCTTCGCATAAGCCTCATACCGAAATCTTTTTCCTGCTGCATCATCACACCAAGTTTCCGGATCAAACTGAAGCTCTACAGCTATATCACGCAAAACCTCAAGACCGTACTTCTCCATCATCTCGGCAAGAAATGTACAGCAGCGTTTTTGACTCACCTATTTCCCCGTATCTTTACTCCTTTTTCTTTTTTGTTTTCCTTTCCGGCAACTCTGGATACATCTCTTCCACCATTGCCTGCAACGCAACTTTATCATCCAAAATTGTTACCGGTAACATAGGTTTTGCGCCTTCATACGGTGGTTCCGGTAGACTGTCCGGCATATACTTCTTACTTGCCTCTGTAATCTTTACCAAAAAACCATTTCCGTAAATTCCGCCAAATATCCGTTCTTTATAGTAAAAAATATATCCGCCCATCATAGGAATATTTCGTATATCTCCCAAATCAGATAGTTGGTCCATTATATAATCTGCAAGTTCTTTATTCTTTGACATAAATACCTATTCCTTTTTCAATGTCTGTACTCTCATTGTTACATTTTCACTAAATTCTTCATCTGAAAACTTCGGGTCTCTGGTATCAAACCATATCTTACAAGGCACATCACCACATTCTCCACAGTTTTGCATACATTTACTGTTTCTAACACAGTCATAAATCGGACAAGCTTTTCCTTCCGGTGCATGAAACACTTTTCCCTCACACGAATTGCAGCCATTACACATTTTACCAAAACAATAGCACACACTACAATCCGTACCACAGACACTTATATTTTCTCTCATTGTTTCTCATCCTTTCCTTCTTATCAGAATTTGAAACTATTTTACTATAGATTAATAAGAAACAGCTTGTATATTTTCGACATCTTTTAACGCAATAGTTCTCGCCTCATGTATATCCATAGAATGATATCTTTTAAATTCCCGCAATAAATGAGATTGGTCTGTATATCCATATTTATGAACCGCACTTAACACATCAAAATCCGGCTCACATAAAATATCTCTCCACAAAAACTGATACCGTATCAAATTGCTTAACTTCTTAGGCGTAATACCAACATATTCATGAAATAATCGTTCCAACTGTCTTGTACTTACAAAAGCCTCCTTTGCTAACTTTGATACATCCATAGAACCTTTATTTGTCAAAATGTTATGTATCGTACCGTTAACAACTGTATTTTCTTTCACATCGGATAATCTTTTCAGCAATACTTGCTCCGTAAAAGAAGCCTTTTCCTGTAAAGTTCTCAGTTTTAACAAATTATGGTGAATAATCTTATCCAACCATTCAAACCTTGAACCCACATCGAAGTATCCATTCATGGTAGATTGTAAAGAATCATCGGCAAATGCATATGCACTCCACGCATAAAAACGAATAGCAAATGTCGATACCATGTGCCCAATAATTCCGCTGCTATTTGCGAGGAAACTGCAATCATTTATTCCGCAGAATCCACCAGTCACCACATTATCGGTATAATCTATATGGTAAATGATATCCACGCAAGTATCCGGGATTACCAATTTCGATGAGTCATTGTTTTCGATTTGTATAAGTGGATTTTCTGTTCCCCAATAGCACCTGATATAAGAATGCAACTCTTTACAAGGGGGCAACTCTATATAAGCAATATTTCTTTTAAAAGGAGTTGCCGTCAATGGATGGTAAATTATTCTATTATTCATATCCAGTAGCTCCTGTTGTGCAACAATCTGTTGCATAATTATAATACACACACCATGATATATTCTTCATCGTTTTCATCAACAATCTCAAATCCAACGTTTTTATACATCTTCACAGCGTAGTTTTCTTTCTGTACTGCCAAAGAAGTTTTCTTATATCCCCTGCTTTTCAACTCTGTAAGCATTTGTTTCATCATTGCTGTTCCGATACCATGTCTGCGATATTCTTTATATAGAGATATAGCAAAGGACGGAACACCATCTTCCACATGTCCATAGTCATCCATGATGCGAACCCAAACTGCTCCAACTATTTTCCCTTCTACTTCTGCAACAAAACAAATATCATCTTTCTGTGTTCCAAAATCCTGCACATAAACCTGTAATTCCGGTGCATTAATAATCTCTCTCGGTGGTGTTTCTACTCCCTCAGGAATAAAAATTGCCTCATACAAAAAGTCGTTCAGCAACTTATATTCATTGCCATTTATTTTTCTAATATTTATATTCATATTCTTCCTCCAATCAATTTGCATTACTGATTAGATGTCATTCCACACATATGTGTACCTCCCTTTAATTCAACTCATTCCACACATCCACATAATCCTGCATTAAACCTGAACACATGGCAAAGCTCACATAGCCCGCTGGTTCTTCCCATGCAAGTCTGGCAAGGATTCCTACATCCTCCGGCTCATCAAATACAACCTGCGCCTCTGCCTTATCACAGTCAATTTCAAGTTGCTTGCCATCCATATCTGTCATAACAACTGCATTCCTGCAGCCATCATACTGATACACCATATAGTTTAATGCCATGTGCTCACCTCTCTAAACCATCCCAAAATGCTCCAACTCATCCAGTTCCAACTCAACCTCAAACTAATCATCTGCTTTCCGTTTGGACAATAAACACACCGTCTCCACATTCGCAGTCCAGGGGAACTGGTCCACTGCGACAGCCTTTTCCACCCGATATCCATTTTGGATAAAGACTTCCAGGTCACGTGCAAGGCTGGTGGGTTTGCAGGAAATGTACAAAATCCGCTCCACACCATAGGAGATGATTTTGGGAAGTGCCTTAGGATGGATCCCATCCCTGGGAGGGTCCAGTATGATAAAATCCGGTTTTTCCGTGATATCATCTAAAACCTTTAAGACGTCTCCGGCAATAAATTCACAATTCGAAAGCCCGTTTAATCTTGCATTTTCCTTTGCCGCTTCTACCGCTTCTTCCACGATTTCCACTCCAATGACCTTGCCTGATACAGGAGCCATTAATTGGGCAATGGTGCCGGTTCCGCTATAGAGGTCAAACACAATTTTATCCGGAACACCATCCTTTTCTTTGCTTCCGATTTCACCGATATATTCTCTCGCAGTACTATAAAGCACTTCCGCCCCTAATGAATTCGTTTGGAAAAAGGAAAAGGGCGTTATTCGGAATTTCAGTCCTAACAGTTCTTCATAAAAATATTCTTTTCCAAACAAAGTCTGCATCCGGTCACAGGATACGATATCCGCCACAGAATCATTCTCGATATGAAGTATCCCTGCAATCTCTCCCTTAAGGTCTGTCCGTAAGAGCATGTCCTTAAAGTCAGCAAGCATACTTTCTTCATCAAAATCAACCTGGGTGGTGGTTACCAGGGCAATCAGTATTTCCCCTGTTTTGACGGCTTTTCTGACAAGCAGATGGCGCAGATATCCCTCATGGCTCATTCTGTGACAGAAGGGTATCTTTCTCTCCGCAAAAAAAGACAATACCGCCTGTAGAATCTTTCGATAATCCTCATCCACCAGGCGGCAATCTTTAACCGATACTATATCATAAAAACTGCCCCGCTTATGCATACCGAGAGCAAGAGGTCCGTCCTTACATTCGTCTCCAAAGGAGAATTCCATTTTGTTGCGATATTCATAAGGGTTGGGGCTTGCTTTAATTCCTTCAAATGTATAGGGCACACCCTGACAGCAAAGCACCTGGTCGAGAATCTTTTTCACCTGCATTTCTTTGATTTTCAGTTGTTCTTCATACGGTAACGATATGTAAGTACAACCTCCGCACAAACCAAAATGGGAACACGGACTGTCAATCTCTGCGGGGGATTTCTCCACCACATTAAGCAATCGACCTTCCGCCTTCCCTTTTCGTAATTTATTCACGCCAAAAGATACTTTTTGTCCGGGCAGGGCATTCTTGACTACGCAGATCTCATCATCCACGCGTACAATACCTTTGTTGGGAAAATCTACATATTCCACAACACCTTCATATACCTGTCCTTTTTTCATAAATCCATACCTTTTCGTCCATTTATTATTCTTCTACAAATTCACCTTCGATATCTTCTTCCGGAAATTCTAAATCGTCTTCAAAATCATCTTCGAATTCATCTTCAAAATCTTCCAGATACTCCGGCTGCATAAATTTGTAAACAGCATACACAATCGCTGCAATTACAAGAACCGCAACAATAATACCGATAATCCACGCCCAGGTATTACTTTTCTTTGCTTCTACTTCTTCTTTTTCTTTTTTGCGCAGCAACTCGTTTACCTTCATTTCGTTTGCTTTTACCATAGCCATTAAAGAGTCGATTTTGCTCATCATATCTCCACCTTTCTGTTTCTGTAGTATGCACCATAACACTTCGATTTTTCAATAGTATATCACATTTCTTTTGTTTTTACTATAATATTTTTTTTAACTTTGCAAAGGAAGCATACATAATCTTCTGCCCCGCTGCATCAAACTCTACAGTCACCTTGTAATCTCTTGGTTCTCTCTGCAGGTTTAAGACCGTTCCTTCCCCATATTTAATATGCTTAACACGGTCACCCACAGCGTAGTCAATACTGATATCACTAAGATTAGCAGTACCTTTTGAAATGCCTGCAATCTGATTGAGGGCACCGATTCCCTGGGAAATAAAAGGTTTCTTCGGTGCAGCGGTAACTTTCGGTTTGACCGTCGCACGGGGGCGAAAATCATAACCACCCGTTCCATTTGTACCGTTCCCCGTATCTTCTTTCAAAAATGACGGTTCCGCTTCATAGTCTCCATACGCATCATATCGATCTGCCTTCCGCAGGGATGGCAGGGTATTATCTAAAAGTTCGGCCGGAATTTCCTTTACAAACCGGCTCACCGGATTGTACTGGGTCTCTCCTCTTATCATACGCATTTTGGCACAGGTCAGGGTTAAATCATCCTTGGCTCGGGTAATGCCCACATAGGCCAGACGACGTTCCTCTTCCATCTCCGACTTGTCATCCGCTACAATGGTCATATAACTGGGGAAAACACTGTCTTCCATACCTGCCAGATATACATGGGGAAATTCCAGTCCCTTGGCACTGTGTAAGGTCATAAGAAGCACCTTTTCGTCCTTTTCTCCCACACCGTCAATATCTGCAACAAGGGCCACCTCCGCCAGAAATTCGCTTAATGTGGCTTCATAATTGGTTTCTTCAAAATCCGCAATTTTACTTAAGAGTTCCTCCACATTGGCAATCCTGTCCTCTGCGTCCTCCTCTCCCGATTCCTCCAGATAAGTCAGATACTCTGTTTTTTCCAGAACATCCTCCATTAACTGCTTTAGGTCATAAATTCCGACCTTACTTCGAAATGTCTGAATCATCATGACAAAGCCTTGAATTTTGGCTGCCGCCTTCCCGATACCGGGGACATTGGTAATTTCCCGCATGGCGTCATAGAAGCTGATGTCCTGTTCATCCGCATAGCTCTGAATTCTGTCAATAGTGGTCTGCCCGATGCCCCTTTTGGGTACATTGATAATACGTTTAACCGCCACATCATCCGTCCCGTTATCAATGGTCTTTAAGTAAGCCAGCACATCCTTAATTTCTTTTCGGGAATAGAAATTCACGCCGCCCACCACATCATAGGGCAGGCCCTCTGCAATCATCCGTTCTTCCAAAAGACGGGACTGGGCATTGGTTCTGTAAAGCACGGCAAAATCACCGTAACTGCCCTCTCCCCTGCGGATTTTGTGCACAATATCATCTGCGATAAACTCCGCTTCTTCATAAGCGGTGTCGAACTGCCTTAAATGGATACGTCCTCCGTCGCCCTTGTCCGTCCAAAGTGCTTTGTCTTTGCGTCCCACATTATTTTTAATCACCGCGTTCGCTGCATTTAAGATGTTCTGCGTAGAGCGGTAATTCTGCTCTAACTTAATTACGGTGGCTTCCGGATAAACCGTTTCAAAATCCAGAATATTACGGATATTGGCACCCCGGAATTTATAAATGGACTGGTCATCATCCCCGACCACGCAAAGATTACGATACCCCTCTGCCAAAAGCCGGATCAGTTCAAACTGTGCCGTATTGGTATCCTGATATTCATCCACCATAATATACTGGAAACGTTCCTGATAGGAATGCAGCACATCCGCATCTGCCTTAAAAAGTTCCACAGTCTTCACAATCAGGTCGTCAAAATCCAGTGCATTGTTCTTTTTCAGGGCATCCTGATACTCCCTGTAGACCATGGCAATCTTCTGCTTATTGTAATCTCCGCCCGCATGAAGTGCGTACTCGGTGGGAGAAATCAATTCATCCTTTGCGGAGGAAATCGCTGCCATCATGGCTCTTTCCTTATACACCTTGGGGTCCAGATCCAGTTTCTTTATAACGGCCTTCATCAAGGTCTTCTGATCATCGGTATCATAGATGGTAAAATTCGTATCATACCCCAGACGATCAATATATCTTCGTAAAATTCTGACACAGGTGGAATGAAAGGTTGCTACCCAGACCTGTTCCGCTCCCATGCCAATCAGCCGGTCAACACGTTCCCGCATTTCACCGGCTGCTTTGTTGGTAAAGGTGATGGCAAGAATATGCCAGGGATTCACCCCACACTCATCAATCAAATATGCAATTCTATGGGTCAGGACTCTGGTCTTGCCGCTTCCTGCCCCTGCAAGCAAAAGAACAGGGCCGTCTGTTGTAAAAACGCCCTGTTTTTGCGGATCATTCAATGTATCATATATACTCATTTTATGCTTCCTTCACGCTATCAAAATGCCAGGATAATATATTAAGCTCAATAATCGGTGATCCGCAATACTTACAGACCTTTGCACCGACACCCTCAAGCGGGCCGCCACAGTTCGGACAGTTTGTGGCAAGTGCCGCATCATGAAGATTTTCTATCATGGTTCTGTCCTGGATATAAATGCACTCCACATTATATCTGGCCTGCGTCTTCATCTTGGCATCACCGCTTACGATAGAACCGTCTTCGCGTTTCTTGTAATGATAATACTCCACAGAAGACTGAAAAATCACACTGCATTTTGCAGGATTCTTCACATAATCGCGAATCTCAGTCCGGTGAATCTTAATATTGTCAAACTGTTCATTGAGCCCCTGGCTTTCCATTTCATCAACGCGTAGCTCAATGGACTTTTTAAGTTCTTCCGTGCCTTCGGAAAGTATACTTACATTTCCCTCATCCAGTGCACGCAAATAGGATACCAAAACATTTTTGGCGCGGGTTTTCATCTCATTATAATGAAAATCCGGGAAATCTTTGGTAATCATCGGCAACTTGATACTGGTCATACCTGCAACACTTTTGGGTGTTGTGGCATACTCTAATTCCTGTTTACGTATTCCTTCGGCAATGGTATTGGTTCCCCATGCCATCTTTGCAAAATCCCTTGCTGTTCTTTTAATTTTCCGGTAGACACCGTAACCGATGCCTACCAGAATTAAAATGAGAACAAGCGCCACAATCAAACTGATCATAAAAGGCATTTGTCGTTTCTCCGTATCACTGTTTTTAATTATTTAATATCATTTTCATCAAAAACATCTCCGCACTCAGGGCAGAATTTAGGAGGATGTGTAGGATCTTCGGGTTCCCATCCACACTTGTCACACTTGTAAAGAGGTGCCCCCTCCGGCTTCTTTGTACCACAGTTCTGACAGAACTTACCCTGGTTTACCTGACCGCAGGTACAGGTCCAGCCTGCATCAGCAGGTTTTGGCTGTCCACATTCCATACAGAATTTGCCTTTGTTGTCTTCTTTGCCGCAAGCGCAGGTCCAGCCTAATATAGCGGCTGCTGCTCCTGCTGCAGGACCGGTTGCAACACCTGCCATCATCTGGGGCTGAGCTGCAGCCTGCTGCATAGCTGCCATCTGCTGTTGCTGTGCTCCCATCTGATAAAGGTTTCCTGCATTCATGCCACCGGTCATGTTTGCCATATTCATACCCATGAATCCCATCATGGCACCACCTTCGTTCTTTGCTGCATCCTTCATTGCCTGCATCTGTGCTGCTGCCAGACCTGCTGCTGCCATGGTAGGATCTTTGTAAGCTGCTTCATCCTGCTTACTCTGAATCTTTTCCAGAATTTCCTTAGGAATGGAAGGATTGAGGGTAATGGATACCATCTCAAGACCACGGTTCTCCATCCAGTCCTGTTTTAATTCCGCATTCATGGCTGCACGGAGTTCTTTATTGCTTCTGGAAAGCTCGCTGTAACGGATACCCTGCTCTACCAATGTACCTAATGCAGGAGTAAGCGCTGCAATCAGCTCTTCCTTCATCATTCCCATGATGTTATCTTTCTTAAATGTATCTGTTACATTTCCACAAATCTTGGTATAGAATACAACAGGGTCTGCAATCTGGAAGCTGTATTTACCATTTGCTTTCAGTTCGGTATCAATGTCAAGACCTAATTTATTGTCCACTACACGGAAAGGAATGGGAGTTGCAGTACCATAGTAATTGTCCATAATTTCCTTGGTATTAAAGTAGTACACTCTCTGGTCCCTTGCTGCATTTCCACCAAAGGTGAATCTTCTCCATGCGCTTACGGCTGTCTGGCCCAGACTCTGTAAAAACTTACCTGCAAAGATAGAAGGCTCGCTGGAATTGTCATATCTAAATTCTCCTGCCTCCGCACAGATATCAACGATTTTACCATTGTCAACGATAATCATACACTGACCTTCGTTAACTGCAATAACAGAACCGTTGGAAATGATATTGTCCATACCCTTATTATTAATGTTATGGCCATCATTTACCTTTTTCTGTCCTTTTACCATTAAAGTGTCATTCGGAATGGAATCACAATAGAAATACTCAAGCCATGTATCACCCATGGTGGTTCCGATCATGTCCATACCCATTTTAGCTAATCTGATTAAGCCCATCTTTACTCCTCCGTTTTCATAATTTTTGTCTATACCAGTTTATGAACAGGTTTGCTTCCATTGTACCAAGTTTTTAATGATTTCACAACAAACTTTTACAAGAAATGGATTTTTTCTTTACAAACCATTGTTTTTTTCATAAACTGATTACATATTTATTATAACAGAAGAGGATGAATCAGAAATGGGAAAAAAAGCCACGAAAGCTGCCGATAATATGTACTATCTCGCACGATATGAGGCAGCAAAAGAAAATGAGGACTTCACAAGCCGTGAAAAGGCCGCTGAAATTCTCGGAATTGACCGTACCAGACTGGCAAGAATCGAACTGGATACCATCATACCGTATCCCGAAGAAGTTCTTTCCATGGCAAATACCTACAATTGCCCGGAACTTTGCAATTCCTACTGTGCCAGAGAATGTTCCATTGGCAGAAAAAATGTCAAGGAAGTGGAAATGGATGATTTTGACCGACTCACCTTAAAGGTACTCGGTTCCTTAAAAAATATTGATGATCTCCGCCTTTCCTTAATCGCCATCTCCGAAGACGGCGTGATTTCCGAAGACGAGCGCCCCACCTTCCAGAATATTCTGGACTCTTTAGAGAAGATTGCCACCAATGCAAAAGCCCTGCAGCTTTGGGCCATGAAGAATATCCATATCAAAGAATAATGCACCTTTTTTCCTTCTCCGAGTATAATAAAGCATCGATTGTATTTGGAGGATGTTATGAAAAAAAGATGTAAAACCATTCTATGTCTGTCCCTTGCCGTACTGCTCTGTCTGTCCTTTTTACCGGCCTGTGCAGAAAAATCCGGTAAGGAGCAGTCATCCCTCACCAAAGTCACTTTGAATGAAGTCGCACACAGTATTTTCTACGCTCCCATGTATGTTGCCATTGAAGAAGGGTATTTTGCCGAGGAAGGCATTGACCTTACCCTGGTTACCGGTTTTGGCGCAGATAAAACCATGACCGCACTTCTTTCCGGAGAAGCCGATATCGGATTTATGGGAAGTGAGAGTACCATCTATACTTACGTGGGCGGAACCAAGGATTATGCTGTCAATTTTGCACAGCTTACCCAGCGTGCCGGCAACTTTCTTGTTTCCCGGACTCCTATTGAAGATTTCAGTTGGGATATGTTAAAGGGAAAAAATGTACTGGGCGGCAGACCGGGCGGTATGCCTGAAATGGTCTTTGAATATATCCTTGTCAAAAACAATATTGATCCCGAAACCGATTTAAACATTGATAAAAGTATCGATTTCGGTTCCACTGCTGCTGCTTTTTCCGGTGGTCAGGGAGATTTCACCGTAGAATTTGAGCCCCATGCCACTGCCTTAGAGGCCAAAGGAGACGGTTATGTAGTTGCCTCTCTCGGAAAAGATTCCGGCTATGTACCCTACACCGCCTTCTCTGCTAAAAAGAGTTATATAGAAAATAATCCCGAAACCATAGAGGCTTTTGTCCGTGCTCTTCAAAAAGGCATGGATTATGTGAATACCCACTCCCCGGAGGAGATTGCAAAAGTCATCAAACCACAATTTGAAGAGACCGATCTGGAAACCCTTACCACTATTATCACCCGTTATCATGAGCAAAACACTTGGAAACAGGACCTTATTTTTACCGAGGATGCATTTACCCTGTTAGAAAACATCCTGATGGAATCCGGTGTTTTAGAAGAACCGGTTCCCTATGCCGACCTGGTCAACACGGAGTATGCCGAAAAAGTCAAGAAATAGTCATGTTGTAACCGCTATTCATCACATGCATTACCGAACATGTAAAAAGCCGGAAGGACTGTTTTAGTCCTTTTCCGGCTTATTTTTTGTCTTGGCTTCTTTTTTCTCATTTCCGTGTTTTTGAGTTTCTTCCTGTTTGCGCATATCGTCAATCATGCTTTCAATCATAGCCTTTTTAATAAAGACATCACAGGCAAGCAGGCAGATTAAGGAAAACTGCTGCAGGAATTCCCGGTCCCCTTCCGGAACATCCTTGAATGTATTTCCCGCCATGTCGTACTTTTCTTTCACGTCTTTCCTGATACTCTCAATCTCTGGTTTAGAAAGGGAAAACACTTCCGTATAAATATAACGCAGATTAAAACTTTCATCATCCTTAAAATATTTCTCTGTCATGGGCTGGAGCAGAGTCTGGATATCACTGATAGACAGAATATTTTTGAAGTAGAAAATAAAAATCAGTAAAAGCATATGCTCCTTACTGTATTTTTTCTTCTCCGGTGAAGGCAAAAGATTATTTTTTGCATAGTTATTAATCATGGTCTTGGTCAGCACCTTATCCTCACCCGGATTACGCGTTGCACTGCGAAGCCTCTTATCCATGAATGTGGTGACCTGATCCATATACAGATCAATGTTTGGTATATCTTCTACCTTAATATACTTGTAATTATCTAACACTTTCCATAATTCATCTATTTCCATATTTTCACCCCAATGGTAATTTGTCAAAACCTTTAGAACATATTATATAGTATTTAAAACCACATGACAAGTTTTTCTTTTGGATTTATGTCCAAATTTCTATGACAAATGCAATTTCCTGATGCAGTTTCTCTTTACTTTAGGACTTTAGTATGTTAAAATATTTGTTGTCAAAACGTAACGTGTTAAAGTGTGAAAGCGAAATTGATATAGAATCGAGGTAAGTCATGAACAAAAAAATCAAAACTCCCGCAGTAGACTTTTTATTTGATGCTATTTTATGTTTGAAAACCCGAGAAGAGTGTTACGGATTTTTTGAGGATCTCTGCACCGTAAACGAACTTTTGTCTCTCTCCCAGCGTTTTGAAGTGGCTGCTATGTTAAAGGAAAAGAAAACCTATCTGGAAATCGCCGAAAAAACCGGTGCTTCTACCGCCACAATCAGCCGCGTAAACCGTTCCCTGAATTATGGCAACGACGGCTACGACCTTGTTTTTGACCGTATGGAAAAACCGGAGGCTTAATCCTCCGGTTCTTTCTTATTTTCTTCTCCATCATTTTCTTTTGACTCTTCTGTTTCCTCTGACGCTGTTTCGTCTGTCTCCTCTGACGATTCCTCTTCGCCATGGCTCATATCGCATTTTCCCTGGAAGACAGCCTTCTCATCTATTACAATTACGCCGGTCTTAATATCCCCGATTACCTTGGCATCGGGAGTCAGTTCCGTCTTCTCCGGTGCCACAATATTACCATTAATCTCTCCGCCTATTACAGCACTTGCTGCTTCTACATTCCCGGTAATCTTCCCGCTTGGTCCCACTACAAGTGCACCGGTAATGGTAACATCACCTTCCACCATTCCGTCAATCCTGACAGAACCGGGGGCGCTCAATGCTCCATGACATACTGCATCTTTTCCGATTATGGTTGTGATCTGTTTATCAAATTTCTTCATACCTAATAATCCCTCCGTGTTATCCGTTGATAGAAATAATCTGTGCCGGATTGATAAATTCTCCGTTAAGCATGATTTGGTACCCCAAATCCATATTATCCGACGAAATGATGAATAAGGTAGTGCCTGCGGCCACCTCGTCCCCCATCTTTACCTGAGCCTCTCCTCTGTTACGGTAAACGGACACATATCCGTTACCATGGTCAATCAATACCCGGTTACCATAAATCTCATCCTCTTCAATGGCGGAAACAATACCCTTTCCGGAAGCTACTACAAAGGTTCCTTCCGATCCATGGAATACAATGGCAGGCTCTCCTTCCGTTACTTCATCAATAGCAGCTGCACCATTAAGCGGTAACGCAGTCGGTACACTCTGTGCCGCAATTTCCTCCTGCAGGTTTCCCGCTTCTTCCGCTTTATTGTTCACGGTCACGGAAAGCAGTTCCACCTTGCCGTTTAAGGCTTCAATCTCTAACTGAAGCTCATCATTCTTTGCCGTAGCCTCTGCAAGTTCGTTTCTCAGATTCTCATCCTTGATTCTCTCGGCATCCCAGATCTGTGCCTCATAGATTGCATATCCAAAACCGCCGCCAACTGCCAGACAGAAAACAACAACCAACAGGATGGCTATAGCCGACGGAATACGGAATTGAATTATCTCTCCGTCAGCACGATCCGTCGTAAAAATAATGAAATGGTTTACTTTTCTCTTGTGCTTCTTTCTTTGCATTAAAAAAGTCACCTCCGGTAAACATTAGGAATATTTTACCACAGGTGACTGTTTTTAACAACATTTTCTTAACAGTTTTGTAATATTTACATAAAATCTTTACTTTTCTTTGTACAAATTATATATGCAATTTCATATCTCCATCCTTAATCCAGCCGATTTTACGCATAATTTCGGAAATTGCAAGTGTTACAAGAGCCGGTAACACAAAATGCATCAGTGCAATCAGCCCCAGTGCTGCTCCATTGCTCATCCCATTTGCCGTCATGGCACCATATGCCGCAATCTGTCCCACAAACCCTGCGCTACCCATTCCGGAACCCACAGGAGTACTTACCATACCGAATACCGCAGAAGCAATAGGGCCCAAAATGGCACTCGACAAAATTGCAGGCAACCAGATTACAGGCTTTTTCATGATATTGGGCACCTGAAGCATACTGGTTCCCACTCCCTGTGCAATCAGTCCTCCGGTTTTATTTTCGCGGAAACTTGCCACTGCAAAACCAACCATGTTGCAACAGCAGCCGATGGTTGCCGCACCGGCAGCAAGCCCGGAAATACTCATGGAAATACCGATTGCTGCCGAACTGATGGGAAGGGTTAAAATCATTCCCATAAGAACAGAAATCAGCATGCCTCCAATTACAGGATGTGCTTCCACATTGATATTCACCATGTTGCCAAGCCAGGTCATAAAGGTGGATATGTAGGGACCGAAAATGAGCCCTGCCGCTGCGCCGGAGAGAATGGACACAAGCGGTGTAACCAGAATATCCACCTTGGTACGTCCTGCAATGAGATGACCCACTTTAATGGCAATGAGTGCTGCAATAAAAGCCCCAAGGGGTTCGCCCGGCTTACCCAGGGCAAAACCTTCCATGGCTGCTACGGTAGGGAATGCACCAATCATACCGGTTACGGCGGCGGACACGGTAACCAGCGGACCTTCTTTATATTTGCATGCCACACCGACACCGATACCGGCACCGGTTATGGTTTTTGCCACTTTGGCGATGGCAATCAGATACATGCTGAGAGCCGCGCATCCGTCCAGATTTCCCAGAAGTACACCAATCTGTTCAATGATAGTACCGATGATTAAGGTCGAAAAAAGACCAAGTGCCATTCCGGACAGACCATCAATAAAAATATTGTTACATATCTCTTTGAACTTTTTCATTTTTCTCCTCGCTTTTCACTGTTAAGTCAACTGTCTTGTCAGTCAGTAAAAAAGTAGCACACTCCCGAAGAAAAATCAAGTCTTTCTATTTACTTTTTAATAGAATTATGATATTCTGAATACGTTGTAGCATACAAAGTATGCATTGACTTATTTATTTGGAGGTATCAACAATGAACAAAGGTACAGTAAAGTGGTTTAACAACCAAAAAGGTTATGGTTTCATCTCTGATGAAGCTGGCAATGATGTTTTCGTACATTACTCCGGTCTCAACATGGAAGGCTTCAAGTCTCTTGAAGAAGGTCAGGCTGTTGAATACGAAGTAGTTAATGGCGAAAAAGGACCTCAGGCTGTAAACGTAACCAAGTTATAATTCCGATTATAACAAATCATAATCAGTAACACGATGTACCGTTCTCAAATATAAATGACTTCACCGGAAATTTTATTTAGAATTAGCAATATCGTCTTATAGGATTAGAAAAAGAACCAATCCATGGATTGGTTCTTTTTTTGTATACTTTGGGTGGATAGAATCCTACAATAACTTTATGTCTTAGAAACTTTCTCTGAAAATCTGTTCAATCTCATCTGCATCAAGCACCTTGTAACCACCGGGCAGAACTATTGTAGCCTTCACAAGATCCGGAATCATGTCCTTTGTTGCACCAAGTTCTGTAATGTTCAACACAAGACCAAGTTCCTTCATCCAGTTTTCCATTGCAGTAAGTCCCTCAGCTGCAATCTGCTCATCCGTTTTTCCCGTTGCATCAACATCCCATACATTCTTTGCAAAACGAACAAACTTTGCAAGTCCGTAAGGCATAATATGCTTATAATAAGGCAGTGAAACTGCTGCCAGTGTCATACCATGTGTCGCATCCGTACATGCACCTACGGACTGACCAAGCATATGTACCATCCAGTCTGTTGACTTTGCTTTTGCCACCAATGTATTAAGGGCCCAGGTTGCAGACCACATAATATTACTCCTTGCTTCATAATCCTGCGGGTTCTTATTCGCAATACGGCTGGAGTGTATTACAGACTTCATCAGTCCCTCACTGATATAATCACTGGTATTATCATCCTCTCCGGAAAAGTACTGCTCACATATATGGTTAAAGATATCATAAATTCCTGAAACCATCTGGTAATGAGGGAGTGTCAGTGTATATTTCGGATTCAATATGGAAAATTTAGGCATAATCTCCTCATCTGCAAAAACATGACCTATCTTCAGTTTTGCTTCATGATTGGTAATTACCGCTCCTGCGTTCATCTCAGAACCGGTACCAACCATTGTCAGCACACAGCCTACCGGAACTATTTCACACGCAGGCTCCTCAAACTTAATATAATACTTTTCCCAAGGGTCTTCCTCACAATTGACAGATACGGAAACTGCCTTGGCATAATCACATACAGAGCCACCACCAACTGCAAGAAGTAAATCAGCTTTATGTTTTCTTGCTATCGTAACACCTTCATACAGTTTTTCAAGGGTGGGATTTGGCATTACACCTGCAATCTCTGCAACATTCTTTCCCTCTTCTTTGAGAATAGCCATTACTTCATCATAGATTCCATTTTTCTTGATAGAACCGCCTCCGTATATAAGCACTACATTCTGTCCGTATTTTTTAAGCTCCGTACTTAAATTTGAGAGGGAATTCTCTCCAAAATATAACTTTGTCGGGTTACAATACGTAAAATTTCCTAACATGATTTACTCCTTTCACTTTACACAAAGTCATTTCTTTGTTATTCTGATTATATGCTAATACCTAAACCTAACTTTAGGTCAAGTATTTTTTTAAACTTTTAGAAATTTTACAAGGGGAGATTTTATGTATACAATCGGTCAAATTTCAAATATGTTTGATTTACCTGTTTC
This sequence comes from uncultured Lachnospiraceae bacterium, assembly GCA_945919075.1. Classification (GTDB taxonomy): domain Bacteria; phylum Bacillota; class Clostridia; order Lachnospirales; family Lachnospiraceae; genus Acetatifactor. Next base: position 17,202 of record CAMEIX010000019.1, read on the forward strand.
AACACTCCGATACTATGACAAAGAGGGGCTTTTCCCAAATATGACACGTTCTTCCGGTATTCGCAAATTTTCAGAATCCGAAATAGAGGCTCTTCGTGTGATTGAATGTCTCAAAAAAACCGGTATGGAAATTAAGGATATCAAACAGTTCATGGAATGGTGTGCGGAGGGCCCCTCTACTTATTCCAACCGAAAGAAACTTTTCGAGGACAGAAAGAAAGCCCTTGAAGAACAAATTCAAGAGCTTGAAAAAAATATGGCCATGATTAAGTTCAAATGCTGGTATTATGAACAGGCTATTTCTGATGGTAACGAAGAACGCCTTAAAACAATCATTCCGGATAATCTTCCTGAGGATATAAAAGCTATGTATGAGTTAGCACATTCGTAGTTTGGTTAAGGAAATCTTAATTATATGTTAAGGGACTTCTGATGTACTCTATCACTTCTTCGAATTTCATATTTCCGCCAAAGAGATCCAGGGCGCTTCCGATGGTCACGTTTACCCGATTCTGTCCCAATTCCTTTAGGAAGCGCAAATCTTCAAAATTGTGCACACCACCGGCATAGGTTACAGGTATTTTCCCCCATGCTCCCAGCTTCTTGACAAGTTCCTTCTCGATTCCACCAGATTTGCCTTCCACGTCCACCGCATGAATCAGAAATTCATCACAGAAATCCGCCAGCTTGTCCATAAGTTCTTCCGTTACATATTCCTTGGTTTCGTTCTGCCATCTATCGGTCACCACCACATAACCCTGCTCCTTCTTCCTGCAGCTTAAGTCCAGTACCAGATGTTCTTTCCCGACAGCATTTTTTAACTTTTCCAACCTCTCATAATCAATCTTTCCCTGCCGGAACGCATAGGAAGTTACCACCACATGACTGGCTCCGGCTTCCAGATATTCCCCTGCATTTTCTGCGGTAATGCCACCCCCGACCTGTAATCCGCCGGGATATGCCGAAAGTGCCAGAAATGCCTGCTCCTTTGTCTTTTCGTAGCCCTCTGTTCCCACGCCGTTAAGCAATATCACATGTCCGCCGCGGATGCCCCGACTTTTGTATAATTTGGCATAAAAAGCAGCATCCATTTCCGCCACAAAATTCTCTTTTACAATACTTGCTCTGTCCGCTTCCGTCAGGCTTCCGCCTACAATCTGCTTCACTTTTCCGTCATGAATATCAATACAAGGTCTGAATTCCATAATGATCTGTTTCCTCTTATTAATCTATCTGTCGTACTTATTTATCTGTTATACTTATTTTACTGAGCCTTTAATGTCACCACTACAATTTCCGGATTGTTTAAAAGCCGGACCGGAATCACACTGTTTCCCAATCCTCTGCTGATAATCATTTTCGTGTCACCGCTTTCATGCTCCCCATTCGTAAGTTTTGGAAAAAATCCCTGCCCCGGTGCATAAACCGGACCTATGAAGGGGATTCTAAACTGTCCGCCGTGGGCATGTCCGCAAAGCACCAAATCTGCACCACCCAGTGCATAGTGCCGGATTCCCTGGGGTTCATGGGCTAAAACAAGCCGAAACTGCTCTTCTTCGATTTCTTCTGTCAGTTTCAAAAGGGTATTGTCATAGATACTGCCATCATCCAATCCAATCAGAGTAAACGAAGCATCCTCTCTCCTGATTTCTGTCGTTTTGTCCAAAAAAAGTACAGCACCCGCCTGTTCCAGTTTTTGAAACAATTCCTTTCTTTGTGTCTCCGGCAGACTCCGTTCGTGATTGCCGGTCACATAATAAACCGGACAGATTTTCACCGCTTCTTCCACAAAGTCAACAGCTACTGAGATGTTCACCCGGTTACTATCCACAAGATCTCCTGTAATAACTAACATATCCGGCTTCTCATTTTTAATTTTTTTAAGAAGTCTTTTGTTTTTCACGCCAAAACTTGTATTATGAAAATCCGATATCTGTACAATCTTATAGCCGTCAAACTCCTCCGCCAGTTTTTCACTCTCAATGGTATAGGTCGAAACCACCAGATGGTTGTCTTCATAATAAAAAAAGCCTAAGAGCACAATAAGCACGGATATCCATATGAATATTCTTTTCTTCCGGTTCTGCCCCATGCATTTCTCCATTTTATTTATTAAAAAAATCTGTGTATAAAAAAAATATAACGGTAAACAATACAAATGTAAATATCAGTTTCAATAAAGGAGTGATTTTATGAAAAAGATGAAAACATTTCTTACCGTATGCCTGATGGCAATTTTTGTATGTTCCCTCTCCGGTTGCGGTCAGAATAAAAACAACAACAACCCCAATGATATGGCCGGTGGAAGCACTACTTCCACCGAAAGTACCCCTCAGTCTACCATGGAAAGTTCATCCGTATCCAATAACAATGGTACCACAGGTAATGGTAACAATAACTCCGTAACCAATGGCACCAATGATGACCATATGGATGATAACGGCGTGATTAACAACGCAGTGGATGATGCCGGAAATGCAGTGGGGGATGTAATGGAAGATGTTGGCGGCGGTATTAAGGATGTTACTGACGATGTTACCAATACAAACGGTAACACCAACAACACAAATGGTAATACCAGAAATACTCGTTAGGACCAAACAGTAAGTCCCATTCCCGCATGCCGGAAATGGGACTTATTACTGTCTATTGTGCTGCATCAATTACATGACTCATATTGTACATACCTGCGGGTTTGCCCTTTAAGAACTTGGCTGCCTGAATGGCACCTTTTCCAAAAATGGCTTTCGAATATGCGGTATGGGAGAACGTCACCACTTCATCGGCACCGGCAAAAATCACGTCATGATCACCGACGATGGTGCCTCCTCTAACGGCAGAAATACCGATTTCCTTTTCGGAACGTTTCCTTCTTTCTTTGCTCCTGTCATATACATATTCGTAGGAATTGTCAAATTCCTCATTAATGGAATCTGCCAGGGCAAGTGCGGTACCGCTGGGAGCATCCACCTTTAAATTATGATGTTTTTCCACAATTTCGATATCGAATCCTGCATTTGCCAGGACTGCCGCCGCATCTTTTAATAATTTTAACAGCAGATTGATGCCCAGGGACATATTCGCTGATTTGAGAATGGCAACCTTTTTGGATGCCTCGCCTACTTTTTCAAGCTGCTCTTCACTAAGCCCTGTAGTACAAAGAACACAGGGAATCTGTCTCTCTACGCAGTAATCAAGAAGTCCGTCCACTGCTGCTGCCGTAGAAAAGTCAATAATGGCATCTGCTTCCACATTACATTCGTTAATACTTTTGAATACGGGATAGGGATTGTGTCCGTCATCCCAGGCATCAATGCCTGCAACCATACAAACCTCTTCATCGTTTGCAATCAGTCCGGAAATGACCTGCCCCATTTTCCCGTTACAACCGTGCATAATAATATTGTACATAGTTTTCACTTTCTTTCCCAATGATATTTTGATGAAATTTTATCTGTTCCTGCTACGCAAAACCACCGGAAATTACAAAATTCCGAATTCCTTCATTGCTTTTTCCAGTTTTGCTGCGTTGGCATCTTCCATTTCGGTAAGCGGAAGACGAAGTGTACCTGCTTCTTTTCCCATCAGATTTAAGGCTTTCTTTACCGGAATGGGATTTACTTCACAGAATAATGCATCGCAGAGGTCCATGGCGCGAAGCTGTAATTCCATACTGCCCTTTACATCCCCTTCAAAGTATTTTGCGCAAATCTCATGGGTCTCTCTCGGTGCTACATTGGAAAGTACGGAAATAACGCCCACACCGCCAAGGGAAAGAATGGGAACGATCTGATCATCATTACCGGAATAGATATCTACTTTGCCCTTTGCTTTTGCAGCCAGTCTTGCAATCTGGCTGATATTACCGCTTGCTTCCTTAACACCCACAATATTTTCCACATCATTGCAAAGTCTGATTACCGTGTCCGGCAGAATGTTACAGCCGGTACGACTGGGAACATTGTAAAGAATAACCGGAATTTTAACGGATTCTGCGATGGTTTTGAAGTGCGTATATAATCCGTTCTGTGTTGCCTTGTTGTAATAAGGAGATACTAAAAGCAGTCCGTCCACACCGTACTTTTCTGCTTCGGTGGAGAGATATACCGCAGTTTCGGTACTGTTGGAACCGGTACCTGCCACAACAGGGATTCTGTGAGCCACCTTCTCGGCACAGAATTTAATAGCATCCAGGTGCTCTTCATGGGAAAGTGTGGAAGACTCTCCTGTAGTTCCACAAACAATAATAGCATCCGTTCCGTTTGCAATCTGGAACTCAATCAGTTCCGCAAACTTTTCGTAGTTAATTTCTCCATTTGCTTTCATGGGTGTTACAATGGCAACACCTGCTCCTTTGAAAATTGACATTTTCCTAATCCTCCTTATTCTCTCGTGAACATAAAAAAGCCGACCATATCATGACATGGTCGACTAATCCTCATCGTCATGATAGCTCCCCATCTAATCGCTTAGATGACAGTCATACAGTTCTTCACTGTATGCCCAAGATTCGATTTGCAGGAAATCTCCTCTTTCGGCGTCTTCCCCTTTAATCTTTCCTCGTCTGTGCCTGTCACATCAGAAAAACTACTCTTGAAATACGCAACCTCTATCTTTGTTCCCTATAATAACACCGAATATTTATCCTGTCAATGCAGGGTTTAAAAAATATCTGCCGTACCCTCTACATCTCAAATGTCTTAAACTTGAGTGTTTCAATCTTGGAAACCTCGTCTGCCAGTAAACAGACATCATCATTCAATGTCATACCGGTCAGAATTACATTGGTTTCTCCTCTCTGCTCCAAAAGCTGTTCCACTTCTTCCACAGAAATAATCTTCTTGTCCACAAGACCCAAAAGTTCATCTAAGATTAACAAATCACATTCTCCGGTGGACAGTACCTTCTTTGCAAAATTAATGCCGTTACGAATATTCATGACTTCTTCCGCTTTTCTCTCTTCCGGAAGTTCTTCGAAGTTTTCACTGGATTTTTCAAAACGGAATAACTTAATTTCCGGTTCCATTCTCTTAATGAATTCCGACTCATCGAGTCCTCTTTCTTTCAGAAACTGAATAATCACAACCTGGTCACCGGCTACCGCAGCCTGAATCGCCCGCCCCAAAGCTGCGGGAGATTTTCCTCTGCCATCCCCGGTATATATATGCACCATACCTTTTTTCATACGGTCCTCATACCTTTCCGAATCGTACTTTGATTCATGGCTTATCATATCATATTCATTAAACATTTACAACTTAAAACTCTTCTCTCTCCACCTCCAGTTTACTTACAGATACTTCATAGGCAACTCTCTTTTCCGCCTGCTGCTCATCAATTTTCTTCATATATTCACGGCTCTGGATACGTCCCCATATGCTGCATTTTTCACCCACCTCAAATCCACTGGCAAATCTGGCGTTCCTTCCCCAGCAGATGCAGGGAATGTAATCGGATTTTCCGTAAGGCCGGTTCACTGCCAGTAACAGGTCTGCAATTTCCCTTCCGAGCGGTGTTTTGCGGTATATGGGCGGTTTGCAGATGTAACCGTCTAAATAAATCTGATTGGTTCTTGCACTTTCTTCAATTTCATCCACAAAAGATACCTCTCTTGCGAATACAGATAATATTAATTTGTTTTTGCGCTCTTCATGGCGGTTATAGGACCGGAATTGTCCGTTTACCTCCACATTGTATCCTATGTAGTTGGCATTGACATCCAGAAGCCGTTCGGACACCATCATGGGAATGATATCAAAAGAATCCGAAAGTCTTTTCACTTTTACATCCACCATGTAAAAGCCTTCTCCGAAAATTTCATGACTATAGGTGAAAGTACTTACAATTTCTCCCATAATCGTTACCTGATTGTTTTCAATAACCTTATCTGTCATATTGTTTCTCCTTCTCATTTAAGAATTTTTTCGGCATATAGCCTGTAACGTTAGTATATATATATACTATTTTTGCCCGAAATAGTAGTGCAACACACCGCATGTATCGACAGTCTGCGTGCTGCTTTGACAGGTATCGTTTTATCTCCTTTTTTTCTTGCGAATGTTTACAAATAGTGCTATACTGTAACCGTTTTGAGATTAAGGAAAAAGAAAGGTTAAGGTATTTTCTATGATTCAGAAACGGGAAGACGTAAGAAACGTGGCCATTATTGCCCATGTTGACCATGGTAAAACCACTCTGGTGGATGAGCTTTTGAAACAAAGCGGTGTGTTTCGTGAAAATCAGGAAATTGCGGAACGCGTCATGGATTCCAATGATATTGAAAGAGAACGCGGTATTACCATTCTCTCCAAAAATACTGCCGTAACCTATAAGAATACAAAGATCAACATTATCGATACCCCTGGTCATGCGGACTTTGGCGGTGAAGTAGAACGTGTCTTAAAAATGGTAAATGGTGTCATTCTGGTCGTGGATGCCTTTGAAGGTCCCATGCCCCAGACCAAATTTGTGCTCCGGAAAGCTTTGGAATTAAAGCTGCCGGTAATCGTTTGTGTCAATAAGATTGACCGTCCCGAAGCACGTCCGGAAGCCGTTGTGGATGAAGTATTGGAGTTGTTTCTGGATTTGGAAGCAGATGATGCACAGCTTGACTGCCCCTTCGTTTTTGCATCCGCAAAAGCAGGCAGTGCAACCTTGAATCTGACCGTTAAGAATAAGGATATGAAACCTCTCTTCGATACCATTTTGGACTATATCCCCGCTCCCGAAGGGGATCCGGAATCCGGTACCCAGGTTTTGATCAGTACCATTGACTACAATGAATATGTGGGCCGTATCGGCGTTGGCAAAGTAGACAACGGAAAGATTGCCGTTAATCAGGAAGTGGTCCTCTGCAACGCACATGATCCCGAAAAGCAGAAAAAAGTAAAAATCAGTAAATTGTATGAATTTGACGGCTTAAACAAAGTGGAAGTAAAGGAAGCCGGAATCGGTTCCATCGTTGCCATTTCCGGTATCACGGATATTCACATCGGTGACACGCTCTGCTCTCCGGACAATGTTTCCCCCATTCCCTTCCAGAAAATCAGCGAGCCCACTATTGCCATGCAGTTTATGGTAAATGACTCCCCTCTCGCAGGACAGGAAGGCAAATACGTTACCAGCCGACACATCCGGGACAGACTGTTTCGGGAATTAAATACCGATGTTTCCCTCCGCGTGGAAGAAACCGAATCCGCAGACTGCTTCAAGGTCTCCGGCCGTGGAGAACTTCATTTGTCCGTTCTGATTGAAAACATGCGCCGCGAAGGCTTTGAATTTGCGGTAAGCAAGGCAGAAGTCCTTTATAAAGAAGATGAAAACGGTAAAAAATTGGAGCCTATGGAACTTTGCTACATTGATGTTCCCGATGAATTCTCCGGTACTGTGATTGAAAAACTGAGCATGAGAAAGGGCGAACTTAGAAATATGGGAACCGGTACAGGCGGCTACACCCGTCTGGAATTTTCCATCCCTTCCAGGGGTTTAATCGGCTATCGTGGCGACTTTATGACCGACACCAAAGGAAATGGTATCATGAACTCTATTTTTGACGGATACGGCCCTTACAAGGGCGATATTCAGTATCGCAAACAGGGTTCCCTAATTGCCTTTGAAAACGGAGAATCCATTACCTACGGTCTTTTCAATGCCCAGGAGCGTGGTACTCTCTTCATCGGTCCGGGCGTTAAGGTTTATGCCGGCATGGTAATCGGAAGCAACGGCCGTGGTGAGGACATCGAAGTCAATGTCTGCAAAAAGAAACAGCTCACCAACACCCGTTCTTCCAGTGCAGATGAAGCTCTTCGTCTGGTGCCTCCGAAGGTCATGAGTTTGGAGCAGTGCCTGGATTTCATTGACACTGACGAACTTTTGGAAGTAACCCCTGCTTCCCTTCGAATCCGAAAGAAAATTTTGGACCCCACGCTCAGAAAACGTGCGGCCATGAAAAAATAATCAGGAATATCAAAACGGGAGCGTAGATGCGCTCCCGTTTTTAAGTCTTATATCGTTTTTGGGTTTTCCCACAATTAGTACTCTTCTGCAATATCAATTTCTTCCTGCTCTTTTTCGATGGGCATTGCATAACCGGGGGTATGATGCAGGTATACAAACCAGTATCCTATTCCCACGATTCCGGCACCGCCTACAATATTGCCAAGAGTAACCGGCAGAAGATTTTTAAACAGAAAACTTCCAAAATTCAGGGAATCGGCAACAATACCATATTCCAGTTTAGCAAAAATACCTGCCATTCCAAAATAAATATCTGCAATACTGTGTTCAAATCCGCAAAGTACAAACAACATCACCGGCCAAAAACTCATCAAAAGTTTCCCGGACACTTTCTTTGCTGCAAAGGAAGCCCATACTGCAATACAAACTAAAATATTACAAAGGATACCGCGGATAAAGGAGTCGGAAAAGGATAGTCCTACCCTGTTCACTGCTGAACCTACTATATTTTCCGCAAGCCTGCCGGAAAACAAATCCGGCGTGTGTCCGTAAACTACCAATGCCGCAACAAATGTTGCACCAATGAAGTTTCCGAGGAAGACACAGGCCCAGTTCTTTAACATTTCCCTTATCTTTACCTTTTTTTCCAAAACGGATAAAATAATCAGGTTATTTCCGGTAAACAATTCACTACCGGATATTAAAACCATGGCCATTCCGGCCGGAAATACACAGGCACTTAACAGTCTCGCCACAGAAGGATTTTCAATGGTGACTGCTACGGTTGTGGACGCAATGCCCGCAAATCCTATGAACATCCCGGCAAGAATACCAAGAACAATCATCTTAATAGCGGATAGTCTGACTTTATGTATTCCAATCTCTACATAATTTCTGGCAATCTCTATAGGTGAATGCATCAAATTCCTCCAAAAACTAATTTCAGGTTACAGAACCAGAACAACTTCATTTTCCTCTGCCATGTCGGCTGCTGCCACATAGGGCTTATCAAGCTTTTTGCCATTTAAGTAAAATTCCTTGAAGCCGCTTTCTTTGCCGTCCGGGTTCTTTACAATAATATGAAGCTTCTTTCCACGGAATACCTTGTCCATGGTCATTTCTTTCCAATCGGAAGGTATGGAAGGACATACCCAGAGGCCGTCCAAGTCAGGACGCATACCGCAGATACCTTCCACGCAACCTACCATACAGGTGGATGCGGTACCGGTCAGCCAATGTACGTGGGAACGTCCCTCAAAAGGAGATTCGATACTTTCCGTAAACTGTCCGTGTACATAAGGCTCCAGTCTTCTTACATCTGCATCTTCATTCTGGGATGCAGGAGAGCTTTCGGTAAAGTATTCGTGTGCTCTGTTTCCATGTCCCATTAAGGATTCTGCTAAAATAATCCATCCCTGAGGCTGGGAGAAAATACCACCGTTTTCCTTTGTGGAAGGGTTGAATAAAAGGGCAAGTGCTCCGTCGAATGCATGATCCACATAGGAAGGTGCCATAACGCGGACACCATACTTGGTATTTAACTCACGATGTACGCTTTCCAGAGCTTTTTCAGCCTGATCCTTGGTTGCCAGTCCGCTGATAACAGCCCAGGACTGGGGATTTAACCACATGCTTGCTTCCGGATCCTTCTTGGAACCGATAACCTGTCCGTCTTCCTTGATACCACGTACAAAACGGTCATCTTCCCAGCATTCTTTATTGATAATATCGCCCAGTTCCTTCTGGGTCTTTTCCAGATATTCAATATATTCTTTATCGTCAAGGTCTGTTGCAAAGCCCTTCATAACGGTAAATGCATAGTATAACTGAAGTGCCACGAAAGTAGACTCGCCCTTCTTACCCAGACGTAAGCAGTCGTTCCAGTCTGCATGGAGACCTGCAGGCATCTTGTGGTCGCCAAGTCTTTCCATGGAGAAGTTGATGGCTCTCTTTAAGTGATCATATACAGTGCCTTTATCTCCGTTGTTTGCGTAAGGAATGACCTCTTTGATGTAATCCTTATCGCCGGATTCTGCAATGTACTTCCATACAGTGGGGAACAGCCAGAGGGCATCATCTGCACGATAAGCAGGATGTCCTGTCATCTTAACCCACTCGGGATCGTCAGGAGTACCGGAATTACCGGGAACAAAGTCAAAAAGTACAAGCGGAAGTCCGCCACCGTTATCTACCTGTGCGGAAAGCATGAAAGTAATCTGCTTCTTTGCCATGGCAGGATCTAAGTGGATAATACCCTGAATATCCTGAACGGTATCGCGGTATCCGTAACCGTTACGCTGTCCGCAATAAGTAAAGGATGCTGCACGGGACCAGGTAAAGGTAATGAAACACTGGTATGCATTCCAGGTATTTACCATACTGTTGAATGCGGGATCGGGGGTATTCACCTGGAAATTCATTAATTTGGAATGCCAGTAGCGAATCAACTCCTGCTTCTCATTTTCTACTACGGAAAGATCTGCATAACCTGCCAGAATTTCGTCGGCTACCCAGGGCTCTGCCTGTCCTAAAACAAATGCAACCTCCTTGGATTCACCGGGCTGTAAGGTTAAGGTTGTATGCAATGCGCCACAACCATTTGCATTGTAGTTTAATACATTGTCACAAACACCGTTTTCCACTGCAACCGGTTTGCCGTATCCGCGATATCTGCCAAGGAATGCATCCTTGTCACCATTGTAAGATTTTACGGTCTGACCTGCCATGCCAAAGAAACGTTCTCTGTGGTTGGAACCGGTCTCATCCTTGCCGGTGTTGGCATTGATGGTCTGATAAATCTTGTTATTTTCAAAGAAAGTACGGGTAATGAACTGGGTGTACTGCAGGTTTACCTGATCCTGCTCATAATTGCTGTCGTTGGTAAATTCTGCATAACCGAATACGGAAATATTACGAACCCTGTCACTTTCATTTGTTACTCTGGCACGCCATACTTCGTATACTTTGCCCAGGGGAACATAGTAAAGGACCTCGGAATGAATGCCTGCATAATCAGCAACCATATTGGAATAAGCAGTACCATGATGGCATTCGCATTTATAAGCATCCAAATCCTTTGCTACCGGCTGCCAGGTAGCGGACCAATAGTCCTTATCGTCATCATCTCTAAGATAAACATATCTTCCGGGAGTGTCATCACTGTTAAAATGATAGCGGATAATTCTTCCGTTTGCACCACTCTGTACAAAGCTGTAACCGCCTGCATTGTTAGAGATGATTGCACCGTATGCGGGGGATCCTAAATAGTTCGCCCAGGGTGCGGGAGTATCGGGTCTTGTAATGACATACTCCTTGTTCACTTCGTCAAAGTAACCATACTTCATAGATTAAATTCTCCTTCATCCAATAAATATTCATTTCTTTCAGGCTGTAATCAGGGAAACCAGATAAAAGCTTTCCCTGTTGTCCTCACAGACAGAGGTAATCGTGATTTCCACACTGTGAGTTTTCCTCTCACCGCGCTCCATGATGGGTTCTAAGTATAAGCAGTCCCCCCAGTCCTCATCGAAATTGGCATCTAAAACCACACTGTGTTCCCTGTCTCCGTCAATGGTCAGGGTGGCAACCGGTGCCGGTTTCCGAACCGTTTTCCGATACTGTACTGCAATGAAAGCTGCCTCCACCTCAAAGACTATTTTATCATTAATATGACTTGATTGCCACCCCTTTTTAAAGCAGTCCGAAACACAGTCCTGTTTGGTTTCGTCCTTTACAAAGCCTTCACAAATCACCGGAACCAGTTCATCATTTCGGTATCTGTGTGCACATTCATAGCCGTTTAAAGTGATCGGAGCGGGAAGTTCTTCCCTGCTCACTTCTACTTTTTCACCCTTTGTATACAATTCTTCCGCCTTCTTTTTTTCCTGTGACAGATAGTAAGTAATGACGGAAGAAAGCAGGGCATGTCCGGCATCGTTGGGATGCAGATCATCCGGTGTAAGATCCCGGACAGCAATCTTCCCCGACGCAACCAATGGATATACCGTACTCTTTAAGCTTACACAGGGCAGGTTGTAATGTCTGCCCACTTCCCCATGGATATTCTCCGCAGAATCCCCATTGTTATAAAACATATTGTGAACCAGCACTACGGCAGGGGCACAGGGTGCTTTTAAAATTCTCCTTACCAGTCCCTCGTAGGTTTCCTGAAAATGCGGATCAGCGCCATCGTCATTTACGGAAAACTCCACAATGACAAAATCAGGATTATGGGAAAGGACTTCTTCTTCCACGCGGCCGGTCCCCAAATGGGATGAGGTTCCGCCAATCCCTGCATTGATGTAAGTAAAATCGGCCTTGGGGAACTGTTCTTTCCACCACGCATAGGTTAAATATGCATAACAGGTTTCGGGTGTGGATGACAGGGAGCCCTGGGTAATGGAACCGCCTAAAAATGCTACTTTTAAGGATTCTCCCCTTAATGCACGAAGCATCAGCGCCAATATCCTTTCCTCATTGCCCCGGTTTACGATTCCTTTTTCGTAGTCAATCATTTCTTTATACTGCTCGTACATGTTATTTCTCCTGCAAAAGTTTTAAATTCTTTGCAATCAGTTCACAGCGCTGTTTCACGCAATCTGCGCTGCGTAACGGATCGGTGGGGGTATGGAACACATAATCTTTAAGTCTTTCTATGTCAGTCTTTGCCACATGCAGTCTGGTATCACTGGATGCATAGTAAATAAAGACCTCATTCTTTTCGTTCACAACCGCACCGTTGGTGAAAGTAACGTTGGAAACATCGCCCACTCTTTCCGCGCCTCTGGGGCCGATTAAAAGACCGGAAGGCTCAGCGATTACTCTGGAGGGATCATCCAGGGCCGTTGCAAATGCATAGATAACATAACGCAGCCCTGCTGCCGTATTGCGTACACCATGGGCGATATGAATCCAGCCCATATCGGTCTTAATGGGAACCGCCCCGGCACCGTTCTTTACTTCGGTAATGGTATGATATTTACGGATGCTGGTCATTTTTTCTTCATCAATCACCGCATTGGTAATATCCTCGCAAAGACCAAATCCGATTCCACCGCCGCTTCCGGTGTCAATAAAATCATCCATGGGTCTGGTGTAAAATGCATATTTTCCATCCACAAACTCCGGATGAAGTACTACATTTCTCTGTTGGGGAGAATGCAGGGTTTTCAAATTAGGCAGTCTTTCCCAGGTCTTTAAATCCTTTGTTCTGACAATGCCCGCTGCCGCTACGGCTGCGGAAAGATCCTTTGCTTCTTTATCCTTGCTTTCGGAGCAGAACACTCCGTAAATATAGCCGTCTTCATGCTTGGTCAGACGCATATCGTATACATTGGTCTCTTCCGGACAGGTATCCGGCAGAACCACCGGATAGTCCCAGAATTTGAATCCGTCCACACCATTGTCACTTTCTGCCACACCAAAGAAGGACTTTCTGTCATTTCCCTCAATGCGGGCAACCAGATAATACTTTCCATCCATATAAAGGGCGCCGGAGTTCATCACGGCATTAATCCCCAGTCTTTCTTCAAAGAAAGGATTGGTATCCGCATCCAGATCATACTGCCATTCAATGGGCAGATGGTCTCTGGTCAATACCGGATTTTCATAACGCTCGTAAATTCCGTTGTAAAAATTCTTGTTGGGATTGTTTTTTCTTGCTAAGAACGCATCCTGCTTCTCTTTTAAAGCATAGTATTTCGGGTGAATCATTTATGCTAACCTCCTCATCATTTCCATGCACATACGCCCATTGTGATAGGGACACTTCCAGGGTTCCACAATGGGGTTGCCCTTCTCCGGATTTCCCTTGTCATCCACGTGCATATACCATTCGTTATGATTTTTCTCACTGATAATATAGGTTTTAATGAAGTTCCAGATATTTTCGGCGGCTTCCCTGTATTCCTCATGTTCCGGGTGTTTTTCGTATTCGTTGTAGTAACCTACCACGCTTTCCCCCTGTACCCACCATACACGCTTGGTATCATCCACACCTTTTTCACATTCATTGCTCATGGAGTTATTGTAATAGGCTTTCTTATAAACCTCTGCCACAAGATCTGCAATCATGGGATCAAAAGCAGCCTTAAGTTCCTTGTCCCCCAGGGCATCGAGACCACGGTCTAAGAGCCATGCGGTTTCAATATCGTGTCCATAGGAATGGAGGTCAATAATACTGTTCATAGCATTGTCAAAAAAGACTTCCTGACGGTGCCTCTTAGGATTATAGATTTTATTTTTGAAAGTATCCAGAATCCACATAAGCTTATTCTTTACTCGCTCGTCCCGGGATACCAGATAAAGCTCGGTATAAGCCTCAAATACGTGAAGCAGAGTGTTCATGGTACGATCTGCCATGACACCGTTTTCGGAAAGTTTATCATTCTCGGCCGGGGCAAAACTTCTGTCAAGAGCTTCCTTGTAACCGCCTTCATCAAACCCCTTATTTTCAATCACGTCAAAGAGACCGAATGCAAGATTTAGTGCCTCTTTGTCACCGGATGCCTTATAGTAGGAAGACAGGGCATATACGGCGAATGCCTGATTGTAAATATGCTTGGTCGTATCGAGCGGTTTTCCGTCATAAGTGACAGACCAGAATATACCGCCATATTCTTTATCCATACATTTCTCTTTCATAAAGTCATAGGCGCATTGTGCATCCTTTATGAGATTCTGATCCTCAAGTGCCATGGCCGCATTGGAAAAGAACCAGAGGATACGGCTGTTTAAAATACAACCCTTTTCATATTTCTTGTCCACGGTTCCATCTTCTGCCATATATCCGTAAAATCCGCCATATTCCGGATCTTCCAGTTTTTGCCAGAACGGAACAAGATCCTTTTGTAAGTGCGCACGCACTTCTTCTTTCATACTCATCATGATTTCCTTTCCGCCACACTCTGCTTTTCTACCATGTGGCCTTCCACAATATGAACTTTTTTATTATAGGGCTCTCCATGCAACTTTTTCACTAATACATTGATGGCTGCCTTCGCCATTTCTCTAATATCTACCTGATAGGTGGTAATCCCCACGTCCAAAATACTGTCCGGATACAGGAAATTATCATATCCCACCACAGAAATGTCCTGCGGCACCCGGTATCCTTTATCCTGTAAAACCTTAATTAACATCCCCGCGATAAAGTCACAGTTACATACAAATGCCGTAGGCATCTTTTCCGGGAGCTTGTAGACAAATCCTTCCTCCCTCAGTCCCGTTCTTACATCACGGTCCTCAATCAGATAATCCTTTTTCGGTTCCACGCCGTGCTCAATCAGGGATTTAATATAGCCTAAATAACGGTCTGTAATACTTTCTGTAGAAAACAAGGTTCCCACATAGGCAATATCCTTATGCCCTTTGTCAAACAGATAATTGGTCAATATGTAACTTCCATAGAAACTATCTGAAATGACACAATCCACTTCATTATCTTTATCATAAAAATCAAGAAAGACCATGGGAATTCTGGTTACCTGTTTTAAATAATCCTTGTAATCATATCCCGGACTGCCAATAACAATTAACCCCGCTACCTTGTTTTCTTCTAAAAGCTTGGGTGTCACATTCTGTTCTTCCATTGCTTCACTTACGATTTCAAACATAGTGAAACTGTTCTTATGGATGGCATAATCTGCTACTTCCCTGTACATTTTCCAGTAGAAGGAATCGTGAGCGGACAAATATCGTTCCGAAATCAACACCCCTATGTTATAACTTTCCTTTATCAAAGAATACTTTGCAGTAGAAGGCATTTTATATCCCATGGATATCGCCAGTTCTTTAATTTTATCACGCATTTCGTCACTGACACCTTTTTGGCCGGACAATGCTTTGGAAACAGTAACCGTACTGACATTAAGCCTCTTCGCTATATCAGACATGGTAACCGCTTTTTTCATTTTTGCCATTTTCCCCTTAGTCCCCTTAATCCTTCCATATATCCTCACCCAAGGAGTTTATAAAAGCAGAAAGCTCATCTGCCATTTTCTCTGCCTCAGGAATTCGAATGTGTCCATGTGTACCGCATCCGTTTTTGGTATATAAAAAGTGATGAATCTTTTTGTCTTTTTCCTGTAATTTCTTGGCCACTTCATCAATTGCCCTATCCCAGTTTTCCTCATGATTTAGGATGGTAGTGGTTAAAACAATTTCTGCTTTCGGATAATGTCCCCGAAGCGTAAGGATGATTTTCTCATACGCATTTCTCCAGCGTTCTGCCTTCGCTCCCTCATAATCCGCTGCCATATAGTTGTCCGGATTGGCGTCGTTCTGTCCAATGGCAACAATGACCACATGGGGAATGTACTTCGTAAAATCCCAGTCGCTTAACTTTCCAAGCTGGGGATTATAACGAATCTTATCGTAGCTGCTTTCCATTCCCACATAATCCGGTCCTGCAAAATACCCGGTTTCATCCAAAAGGGCAATTCCTCCCTGGGCAATATCATGAATCTCGGCGTTAAGCTTCCTTGCACATAACCAGGAATAGGAATAAAAACTGTTGGAGTATTCTCCATTGTGTTCCGGATCTGCCAGACCTGCAAATGCGGTTGCCTCGGATACTTCCCCCGCGGAAACCGAATCTCCGTACACTTCTATTCTGCGCTTCGGTGCAGGAGCTGCTTTTTTCATCATGGCATCCGCATTTACGGAAAGTCCCTTAAAGACAAAATAATGACAACTGTCCTGTCGCTTAAAGATTGTTATTTCATGCTCTTTCCCGTCTAAGAAGGCTGAAATATCAATTTCCCTCGTGCCTTCATCGGGCAATATCAGTTTTCCTCTATAATTACCATCCACCAAAACTCCTATGGAGTTTTCTGCATAGGAATGGATATTTTCCACTTTCATCTTTCCGGTCTTTGCATCCGTAAGAAAACGGATAGAAGAACAGGGAAATACAAAAACCGGTGCATCTATATTTTCAAAATCAATTCTTCCGCTGTAGGTAAGCACCTCATCGGAAGGCAATACTATTTTTTCACTCATGGTATCTGTTTCTTTTCCTTTATTGAATTAGTGGGAGAGGTTACTCTCCCACGATTCTGTCATCATTATCGGATACCGATTTCGGTATCTTCCTGTCTGACTACGCTATGCTCTTTTATGTAAGCTACAATTTCGTCAAATTTGGTAAATGCAAGTCCCACATAACTGTCTGCGCATCCGTAGTAAATTGCAATCTTTCCGGATTCCGGATCATGCAGGGTTGCACAGGGGAATACTACATTGGGAACAAATCCTCTTTCCTCATACCACTCTTCGGGAGTAAGCAGGAAAGTTTCGCAACGATATTTCACGATGGAAGGATTATCCAGATCAAGGATTGCGCCGCCGATGCTGTAAACAAATCCGTTACAGGTTCCGCTTACACCATGGTAGAACAACAACCAGCCCTCACTGGTTTCGATGGGTGCTGCGCCGCCACCGATTTTTACGGATTCCCACCACTCGCTGCTTCTGCCCATTACATGGCGGTGTCTGCCCCAGTATACGAGATCAGGGCTTTCACTTAAGAAGATATCACCGAAGGGTGTATGTCCGGAATCGGAAGGTCTGCTTAAAAGCATGAACTTGCCGTTAATCTTACGAGGGAATAATACCGCATTCCTGTTGAAAGGAATAAACGGATTTTCCAGTCTGGTAAAGGTCTTGAAATCCTTTGTCTTTGCCATACCGATGCTTGCACCGTAGAAATCCTGACACCAGATGATGTAATAGGTATCTTCTACTTTTACAAGTCTGGGATCGTATGCGTAATAAGGCATAAAGGAATTACCGTCTTCGTCTACGAAAGGAATCTTATCCTTTTCAAAATCCCAGTGAATAGCATCTTTGCTATGTCCCAAATAAATATAAGGAATACCATTGGTCTGTTCCCCACGGAACACCCCGATGAATTCTCCGTTGTAAGGCATAACCGCACTGTTGAAAATACGTGCAACACCTTCTACCGGATTACGTCCGATAATGGGGTTTTCGGTGTATCTCCAGATTGGTGCCCCCTTAAGTCCTTCCGGCTTTTCCTGCCAGGGAATGTTGGGTAAGGGGGGTGCTATCATTTTAATATCACTCATTTTCTCCATACCTTTCCAAAATCCGGAGCGGCGCATGACCGCCCCGGACAGAATGTATTATTTGTACTACTTATTTGAAATAAGCATCAAGAGCATCCTGAACCTGCTGCTTGTAGGTTTCCTGGAACTGAGCAGGAGTCATTTCTCCCTTAATAAGGGAATCGAAATCATATTCGAAACCTAAACTCTGCCAGAAGTCTACAGTAGTTCTGTCACCGCATTCAAACATGATGTTGAAGTTTTCCTTCTGTAAGGTTTCATCATTTGCGGTTTCCTGATACCACCAGTTCATAGTTGCAGGGTTGTCACGAAGAGAGGTATCTCCTTCGTACCAGTTAAAGAAGTCATAAATAACGTTGAAAGCAGTACCGGGGTTCTTGCAACCTGCTGCGATCATGTAGTAGTCAGTACCGGATACAGCGTTCTTACCAAAGTTGGTATCCTTGTTTCCGGAAGGACCTACAGGCCAATGGCAGTATACAGTATCGAAGGTAGCGGTTTTGGAAGTACCGTAGTCACCGTTAGAGTTGTTAACCCAGCAAGCGATAGGGAAGAAACCGATGTTACCCTGATGATACTGGCTTCTCATACTGTTCCAAGGTTCACCTTCAAAGTCGTAAGGATAAGCTACATTGTAAGTATTGTATAAGTCATACAATAACTGCAGACATTCACCGGTCTTAGCATCGGAAAGAGCTTCTGTCTGACCGGATGCAATGTTTGCACCGTTACTCATAAGAATCTGTTCAAAAGCATCTTTAGAGAAACCACAGTAACCGTACTGGTCAATCTGTCCGTCTCCGTCTGTATCCTGGGTTAATACTTTACAGTATTCAATGAATTTATCCCAGGTCCATTCGCCTCTTTCATAGAGGGCACGGGGATCTTCCAGGTTGTTAGCATCTAAGAGCTGCTTGTTGTAGCCAAGAGGCCATGTAGCTTCTACGTTGGACTGAGCGGATTTTCTGTAAAGGATACATGCTTTTCCGTCACCGAGGTCCAGATAACCCATGTTGGGATCTTCGTTCTTAAGAAGCGCATGATCTTCAGGTAATACAGTCTTTAAGTCAACTGCAAGACCATTGGTCTGAGCAGGAACACCGGTGCTTGCTTCTACCAGATATACTTCACAGTCAGGGTTTCCTGCAAGAATGGAAGTATTGATGGAATCCTTAACACCTTCATAGGTAAGGTTCTGCCAGTAGAATTTCACACCATACTTCTCTTCCATTTTCTTAACATTGTCCCATTTTCTCTGAGCAACGTCCTGGTTGATTGCTTTTTCAGCTTTCTTCTCTTCGGTATCATCATCTGCATACTGTGCGTTTACCCAGTCTACGGAATCCTCTATTTTGTCGTCGGAATCGTAGTACTGAACCCACCAGGAACCGATATCAATGACACCGTCACCGGTACCAAAAGCATCAGCACTTGATACTGCGCCACCTTTTTGTTTGTTACCGCATGCTGCCATGGAAAGTACCATGGTAGCAGCTAAGCCAAGGGCTAAAAATCTTTTTAAATTTTTCATTATTTTGTAATCCTCCAAATTATTATGTAAGCCTAAGCTTATCTCTGACCTACTGCTACGCTAAAGATTTCCCATGCACTGGAAGCTTCGCCCTGCATTCTTGCACCCCACTGGGATACATCATCGCCAAGTTTTTCTGCGAAGTATTCGTAAGGAATGTAGCATACACCATTTTCACAAGCTGCAGCTGCACTACCGCTTCCGTCATAGTTACCAACACCAACTCTGGTCCAACCAGCTGCTGCGTCAGGCATTACTACCCAGATTTCACCGGTTTCAGAAGCATATTTAATTTCTACTACAGAACCGGGAACTAATGCATTTACAATTGCTTCAGGCATTTCGAAGCCATCCTGGCCCCAGCCGCCGCCTGCAATTGCAAAGCCTTCAAATTCTACTAATTTGTTAACCATAGGTAATTCAGTTAAAGCACCAACCTTAACAGAGAATACTTCCCAGTCGCTGGAAGCTTCACACTGCATTCTTGCACCCCACTGGGACTTGTCTTCGCCAAGCTTATCAACGAATAATTCGTAAGGAATGTAGCAGGTCTGGCCATCACAGGTTGCTGCAAGGCTTCCGCTGCCATCGTAGTTACCAACACCAACTCTGGTCCAGCCTGCTGCTGCGTCAGGCATTACTACCCAAAGTTCACCAGTTGCAGAAGTGTACTTGATTTCTACTGCAGAACCGGGAACTAATGCATCAATGATTTCCTGAGGAATATCAAAGCCGTTCTGTCCCCAGCCGCCGCCGGTTGTTGCAAAGCCTGCAAATTCTACGCCGCCAGCCATGGTATAACGAGGAGCTTTCTGTCCAACCTTAACAGAGAATACTTCCCAGTCGCCATCGGATTCACACTGCATTCTTGCACCCCATGCACTCACATCTTCACCAAGATATTCTGCAAAGATTTCATAAGGAATCTGCACTTTGTTGCGGGAATTGTTGTAGTATGCATAACCCTGGCCACTACCGTCACAGTCACCAACACCAATTCTCATCCAGCCTGCTGCGGAATCAGGCATTACTACCCAGCAATTTCCGCTGGTAGAAGAATACTCGATTTCTACTACAGAACCGGGAACTAATGCATCAATGATTTCCTGAGGCATATCAAAGCCATTCTGGCTCCATGCTCCACCACTTGTTGCGAAGCCTTCAAAGTTAACAGCATCGGTTAATCCACAAAGGTTAGAATTGTCAACACCGGTGTTTTCAAATCCATCAGGAGCAACAAATGCTACAGAAGTATCTGCAGTAAGTGTATTTCCATCTGCATCTAAGAATGCGATGTCATCGATGTACATGGTAGCATTTCCGAGTCCGTCAGCCAAACCATTGTCTGTTTTTAAGTTAATGAAGAAAATGTTGTTAGCGCCTGCTACAAACTCTTCCCCTGCAGCAAGTTCTGCAACTGCCTTGTTAGGGTTCTTGTTTTCCACATAAACACTCCAGGAATCGCTGGATTCAACTAAATCTTCACCACTCCATGCATAAATTGCACCGGATACTGCACTGAATCCGCCATTGTCGTAGGAAATTCCTACTTTCATCTGAATTTTAGCCACTTTTGCTACATCTGCGCCAAGAAGGCTGTCTGCATCAAATGCGATGTAAGGAACCTTTCCGCTAAGGTTCTTTACCTGTAAAGCTTTACTACCATTGAAATCTACAACGGAGAGCTCTACTTCTGCTGCATCTGCCGGCTGCATGTAAGGTGCAACGAAAGAGATGCTGCCATCCTCGAAGTCAATACTGGGAGTTACCTCTTCTTCGGGAGTGGGTGTTACGGTACTCTCTTCAACGGAAGCATCGGTATTGTCTGCGGGTTTTTCACCACATGCTACCATTGAAAGAGCCATTGTTCCTGCTAAAAAGCAAGCCAAAAATTTCTTTTTCAACTTTTTCAATCCTCCTTTTTTTGTTTTAAAAGTTGATAGTTTCGGGATGAAAGTGTGGTTTTAGCCTACAATACCACTTCTTTCAACACCTTCTATAAAGTATCTCTGCAGCAGAACGTAAATCAGTACGATAGGCAACAGAATCAGGATAATACCTGCATCCAGATAAAGCTCCTGAAGGGTAAGTGACATGATCTTATCCTGGTTCGCAATAACGGATTGCAGCGTTGCTATCTTCTTACTGATCACCACGTCCGGGCTGATCAGAAATAACTTTGCATAAAAAGTATCATTGAACTGCCATACGATTGAGAATACTGCAACCGTAATAACAGCGGGCATAGCGTTGCGTAACATAATTCTGAAATAAGTATACCACACACCTGCGCCGTCTACCAGTGCCGCTTCTTCAATTTCCTTGGGAAGTCCGCGGAAAAACTGGTTGAAAATGTAAATATAAAGTCCCGACCGGACACCACATCCAAGCATGGTCATGATATACATGGGAATGGTGGTACCCATTAAGTTAATGGGCGCTCCCGTAATCAGGGTTGCAAGACCGAAAGGATCAAATTCCTTAAAGGTCATGTAAAGAGGAAGCATAATGGTGTGGGAAGGAATAACAATCATTACCACAACCAGTGCAAACAACACATTCTTGAACGGGAAATTAAATCTTGCAAATCCGTACCCTACCATGGAGCAGATAAATAACTGCATCAGGGTAGTCAGTAAGGTATAGACTAAATCTCTTGCAATAGTCGGGAAATAGTCCATACGCAGAATTGCAAGCGCATATCTGGAAAGTGTCGGGTTCTTCGGTATTACATATACCATAGGGTCAATTGCATCTGCATCGGAACAGAATGACTTGGCAAGCATACCGATTACCGGAGAAAGAATTACATAACTTACTCCCACCAGAATCAGGAATTTCAAAATGGATACCAGCAGATTTTTGATGTCGGTTCCCATGCTTTTTCTCTGGTCCGGATCCTGCAGGGCAGCTTTGGTGTGATTCAAAAATTCCTTGAAAGAAACTTTCTGTTTTGCTTTCTGTTTCATCTTCTCTCTCCTTTCCCTAATTATAGTAGAACGTTCGCTTCTGTATGAATCCCACAATGGCTACCAGAATAACACAGGTTACAATCGTGGAAACCAGACTGAATACGGAGCTTAAACCATAGTTAAATTTGTCAAATGCCGTAGTATAAGCCAAATCTACAACCGGAGATTCCGTGAAGCTGTCTACGATGGTATAAACCACATTGGTAATAATATGAGGCATTACCATAGGGAAGGTTACTTTCCAGAAAGTCTCATATCCGGTAGCACCTTCGATCTTTGCTACTTCATACATGGAGCCCGGGATGGACTGCAATGCTGCGATGAAAATAATAATCTGTACACCGCTGGCTTCAATGATGGAGTTAATTCTTGCCACTGCTTCCACAATGTAATCCAGTATGGAAGCCGGAAGTCCCAGATTCATAAACATGCTGATAATGTAATCAATATCAAAAGCAAGTGTATTTCCTGCCGTATTGGCCATTTCCTGTGCCTGAGAAGAAATACCACCGTTCATCATCTGTGCGCTTAAGTCCATGGCTTCTGAAATTGCACCCGCGTGCAGAATAATCGGCAGGAAGAAGATTGCTCTTACCACAAATCTGCCTGGGAATTTCTTATTCAGTAACATTGCCATAAACAAACTGAAGAAGGTAATCAACGGTACATCAATTAACATGTTGATAACGGATGTGGTAAGGTCCTGCTTAAAGGTTGCGTGTGCAAAAAATGCTTCCTTAAAGTTCGCTAACCCTACCGGGGCCAGCTGATACCCTCCCTGAACGGCATCAATGGTAAGTTTGGAAAAGGCAAACTGTCCTGTCAGGAAAAGGCTTCGAACATAGAAAATCAAAAATCCCACAAACCAGGGAAGGATGAATACCAGTCCCATCATGCTACGTTTTTGGAGAAGCGTCATCTTTTTTCTTTTTTTCATTAATTTATGCCCTCCAATCTGTAGGATTTTGCAGGAATCTGTACCCCATCCACGCTTGCCTCTTCGTCACCATAATTGATGAGAATAGCCACGCCGTTATCATAGGTTACCTTCCTTACATTCTCAGTAAGAATTTCATGATTAATCATCTGCGCACCGTTTACGTATTTCAGTGCTCCATTAACTTCGTTGTAAATTGCAATTGCATCCCCTTCCCAGATATCGAAGGTGGTTGCATAATAACGGTTCAGACCGGTATTCTTCATTTTGCTGGAGTCTTCTTTTGTAAATACAAAATGAGGTGCAGCTCCGGCTTCAATCAGTTCCAGTGAAATGCCGGTCACATCCTGCATATCCACAAAGTTCAGCAGTTCTCCTGCATAAGGGATACAGCCGTGAATCACCATCTCATACAGAGGAATACCCGCATCGATGATGGGGAAATCATTGTCCTGTACCGGAACATTAATGATATCATCACTGTAAGCAAAACTGTAAACATTTGCGGAATTGGTCATTAACTTCTTTCCGGTATCATCGAGTCTGTCAAACTGTGCAAGAACAATATCAAGTGCTTCTTCACGATTAATGATTTCTGTTCTCTTCTTATCCGATGCAACCGTATCGCCTAAATCTCTCAAAGAAATACCGCCAACCTGATACTTCTCGATTTTGTTGGCAAAGGCTCCCGCATACCGGGGAAGGAACTTAGGAGAAAGTAAATCGTACTTGGTTTCCATGTAATCCAGACCGGAAGTATTTCTAAGGGTGGTCGGATTGATCTGTCCGAAGGCTGCCACATAACCGGCTCCGTAATAACGGGAGCTTTCTGCTTTATAGTTGAAATGCTCATCTGCGAAAGTAACTTTCTGAATCGCTACATCCACATACAATCTGCCTCCCATATTTTCTATCGCACTGTTTAATTCCTCCAGACCTTTTTTACCTCCAAGCTTTGAAGTAACACGGATATCATGGGGTGCATCATGATAATAGCCGCCGTTGAACCATCCCTGCAGATTCATAACCTGATTGGTGATTCCTTCCTTGGCCAGTATCTGTGCCATATCTTTCGCTTCCCCAAAATCCGTCATGGAGAAAGTATGTAAGTACTGAACTCCAAGGAAATGGGCTGTTTCCTTCACACCTGCAATGACATCATAGTAGAAAGGAATGTCTCCGCTTTCCGTCATAGGTGTGAGTTTGCCTTCCGAAATCAGGCGTTCTCTGTAGTAATTTGCCATACCTGCATAGCCTTTATAATCCTCTGTGAGGAAGGTATAGGTCTGGCAGAGATTTACATCATAAAGCTTCGGCTCCATTACATATACATCACCAGTACCACTGTCTCCAAACATTCCAAGGTCATCACGGTTTCTTAAAATGTAAGTGGTATAGGCGTAATTGTAACTGTTTACCTTACCCGCAACCCCCGCTGTGATACGGGAAGTGGTTGCACCATCCTCCACGGTAACAAGAACACTGCTGTTCTCCCGGCAAAGTCCGTAAATGGGAAGTTTTGCAGAATAAGTCTTTTCAATTGTCGTGTAATTTGCAACAAGAGGATCAATATCGTAAATATACTGGGAATAATTGGATACCGTCACTCCGTTCTTTCCGTTATTGAAATAAATCAAAGAACCGGAACCATTGGGAACTACCATGTATCCTTCTTCTTCGGTACCTGCACAAGCCATATAGCGAAGCACCTCAATGAATTCCACATAATACTCGGTATGTTCCACAATTCCCTTGGCAGGAATGGACACCTCCAGTTTATCCTCTTTTAACCGGTACTCTAAAGGAATGTCAAACAGAAGGACATTGGATTTATCATAGAGATGATAAACATAACGGAAACCACCGGAAATTCCTTCTATTTCGAACTTGCCCTTTTCCACGGAAGAGGAAAAGGAGGTAAGCGGTTCCGTTACTTCTGCCGCATTCTTATCGAAGTATTTGATAATCATCTGGGACTTCATATAAGTCTTCAGGGTAGGATTGGCGATAGGGTCATCATCCGCATTCAGGGGATTAGAGTAGATGGTCTCGCCGTTCCGCTTATCATATACTGCTACATAAGCACTCTTAGGATCGGTATAAAGCTTCAAATTATCGTTTTCCGCTGCGAGTACAAATCCGTCCACACTGGAAACCGCTTCCTCAATAGGTTTGAAGCTGCCTGCCGTTTCATACTCATAGGAACTTAAATACTGCTTGTATTTGTCATAAGCCATGTAATGAAGAAAATAGTAAGCAAGGTAAACACCTGCACAGACGATAACGGCAGTTAAAAGTCCGAGCCCTACTCTCTTGGAAAGACTCATGGGCTGGTTTAACTTCTGCTTTTTTACCTTCACCTTTTTCTTCTTTTCTTTTTCAGGGCCGATTTTTACCTTTTCTTTCTTTTCCGGTTCTGCCTTTGCGCTTTCCTGTTCTGTTATATCCTTTGTTTCTTCAGACGCCATAGGCTTTGTCTCAGGCTTATTTTCGTTATTCTTTTTTGCTTTGCTCATGCCCTACCTCCTATGCTCTAAAGATTAATTCAGTATAAATACTGTGGAAGAAATTATATACCATACCCAGAAGATTACTTAAAAGCAGTAAAAGGAATATGATAATCAACATTGCCACAAACGTAATAATCAGTGTCAACAGGGTTTTACCCAAGGTGTAATTGTGCACCTGCATAATACCAATCAGCATCATAATTAACCCATAAGCAATTCCCACCGCTACAATCAGTGTGTAAAAAGCCTGCTCATTATCTGCCACAAACTGGCTGACAATAGTGCCGATTACCAACATCACGGTAATGGGTGTCGTTCCGTATCCTATCGCTATGGCGATATCCTTCATACGGCCCTCTCCTCCCATCAGACAGGTCACGGACCAGTTGCTGACACAAAGAATCAGGTAGAATGATAAAACACCCAAAAGTTCAAATAAACTGTCAATCCCTCTGGGGTCAAGATCATTTACCACAAACCCCGCTAAAAGTCTGTTGGAAGTAAAACTGATGGAGAAAAGGATGACCAGAAGAATCGCTATCGGTACACTTCCGCGGTCTCTGTGACGAATCCAGTAATATCCATCCATGGGGTGAGAAATCGTATATTTTAAGTAGCTCCATTTTTCCTTTGAGAAGTACTTACTCATTGCTTTCTCCTCCCTTCTTTGCTTCTTTCAATTTCTTTGCTTCTGCCCTCTTCTTTTTCAAAATGGGCTTCAGAACCAGATAAACAACTACCAGGATCAGAATACCGGTCAGGAAATAGTTGGCATTCTTCGTAAGAATCTCGTTCCGGTAACGTCTGTATGCAATGGAATAATAGTCACGGTTCATACCGAGTTTCAAATATTTCATTGCATTTACATAATCACCTGCTGTCAGATAAGCTTTACCGATACCGGTATTAGCAAGTTCGTTGTTTTCATCAAGCTGAAGTACTCTTTCCCAGAGTGCAACCGCTAAGGTTTCATCTCCATCGTAACGTAAGGAAACCGCCTGATTAATGAGACTGCCGTATTCGGTTACGTTGAAGGAAATGATTTCCGCATTGGTTGCATCCAATACTGCAATCTGTTCTCCGATGTCTTCAATGGCAACCGGCATGGAGAAAGTACCTTTCTGCGTACCCAGTCCTCCAAAGATGTAAAGCAGGTTTCCTTCATGGTCGTATGTAAAAATACGTCCGCGCTTCTTATCCAGACAGGAGTAAATACCGTTCTTGCGGTAAACCACATCGGTAAACTGACTGGGACCTGCATACTCGGTAGAACCGTTTATCCACAGATCACCGCCCACATTTCCGTTCTGGCCTTTCTTAATAACGTCCTCACCTCTGGGGTTTAATCGTCTTACCCCCTGGGTTCCGTTGGAATCGATGTTGGTAGCATATACAAAGCCATCCGGGTCGATATCGATACCGGTAAACTCAGTAGGAATATAAAGCTGCTGTCTGGAACGCTCTTCCTTGGTTGCAAGACGTTTCCAGAACTTCTCCCACAGGGAAATCTTTACATCGATGGTACCAAAGAAACTGGCAAATTTGCCGTCACTTTCGAATACCATGATACCTTCAAACATGTTCTGTGCAATGACATAAATTCGGTCTGCATAGTCCACGGTTACCTTCAGCGGAACAAATACATATCCCTCTTCCAGGCTTTCCGATTTCGGGTCGGATACAATCTTTTCCAGACTGCCGTCCATGTTGAGAACTACAATTCTCCGGTTCTGGGAATCCGCAATGTAAATCTGATTATTCTGGGATACCGCCACACCGTAGGGCTGGTTGAAGGTATCCAGCACACCGTTTTTGTAATATCCGGTGATGATATTCTTTACATATTTCAAACCATTGTCTAAAACTACGATACGGTTATTACCGGTATCTGCTATATAAACATCCCCATTGGGTGCCTTACACATATCCTGCGGTGTTACAAACGCCCCAATGGACTCTCCGTTATACAGAAGCTGTTCCCCGGAAATGCATCGGTCCGGAACATAAGCTGCGGGAGTAAAATGGATGTACTCACGATAATCGTAATTATAAGTATCGTAGGGAATGGAGGATGCATTTACCTCCTCTCCAAACGCCGTAACCATCATACATACTGTCAGGCAGGCAATAAAGATTTTTTTCAAAACATTTATCTTTTTCATCTTCCTACCCCCTATCAGTCTTTCATACCGGATGACGTCATGGTTTCTAAGACATTCTTCTGACAGATTAAGAAGAATGTGATGGGCACTGCTGCGATGATAAAGGTAACCGCTGCTGCCGCGCCGGCTCTTGCGGTACCGCCCGCGGAAATCTGCTGCAAAGCAAACTGCAGAGGTTTTAACTCTTCGTCGCGAAGGAAGGTGCTGCCGGTGTTACCCCACATCTGCTGGAACTGGAAAATAGCCAGTGTCAGCCAGGCAGGCTTAACGTTGGGCATTACAATCTTCCAGAAGATATCCCATTCATTACCGCCGTCAAGTCTTGCAGATTCCATCAGGGAATCCGGAAGCTGCTCCATGAACTGTTTCATCAGGTAGAGACCCATACCAAAAGAGCAGGCCGGTAAAATCAGTGCCAGGTATGAGTTGTTAATATGTAACCAGGAAATAATCATATACTGCGGTGTCTGGGTAACCGTCCAGGAGAACATCATGGAAAGCACTACCATCTGGAACAGAATATTCTTTCCGGGAAAATCGTGCTTTGCCAGAGGATATGCTGCCAGGCTGGCAATAATAACATGACCTACCATACCGCCGCCGGTAATGATTATGGTGTTCAAAATGTATCTGGAAAAAGGAACCCATGAGTCATTCATCAGAGTGAACAAATCCGAGAAGTTTTCCAGAGTAGGGTTACGTACAAAAATTCTGGGCGGGAACTGGAACAATTCATCAAGCGGTTTCAAACAGTTGTTGATTACCATTACGAGAGGAAGAATCATTGCCACACCGCAGATTGCCATAATCACAAACAAAAGGGTGTTTCCTGCCATGGAACGGTTTAATTTCTTCTCCTTCGGCTTGAAGAACCGTCTCTTCTTATAGGGCTTCAAATAATCTTTTTCTTTTTTCATTATTCGCCAACCCTCCTTAACAATTTCTGTACAAGCATGTTAGATCCGACCATTAAGAGGAATAGCACGGTTGCAATCGCCGAAGCATATCCCATTTCAAATCGCACGGTACCGTAGTCAAGCAAATGGGTTACCACGGTTGCACCGGCGTAGTTAACGGACGGGTTACCGGCAAGCTGTATGGATACATCCGCAATCGCAAAGGACTGGGTAATCTGCATAACCGCACCAAACATAAGCTGGGGCTTCATTGCAGGAAGGGTTACGTACCAAAGTTCCTGCCAGCGGTTTTTAACACCATCGAGTGCTGCTGCTTCATACAGGGATTTATCCACGGTCTGAAGACCTGCAATAAAGGAAAGGAAGCCGGTACCTAAGGACAGCCATAACTGTACAATAATCAACATCGGCAAAACATATTTCTCGGTCTTCATCCAGATTACCGCTTCATCCAGAATACCAAGCTTCATCAAAAGACCGTTTAAGTAGCCGTAACGGTCACCGGAAAGAATCAGGGTCCATACCACATAGGCATTACCACAGATACTGGGTGCATAGAAAATCAGGGTAAGGAATGCTCTGACCCAGCCCTTAAATTCATTGATAATCCAGGCAAACAGAAGGCACAGGAAATAACTGACCGGTCCTGTTATTACCGCAAGAATTAAGGTGTTTTTTAATGATTTCATGAAAATATCGTCTTCTAAGAACAATTTGATGTAGTTCTTCCATCCGATAAATTCAGGCATTTCCAACATGTTATAGTAGGTAAAACTGAAAGCCACACTCATGATAACCGGTAAAACGGTAAAGAAGAAGAACAGTATAAAATACGGTGCCAACATGAAGTAGGACTCTTTGTTTCGTTTGATCCGGTAGCCTAAGGTTCCCTGCTTTCTGGCAATTTCCACAGCCTCTTTAGATACGCCGCTTTCGGTCATCTCTACGGTGTTCTCTTCTGCTTCTGCCTGATTTACGGTTTCTTCCGCTACGGTTTTCTTTTCTGTATCAGCCATTGTCTTCCTCCTTCCTTATTTATCCAGTTCAAGCTCTTCGCGCTTGTACTTAATTTCTGCATTGATGTAAATAACCTTATCCATCAGCTCTTCTCTGGGAAGTGCCGTATCGGTATGGGTTACCACCGAATAAAATGCATTATATACATTTCGCCAGGAATAGTAACCGCCGGGTACCTGGGGAATTCCCTTTACCCATGCCATGGATTCTTTTAAAGCTTCAAAGTCGTCCACAGGCCATGGCATATTTAAGAATGCTTCATAATTTGCGGTAGGTACACGTGCCGCACTACCCATCAGGCCTTCCATTTCACGGCCGTATTTGGTCTGTGTTTCTGCACTGGTCCACCATTTTACGAATTCCCAGCTTGCATCCGGATGGTCGGTATCCGCCATAATCATACTTGCAAGACCGGTACTTGCCACGGAATGGTCCACGGTTCCGTCTGCCTGCTTAGTACCGGGAATCTGTGTGAAGCTCCAGAGTCCGGCAATATCGGGTGCGGATACCGCAAAGTTGTTATAAGCGGTATAATCCGCAATGATAATCGGACATTCACCGGTACGGAAACGTTCTTCCACGCTGGTTTCCTTATCCAGCTTATAATCCGTGTAATATTCACAGAAATCTTTGAAGGTTGCCACTGCGATATCGGAATCCAGTGCAGAGGCTGTACCGTCCTCGTTGTAATAGGAACCACCGTTCTGGTAAAGCATGGAAGCAAAGAGTTGTTCATTTGCTAACATACCGAATTCCATCTGGTTCTTTGCAAGAACCGTCATGGCCACCTTAACATCATCCCAGGTCTCCGGTACTTCCAACCCGATTTCCTTTAAGATATCCTTGCGGTAGAACATAACCGGATAAGTAATGGTTTCGGGAAGTGCATAAACCGCTCCGTTATACTTGAACTGCTCGGAAGCCGCTTCCGGGAATCTTGCAAGCACTTCATCAATATCATCATACTGTGCCAGATCCAGCACCGCATTTCTGATACCATAGTTTACAGGGGTATCATTACCGGTATTTAACACGGCACCCGCAATACCATTGGTATTTGCAACCTGAATTGCTACATCGGGACCCTCGCCAACCAAAGTTGCTTTTAAGAGGGTATTCATATCTACCAGCTGTACATTAACTCCGATACCTGTCTCATTGGTAAAACTTTCGTCAATCAGGGCCTTAATAACATTTGCCTGGTCACGACCGGAGCCAATCCAGAGGGTAATGGTCTCATCGGTTCCGTTTTCGTTAACACTACCGATGTTGTTGTAATCAATAATAAAGGAATAGAACAGTCTCTGCAGTTCATAGCCGCTTGTTGAGAGGAAATCCCTCTTTGCATATTTCACATCCACATCCGGTGAAGTGATGTAAATTCTGTCCACCTGAAGAGGCTGGCTGATTACCTGGGTAATCCAAGTACCGAGTGCTCTGACGTTGACTTTGTAGGAAGAGATAGTACGTACAAAATACTCTTCATCCTTAATCAGGTCATCCAACTGGTCTCTCATGGTTAAAAGCACGGTCTTTTTGTCGGTGTTCTTACCGGCAACCTGTTCTAACATATACAATGCCTGGTTTACGGTTTCCCTCGCTTCCAAGAGTTCTCCGTGAAGTTCCGGCAAGGTTGCTTCCAGCTGATAGTCACGGTAGGTATCCGGCTGAACACCGGTCACCTTGATAACCTGTCTGTAAATGTTATTTAACTGCTGTACGCTCTCTTCTACCAGACCAACGATTTCGGAGAATTCACCAAGAACCACTTCCATGCGAATGGTATGATGTCCTTTGGTCAGATAGAAACGATAAGCCTCCCCGTTTTCATCGGAAAGAACATCTTCTCTCCAGCTCTGGGAATAATTAAAGGCATAATCATTCATTTCCTCAAAAGGTACTTCCCCGTCGATGGTAATACGTCTTGACACGTGAATACCTCTTGCAAAATTCTGTTTGTCATAAAGGGAAATATTATAATATCCGTCTTCCGGAATATCAAAATCCCATTCTACCCACTGCCCGTTTAATCTCCAGGAGTTGCCGCCGATGGAGTTGTTAAGAAGTCTCTTGGGACTTACCGGGGAAATGGAAGGGGAGGACTGATCCTGCTGGGGATAAAGCATCTGGGAACTGGTCTTGGATGCATATTCTCCTTCAATGGTAATCTTCTTTCCGCTGGTATCTTTTGCACCCTGTGCATCCCATGCAGCCTTCACTTCCGCATAAGATCTGGTCTCGCCCTCATTGGAAAGCACCAGTTTGTTAATCATCATGGGCTCCTTTAAGGATACCATGGAAATGGTATGGGTACCTGCTTCTAAATATAAGGAAAGAGGCTCTGTTGTGTAACCATTGCTGTCATAACAGTATCTGCTCTGCCACTCCGGTATTTCGACGGTCTTGGGTTTCACATCGTTGCCCTGGTTATCCTGTGCCCATTCCAAAACGGTAACCCCATTTTCATCCACATGGGAACCGATCCCGTAATTTGCCCATACTCTGGTAAAGGTCAGTAAGGACATCTCCGCAAAGGGAAGCTTGCCGTCTACAAACAGACTTCTCTCAATGTCAGAGTTCTTACCGGGTACCGGATAATAAACCACGGAGACATTATAAAGACCGGTTTTGGGAACATTGACTTCAAATTCAATCAGGGAATCTTCGCTGGTAAGCACGCTGTCCCCGGCCATCCCTTCGTAATCCTTGTACACTTCGGGATTAGCTGCAATATCACTGTCTTCATATCGCACATAATCTCCCGCCGGAATCTCAATGATGGTATCCGGGCGCTCCATATCGCCGTACTCTTTAATGTATTCCTTGTAGGACGGAATGGAGGGGTCGATGTTGTAGGTACTGATAATTTCGTCGAAGTCATCCATCGAAATATCTGTTTTTGCATCGCTGTGTATACCGTTGCCGGGGAACACAGAAAATGCCATCATCATAGTTAACCCAAGCGCTATGATCTTTTTGCCGATTTCCTTTCGTTTCATAAAATTACCTCTTCCTTCTATAATCCTTTTCTGATTTTATATGTCTTAAGATCCGGTAAATCCTCTAATGTAATAACATCCGGGTGCTCATAAACCTTCTGCATCATGGATTTCTCCGTGTACTGCTCGCTCAGAGTGAATATATTTGTATCCTTTGCAACAAACTCACCCTGCCAGGTACACCACATCCCCCACATTGCTCCGTCTCTTTTTGCAAGATCCGGATCAAACAGGCAGCCGTTTTCGGTCAGATAAACCATTTTTCTTTCCCCGCTGTAGTTGAGCGCTGCATTCAGGTAAGAATCCGCCTGCGAGGTATAAACCTTTTCACCCGGATAAATATCTTCTCCGATGATGTCCACATATTCGTCTCCCGGATACCAGTCCATATCCTGTCCGTTCCAAACCCAGATTAAATTGTCCAGTCCGTATTCATTGGTAAGTCTGTCATATAAATGTATGTACAGTTCTTTGTATGCTTCGGGTCCCGAAGCTCCCCACCAGAACCATCCGCCACTTGCTTCATGAAGCGGGCGCCATAAAATCGGAACCCCCGCTTCCTTTAATATAAGAAGCTGCTCTGCTATTGCATCAATATCTTGATCTAAAAGTTCATATCCTTCCTTGTCCTGTCCTGATACAATCTTCCCCAAATCAATATTTGTGGAATCTGTATAAAAGGCGCTGTACCATTTCCCGGTAATGTATTTTTCCGGTGCATTCCAGTGCCAGCAGAAGGTAACGATACCGCCGTCCTCCCAGAAGCTTTGTGCATATTCGGTGGCGCGCCCCTTAGAACCGTTTGCCACGCGGGAAGGTGTGTACTCAATGAAGTCGAGCCCCAGAACCGCAGGCGTCTTTCCCGTTGTTTTCTTTATAACCTGGAACTCTTTTCCGTACTGGCCGGTATCACAGTACTGCCCTGACAGGAATTTCTCTCCATAATTGTCCAGCAAAAAACTGTACAGCCTCTTTGCTTCCTTGGAGGCCTTTTTATTGGAAAGCTTTGCGTTCACCTTATAAAGATCAGAAGGAAGAGGCGCACTTGTTGTAATCTCCAGACAATCCAGATATACCCAGCCCCATGACTTTGCATAGGTGATTTCATGCTCTCCTGCCTCCATATAAATTCGGCTTAACTTGGAATCCGTAAATTCCGCTGAGTCCACGTGCACTGTTCCGATGGATTCTCCGTCCAGACAGACAAAATTGTCTTTTCCTCCACCGATACTTGCACTCTTGAAATTGAAATCATAAAATCCGTTTTCTTCTATGTTGACGGTAAACTTTAAGCTGTCGTTTTCCTGCTCAAAGCCCTCCACGTAACCGGTACCGGAAAACCCTCTCAGCGCACACGAAACAGCAGCTTTGACATTTCCTGTTCCCGCTGCTTCTTCTGCTTCATATATTCCGATTACTTCCGGTACAAATTCTGTTTCCGTGACCGTATCGTTGTTTTCGTTTCCGCATCCAAACTGGGAAATACCCATCATAGCTGCCAGACCGATGCATAACGCCTTGTTCCCTTTTTTCATTGCCTGCTCCCAATAGGTTTGAAAACATTCTCAGTAAACATTTTAAGTTAATTTAAGTTGTTTTAACTTATATAGCATATATTACTATAATTATTCATTCACCGCAACAAAATTTATGCATTTTGTCGTTTTAGCTAATATTTAATTTATAAATTTGTGCAATTTTTTATTCAAATTTTACTTTACAAATTTCTCTTTACAGTTTTTTTACTATTTCTTTCTTGATTCTTTTTTCTTTTCTTCTGTTTTTAGGTGATTTTTTACTATTTTTGCTTAACAAATTTATATATTTTAACTAATTTAAGGTTTTTTTAATTTAATTCTTTATTTTATTTACCTAATATGTTATGATTATGGCATAAATCACAAGGAGAATGCCATGGAAACTGACCGCATTTCATTAGTGAATCCAAATGCCTCTGCACAAGCATGCGAATTATATCATTTTCTATTTTCCATAAAAGGAAAGGGCATCCTTTCCGGTCAGCAGGAATGTCCTGAGGACAAAACCTGTGGGGATGAGCTTTCCCATATTCAGAGTCTGAGTGGTCATCTCCCTGCTATTCTGGGACTTGACTATATCGGTAATGATTTTGACGGCGTAAACAAACGCTCCATTGCCTGGCATAATCGCGGCGGTATTGTCTCGATCTGCTGGCATTGGGGCACTCCTCCCAACGGTCTCGGCTATCCTTCCAGTCAGGGCGAAATTGACATGGAAGAATTGCTGAATCCGGAAACGGATTTGTATCAGGGACTGATAGATAATTTAGACGAAGCTGCAAATGCCTTAAAAGAACTGCAGAACCACAAAATCCCCGTGCTTTTCAGACCTCTGCACGAATTTGACGGCGAATGGTTCTGGTGGGGCAAAGGTGGTTCTAAGCCATTTATTAAGTTATGGCGGCTTATGTATGACCGCTTTACAAACTATCATGGGCTTAACAACTTAATCTGGGTTTTAGGATACTCCCATCTTATGAAGGACGGATGGTATCCCGGAGATGATGTGGTAGATATTATCGGTGCCGATGCTTATTCCGAAGGCATTCATGAAAAACTGTATCACTGGCTCTTTACCCAGACATCCAAGAAAATGCCTGTCTGCCATCACGAAAACGGTCCCATCCCGGACCCCGAAGAAATGATAAAAAAGAAAGTGGACTGGTGCTGGTTTTTAACCTGGCACACCATTCACATCCATGAGCAGAATACGGATGAATATATCCGCTACGTATATAATCATCCCTATGTTATTACATTAGAAACTTTATCCTCCCTAAAAAAAGAGGCCGGCAGATAATCTGCCGGTTTCTTTTTTATTCCTTGTATAGCCCGTACCTTTCCAAAAGATTACTTCAGATAAAAACCGTTCACGTAGAAATACTCTATTCTTTCGCCAATCTTTTTTACGGTAATCGATTGCATGATGAGTTTTCCTCCATCCGGTCCGGCCAGTTCGTTATTTAACCCAAACCATTCATTCAGACCCGCATACTCTTTAGACCTATATGCCTTTTCCACTTCTTTCAGATAGTCGGAAAAATCCATTACCACCGTAAACTCCCCAGAGGATAATGCATAATTCTCAATATCGTACTCCCGGCTATGGTCCCGGATAATATAAACCGAGCTATATCCGTCCACATTTAAATTCTGTACGGCAGCATTCGCATTCATGTAGAGGATTTCCTCCTCATCCCAATTGTAGGTATTGGCCATCTGACTACATTTTGCAAGAAACTCTGTATCCTGCTCGGAAAGAGAATCCAGATAGATTTCCCCCTTTGCATTGAACAGAAGTTCCCTACGGGTTCCGTTTATCTTTCGCGCCGTTTCCTTATCAATGGCTTCCCGCTCCTGCTCTGACATAAGAAGGTAATTTTCCATTCTGCCCTTCTGGGACAGATAGACCATATCCTCTGCTTTCCATCCGGGTACAATCAAAAATCCTGTCACAAGAAATGCTCCCACAAGAAGAATCATGGGCAGAAAACGTTGCCTGAAAATCATATAAAGTATCAGGTATATCACTTCAAACATAATCAGGAAAATTCCCATATACCGGGATGATGTGAGACCATACTGGGCAATTCTCATTCCCACACATATTCCCTGTAAAATAATAAACGGTGCAAATACAAAGGGCAGCACCTTGGCTATTTTTCCCATCCTGTCCTGTTCAAAACATCCCGCCATGGTCCAGATTGGCAGGCCGCATATAAACAAGAATGTTAATATGGGGAATACCTGATTGGACGGCAGTGATACTGTCACAAGCAGTTTGAAAATATAAACATAAATAATCAGAAAGGCAGTCATAAGGAGGGAAAGAAGCACATATTTCACAAGAAAACGGACAAATTTCCCAATCTCCTTTTCCGTATCCGAAACTGCTAAAATAAAACCCGGCAGATACATACCGCACAAGAGAACAATTTCCACACGCGCCAGGAAGCTTCCCGTATCCCAGATTAACACATTAAAAATAGCCAGAATAATGGCCACACCGATTGCCAGAATTCCATAAACAATGGATACTTTTACTGCATTTCCAAACACAATCGTAGCATATTTTGCCACACTCAGACCGGATTTTTTGATGCGGTGAAACAGACAAATCATAACAAGCCATACTATGTAACAGACTAAAAACTTTGCAAAGAACTCTGCCACCTTTTCAAAGGATATACCGAACAGCGTTTCCTCCTCATAAGAACTTAAGAAAACACACCACCCCGCAAACAATCCGGAAACAGTAAATCCGCAGGCCTTCGCTACCCAATTCTTTTCAAACAATTCCTCCGTACATACCGCACCGACGGCAAATACCCAAAGGAATATCAGACACTTTGAGACAAAATCGCTTACTGCACCGGCATCCATATCAATCCCGATTGCAAGCAATATGGAACCAATCCATATGGCACACATGGATATGGGATACTGCTTCAAAACAATTCTTTTGAATGCGCCAAAGGCATTTTTGATTTTCTTAATCATTCTTTTCCTCCCCCTGCTACTTTGCAACAAACACTCCTGTGACATGGAAAGTAAGCCCCGTGGTATTTTCGTTCCACTTAAGTTCTACGCTGTGACTGCCTCCCTCACCGGCAAATACTTCCTCACACTCGTCATAATTTCCCCATCCGCCGGAAAAATCCGCATTTAAGGTTTTTACAAGTTTTCCGTCCACAAAAACATCCATCTGTCCGCCACGCCCGTTCACAAACTTTCCGTACAGAATGCCGATTCTTTGTCCTTCTACGGTAAAAGTAATACTCTCCCCGGCGGCAAACTTATCATCTGCATCCGGTAGAAACTGCTCTGCATATAAAATGGTTGCCTCCTGATATACCGGTTTGGTCAGGATGCTCTGCCTAAATTCTTCTTTCTCCTTTGGCAGTTTTCCCAATCTGTTGTACACATCATTCAGATATACTGAAAACATTTCTCCAATTATGGCGTGCCCTCTGTCGTTAGGATGGATATTATCCGGGGAAATGTCCTTCCAGGTAAAGCTTCCCGCTTCCACTTCCGACATTACGGCATTCTTATAGCTAAGCATGGGAATCTTATAATGAAATCCTACCAGTGCATCATTATCCTGAGCAGAAGTTCCGTTATCCATGGTCATAAACAAAAGCATAACTGCCGGTTCCTTCTCCGAACTTAAAATTCGGTATACCAGATTGTCATAACTTTTCTTATAAAACTGGTCATTTCCGTCATTTACGGAAAATTCCACTACCACCAGATCCGGTTCGTACCGCAGAAGATCCTTTTCCACCCTATGTACCCCATAATAAGAGGAGGTACCGCCAATGCCCGCATTCACAAAATGAATGGTGGCATCCGGGAACTTTTCTTCCCACCAATTCTTAAGAAGGGACGCATAACATTTATCCTGGGCAGAGGCACTGGATCCCTGGGTAATGGAACCGCCGATTACCCCAATGGTAATTTCTTCTCCGGCCTTTGCCCTCCGCATCACATCCGCGATCCGGCTTTCGTCCGTATTTTCATTATTATAGGCAATTGCCCTTTCATACATTTCTTCCGTCAGATATTCACAATCCGCAAAGGGGTCCTTCGCCTCGCCGCACCCCGGCATTGCCATGCATAATAAACACAGCAGCATCCATAGAAATCCTGTTTTTTGTTTCTTTCGCATCCTCTTTCCCCCGGTCCGTTCAGCTTCTAAACCAGAACCTCGCTTAAGAGTTCATCCTCCCTTACAAGCTTCTTTGCCATTTCCCTGTATTTTTCCTCATGCAGATAGGTATGCCGATAAGGCTTCACCATTGGTGCTTTTTCAATTGCTTCTATAAAGTCTTCTTTTCGCATTTTCAGGGTCTTAGCATACTCCCAGAATCCTGTATCCGTCAGAATCTGGTTTACCCGCACATAACGATGATCCTGTACCTTTGCCATAATGTAAGTTGCGATTCCTACCTGAATACCATGAAGCTGCGGAACTTCCAAAATCTTATCCAGAGCATGGCTTATGAGATGCTCACTGCCGCTTGTGGGTACACTGCCGCCGGCAATTTCATTCGCGATACCGCTCATGGCAAGGGAATCTAATAGTTCTTTCAGGAAAAGATCATCCTTGATACCGGCAAAGGGAGTTCTGACAAAACTGTTCACCGCCTTCTTTGCAATCATAACCGCGCAGTCATTTACCGCACCTGCTCCGTTTTCCGCTTCGTAGACCCAGTCATAAATAGCCGTAATTTTTGAAAGCATATCCCCAATTCCGGAATAAATAAATTTCTCCGGTGCGGTCTTAATTACATCGGTATCCACCACAATACCATAGGGCATTCTTGCCGGTACGGAAGTACGCTTTCCATTTACGATTAGAGAAGCTGAGGCACTGGAAAATCCGTCGCTGGAGCTGGAGGTGGGAATGCTGATAAAAGGCAGATTACGTAAAAATGCCGCATATTTACCGGCATCAATAACCTTACCGCCACCAATCGATATCACAGTCTGCACATGGTTGGGCAATTCAAAAGCGAGTGCAATAATTTCATCAATATCCACGGTATTTAACTCCCGGTACTCCCTCACCTCAATACCGGTTTCCTTCAGAGAATCCATGACCTTAACCCCAAACAGGTCAATCAGTCCGTCCCCGAAGTAAATAACCACCTGCTCCAGATGGGATTCTTTCAGATATTCTCCCAGATGTTCCAAAGTTCCTCTGCCAATCTTTAAGACCGCAGGAATTTCAATACTGTTACTGTTCTTCATTCTAATCTACCTCTCTATCATGATTATACTATTATCGTAACTATTCAGAGTCAATTTACAAAATCGCCTCTATGAGGCATTCTGGTGACAATTTCCCATAATGTCCTGATTTCTTCTTTCCCGGCCAATCCCTCCGAAAAGGCGGTTGCGCTGCCGCATACACAACCTAGCTGCAGGGCACTTAGGTAATCTCCCGACAGACTTCCCGCAACAAATCCCGCAACCATGGAATCACCTGCCCCGACAGAATTTTTAACCTCCCCGCTGCAAGCCCCGCACTTATGGATTTTGCCGTATTCATCCAGTAATATAGCTCCTTTTTCCGCCATGGAAACCAGGACGTTTTTTGCCCCCAGTTCTTTTAATTTACGTGCATGGGAAATAATCTCCTCATCTTCTGTCAGTTCTTTGCCAAACATGGCTCCCAGCTCGTGATGGTTAGGTTTTATCAGAAACGGTCTGTATTTCAGTACATGCATCAAAAGCTTTCCGGTGGCATCCACTATTATTTTAATCTCTTTATCCTTAAGACGGTCCAGAATCTTTTCATAAATGTCATCCGGCATGGAGGCTGGTATGCTTCCTGCCAGAATCAGCGTGTCCCCGTCCTGTATCGATTCTAACTTATGAAAGAGTTCTTCTGCGGATTCTTCTCCGATATCAGGGCCCTGACAATTGAGTTCCGTTTCTTCTTCCGATTTAATCTTGATGTTAATCCTGGAGTTTCCTGCCGGAAGATGTACAAAATCTGTCCGGATTCCCATTTCCCTCACTCCTCTTTCAATCGCATCACCGGTGAACCCCGCCACAAACCCAAGTGCCACAGACTCCGTCCCTAACTGCTTCAGTACATAGGAAACATTGATTCCTTTTCCGCCGTAATATATTTCTTCCTTTTCAGAACGATTCACCATTCCGAATTGCATCCGGTCGGTATGCACCACATAATCAATCGCCGGATTAAAGGTTACCGTATATATCATAGAATATCTCCTCTTGCATTTCTTATCCGTTTTGCTTTCCGATTCCGGATAACAGGAACTTTTCCTCCCTATTTTATCAGTTTTTTACGTCTCAGGCAATATGTCCGTTTATGGCCCTTGCAATATGTCCGTTCTTGAGTTTTCGCAAACTGTAATTGAAAAATGAGAATATCTTCCTAAAGTACC
>CAMEIX010000020.1 GCA_945919075.1 uncultured Lachnospiraceae bacterium
AGAGCAACCGGCTCATAACCGGTCGGTCCTGGGTTCGAGTCCCCGAAGGTCCACTCTATTTAGTAATATTCGTACCTGCGGTTGTACCGCAATCAATCATTTTCAATAGTAAAATATGGCCTAGTGGCTCAGTTGGTTAGAGCGCCGCCCTGTCACGGCGGAGGTCGTCGGTTCGAGTCCGATCTGGGTCGTTAATGGGGTCTTAGCTCAGCTGGGAGAGCATCTGCCTTACAAGCAGAGGGTCACAGGTTCGAGCCCTGTAGGCCCCATTACCCTTTTAGTTAGCCTATGCTGGTGTGGCGGAATAGGCAGACGCAAGGGACTTAAAATCCCTCGGTGGCAACACCGTGCCGGTTCAAGTCCGGCCACCAGCAGTAAATTTGATAAGGGAAATACAGCAGAAATGCCGTATTTCTCTTATTTTTTTCTTTTATGAGCTATGAGGCGGGGCATGAGAGGCAAAAGCCGGGGGTTAAACCCCGCGAGGAGGGGAATATGCCCCGTAAGAGGACATAACACGCCCCGTGAGAAGGAAAATCAAAGATTTTATGAGTGGCATACAGAAATGAATAGTTACTAAATGTATGTACAGTACGAAGAGAACATTAAGATAATGCTAAAGCGACGCTTGTGAGTGAACTTCAATTTGCCATTAATCTTCCTTTGTCCTTCAGTTGTATCGGATTTCAATATATCATTATCTTTGGATGTGGCAAGAAGTTTTTATTCCATCATCATATGCAAAAACGGTGATAACTGATATAATGCTAATAAGTTTAAAATTTGAATTTAATGGAAGGAAAAAATAGTATGTCGAAAATCTCAATAAATGCACGGAGCAGTATCAGGATTGAAGGAACGAAAGTAATATATTTTGACCCATTCAAAATTACGGAAGAAAAGCATGATGCAGATATCATATTTGTTACGCATGAGCATTATGACCACTTTTCACCTGAAGACATTAAGAAAGTTTCTAATAAGAATACTATCTTGGTTGCACCATTTAGTATGAAGCAGATTGTTCTTGAAAAAGTTGATGAAATGATAGGTGAAATGATATTTGCTAAAGCAGAGGAAACGAGAACAAATCTTATGGTAGATGGCGTTTTGATACAATGGGTTCGTGCATATAATATTGGTAAGCCATTTCATACGAAGGAAAGTGGATGGATAGGATATGTCGTAACGCTTGATGACAATATATATTTCGTGACAGGAGATACTGATGCTAACGAAGACAATGTAAACGTTAAATGTGATGTCCTGTTTGTGCCTTGTGGCGGAAAGTATACTTTTGATGCCGAAGAAGCAGCTGAATTTACGCATAGAATTAAACCTCGAAAGGTTATACCAACACATTATACAGATGTGGCTGGAGAATCTAAAATTGGAGAGATATTCAAAAGAGCAATACAGAATATAGAGGTTGAACTGATGTTATAAGATTGATAAATTTTTGCGCTAAGAAATCATCAATACCCAATTTATGGATTTCTTTTGCAAAATAACGGTTGACAATAATATGTATTCAGATTAGTATGAAAGTATAAAAGGGCATTACCGATAGACGGTTAGTCCAGATTATAGTTGATAAAAAATAATCGCCTAGTGGTCCAGACTGAGGCGATTATTTTTGTGATTTATTACTTCCGATTGAATATCCGAGACCGAATGCAGTGAGTACAAGACTTACAACAGCAATCAGACCTTCAATAGTCATCATGGCAATCATCCCTCTTTCGTACAAATTTCCAATGCAGAAAAGCATACAGATATATTTTCAATACATTGGATTTCTATATTAACAGAGGGTCACAGGTCTTCGTTCCACTTCGGTCGTTGCAGAACGAGTGCAACTGGCACTCTGCAACCCTCTGGAGAAGGACTAACCGCCTACCGCGAATGGTAGCACCCATGAAAGTAGTGTAGCAGAAGAAATGATAAAATACAATAGATAAAGAGAAGAAAAATAAACGAATTAACGTTAATCCTACTAAGAGTATTTTACACGACATTTACACACCCCAAGTCAGTGCCCCAACAAGCTCCTTTCTATGCGGGTTTGCGGGTAGCTGACCTGCGTTCAAGTCTGGCCACCAGCAGTAAATTTGATAAGGGAAATACAGCAGAAATGCCGTATTTCTCTTATTTTTTTCTTTTGAGGTACGAGCGGGGCATGAGAGGCTAAAGTTGGGGTTTAAACCCCGCGAGGAAGGAAATATGCCCCGCAAGGGAGATATAACAAGCCCCACGGGGCATGAGAGGCTAAAGCCAGGGTTTAAACCCCGCGGGGAGGGGAATATGCCCCGCGAGAAAGAAAATATGCCCCGCAAGGTGGAAATATGCCCTGTAAGGAGAGAATCAGACATGCTTGTGGCATTTTCCATATAATAAGGAAGAAACTGCAATAAAGAAGAAATTGTGATTAAGTAAGCAATTCCTAAACAGGTGCAGAAATTCTTACTGGTGCGGACGCAAAAGCTTCAGTTTGGAACGAAGGGTGTTTAAGTGGGTCCTTCGCCGAAAGGCGCGGGCAAGCCCGGCCAGTTTGTTGTAGGGCCAGAATCCGTAAACCAGAAGATAATTGAAAATTCCCAAACGGTCTTTCAGGGTTCCATGATAATAGTTACCGGAGGCATGTACAACCTTCTCGGCTTTTATGGCGCGGATCAAGTCGGTCTCGTTATGGATTTCAACAGAAAAATCCGTGAAACCAAAGCCCACTCCGTCGGGTTTGTGGGAATCGCTTCCGCCGAGAGGGCATAAGGAAAAAAGCTTTGCTAATTTCAAAGCATTCTGATTGGATTTTTCGGATTCGCAGGCGTTAAAGGTTTCAATGAAATCAAAAGATTCCAGAATGGAACGGTCCCTGTGGTAGAGGAAACTGCGACAAAAACTCAAGAACATTTCGCCACAGGGGTGTGCAGGCCCTAAAATGCCACCATGGAGATGAACCAGATTAATTAATGTTCTGGCTTTCAGACCCCGGCATTCTAATAAAGGAAGTTTGACATGCGGCGGCATGATTACCAGAATATGACCGGCATCGATGGTATCATATTCAAGTCCTTTTAATACCACGAAGTCGGTTTTTTCTTTCAAATGATGTTCATAATAAGAATAGGCCTTATAAGAATTATGGTCGGTGATTAACATTCCCCCGTATCCTTTTTCTTTTAAAATCCGGATATATTCCGGTAAAGTGACTTTGCCGTCCGGAGAGCCTTCTTTTGTGTGGCAATGCATATCAAAACGCATAAGCATCCTCCTCTTTTTGTCGCAAAAATACGATTATAGTCTAACACAATTTACTTTACTTTGAAATAGCGAAAGCATATAATAATACTTACTATGGATTATAGAATTTATTTTATACATGGAGGAAAACGTAAATGAGTTTTTTGTGGGAAGGCGTATGTTCCGTGACCTGGCAACAGCTTGTCATGTATGCGGTGGGCGCAGCGTTGATTTGGCTGGCAATCAAAAAAGAATATGAGCCGGCACTTTTGCTCCCGATGGGATTTGGAGCAATCTTAATTAATTTACCCGGTTCCAATGCCATTATGCAGACCATAGAAGGCGTAGGAGAGACACAGGGTATCGTAGAATGGCTTTATAATGTAGGAATCGGTGCATCCGAGGCACTGCCGCTTCTTTTGTTTATCGGAATAGGTGCCATGATCGATTTCGGCCCTCTTCTGGCAAAGCCCTTTATGTTTTTGTTCGGAGCCGCAGCACAGATTGGTATCTTTGTGGCACTCTTACTGGCTCTGGTGCTTGGATTTGAC
Source organism: uncultured Lachnospiraceae bacterium (assembly GCA_945919075.1). Lineage (GTDB taxonomy): Bacteria > Bacillota > Clostridia > Lachnospirales > Lachnospiraceae > Acetatifactor. The sequence continues at coordinate 3,792 of CAMEIX010000020.1, forward strand.
TTGAAGGATGCCGCTTCCATCGGTATTATCGGTGCAGCAGATGGTCCCACATCCCTTTTGGTGTCCCAGGTACTTCATTCCAAATATATCGGTGCGATTGCAGTGGCAGCATATTCATACATGGCACTGGTACCCATTGTACAACCTATGGCAATTAAACTGATTACCACAAAAAAAGAGAGAAGCATTAAAATGGAATATAACCCGGGAGCGGTTTCCAAACGTACCAAAATACTGTTTCCCATAGTGGTAACGATTGTAGTCGGACTGATTGCTCCTTCCTCTGCATCCCTGGTCGGATTTTTGATGTTTGGTAATCTGATTCGGGAGTGCGGTGTATTACAAAATCTTTCGGAAGCAGCGCAGGGACCGTTAACCAACCTGATTACTTTGTTATTAGGTATCACGATTTCTTTCAGCATGAAAGCAGAGGATTTTGTGAGACCGGATACACTTCTGGTTATGGCCATTGGACTTGCGGCATTTGTATTTGACACCTTTGGCGGTGTATTGTTAGCCAAGGTTATGAATATTTTCCTGAAAAAGAAAATTAATCCCATGGTTGGAGCGGCAGGTATTTCCGCGTTTCCCATGTCCTCCAGAGTGGTACAGAAGCTGGCACAGGAAGAAAATCCCGGCAATATGATTATTATGCAGGCTGCCGGCGCAAACGTAGCAGGACAGATTTCTTCCGCAATAGCGGGTGGACTGATCATTCAGTTGGTATCAAGGTTTATGTAAAGAACGGAGGCATGAAATATGAATGAAACAATTATGACGGGCCTGGAAATCATGGGATATGGAATGGCAGGAATTTTTGTGGCTGTCGGAATTATTATGATTTTCGTATGGGGCCTGCAATGGATAGATAAAGCGGGTAAAAAGGAAGAAACAGAATAGAAGTACAGACCTGGTTTGGTTTGAAATAGAGTACAGAACAAAATAAAAAGAGATGCGGATGCATCTCTTTTTACTAATTAAAATAAGAAGCGTGCGTTAGAGGATTCGAACCCCCGACCTTTTGGTCCGTAGCCAAACGCTCTATCCAGCTGAGCTAAACGCACATTCGTTGTTCTCACAACATTAGATATTGTATCTTCTTATCATAAAAATGTCAATAGTTATTAAAAAAATAATTATGGCAACTGTGAAAATCCATTTAAAATTGGGCAAAAAAACTGTCGAAAATTGCCGAAAGTATAAAATGTGCATAAAAAAAATTCAAAAAGTATTGCAAAATTATCAAACGTGATGTATAGTAATGATGTTGGTAAACAACAAAACACCTATTTTTTAAGGGAGGAAAAAAAGTAATGAAAAGAAAAGCATTAGCACTTTTGCTTACTGTTGCAACTGCAGCAACAATGCTCGTTGGTTGTGGCGACAAGCCCGCTGATTCCAACGAAAGCAGCACACCTGTAGAAAGCAACAGCGAAAGCGAAGCAACACCTGATTCTTCTGTAGAAGCTCCTGCAGAAGAGGGTAAAGTTCTTAACATTTATTGTTGGAACGAAGAATTCAAGACCCGTGTAACCGATCACTATCCTGGATATGAAGTAGTTGATGGTACTCACGGTAAAATCGGTGATGTAGATGTAGTTTGGAACATCACTCCTTCTGATGACAACGCTTATCAGAACAACCTGGACGCTACTCTGTTAGGCCAGGCTGATGCAGCAGCAGACGACAAGATCGACTTATTCCTTCTTGAAGCTGACTACGCATTAAAATATGTTGACACACCTTACACAATGAACATCAAAGATCTTGGTATCACAGATGCTGATATCGCTGATCAGTACAAATACACCCAGGATATCGTAACTGATTCCACCGGTGCAATCAAAGGTCTTTCTTGGCAGGGATGTCCTGGCGCATTGTTCTACAACAGACAGGCTGCTATCGATATTCTTGGTTCTGACGACGCTGCAACTGTTCAGGCTGCAGTTAAGGATTGGGATACCTTCGTAGCAACTGCTGCAGACGCTAAGGCAGCTGGTTACAAGATGTGCTCTTCCGTAAACGATACTTATCGTGTATACTCCAACAACGTATCCTCTAAGTGGGTAGTTGATGGAAAGATCAACATTGATGACAACATCATGAAATGGGTTGAAGACTCCAAGGTATTAGTTGACAACGGCTATGCTGGAACTCATGACCTTTGGTCTGCTGACTGGTCCGCAGGTTTCTTCCCTGAAGGAAAAGTATTCTGCTACTTTGGACCCGCTTGGTTAATCAACTTCTGTATGTCTAAGGGTGAAGAAGGCGCTATCGCAACCGATGGTGGCTGGGGTATCACCGAAGGACCTCAGGGCTTCTTCTGGGGTGGTACTTGGATGGCAGCAGCAGCTGGCACCGACAACCCTTCTCTTGTAAAAGACTTAATGCTCAAGTTAACTTGTGACAAAGACATCATGGTTGACATCGTTAGAGCTGATGATGACTTCGTAAACAACAAACCTGCTATGGAAGAAATGGCAAATGACGCTTCTTACTCCAGCGATGTATTTGGCGGAATCAACCCTCTTTCTTACTATGTAGCTGGTGCTGACTCTATCGACCTCAGCAACCTTTCTGCATACGATCAGGGATGTAACGAAGAATTCCAGAACGCTATGAAGGATTACTTCACTGGCAAGGCTGATCTTGACACTGCTCTTGAAACCTTCAAGAAGAACGTAGTTGTTAAGTATCCTGAATTAACATACTAATTATAACTGAATAATTAGCAGTTGGTTGAAAATAGCCATGTCTGCCTGTTGTGTGCAGGCGGGCATGGCTCATTTTTTATTCATAAGTACATATGTATAGAAGCAGTAAACAGAGCCGGCAGCAGATTACTTGCTGTTCGATAGGCAGCAAGGATTTACTGCGAGCTCTGTAAAATAATTAGTGGAGGCACAATCTTATGAAGCAAAAAGTAAAAAGAGGAAAGGTCGTAAGTTTTAACAAATGGGGTTACATTTTCTTAATTCCTTTCGTTGTAGTTTATGTTACTTTCCAGCTTATTCCGTTATTCAGAACAATTTATAACAGTTTATTTGAAAATTACATGGCAAACGGTGGTTTGGTTCAGGTAGGCCCTAACTGGGTTGGACTTAAGAACTACAGTAGCATGTTCAAAAATCCCGATTTGTGGAAATATTTAGGCAACACAATGCTCCTTTGGATTATGGGCTTCGTTCCTCAGATTGCAATGTCCCTTCTTTTAGGTGCTTGGTTCTCGGATCCCAGCCTTCGTCTGAAAGGTACCAGATTCTTTAAGACCGTTATTTACTTACCCAACCTGATCATGGCTTCCGCATTCTCTATGTTATTCGTAGTATTATTTGCAGTAGGCGGACCTATCAACAGTGTATTGGTTAACTTGAAAATCTTAAGTGCACCTTTTGATTTCATGAACAGCATTTGGGGCGTTCGTGGTCTGGTTGCAGGCATGAACTTCTTAATGTGGTTTGGTAATACCACTATTCTCCTTATGGCAGGTATGATGGGTATTGATACCAACCTCTATGAAGCAGCAGAAGTAGACGGTGCAACCTCTACTCAGATTTTCTTCAGAATTACACTTCCTTTGTTAAGACCTATTTTGATTTATGTTATGATTACATCCCTCATCGGTGGTTTACAGATGTTCGATGTTCCTCAGATCTTAACAAATAAAAAGGGTGGACCTCTTGAAACATCCATGACCCTGATCATGCTCCTTAACAGACATATCGGTATTAGTAAGAACTATGGTATGGCGGGTGCTCTTTCCGTTATCCTGTTCATCGTAACCGGTGCGTTGAGTTTGGTGGTATTCAGATTCAATACCAAGACTGAGAAATAGGAGGAACTGACAATGAGATCTGAAGTAGCACAGAAAAATGAAAAAGGTTTGGGAGTAGGCACCAGAAGAGTTATTGCTTATACTGTTCTGATTATTGTATCCTTCCTTTGCCTGTTTTGGTTTTATGTATTGTTCATTAATGCAACACGATCTAACGGAGATTTAAATAAAGGTTTTAGAATTTTACCCAGCACCTATTTACTGAAGAACTGGACCGGAGTATTAAATGGTACACAGCCCATTATCCGTGGTATGTTTAACAGTTTATTCGTCGCAGTTTGTAGTGCAGTATTGTGTACATATTTCTCTACTATGACCGCTTATGCAATTCATGCATATGATTTCAAGTTAAAGAAATTTATGTTCACTTTCATCTTAATGGTTATGATGATTCCTACTCAGGTTACCGCACTTGGTTTCGTTCAGCAGTTACGTGACTGGAAATTGATGAACAGTTTCATTCCTTTGATTGTTCCGGCAATTGCGGCACCGGTTACTTTCTTCTACATGAAACAGTACATGGAAAGCAACTTGCCTCTGGCGCTGGTGGAAGCAGCACGTATCGATGGTTCCGGAGAATTCAGAACTTTCAATACCATCGTATTACCTTTGATGAAACCTGCAATTTCCGTTCAGGCAATCTTCACATTTGTAAGCAGCTGGAACAATTACTTCACACCTGCACTTATTTTGAAAGAGAAAAAGAGAACACTTCCTATCTTGATCGCTGAACTTCGTAGTGCAGACTGGTTGAAGTTTGATATGGGTCAGGTTTACGTAACAATTGCGTTTTCCATTTTCCCGGTTATTCTTGTTTACTTATTCCTTTCCAAATTTATCGTGGAAGGTGTTACAGCCGGTGGTGTAAAGGGTTAATTTTATGAAACTTTCATTCTCCAAAAAGTTATTGGTGATGATAGCTTTACCGCTGATCTTAATTGCTACAATTGTAGCATTGTTAAGTACCAATATACTTCGGAAAAATTTGAATGCAGAAATACAAAAAGAATTACAAATTGCAGCCGATACCTTGAAAAATACTTATGATAATCTTTATGAAGGCGACTATACCTCAGACAGTCAGGGCGGAAAACTCTACAAAGGAGATGTAGCCATCAGCCGTGATTATTCATTGGTAAACGGTATCAAGGAAGGCGTTAATATTGACTGTTCATTCTATTATGAAAACAGAATCGTTCTGACCACCCTGTTGCTTCCAACAGGGGGCAGAGCGACCGGCGTTAAAATGGATGATGAACTGTATGAGCAGGTGAAGACGGGCGAAGAATTATTCTTCCCCGAATTCAAAATGCTTGACAATGTGTATTATGGCTATTTTACACCGCTTGTCAATTCTGACGGATCCGTTGTTGGTTCTATTTTTACCGGAAGACCGGCAGCTGAAGTAAGTGAACAGATTAATTCCGAACTTAAGAAGATAATTACCCCGACCATTATGATTATGGTAATTTTTCTTCTGATCATTATTCTTTTTGCAAGAAAACTTTCCGGAAGAATGACGCTTACCAAGAAGTTTTTGGAAAAGGTTGCAAATGGTAATCTTGTAAGAGATTCCAAACTGAAAGTAAAGAGTAGCGACGAGATTGCAGATATCCATAAGATGTCCATTACATTGCAGTCCGAGTTATACAAAATTGTATCCAATATCAAGGATACTACAGACAGTCTGATTGAATCCTCCAACGGACTGATTGATATTTCGAACGGAGCAAATCAGGATGTCAGTGCACTCAATGAGAGTGTGGAAAATATCAACCGTGATGCGGCTGAACAGGCGGAAAAAGCGGCTGACTCTGTGGAAAATATTCATAATATCAATGAACAGATTGAGAATATTTCCAAAGAAATGGAAGATATGTATGATACTGTTAATTCTGTATCCGTAGCAGAAAAAGAAGCTGCTATGATTATGGAAGAGCTCAATGATGCCAATCAGGAAATGCTTTATACCATTGGCAGAATTGCAGAACAGATTACCATTACGAATGACTCCGTTCAGCAGATTCAGAAGACTATCGACATGATCCGAAATATCGCAGATGAGACCGATTTGCTTGCCATGAATGCAAGTATTGAGGCTGCACATGCAGGTATTGCAGGAAGAGGTTTTGCTGTTATTGCGGAACAGATCAGTAAACTTGCAAGTATGTCAGCAGACAATGCCGGTGAAGTTGAAAAAACTTTATCCGGAATTCGTGAAGAGACAGAAAAGATGGTTCAGCTCATGGAAGAAACAAAATCCCAGATGGACAATCAGGCAAGTAAGATGAATCAGACAGTTGAAAAATTTGCTTATGTGGCAAGAGGTGTTGAAAGCTCACTTACCAATGTGGAAAGTGTTAACAGCAGTATGGATGCACTGGATGCCGCAAAGGAAACGGTTCTTGATCGTGTTCAGCGCTTGGCAGATATTTCCAATCAGTTTGTAAATGCAACGGATACCATGCAGGCAAACACCAATCGCATGAACGATCGTATGAAAGAAATGGAAGCTACCGCAAATCGTCTGGAAGAGATTTCAGAAAGCTTAAGCAGTGGTTTGGATAACTTCAAACTTTAGTTTATAGAAAGTTTAGGAATGATTTTCCTTTCGTTTATTTACTGAATAATTGGGGCATGTTATAATGTGAAAAACATATGACATGCTCTTTTTATTATGGCGACGAGGCAAGTGACCATCATGCTTGCATGAATGGATATTTGCCGACCGCTAATCGGATCGAGAGTCGCAAAGCGTATCTCGTCTCTGCTTGGAGGATTTGGATGAAGAAAAGAGAATTTTTAGACCGATTGAAAGCGGCATTAATGAATAGAATAAATTCTCAGGCTGTGGTTGAAAATGTAAACTATTACGAAGACTACATTAATACACAGGTACGCATGGGCATGAAAGAAGAAGAGGTAATTGCCAGACTCGGAGATCCCAGACTGCTTGCGAAGACCATTATTGATTCCGAAAAACGCAAAGGCAATGCCACCGAATTTGGAGAATCCCAAAATAGCGGAAATTATGGTAACTATACTTCTGAAGATTCGGCTTATGACACACAACCCAAAAAGCACATGCCTGTATGGGCAGTTCTGTTAATTGTATTCCTTGTTCTGTTTGTGGTAATTGGACTTGTGCTATCTCTGGTATTTTCCATTGTATCCTTCTTCCTTCCGGTTCTGATTCCGATTTTGCTTGTGGTATTTTTAGTTCGGCTGATGCGGAAGGTTTAGGGAAAGAGAATACCCGGATGTAAGTTCCCTGCTTTAATAAATAAAAATGAATATTTTTTAAAAAGAAGCCCATACTAATTGCGTAACCAAAAAACAATTAGGAGGGCTTTATTATGTCTAACAATAATAACGAAAACAAGTACAACAATTGTTTTGGTTCCGGTGAAAACTCCAAAAATAACAGCCAGAACAATTCTCAGAACAGTAACAGCCAGAACAATTCTAAAAACAGCAACGGCCAGAACAGTTCTAAGAACAACAATCAGAATAACAATCAGAACAAACAGCAGAACGAAAACAATTTCTAAGTGCTGGGCTGTAAAAAAACAGTCTTAAAGTGAACGCCCCTGCCACGGCAAATGGCAGGGGTTTTTCATTGCTTATCCCCACATAAAGTGCTATAATGTAGAGAATATATTCGAACCATCTAATCGTAGGAAATGAACGTGATAATTTTATGAAAATGAGGAAGAGATGAGACGATTTGAGTTGATAGCTCCCTGTCATTTTGGCATGGAAGCGATACTAAAAAAAGAGATCATAGATTTGGGATATGATATTACGGAGGTTTCGGACGGAAGAGTTACGTTTTATGGGGATGAGGAAGCGCTTTGCCGCGCCAATGTATTTCTTCGCACTGCGGAACGTATTCTGATTAAGGTTGGGTCTTTTCACGCGGAAACTTTTGAAGAACTTTTTCAGGGAACCAAAAATCTTCCCTGGGAGGAGTACATACCCGTAGACGGTAAGTTCTGGGTGGCAAAAGCGGGAAGCGTAAAGAGTAAGCTTTTCAGTCCTTCCGACATTCAATCCATTATGAAAAAGGCTATGGTAGAACGCCTGAAGCAGGTATATAATATCAGTTGGTTTACGGAGGATGGGGCATCCTATCCTGTGCGGGTTTTCCTATTAAAGGATGAAGTGACCGTTGGCCTTGACAGCACCGGGGAGTCCCTGCACAAAAGAGGATACCGCAGACTCACGGCAAAAGCACCCATTGCAGAGAATCTTGCGGCAGCCATGATTATGCTTTCCCCTTGGAATAAGGACAGGATTTTAGTGGACCCGTTCTGCGGCAGCGGAACCTTCCCCATTGAAGCGGCTATGATGGCAGCTAATATGGCGCCCGGCATGAAACGAAATTTTACCGCCATGACCTGGAATAATATCATTACGAAAGGACTGTTTCAGGATGCTGTGGAGGAAGCCCGGGAATTAGAGAATCTCCACATTGAAACCGACATACAAGGGTATGACATGGATGAGAAAATGGTAAGCATTGCCAGAGAAAATGCCCGCCTTGCGGGAGTTGACCACCTGATTCATTTCCAGCGCAGGGAAGTGAAAGATTTAAGTCATGCCAAAAAGTATGGATTTATAATCACCAATCCGCCCTATGGAGAGCGCTTAGAGGAGAAGAAGGACCTTCCGGCACTTTACAAAACCATTGGAGAAAGATTTGCGGCACTGGATTCCTGGAGCATGTATCTGATTACCGCCTATGAGCAGGCCGAAAAAGACATTGGCAGAAAGGCGGATAAAAATCGCAAAATCTATAATGGTATGATGAAAACCTACATCTACCAGTTTATGGGCCCCAAGCCACCGAGAGGAGACCACTATGATAAAACGCATTATATTTGCAACCGGTAATGCCGGTAAAATACGGGAAATTAAAGAAATCATGGGAGACATGAACATTCCCATCATCTCCATGAAAGAAGCCGGAATAGTTTCCGACATTGAAGAAAACGGAACCACATATGAAGAAAATGCCACCATTAAGGCAAAAGCAGTGGCTGCTCTTGCAGAGGAAGGTGATCTGGTAATGGCGGATGATTCCGGACTGGAAATAGATTACCTGAACAAGGAACCGGGTATATATTCCGCAAGATATCTGGGGGAGGATACGTCTTACCGGATTAAGAACCGGAACCTGATTGACCGCCTTTCAGGAGTTCCTGACGAGAAGAGAACCGCAAGATTCGTGTGTGCAATCGCGGCAGTGCTTCCGGATGGAAAGGTGCTTACCACACGCGGTGTAATAGAGGGAAGAATCGGTTATGAGGAAGCAGGACAGGGCGGCTTCGGGTATGACCCGATTTTCTATGTACCGGAGCTTGGTAAAACCACAGCGGAGCTTACGGAAGAAGAAAAAAATGACGTCAGCCACAGAGGCCGTGCGCTGCGCGCCATGAAAGAAGAACTGAAAGGGATAGAAAATGCGTAAGAAAATACTGATTGTAAGCGATACGCATCAGAGAAATGAGAATTATTTCAAAGTGCTTAAACTGGAGGCACCATTGGATCTGGTCATTCACTGTGGGGACATTGAAGGCAGTGAGTATGCGATTTCTTCGGCTGCGGACTGCCCCGTGGAAATGGTGGGTGGGAACAACGATTATTTTTCGGACCTTGCCTATGAAAGAGAAATACGCATCGGTAAATACCGCGTCTGGCTGACGCATGGGAACACCCATTATGTGTCCACGGGTTATGATATTTTGCGCCAGGAAGCAAGACTAAAAGGCGTGGATATGGTGTTTTTTGGGCATACTCACAGGCCGTTTCTGGAGATTACCAGCACCTTGACTCTGTTAAATCCCGGTAGCCTCTCCTACCCCAGACAGGAGGGAAAACAGCCCAGCTACGCCATTATGGAAATAGATGAAAAAGGCGAGACGCATTTTAAGATTAAATATCTGCAGTCATAAGAACTACTGTGTGCCGTCAAAAACGACACGATATTCAGCATAAAAATGTACGATTTGCATCTTGCTATTTTACTATTATTTTCGTATAATTTTGGTATGAGTGTTTTGCACTTTTAAGCAAAATCTTATTAAAGAACAAAAAACTATATAAAGGAGAAACAGTATGAAATTTGGTTACTTTGATGACGCAAACAGAGAATATGTCATCACATCTCCCAGAACTCCATATCCTTGGATCAACTATCTGGGTACACAGGGATTCTTCTCCCTGATCTCCAATACTGCAGGCGGTTATTCCTTCTACAAAGATGCCCGTCTCCGCAGAATCACAAGATATCGATACAACAATGTGCCGATCGATATGGGTGGACGTTACTTCTATATTAATGAGAACGGAACAATCTGGAATCCCGGCTGGTCTCCGGTAAAGACGGAACTGGATTCTTACGAATGCCGTCATGGTATGGGTTACACCGTTATCACCGGTAAGAAGAACGACTTAAAGGCAGAGGTTACCTTCTTTGTTCCCCAGGATTATAACGGAGAAGTACAGCAGTTAGTACTTACCAATGAAGGAAATGCAGTTAAGACCTTCTCCTTATTCTCATTTGCAGAATGGTGTCTCTGGGATGCACAGGACGACAGCAACAACTTCCAGCGTAATTTCTCTACCGGCCGTGTTGAGATTAAGGATTCCGTAATCTATCACAAGACCGAGTACAGAGACCGTCGTGACCACTACGCATTCTACTCTGTAAACGATACAATCGACGGATATGATACCGACAGAGATTCCTTCATCGGGCTTTACAACGGATTCCACAATCCTCAGGCAGTAGAAGCCGGTAAGGCAAACAACTCCTTCGCAGATGGCTGGGCTCCTATTGCTTCCCATTATAAGAAGATTACTCTTGCTCCCGGCGAGACCAAGACTCTTGTATTCGTACTTGGTTACGTAGAGATGCCTGTGGACCAGAAGTTCGAAGCTGACGGAAAGACCATCAATAAAGTAAAAGCTTTGGAGATGATTGAACAGTTCAATACTCCTGAGAAGTTCGCAAAGGGAATGGCTGACCTGAAAGCATACTGGGACAAGCTTCTTGGAATTCTTAACGTAGATACTCCTGATGACAAGGTTAACAGAATGGTTAACATTTGGAACCAGTATCAGTGTATGGTAACCTTTAACCTTTCTCGTTCTGCTTCTTACTTCGAGTCAGGTATTGGCCGTGGAATGGGATTCCGTGATTCTAATCAGGACGTTCTTGGTTTCGTACATCAGATTCCTGACAGAGCAAAAGAGCGTATCATTGATATCGCTTCTACCCAGTTCCCGGATGGCGGATGCTATCATCAGTATCAGCCTCTTACCAAGAAGGGAAATGCAGATATCGGTGGTGACTTCTCCGATGACCCGTTATGGCTCATCCTTTCCGTATCCGCATATATCAAAGAAACCGGCGATTGGGGCATCTTAGACGAGATGGTTCCTTATGACAACGATATGTCCATCGCACAGCCTATGTTAGACCACTTAAAGGTTTCTTTCTACCATATTGTAAATAACCTTGGACCTCACGGTCTTCCTCTTGCAATGAGAGCGGACTGGAATGACTGCTTAAATCTTTCCTGCTACTCCGATACTCCCGGCGAGAGTTTCCAGACCTACACCAATCCGAAGTTTGCTGCAGAAGGTGGTTACTCAAAGGTTGCAGAATCTGTAATGGTAGCTACACTCTTTACATACGCAGGTCCTAACTATGTTGCTATCTTAAAGCACTTGGGCAAGGATGACGAAGCGGCAGCAGCACAGGCAGAAATCGATAAGATGAAGAAGAACGTAATGGAATCCGCATTTGACGGAGACTGGTTCATTCGTGCTTACGATTCCACCGGCGCTAAGGTTGGTTCTAAAGAATGCGAAGAAAGTAAGATCTTCATCGAGCCTCAGGGCTTTGCTGTAATGTCTGAAATCGGTAAGGACCAGGGAATGGATATCAAGACCCTTGATTCCATTGACAAGTACTTAAACTGCGAATTCGGTCTTGTACTGAACTATCCTGCATTTACCAAGTATCATGTACAGTACGGCGAAATTTCCACTTATCCTCAGGGATACAAGGAAAACGGTGGTATCTTCACTCATAACAATGCATGGATCATCTGTGCGGAAGCTTACGCAGGCCGTGGTGATAAGGCATTTGAGTACTATTCCAAGATTGCTCCCGCATTCACGGAAGAGACCTCCGATATTCATAAGACCGAGCCTTACGTATACGGCCAGATGATCGGCGGTAAGGAAGCAGGTTCCGATATCGGAAACGGCGGCAAGAACTTCGGTCAGGGCAAGAACTCCTGGTTAACCGGTACCGCAGCATGGAACATGGTAGCAATTTCCCAGTATATCTTAGGTATTGCACCTGACTTTGACGGTCTTAGAATCGATCCTTCCATCCCGGCAGCATGGGACGGCATGACCGCAACCAGACAGTTCCGCGGCGCAACCTACAACATCAAGGTATCCAACCCTAACCACATCAACAAAGGCATCAAGAGCGTAACCGTAGACGGCAATGCTATCGAAGGCAACGTACTTCCCGCATTTGGTGACGGCAAGACCCACGAAGTAGTAGTAGTGATGGGATAGGACAATAGGGACGTTCCTTTTGTCTTCATGGGCTAATTAAAATATACGCAGCCGGAGAAGCCGCAAGGCTTCCCCGGCTGTTTTTGCGCTCGCGCCCACATCACGGCAGATGCCCCCTTTTACTTGCAAGAATCAAGACAAAAGGAACGTCCCTATGTGGAAAGTGCCCATAAAATTTTACAAAAAAGGACAAAAAACGTGCATATTTTTACATCGGGGAAGGTTGACTATATATTGTAAAGGAGTTATTATTGTAATGATTGTAGATTGTAAAAGTGGGGGAGACTATGCTTTTACATACTAAGTACATATTTAGAAAAGAGGAGGAAGGAAATGAGAAAGCAGTTAAAAAATCTGATTCTCGCGATTACCACGATTGTGTTGTCTTTATCATTTTCCATTACTGCATACGCAGCAAACGGAAACCAGATTAAAGATTTCAGAATCGGTAATCAGGTAGGTACCAAATTCCAGAGAGTATCTACCATCACACTCTATACAAATGGAGACGCAAAGATTGATCCCAGTGTTAATGCTCCCATGAGTACAGAGTTAGACGTCATCGCTTCTACTTATCAGAGCAACTTATTCAAGGGCGAGTATATTGTCACTACAAGTGACAGAAATATTGCAAGCGCTCAGAAGAAGTCTACTGAAGTTGAAAGTGCTGACTATTACAAGCTGGTTGTAAAAGCCGGAACCAAAGCCGGAAAAGCAACCATCACCTTAACTGACAAGAACAACATCAAGAAAAGCGTAAAATTAACTGTAGTTGTAAAAACTTTAGTTGATGAAATCGACTTTGCAGGTTGTGAAGATAATATGGCAACTGTAGCAAAGGGCGGTAAAGTAGCTCTTGGTGCTGCTACAAACGCAAATGCAACAAACAAGAAATTAACCTACAAAATCGTATCCCAGAAGGTTATGAATGACCAGGGACTTTACGTAGATGCAGGCAAAACCGTAGTTGCAAGAGTGGACGGCAAAGGAAACGTAACCGGTGTGAATGCCGGTAAAGTTGAAATCCAAGTAAGCGCACAGGACCAGGATTACTACACATTAGTAAACGGCAAAAACAAAAAAGCAAAAGGCGGTTACAGCGAAGTAGTAGAAGTAGTTGTTTATAACAGTACCGTAACCACCGTAGACGTATTAAATCCTAAGAAAGATGCAAAAGGAAGATACGCAACCCTTAACTTAAAGACAAACGCAACAGATGATGCACATACCTTCGCTTTAATTGCAGAAGCATATGATAAAGATGGCAAGATTGTAGAAGGCGGCGTAGCATTCACATCCAGCAAGCCTGCAGTAGCAACTGTAGATGCAAACGGAAAAATTACAGCAGTAGGAAACGGTAGCGCAGTGATTACCGTAACCGCAGCACAGGGTGCTAAGATTAAGAAGACCATTAGGTTAAACGTAAAAGTAACCACTGACATGGAAAGCTTCGATATCGAAGAAAACGTTATCGTGGCAGTAGGAAAGACCTACAGAGTAAAACCCGTAGTTGATAAGAATGTAACCGATAAGAGAATTACATACTGCCCTCCTACCTGTTTTGATGCAGATGGAAATGAAATCCCTCTTGATGTAAAGAACGCAAATAAGAATAACACTGTAAGCGTATCAAACGGAAACATCAAGGGCTTAAAAGAAGGTACTGCAACCATCGTAGTACAGGATACCAAGACCGGTACTGTAAAGAGAACCGTAAAAGTAACCGTAATCGGCCAGCTTAAGACCATGACTGCAACCGTAAACGGAAAGAACGCTGTAGAGCTTTACTCCGATGTAAAAGAGCAGAACAGTGCTGATATCGTGGTAAGCTGCAAGGATGCAAACGGCCAGGAATTAAAGACCGTACCTTATTCCATCACTTCCAGCAATACAGCAATTGCCAGCGTAGAAGGAAATAAGATCGTAGCCAGAAATGCAGGTAAAGCAACGATTACCGTAAAGACTCTTGACGGAACCAATAAGACTGCAAGAATTACGGTAACAGTAAAGACCAAAGATGCAAACAGTGCAGACCTTAAGAAAGAGATTGATGCAAAAATCAAGTTTGCTATCAAGGCAGAAGATTACAGCTGGACCGGCTTCAAACCCAGCTTCAATGAAAAGTACAGCGAAATCAACGTAGAAATCTTAAATGCATACTTAACTACAGAAGATGCAAAAGATATGCGTGATGAATTAGAAGAAGTATTTAACAACTTCAATGATGCATTCAATGATAAGACCTATAACAGAGTAACCATCCTTGACAATGTAAAGGATATTACCTGGGTAGTAGAAAGAACCGGCGTAGCAGTTAAACTTACCAAGAACGGCGAAGTAGTATCTGAAGATGCGATGAACATGAAGAAGGATATTGCAAAGAACGTAATCGGTGAAGACAAAGAAGCAAGCGCTTGGGACGGCAGAAACTTTGATATCACATTAGAAAAAGGCGAAGCAAAGGTAAGATACACCTTAAACTTCAAGATTGAAGCAGCAAACGTAGACGCAGTAGTGGATACCAGAATTGCAGCTGAAATCGCAGCATATAACAATGATCCTACCGTAACCGGTGTAAAGGATGTTGTATTTAATGCAGCAAACAACACTGTAGTAGTAAACATTTACGATGCAAACAAGAGCCTTGCAGATGTAGATGCAGCTACCAGAGCAGATGCTACCAAGGCATTCAAGACCATCTTCGCAGAAGCACAGAATGTTACCTTATATGTAAACGTAGCAGGTCTTGCAGAAGAAGACAGAACCATTACCTTTACCCGTACAGATGCAACTGACTTAGATGTATCTATTAACAACCTTTTAGACCGTGTAATGGATAAACTGGAAGGAAAGAACATCACCAGCCTTCAGGCATTAAACGGTTCCACTGTAGTAGCAAATGTAGAAATGAAGTATGGCGTGAAGACCTATGCTCTTCAGTACACCTTAAGCTTTGTACGTACTGCAGAAGCAGTTGACAGCAAGGTAGATGCTTCCGTAGCAGCTGCTGTAGCCGACTTAAATGCAGGCGATAACGGCTTTGGATATGCTAACTATGATGCAGCAAACAATGCATTAACCGTAGGTATCAAGAATACCGAAGACTTAGTAGGTGATTTATCCGGAACCGGTCTGTATGCAGTAGTAGAAGCTATCGCAAAGAACGAAGGCGCTACCAGCGTACTGATTAACGATACTGAAATGACTGTAGCAGAAATGACTTCCAATAAGGTAGCAGAAGCACTTGGCGCTAACAACAAGACCGTACTTGGTGACTTAGTTGGAAAGAAAGCTTATGTAACCGTAAGCTACAATGACCAGAAATTAAGCTACACCATTTCCTTCGTACTTGACGTAGTAAGTATTGACGCAGCTATCGATGCAGAAATCACAGCATTTGCAGAAACCGTAGACAGCGACTTAATCGACAGCATTGCATATGATGCAGCAAATAACACCATGGTATTTACCATGGATGGCGATGACGCTACCAAGAGTGTAGTAGACTTAAAGGACAGCGGCGTTTACGAAGTAATCGAAAAAGCTATCGGCTTTGGCGATAAGATCAAAGCAGATAAGGCAGAATTTACAGCATCTAATGGTGTCAGAACCTTTGAAGACTTAAAGAAAAACGGAGCACCCAGCAAGTTTGATATCGGCGGTGTAATCAACAACTACGTTGGAGCAAATACCATCGGCGACTTAGACGGTAAGGTAGTAACCCTTAAGGTAACCTATACCACCGAAGCAGGTGTAACCGGAACCTTAAACTACACTGTAAAATTCGTAGTATCTGAAGCTGACGAAGCAGTAGAAACCGAAGCAGTAGTTGAAGGAACTGTAGAAGAAGCAACAGAAGAAATCGTAGCAGAATAAGAGTAATGTCTTGCGTTGGACCATCTGCCCGAAAGGGCGGGTGGCTCAATGTATGCTATGTAGGTGGTTTTTAAGCGAAAAGACCCTCTACATAACATGCATTGGATGCATGGAAAAGAAATCAAGAAAGAGAAAAATATGAAAAGAATATCCCAATTTATAGGGGCAGGAATTCTATGCGTGGGGCTTTGCCTTATCCCTTCGGTGGCAGTATTTGCAGGGGATATCAATGCACAGGAGCAAAGACTGCTCGATGCAGCCGGACAGCAGTATCTCTATAATGATGTGATGTATAAGGCGACAGATTCTGCCATAGCAACGGCCAGAAGCTACTTACTCCAGGATGATGTGGACCTTACGAAAGAACAGGTAGATAGTGCATTATCCCAGATTTATAACCTGATACCGGATGCCATCGCAGGTGGATACATGGTACCGGTGGAAAAACCGAAACCGGCAGATCCGGGTACTCCCGTAGAGCCTACACCTACCGAGACGGAAGCTCCCATTGAGGAAACCGAGACCGAAACGGAAACAGAAATCGAGGAATCCATAGAAAAACCTATACAGAAGCCGGAGGAAAAGCCCACCGAAACGGAGAGCAAAGAGCCGGAAGAGACAGAAGAAACGACTACGGAGGAAATCGAAGAATCCACGGAAGAAGCAATAGCAGTGGTCGAAATCCCGGACGAAAGTTTAGAAAGCACAGAAGCTTCCGAGGAAAGCAGCGAGGAAGAATCCGCTACTAGGAAGGTGCGTCGGAATAAAAAATTTGTGGATAATGTCAATCTGATGACCGTATCCATGAGCGTAATTATCATAGCGGTAATCGCAGCAGCGATAGTACTGTTCCAGCACAAAACTGGTTCCCAAAGCGGGAAGAGTCATCATAAAAAGAGAAAGAAATAATGAGCGTTTATACAGATATCCATTCCCATATCCTACCCGGTGTGGATGACGGAAGTAAGAATATGGAAGAAACGTTAGCCCTTCTTAAGCTTTGTTATGAAGAGGGAACGAGAAGAATCTTTGCTACCCCCCACTACGTACCGGGACATAAAAGTGCAAGCCCGGAACACTTACGAAAATTAAGAACGGAAGTGGCAGAGAAAATCAAAGAAACATACCCGGATATGGAGCTTTACGGTGGAAATGAGATTTACTACAAAGAGGGCGTCGTAAAGGACGTAAAGGCCGGAAAGGTACTGACACTGGCAGATACCGATTACTGTCTGGTAGAGTTTAACACCCGTCTGGAATACAAGAAAATATTCCATGCGGTAAAGGAGTTTACAGAGGCCGGCTATCGCCCGATTCTGGCCCATGTGGAGCGGTACGACTGCCTGTACCAGCAAAGCGAACTCATCGAGGATTTAATCGATGCAGGTGCGTATATCCAGATAAATGCAGAAAGCCTGCTGGGAGGCTTATTTGACAGACACTCTAAATATGTACAGAAAATCCTGAAAGATGGCTTAGTTCACTTCATCGGAAGTGACTGCCATCGGCTGGATTTTCGGAAACCCAGGATGGGCAGTGTCTTTCAGAAGATAAAAAACGAAGCTGTCAAAGAAGAAATAGAAGAGATTATGGCAGTGAATGTAGAAAAACTACTGAAAAACGAATGGGTTTAGCCCTGCGATAAGGAGAAAGATATGAACACACAAAACGATGAAGCAGAAATTGACTTACTTGAGATTTTCTATGTGCTCAAAGCCAAGATCGTCATCATTATCGCCAGTATGCTGTTGGTAGCGGGACTATTTGCGGTGTATAGTCTGTATCTCACCACACCGGTTTATCAGTCCTCCTCCAGACTTTATATTTTAACCAAGTCCACCTCCATTACATCTCTGGCGGATATCCAGATGGGTACTTCACTCACACAGGACTACAAGGAACTGATTACCAGCCGTACCGTGGTGGAGCAGGTAATTGAGAACTTGGGATTAAATTATACTTATGAAGATATGTTAGGACAGATTTCCATTGATAATCCCAGCAATACCCGTATTATCAAGATTACGGTAAGGGACAATGTGCCGGAAGATGCCAAACTGATTGTGGATGAACTGACTGATGTAGCAAGGGACAAGATTTCCAGCATTATGGCGACGGATGCTCCCAACGTAGTAGAATATGGTACCGTACCGGTATATCCCATCAGCCCGAATAAAAAGAAAAACGTGCTTATCGGCATGCTTCTCGGAGTCTTTATTGCCTGTGCGATAATTGTGGTTAGATTCTTACTGGATGATACCGTCAAGAATGCAGATGATGTGGAGAAGTACTTAGGTCTCAATACCCTGACCAGTATACCCTTACGCGAAGAAGAGAGTAAGAAAAAAAGAAGAAAGAAGAAAAAAAGCAGTAAGGAAGGAGCAAGAACATGAGTAAAACATTGACCTTTCAGAAGCTGGCAGAGCAGGACTATGCTACCAGGGAGGCATTTAACTCCCTTCGAACCAACCTTTCCTTCTGCGGGGATGAAGTGAAAGTAGTAATGTTCACCAGTTGTACGCCGGATGAAGGAAAGAGTACCGTAACTTTGGAACTTGCCAGATCCCTTGGGGAAGATAATAAAAAAGTCATATTAGTGGACTGTGACCTGCGTAAATCCGTAATGGTAGGCCATAACGGCATTACCGCAGACGGAACCATTTATGGTCTGTCCCATTACCTTTCCGGACAGAAAAAAGAGGCTGACATCGTCTACAGCACCAATATGCCGAATGTGGATGTGATTTTAGCCGGGCATGTGGTACCCAATCCCACCGAATTATTAAACAATCATTATTTTGAGAAGCTGATTGCAAACTTAAGAGAACGCTATGATATGGTTCTTGTGGACTGCCCGCCGGTAGGCTGGGTCATTGATGCGGCGGTGGTTGCACCAAAATGTGACGGGACTATTATCGTAATAGAAAGCGGCAATAACAGTTACCACTTTTTGCAGGATATCAAAAAACAGTTGGAACTTACCGGATGCAGAATTCTGGGGGCCGTGGTAAATAAAGTAGACTTGGGCAAGGGCGGTTATTACAACCATCACTACTATGGCGGTAAGTACGGCAAATACGGCAAATACGGTAAGTATGGAAAATACAGTAAGTACGGTAATAAGTACGGTGTCTATGAGAAATACGGAGACGATGTGTAGGCAGTCTCCGACAGGAGATAAGGGATGTATAGACGAAAGCCAAAAGGGTGGATTAAGCACCTGGATTTTATCATACTGGATCTAATCAGTTTGAATATTGCTTATATTATCGCTTATATGCTGAGACAGGGGCTAAAGAGTCCCTATGTCACCAATTTGTATGCCATGGTTGCACTTATTTTCACGGCAACCGATTTCTTTGTAATTCTCTTTAACAATACGATGAAAAATGTGCTTCGTCGTGGCCTGTATCAGGAATTTGCCATTACCTTCAAGCATGTGATTACGGTGGATGCTTTGGTAATTGTTATCCTCTTTGCCACCCAGTTTCGGGCAGATTATTCCCGTATTGTCATCTATCTGACCGGAGCACTATATTTTATCCCGTCCTTCCTGTTACGAATCCTTTATAAAAAAATTTTACAGAATGTGCTGAAGCATACCGGGATTACCTCGTTAGTCATCTTTACGGAAAAGGACAAGCTGGGGGAACTTCCCAAGGTTATATCCAATCTTACCATCAGCGGATACAGGATTAACGGTATCTGCGTTATGGATGAGGACTGTAAGGGACAGGAGATTGCCGGCGTGGAGGTTGTGGAAAATGCAGACGGCATTATTGAATATCTCTGCAGGGAATGGGTGGATGAAGTCTATTTCTTTGAAAACAACCATGATAGGCACAAGAATCTGATTGATAAACTGGTGGAGATGGGTGTTGTGATTCATCTGGATCTTACCAACATTTTTGAACTGACCACACAGAAGCAGACAGTGGAGAAAATGGCAGGTCACAGAGTACTGACCTTCAGTATGAATTATGCCACAATGAGACAGTTAATCTTAAAGAGATTGATGGATATTGCGGCAGGACTTGTGGGTTGTCTGATTACACTGGTTTTAATTGTGATACTGGGCCCCCTGATTTTTATAAGCAGCCCGGGACCGATTTTCTTTGCCCAGACCCGAATCGGGCGAAACGGCAAGAAATTTAAGATGTATAAATTCCGCAGTATGTATCTGGATGCGGAAGAACGCAAGAAGGAACTCATGGCAGAGAACCGGGTAGCAGACGGTATGATGTTCAAACTGGACTATGATCCCCGTATCATTGGCTGCAAGAAAAGACCGGATGGTACCATTAAGAAGGGTATCGGAAACTTTATCAGAGAGTACAGTCTGGATGAATTCCCTCAGTTTTTTAACGTATTAATCGGCCAAATGAGCCTGTGCGGTACCAGACCGCCTACCGAGGATGAATGGAATAAATACGAGCTTCATCACAGAGCAAGGCTTGCTATTAAGCCCGGTATCACCGGTATGTGGCAGGTAAGCGGCAGAAGCAACATCATAGACTTCGAAGAAGTGGTAGAACTGGACAAGCAATATATCCGTGACTGGAGCATGGCGCTGGATATGAAAATATTGTTCAAGACCCTGATGGTGGTGTTTAAGAAGGAAGGGTCCATGTGAGGGTGCAACGGTTATGGATGGATAGGCTATGATGCATGTGTGCACATAGCCTATAATCATGGATGTAGTGCTTACGAGAGGAGATGCAGATATGCAAAAAAAGAAGATGCTAATTTATGCACATTACTATATTCCGGATACTGCATCAACTGGTCAGATTCTTCGTGAACTTGCAGAGGGCATGCTAAATCAATTTGATATTACTGTGATTTGTGTGGTTCCTTCGTATCTTGGAACTATTGAGGATTGTTATAAGACAAAAAAATATTACGAAGAAATTATTAACGGGGTGAAAGTACTTCGTATTCGAGTACCGGAATTCAGTAAAACGAATAAGAAAAGTCGCATTATAAACATAGTTTCTTATTTCTTTGGAGCAATGATGGCAACTTTCAAGGTTGGTAAGATGGACTATGTTTTTTCTATTTCACAGCCTCCAATTTTGGGCGGTTTGCTTGGTGTATGGGGCAAATGGGTAAAGCACGCTAAGTATATCTACAATATTCAAGATTTCAACCCGGAACAGGTATTGGCGGTAGGTTATAGCAAGAGTAAATTGGTTACAGATGTTATGATGTGGTTTGATAAGTTCAGTTGTAAGCGGAGTAATCTTATCATCACAGTTGGCCGTGACATAGTTGAAACAGTGAAGCATCGTTTTAAAGGAAAGAAAGTCCCGAAAACAGTGATGATTAACAACTGGATTGATGAGAAAGAGATTTATCCGTTGCCGGGAGATCATCCTGGGGTACAGGAGTTTAAGAAGAAGTATGGTCTGGATGGTAAGTTCGTCATCATGTACTCTGGCAATATAGGATTGTACTATGACTTAGAAAGCCTTATAAAGGTTTTGAAGTATTTTCGTAAAGGATATACACAGAAAGGTGTATATGAGCCTGGACCAAAGACTACGGATGGACGAGAAGTAGTATTTGCTTTTGTAGGTGCAGGTTCTGTTTTAGATAAGTTAGTTGCGTATGTTGACAAGCATCATATTGAAAATATAGTCTTTATTCCTTATCAAGATAAGAGAGACTTAATCTATAGTTTAAACGCAGGAGATGTACATTGGTGTGTTAATGCTAAGGGTATCAAGGGGGTATCTTGTCCGTCAAAAGCATATGGAATTATGGCTGCCGGTAAGGCAATCATTGGTGTACTTGAGAGTGGTACCGAAGTTCGTGGTCTGATTGAAGAATGTAACTGTGGCAAGTGCTGTGAGCCGGGGGACTATGTTGGTGTTGCTGATATTATCCGATGGTTTATAGAAAATTCTGATAATGTGGAAGTGAAGCAGATGGGCATGAATGGTCGGAAGTATTTGGAAGAGAAGCTGACCAGAGATGTGAGCATACGGAGATATGTGGAAGAAATATCAAATTTGTGAGGGCTAAAACATGAAAGAAAAAATATTGTTGACAGGAGCGTCAGGATTTATTGGAACAAATCTTTTAGAGGACTTGTTTTTACAAGGTTATGAAGTTTGCAATATCGACTTAAAAAAACCCAAGATTTCTGAGCGCAATAATATGTGGAAGAATGTGGACATCACTGATTATGATTCTTTTGAAAAAGCGATGTTGGACTTTACACCAGATTATCTGATCCATCTTGCAGCACGAACCGACCTAGATGGTAAGACTTTAGAAGATTATTCGGCAAATGTTGTAGGTGTGGAGAACTTGATGAAGATTATCCACAAGTTGCCGAATCTTAGGAAGGTCATTATAACCTCCTCCAAGTTTGTGACTCGTAATGGTTATAAAATAAAGAATCAGCACGATTATTGTCCGCATACAAAATATGGAGAGAGTAAGGTAGAAACCGAAATAAGAGTATGGGCGGATAAACCGCAGTGCGACTGGTGCATTATTCGTCCTACTTCTATTTGGGGGCCTTGGTTTGGAGTGCCTTATCGTAACTTCTTTGATCTGGTAATGAGAAGAATGTATTTTCATATCGGACATATCAAGTGCCACAAGACTTACGGGTACATTGGTAATGCAGTATATCAAATTGAGCAGTTACTGTTTAACGAAACTCCTGATGAAGATAATAAGGTCTTCTATATTGGTGATGAACCTGCCTATGAAATCAATGAATGGGCTGATGAAATTGCAAATGAACTCGGATTTAAAGTTCCAACTATGCCGGTGTGGTTCGTTAAGTGCTTGGCAAAATTTGGTGATTTCTTGGGAGTGTTTGGTATTCATTTTCCGATGCAGTCATTTAGATTTGAGAACATGACCAATGACGGTACAAACGATATGACAAACACATATAGGATTGCCCCTGATATGCCATACACGAGATTGGAAGGAACGAAAGCAACAATAGAATGGATTAGAAAAAACGAGGGGAAATGAAAATGGCTGATTTAACCGCGATTATTCTTACGATGAATGAAGAAAGTGATATTGCAAATTGTATTAACAGTATAAAAACACTTGCAAAAAGAATTGTAGTTATAGATAGTGGTAGTTCGGATGCAACGGTTGATATTGCAAAATCATTAGGTGCCGATGTATATGTTCATGATTTTACAAATTATGCTACACAGTTTAATTGGGGATTAGACAATTGCAATATTAGCACAAAGTGGGTTCTTCGTATAGATGCAGATGAGAGATTTACTCCCGAATTATGTGCTGAAGCAGAAGGTGAATGCCTCGCCCATCAGAATGATAATATTAATGGAATGAGAGTTAACCAGAGAGTTTTTTTCTTGAATCGATGGCTTAAACATGGTGATGTATATCCATTTCAGAAGCTATTAATATTTAAAAATGGTATAGGAAGAATTGAAAATAGAAATATAGATGAGCATACTATTTTGTCTACAGGTGATTCCATTTTATTGACACACGATGCTGAACATTATGCAATTAAGAGTATTCATGGATGGATTCATAAACATAACTGGTATGCAACTCGAGCTGCAATGGATTACTTTGAACAAATGGATGATAAGACAGTGGAAAATGTTGCGGCGGGGACAATGCAGACAAAACGAAAACAAAGGGCCATGTATTACAAGTTTCCAATATTTTGGAGACCTTTTGTATTATTTGCGTACCGTTACATTGTTAAGGGTGGATTTTTGGATGGAAAGCCTGGGTTTATATACCATATAATGTTGAATTTCTGGTATAGAGAATTGGTTGATGCCAAAATTTATGAACATAAAGTAATGAAAACTACCTTTGGAAAGACAGGAGCATTGAAATAGTTGCTGTAAAGGAAGAAAAGAGGGAGAAAGTGGCTATAAAAATTATTCATGTTGAAGGCGGCATAGGCAATCAAATGGCATGTTATGCAGTATATGTAGCTGCCAAAGAGACCAATCCAAATGATGAGTTCTATATAGATACTTACTTGTATGATGTCAAAGAAGCCCATTCTACAATATCAATGTGGAATGGATATGAATTAGAGACTGTGTTTGGTATAACGATACCAAACATAAGATCTTTATTTTCAGAAGACCAGATAAATGAACAGATTGAATATCTTCGAAAGAGTGAGTTTTGGAATCATGGTTGGAATTATGCAGATGTTTTTATCAATATGATGGAAGAATACGGTTTGAACCTAAAGAATGCTTTTGTTTATACGGAAAAGGTTGATAATAGAATTAAAGCAAAAGTTAATTCAGTGATTAAGAAGGTTATCACAGAGTCAACTAATTCGCGAACTATATATAGAGCAAAGAGGATTGCGTATAGTATATATAAGAAAATTGCAAAAGATTGCGGAAAACATTTGTACGAGAAAAAGGAAGGAAATTATTTTTATAACATAACGTTGGACTTTATGAAAAGTCAATTTCTTTATGACACTATTGGAGACAAGGTTCGAGATGGATTGAAATTTAGCACCCCAGAGGATTCGGATAATATTAGATATTTACAACTTGTTCGAAATTCAAATTCAGTATCAATCCATGTGCGTAGAACGGATTATCTGCAATTTAATGAGGATTGCTATAAATTCGGATACTTTCCCAAATGTGTCGCGTACATAAAGTCCATGGTAGAAAGTCCCGCGTTCTTTATTTTCTCAGATGATTTGGCATGGTGCAGAGATAATTTAAAATTAATTGGATTGGATGAGCAAGATAGAGTTTATTTTGTAGATGTAAACAGTGGGAAAAACAGCTACCGAGACATGCAAATCATGGCAAATTGTAAGCATAACATTGCTACGAAAAGTTCGTTTGGATGGTGGGGGAGCTTTTTGAACGAAAATCCAAATAAGATTACAATAACACAGGCGAGTGACTACATTTCTACAAAACAGTTCTAAATGAAATGGAGATATAGACATAGATTGTGGCAAGAGGGTGAAAAGATGGGGATCAAAAGAAAAATATATAGAATGATTACGAACTTAAAAGAGGTGATTGGAATAGTCCTGAATTGGCCACAGTTTATGTTATGGGATGTTAAATGTGAAGGGCTTCCTCATATACGTGGAGTGCTTCATATCACAAATTATGGGCAAATTCTTATTGGCAAAAATGTTTCTATTAATTCCAACTTAGAGTCGAGTGAACTTGGCTTTTATCCAAGGACTATATTGCACACTAGTCAAACTGGGCAGATAATTATTGGTGACCATTCGGGAATTTCTAATGTATGTATTAATGCTAGAAAACTCATTCAAATTGGAAAACATGTCAGGCTTGGAGCAGGTGTAAAACTGTATGATAATGACTTTCATAACTTATCCAGAATAGTTGATAATGAAGATACATCTGATATTCCCTCAAGCCCTATTATCATTGGCGATAATGTTTTTATAGGTGCTGGTAGTATTGTTCTTAAGGGTGTAAATATAGGTGAAAATGCAATAGTAGGAGCTGGGTCGGTAGTAACACATAGCATTCCAGCAAATGAAGTTTGGGGTGGAAATCCTGCAAAATACATTAAAGATCGATAAAGAAGTTTTATAGGGAGTATATGATGAAAATCGTACATTGCGAGTGTGGATTGGGAAATCAGATGTGTTACTATGCGCAATATTTAGCGTTGAAAAAAACATATCCTAATGAAAATATTTATTTAGAGACATTTTTGTTTGACGTTCCGGGGATTGAGCAGTATATGAAAATGTGGAACGGTTACGAATTGGAGAAAGTCTTTGGAATAAAGGCAAATAATGTTAATGCAGTGCTTCGTGATAATTATAACGATGTCATTGAAACTATTCTGAAGTCAAAATTTTGGGAAATTGACTGGACGGCTTCTCAAAATATAATATCAAAAATACTGTGTGAGAATCAGTTGATTAGTCCTGACTCTGTCAAGGCTCCTGTTAAAGCCAGACCTATGATTAAGCAATTGTATGTAGATCATCGAAATACCTTGCTGGGATATGCGCTTAGAAGTCTTGTGTGGACAATCAATGGAAAGAATAAGATGGAATCATATACCCAAGCAGAAGTGTTTAAAAAAAATAATTGCGAATATTTTTCTGATTTATTTGGCATTATCAGACCGGGTTCAGGCATTCAGTGTATTCGCAAAGAGTTGGTACGAGCATTTTCTTTTCCAGTGTTGACAGATGAAAAAAACATAGATACGGCGAAGAAAATACAGAATTGTAATTCTGTAAGCATTCATGTTAGAAAATCGGATTGTTATAAATATAATGCAGATTGCTTTAAGTTTGGGTATTTCAAGAGAAGTGTAAGATATATCAGAAAAAGGGTAGATAAACCAGTGTTCTATATATTTTCTGATGACCCGGATTGGGTGCTCGCCAATTTAAAAACGCTTGGGTTGGATAAAACTGATATTATTTGCTTTGTCAATTGGAATAGCGGTGAAAAAAGTTATGTGGATATGCAGTTGATGTCGCTATGCAAACATAATATTTCAACAAACAGTACTTTTGGTTTTTGGGCTTCTTTCTTAAATAATAATCCAGATAAGATAACGTGCGCACCTAAAGGAAGCTTTGATGTAACAAATTGGTTTTGAGGAGAATGTGACGATGAAAGTAATGTGGCTGGTGAATTTTGTCATACCTACAGTGGCGGAGAAAACAAATAGTACTGCAACAGTAAATGAAGGTTGGATTTCGGGGATGCTTAATGCATTGGCAACCAAATCGGATGTTATTCTCTCTATATGCTATCCTCAAAACTTACAGAATAATGTTAGAAATGATTTTATCCAAGGTGTCGAATACATTGGTTATACTCAGACAAAAGATGCAAGGAGATATGACCCACAGCTGAAAAATGTATTTGCAGAAATACTTAAGAGAGAAAAGCCAGATATTGTCCATTTAATGGGAACAGAGTTTCCACACTGCTATTCTATGGTGGAGGCATGTATTCAGGAGAAAATAATAAGTAAGACGGTTGTGTCGATTCAGGGATTGGTGTCTGTATATTCAACGCATTATCTGAATGCTTTGCCTGTAAATATTGTCTATGGTCGAACCATCCGGGATTGGTTGAAGAATGAAAATCAATATAAAGCAGCAAATAAATTAAAGGAAAGAGGAAAATATGAAGAGAAAGCTATAGCCCTGATTCCCAATGTCATTGGAAGAACTGACTGGGATGAGGCTTGTACAAGGCAGTTGTCGCCTTCTGCTCGATATTATGTTAATAATGAAGTGCTCAGAAACTCGTTTTATGAAGATGAGTGGAGATATGAAAACTGTGAGAAGCATAGTATTTTTTTCAGTCAGGCCACAACGCCAATAAAAGGCCTTCATATTATGCTCAGAGCGCTTCCTCTCATTAAGAATAAATATCCGGATGTAAAATTGTATGTTGCGGGGACGAATATAACTGAGTTTCCTTTTTATAAAATTAGTTCATATGGAAAGTATCTTCGCAATTTAGTATATAATCAGGATTTGTACAATAATGTAGTATTTACGGGACCGTTGGTTGAAAAGGAAATGAAAAAAAGATTTCTACAGTCAAATGTATTCGTGAGTGCATCTATGATAGAAAATTCGCCAAATTCAGTGGGAGAGGCAATGATACTCGGTTTACCATGTATTACATCAGATGTTGGTGGAGTCAAGAATCTTTTGGAGCATGGAAAAGAAGGGTACATTTATCAGGCAGATGCCCCATATATGTTGGCATATTATATTGATAAGGTGTTTGAAATGAGAGAAAATGCCGAAATATTGGGGCAGACCGCCAGAGCCCATGCCCAAAAGACACATAACCGAATTATTAATGCAGAGAAATTGATTGATATTTATGAGGATATTCACAATGAAAATACCAAGTATTATGCGCAGAATGATCGTTAGTTATTATGCGAAGAAAAAGAAGCAGGACATTCGTTGTTATTCTATACCAATGGACATTCTTAAACACAAAATTGGGTATGGAGTAATGCTGGGGTCCAATGTCACTTTTATTGATCGGGATGTTGAAATTGATCAATACACATACATAAATAGTGGATTTCTGTATCCTGGCGTTAGAATAGGAAAATTCTGCTCCATAGGACACAGTGTGTGTATTGGGCCTGGGGAGCACTATTTGAATCGAGTAACTACTTATCCTATTTTTTACCGATTTTTAAACAGTACTTTTGCGGACGAATTTCCCCGGGTAAAGCAAACTATGGTGATGAACGATGTATGGATAGGGCATGGCGCAATCATTACACAGGGAGTTAAAGTGGGAAATGGTGCAGTTATTGCCGCAGGTGCCGTAGTAACAAAAGATGTGCCAGATTATTCGGTTGTAGCAGGAATTCCTGCGAAGATAATCAAGTATAGATTTGATGAACCAATGATTCATAAATTGATGGAGTTTCAGTGGTGGAATAAAGACAAAAAGTGGCTTGAGAAACATAAAGATATTTTCATTAGAAACCTATATGAGGATAATGAAAGCGTCTTTGAGGAGGAGATATGATTTCGGGTAATATGCTACGTAGGTTGCAAATGACTGAGTTAGAAATACTTTTGAAAGTTGACGATGTATGCAGAAAAAATAATATAAAATATTTCTTGGTAGGAGGAACTTTACTTGGAGCGGTTCGGCATCAAGGGTTTATACCATGGGATGATGACTTGGATATAGCAATGCCAAGAGCGGATTACCAAAAGTTTGTATCCTTATCAAATGAAGCTTTAGGGGAATTATATCATTTTCAGTGCATAGAAAATGATAAAGATTATTGGCTTTTGTTTGGAAAAGTAAGAAAAAGCGGGACCATTTTTGCAGAAAACCGTTTGAAAAATATTCATACTAACAAAGGAATTTTTATTGATATTTTTCCATTAGATGATGGAAATGAACCAGATAATTTCTTCCAAGGAATTAAAATTAAAATGGCAAAGAAAATTCAAGATGTTATGTATTATCGAAGAGGAGTAATAGCAGGAGATGTGTCTCTCCAAATCAAACTGTTGTCGAATTTCTCTAAAATAGTAAGTATCAATAAATGGATGATGATAGGGCAAAAAATAGTATCTGGTAGGAGAAAAAAATCTCAGTATTATTTTAATGTTGGATCGAACTATGATTATAAAAAACAAACAATCTTAAAAGAAAAATATTACCCATTGAAAGAAATGAGATTTGAAGGTCATGATTTTTTTGTGCCGAATGATTATGACTTCGTCTTGAAACAGATTTTTGGGTCGAACTACATGAAACTACCTGAGGAGAGTAAAAGAGTGAATCATGCGCCAAAGTACATATCATTTTAAATTTTAGAAAGTTGAGGATAATTAGTGATGAAGATAAAAAAGTCCTCTTTTGTGATACTATGTTTATTTCTGTTGTTATTTGAGATTTTTGCGGTTCCGGTTAAATTTTATAACTATGCTTCTTATATAGTTGCTCTGTTATTAAGTATATATATTATTCAGATAAAAGGCTGCTTCGATAAAGTAGGTTATGTATTCTTTTTTCCTTTAGCAATTATACTTTCAACTCTTGTTAATTATGGGTACGGCAGTCGCATTCTATTCTTGGCAGCGATATATGGGCTTATAATTGTCGAAACATTTTATTTAATCTCAAATTATATAAAAAAAGAATCATATAACAAGCTGGTGAACTTGCTTAGATTATTTGCTTTAATAGTAATGGTTCTAAACGATATACTTTGTTTTTTTGGTGTTAAATTTTACAATACTTATTATTTGATTGGCAGTAAGTTTAGAGTTGCATATCTACATTGTTTAGTAATCGCTTTATCATATTATAGATTCAAAGGGTATAAGAAAATCAAACTCTCAATCTTGGCAGTATATTCGATAGTTGTTGCTCAAATAGTTGATTGTTCAACAGGAGTTGTTGCAATCTTAGCTATTTGGATAATGCTGATGCTTAAAAATGTATTAGTTGATAAGCTTAGCGGAGTGAAATTTATTGCTGTGTTGTGGGGAGTGATTTTAGTAATATATGTATCATTAAATACGGTTTTACAAATTCCATCTATTCAATATTTTGTAACAACAATTTTGGGCGAAGATGGTACCTTGACGGGACGTACAAAAATATATTCATACTTGACAGGAATTATCCTAAACAAACCTATTTGGGGATATGGTTACCAAAATATTATTGTTGAAAAAGTAGTAGGATATGGCAATGCGCAAAATGGAACGATAAAATTTTTGATTGATTATGGTGCTATTGGGTTGGGGGCTTTTGCTATTTTGGTCCTTGCTACATTTTACAAATTAGGAAAAACATCTTTAAGTAATAAAGATAAAGCGTATCCATTTGTAGTGTTGGTAACGGTTCTATTTATTTGCTCGATTGTTGAAGTGTCTTTTAACTCATATATGTATATAGCGTTAGCAATTATTGCTGGGCTATCTACTAGTGCAACAAGGGAGGATGGCGATGACTAAACATTCGAGAACTGGGAATGCAATGATAAATGTATTGACTGGTTCTGCTATGCAGATAGTAAATGTCATATTAGGATTTATTAGTAGATCTTTATTTATTTATTTTCTTAATTCTGATTATTTGGGCGTGAACAGCCTATATACGAATATTTTGACTGTTCTGTCATTTGCTGAACTTGGAATTGGCAGCTCAATTGTTTTCAGCCTTTATAAACCCATTGCAGAAAAAGATAATTCTAAGATTCAAGCTTTGATGAAATTTTATAAAAAAGCTTACTTTTTAATTGGATTTTCTGTATTGGTAATGGGGTTATGTGTGATTCCTTTTTTGCCATACATTATTAAAGAAGTTCCTGATATTAAGGAAAACTTGACATTAATATATGTACTGTTTTTAATAAATACTTCAGCATCATATTTTTATAGTTATAAGAAGACTTTGATTACAGCAAATCAAAAAGACTACATTGTCCAATTATATTCGAGGATTTTTCAATTTGCTCAGATTGTTTTGCAGAGTGTGTTCTTATTCTTTACGCATCAATATATCACATACTTAGTAATTTATATATTATGTACATTAGGACAGAATATTGCACTTTCAATTAAAGCGGATAAAATGTATCCGTTTATAACGGAAAGAAATGATAATAAACTTAGCGAGAAAGAAACAAAACAAATATTCGCAAATGTAAAAGCACTGTTTGTATATAAAATTGGATCAGTAATACTTAATGGAACAGATAATATTATCATTTCGTCTATTATTAATGTTACTGCAGTAGGCATAGCTTCAAATTATACTATGCTGATGAATAACGTGACGAATATCATAGGCGGATCTATTAACTCCATTACTGCAAGTGTTGGAAATTTATCGGTAAGTGGGAATAAAGAACAGATTCGTAACGTAATGCATCAGTTGCTGATATTATGTGTTTGGCTTTATGGATTCGTTTCTATAGGATTTTTTGTATTGGCAAATGATTTCATTGATCTGTGGATTGGAAAAAAATATCTATTGGATCAGAGTGTGGTATTTGCAATCATTTTTAGTTTGTATATTAATGGGGTGCAATATTCAGCATATATATTTAGAACAACTCAAGGACTATTTATGCAGAGTCGCTGGGTGCCAATGATTTCTGCAATAATCAACATAGTTCTTTCAATTTGGTGGGGAAAAAAAGGTGGGTTGGCAGGTATTTTTATAGCAACAGGCATTTCAAGGCTGGTTACAACGACTGTTGTTGATCCATGGCTTGTATATAAAAATAATTTTAATGAAAAACCTTTCGAGTATTATTTTAAATATATAGTTGAGACATGTGGTGTGGTGTTTAATGGAGTTATACAGTATTGGTTGGTTGAACATATTTTGATTGATGATTGGTTGGGATTTACTATAAAATTTATTGTGATTTGCGTTACTACGAATTTGATATTTCTGGTGGAGTATGGATGGACTAAGGATTTTAAAGCTTTAGTGAATAGAGTTTTACCAAGATTTACAAAAGGAGAAAAAAGTTGAAATGAAAGAGATAGTAATAGGATATACTACGGGCGTATATGATATGTTTCATATTGGGCACTTAAATATACTCCGGAAAGCAAAGGAACAATGTGATTATTTGATTGTTGGTGTAAGCACTGACGAGTTAGTTCAGCGTGAAAAAAACAAGATGCCCGTTATTCCTTACGAAGAACGTGCTGCCATTGTTGGGGCGATAAAATATGTTGATCAAGTGGTTTCACAAGTTGATAAGGATAAACTTGGAGCATGGAATAAATATCACTTTAATAAGATGTTTGTCGGTTCTGACTGGAAAGGGACACCTCAGTGGGAACAATATGAAGAACAATTTGGGGGAGTGGGAGTGGAAATTGTTTATCTACCGCATACAGATGGTATTTCTAGTACATTGTTAACAGGAGTAATTAAAAATATTTTAAATGATCAACCCGAGTAACGGGGAGCAAAGTAAATGTTTATAATGTAAAGTATAAGATCGGCCTTATAATCGGCATGTATGACATGTTGCACATAGGTCGTTTGTAAACACTTATTCATGTGCACCATAAGATAAAAGAAAGCGCCATTTGACTGTCAATTCCTATAAATTTGTTCTATGACTGTTTAAATTCCGTTCGCTGAAGTCCAGACTGCGAAGTCTGATAATTTCGCGATATTTGGTCATGGTTTTGACCCTCCTTATAGTGTATTTACACCAATCGGTGCATGAATACAGTATAAGGAATCTATACAACGGTTTCCACAAGTCTGGAATCCTGATTTTCTTGTGCCGGAATAGTGGCTCTATGCTGCGCCGGAATGGTGGCTCTCAAACTCCGGACAGGTGGCTCAACGAGAGCCGGAATACTCAACTGCACAGCTAAAAGAGAGAAAAAATGCCGGTTTCATGCTCCCAAAGACGTATTTTTTAGGTGAAGAAAATTATAAACATCCGGGAAAAACGGTAAGGACCTACAATAATATTTGACGTTAAAACGTAAAGTGAAATAATTAAAAATAGTTGACCGAAACAACGTATTATGCTATTCTGAACTTAGGATTCCTCTGAGACAGGAGGACTAATTGAGTAAAACACTACAGGATTTAACTTTAAAGAACAGTTTTATGTTTGCAGCAGTCATGTCAGATGCTGAAAACTGCAAGGCTCTACTGGAACGCATTCTGGAAATCGCAATCGACCACGTGGTGGTGGATAAGGAAAAGAGCTTTATTTACCATCCGGAATACAAGAGCGTGCGGCTGGACGTGTACGCCAAGGATGAAAAGGGCAGCCATTTCAACATTATGATCCCTTCGGACTGGAAAAATACCGTTACACAGTGAAGAGTTCCTTTTTGGAGGATGAAAGTTTTTCGTACGATGACGGTAGTTATACGGTTTTCTTAAGCACCAAAGGTGAGAACAGGGATGAGGTTCCAAAGGAACTGGTATCTTTCTTGGAATACGCCGGTGCAGACCGGGAACAGGCAGAAAAGGATTTCCATGACGAGTATGTAAGCCGACTGCAGGAAACAGTAGCCAAAATCAGGCAAGACAGGGAAATGGGGGTAAGGTATATGCTGTTCAGTGAACTTTTGAAGGACGAATTTTTAGCCGGTGAAGCCAAAGGTAAAGCATATTCCATTATCATGTTCCTTAATGTCCTTGGCGATGTATCGGAAGAACTTGCGTCCAAAATACGTCAGGTTACAGATGCAGAAAAACAGGATGAACTTCTGAAATTGGCGGCTGTATCAAAAACAGTGGAAGAATTTGAAGAAAAAGCAGGACTTTAAGCAAACTTTCTTATTTATCTAATGTTTCAAGTTTATCTAATGTTTCAAATCTATTTAATGATTTTCAAGCGGCCGAATCGGCCAAATTCATAATTCAGCAAAATACAAGAGAAAATCAGAGGAATCCTTATTTTCGGTATGCAGAAGAAAAGTAGATATATCTATTTTTTTATGTTACAATAGGATAGGCACACATCTATCGTTAGGACAGGGGCTTTTCATTCGTGATTATGTGTGTACTACAGAAAACGAAAGAATAACTATGAATAATATCAAAAACCTTACTTCTTTATTTTTATCACAATCGTATATGGATGCGTGGGAGGATTACAAGCGTGCACTTACCAGGCCGGGCTTCGCATGCTGGGATTATGTGATTCTGACGGCTTCGAATGAGCAGCAGGCAATGGGATTTCGTGCACAGTTAAAAGAGAGAGAAAATGCCGGCTTTTTGCCGCCAAAGACGCATTTTGCGGTGATACCGGATCCTCATGGAAAGCGGGTGGGTTCCGGCGGAGCCACACTTGGTGTTATCCGTTATATTGCTAAGCAGACAGGCAACCATGATTTTAAAGGTCTTCGAATACTGGTAATTCATTCCGGTGGGGACTCCAAAAGAGTGCCCCAGTATTCTGCTTTGGGAAAATTGTTTTCCCCGGTTCCCCATGAATTGCCGAACGGAAGATCCTCCACACTTTTTGATGAATTTATGATTGTTATGGCATCCGTAGCCGGAAGAATACGTGAGGGAATGTTGCTTCTTTCCGGAGATGTTCTTTTATTGTTTAATCCGCTCTTAGTGGATTATTCGGGAAACGGTGCAACGGCAATCTCCTTTAAGGAGAGTGTGGAGACCGGAAAGAATCATGGGGTCTTTTTACGTGGGGATGATGGAAATGTAAAGAGATTTCTGCATAAACAATCTGTGGATAATTTGAGAAAACAGGGTGCAGTTAATGAACAGAACTGTGTGGATATTGATACCGGTTCCGTTATTTTTTCACCGCAGATGTTAAGTGGATTATACAGCTTGATTTCGGAGAATGGAGTGGTAATAGACGCTTCTTTTGAAAGATATGTCAACGAAAAAGTAAGATTATCACTTTATGGGGATTTCCTATATCCGTTATCTACGGACGCAACATTAGAGGATTTTTATAAAGAAAATCCGGAAGGGGAGATGTGTGAGGAACTTTTGGATGCCAGAAAGGCGGTCTGGGAAGTACTGCATTCTTTCCGCTTAAAACTACTTCGTCTGGCACCGGCTAAATTTATCCATTTTGGTACCTCCAGAGAAATCTTGCAGCTTATGTCTTCCGGCGTGGAAGAATACGAGGGCTTGGGATGGAGCAGACATGTAAACAGTAGTTTCTCCGGTAATACGGCCGGATATAACAGTGTGCTTTCTTTAAGGGCAAAGTGCGGCGAAAACTGTTATTTTGAAAATAGCTATGTGCACCATGGTAGCGTAATTGGTGACAATGTGATTCTTTCCTATGTGGATGTGAACGGAAAGCGGATTCCCGATAATGTTGTGCTCCATGGCTTAAAACAAAAGGATGGTCGTTTTGTAGCCAGAATATATGGCATTATGGATAATCCGAAAGGGGATGTTAAGGGTGATTTCCTTGGTTCTTCCCTGCATGCTTTCATGGAGAAGTATGCCCTTTCTGCCGAAACACTTTGGGAAGGTGACGGGGATCATACCATCTGGAATGCAAAATTATATCCATCCTGTCCGAACATAGACGAAGCCGTGGATGCAGCACTAAATCTGTATGATTTGTTAAACGGCAGAGGAAATCTGGAAGCGTGGGTGAATGCTGACAGAAAGAGCCTTTGCTCTGGATTTAATGAGGCAGATGCGCAGGCGATTATTGATTGGGATACCCGCATGGGGGATTTAGTGCGGATGGACCGGATTGCCAAACTGATTGAAAATGGTGAGCCCGCGGAAAAGGCGATTCCCATATTAAACAGCACGAAATTGACTTCCATACAGGAACAGTGGTTGGAGAGAAATTTGCGGAATGCGGATTTTAGGAAGAGAATTCGGCTGTATTTTTACATAGGGACAGCTCTCGGTGGCACAAAGGGGGAAGAATATCTTTCCAAAAGCTTTGAATGCATCGGTGAGGGTATCCTGAAAGCGACAGTTCAGGATATTGTAACGCAGGAGAATTGTCATATTGTGAAGGAATGGCACAAAGTTTCATTGCCGTTACGTGTGAACTGGGGTGGCGGGTGGAGTGATACACCGCCCTATTGCAATGAGATGGGTGGAACGGTCTTAAATGCGGCCATCTTATTGAATAACGAATGCCCGGTTGAAGTGACTCTGGTACGGATAGAGGACAGAAAAATTGTTTTTGACAGCCGCGATATGGATGTGCACGGAGAGTTTTCGGAAATCGGGGAACTGCAGCGTACCGGAGATCCTTATGACTCCTTTGCTTTGCAGAAAGCAGCTCTTGTAGCATGTGGTATTATTCCACAAAGCGGGGGGAATCTGACTAAGATTCTGGACAGAATCGGTGGTGGATTTGAGATGCATTCCGAGGTGACGGGTGTCCCCAAAGGCAGTGGATTGGGGACAAGCAGTATTCTGGCAGCTGCCTGCGTGAAAGCATTACTGGAATTTATGGGCATTGCCTATTCGGAAGATACCTTGTATGGAACCGTACTTAGAATGGAGCAGATTATGTCCACCGGTGGCGGATGGCAGGATCAGGTCGGAGGCCTTTCTGCCGGAATTAAGATGATTACGTCCAAACCCGGAATCAGGCAGGACATTAAGGTGGAACATTTGCATTTGCAGCCTGAAACAATGAAAGAATTGCAGGAACGTTTTGTATTGATTTATACCGGGCAGAGACGTCTTGCCAGAAATTTGTTGCGGGATGTTGTGGGTCGCTTTATCGGGGCAAACCCGGACGCTGTATATGCATTATCAGAAATCCAGGTTGTTGCAGGAAAAATGCAGAGTGCATTGGAAAAAGGGGATATTGATAGCTTTGCTGCCTTACTGAACGAACATTGGAAGCTGTCCAAGACTTTAGATGCCGGAAGCAGTAATATTTTAATTGAACAAATCTTTGAATCGATAGAAGACCTGATTGACGGAAGAATGATTTGCGGTGCAGGCGGTGGCGGCTTCCTACAGTGCATCATGAAAAAGGACTGCACAGTAGAACAAATTCACAGCAGATTAAAGGCCATATTCCAGGACAGCGACATAGATGTCTGGGATTGCCGGCTGACATAAGGGACGTTCCTTTTGTCTTGGTTAACTCAAAGAAATAGAACAAATGTTCGAAATTTTATTGAGCTGAAGACTATAGTGTGGTATAATAGAGTAGTCAGTAGGACAGAGGATATTCTTTGGATGATACCGCCTATTTTACATAGGAGGGAGGTGAACAACCTTTGAAATAAGAGCATTTTGCTCGGGAAGGAAGTGAGCCTTATGACAGTCATGGAGATTTTTACGCTGCTGTTGGTGTTATTCGCCGGCGGCACGTTCATGCTTTCAATCATCACTTTTGTCATCAAGGTAATTGAGACAAGAGACAAAAAAAGAAAGTAGTTATCCTCGACCCCCAAAGTTTAGGATAACTACTTCTTAAACTCATTGGCGGAAACATCGAAAGATGCCTCCTACTGATAAAGATTATACCACGTGGCGGTGGCTTTGTAAACCCCACGTGGTATTTCAGGGACGTTCCTTTTGTCTTGTTAAGAAAGGGGGGGCATCTGCCGATGCCCCCTGCTTATTATTCTTCAGTTTCTTTCATTACCATTTCACGGTATTTTTCTCTTTCTTTCTGCTCAATGCACAAATAATCCATGGCCTGGTCGATGGTACAGCATAGTGTATTCATGAGGTTTTGTATGTCTTCCGATCTGCTTTTCTCTGCACCGTTTTCCCGCTCTGCTGCAGCCATCAGTGCCTTTTCCCTTTCTTCATCATACTCAAATATGCTCATTCCAATCGCCTCCCCGCGGTTTTTTCGTAAAAACTCTGCCAAAACGCCATCTTTGATGCAATCATTAACCGCCTTCTCGACTGCTTCTTTCAATTGCATATGCCTGCTATTTTCCTGCACTCTGCTTACATACGTTGCATATTGCTCAAGCATGGGGCATTTTACCTTCAATTCTTTATTGTAGCCTTCGCCGATATTGAGCTGGATAACCATAAGCTCCAATGCCGGCTCTTTCACTTTTATCTCAAAAGCATCTGAAAGTTTCAATTCCTTTTCTCAGGCTGCTTTGTGGTCCCATTGTAAAATACTACAAAGAAAGGCGTCGGCAGTTTCACCAGCCTTGTTGCATACATGCTATTATTCGAAACCATCCCCTGATACTCTTCTGCAATATAGATCAAATCTCTTAATGGCATGTTCATATTTACAGAAGATTGATGCTCGTACAGATTTATACGCCCATCAATGATAAGCGCCAGATCAATATTCATTTGTCCTCCTTCGCAGGAGTATTCTTCAAATCTCCTGCTTTAATTTTTTGTGATTTAAAGCATAGATTTTCAGAATTTTAGAATTATGAGAAATTACTAATTGAATGTTAGAAATGTGTGCTTCCTTATCAGTATAACATGCCCTTTTTTTGCTTGCAAGAAAAAGTGGAGGTAGGGACACTTCTTTTGCATTAACGTTAAAGCGTAAAATAAAATAATTAAAAATAGTTGACTGAAACAACGCATTATGCTATTCTGAGCTTAGGATTACTCTGAGACAGGAGGACTGCAGGAAATAGTAGCCAAAATCAGGCAAGACAGGGAAATGGGGGTAAGGTATATGCTATTCAGTGAACTTTTGCAGGATGAATTTACTGCCGGTAAAGCACAGGGTGAAGCAATCGGTGAAGCAAGAGGGGAAGCAAGAGGGGAAGCAAGAGGTAAAGCATATGCCATTACCGTGCTCCTGAATATGCTCGGCGATGTACCGGAAGAACTTGCGTCCAAGATCCGTCAGGTTACAGATGCAGGGAAGCAGGAGGAACTTCTGAAATTGGCGGCTGTATCCACGTCCGTGGAAGAGTTTGCAAAAAAAGCAGGACTTTAAGCAAAATTTTTATTTATCTAATAGTTCAGGTTTATCTAATGTTTCAAATCTATTTAATGATTTTCAAATGGCCGAATCGACCAATTTAATAATTCAGCAAAATACAAGAGAAAATCAGAGGAATCCTTATTTTTGGTATGCAGAAGAAAAGTAGATATAAGCGTTTAGGGACGTTCCTTAAATACTACAAAGGTGGGGGACGGCAATTTTACCGGCCTTGGCACGTACATACAGTTGTTTGAAAATAGTCCCTGGTACTCTTCCGCGATATAAATTAAATCCCGCAGCGGCATATTCGGATTTACCGAAGACTGATGCTTATACAGATTTAAGTGCCCGTCAATAATAAACGCCAGATCATTCGTCCTCCTTCGCAGGAGTATTCTTCAAATCTCCTGCATTAATTTTTGTGATTTAAAGCATAGATTTTCAGAATTTTAGAATAATAAGAAATTACTAATGAAGACAAAAGGAACGTTCCCATTGTCCCGTTGTCTCATAGTAAAACAGGAGGGATTTATATGAAAGACAAAATCTTCGGGATTCTACAGAGAGTGGGAAGAGCTTTTATGCTTCCCATTGCAATGCTTCCTATTGCAGGGCTTCTTTTGGGCATTGGCAGTTCCTTTACCAATGAAACCACCATAGAAGCTTATCATCTTACCAATATAATCCGGGAAGGAGGAATCCTTTATTCCATCCTTACAGTCATGAAAGCAACCGGAAGTGTTGTTTTTGATAATCTGGCACTGCTTTTTGCCATGGGAGTTGCCATTGGAATGGCAAAAACAGAAAAGGCGGTTGCAGCACTATCCGGTGCAGTGGGTTATCTGATTATGAATACGGCGATTGGTGCCCTGATTGAAATCAAAGGTGGAGTCGAGACAATGGCTGCGAATACTACCACAAACGTCCTTGGGATTACCACTTTGCAGATGGGAGTGTTTGGAGGAATCATCGTAGGTCTTGGTGTTGCGGCGCTTCACAACAGATTTTACAAAATAGAACTTCCTCAGGTGTTGGCCTTTTTCGGTGGTACAAGATTTGTCCCTATTGTTACTGCGGTGGTCTATCTGATTGTGGGAATTGTCATGTTCTTTTTATGGCCTCTGGTTCAGGGAGGAATTTTCAGCCTTGGAAATCTGGTGCGTGGGTCCGGCTACCTGGGAACATTTCTTTACGGACTGATAGAACGGGCACTCATTCCTTTTGGACTACACCATGTTTTCTATATGCCCTTTTGGCAGACCGAACTTGGCGGGAGCATGTTAATTGATGGAAATATGATTTCCGGCGCACAGAATATTTTCTTCGCAGAGTTGGCTTCTACGAGTACTACGCAGTTCTCTGTATCGGCTACGAGATTTATGACAGGAAAATTTCCGTTTATGATTTTTGGACTCCCGGCAGCGGCTTATGCCATGTATAAGGCAGCGCATCCGGAAAAGAAAAAGCAGGTGGGAGGACTTCTTTTGTCTGCAGCACTTACCTCCATGCTTACGGGGATAACGGAGCCATTAGAATTTACTTTTCTTTTTGTGGCGCCGGTTATGTATG
This sequence comes from uncultured Lachnospiraceae bacterium, assembly GCA_945919075.1. Lineage (GTDB taxonomy): Bacteria > Bacillota > Clostridia > Lachnospirales > Lachnospiraceae > Acetatifactor. The sequence continues at coordinate 44,548 of CAMEIX010000020.1, forward strand.
CCGTTCACTGTGTCCTGGCAGGACTATCGTATATGTTGATGCATGTGCTAAAGGTAACGGTGGGCATGACATTTTCAGGTGGTGCCATTGATTTACTGCTTTTTGGTATCCTGCAGGGAAATGCTAAAACAAATTGGATATGGATTCTGTTCATTGGTGCTTTATATGCACTTGCTTACTTCTTCATCTTTTACTTTCTGATTAAAAAGTTTGATTTTAAGACGCCGGGAAGGGAAGCGAATGAGGAGGAAACAAAACTTTATACCAGAAAAGATATGGAAGCAAGAAAGCACCGGGAGCAGAGGGATTCTGACAAGAACCGGGATCATCATGAGTCTGTGCCGGAAAAGGAGGATACGATAAGTGCACTCATTTTAGAGGGCCTTGGAGGAAAAGAAAACCTTTCGGATTTAGACTGTTGTGCAACAAGACTTCGGGTCACGGTTAGGGACTCTTCCCGTGTTTCCGATACTCTCTTAAAGCAAAGCGGCGCATCCGGGGTGATTCATAAGGGCAATGGTGTGCAGATAATTTACGGCCCCCGGGTATCGGTGATTAAATCTGAACTTGAGGATTTCATGGAAAACATATCCCAAGGGATGGAACTGTTTTCTTATATGAATGGAACTGTGGTTTCGCTTGATAAAGTAGAGGACGATGCTTTTTCACAGAAAATTTTAGGTGACGGCGTCGCCATTGAGCCTAAGGAAGGCAAACTGTATGCACCTTGCGACGGAAGGGTGGAAACGGTTTTTGATACGAAACATGCAATCAATCTGGTATCCCATCAGGGTTGTGAAATCCTTTTGCACATTGGAATTGACACGGTGAGACTTGGAGGAAAATTTTTTGAAGCACATGTTTCGGATAACCAGGAAATCAAGAAAGGAGATCTGTTGATTTCTTTTGATCCGGAAGGCATAAAAAAAGAGGGATACAAAATCACTACACCGATGATTATTTGTAATACGGAAGATTACAATCTCATAGAATCGGTAAGCAGCGGCGAGATTTTGGTGGGAGAACCATTGACTAAAATTGGTTGACAAGCATTAGGTTGTTAAAAGTGGATTATGTTCTTATAACCTCTTTTTTTGTGAAATAGTAAAAATACGAAAAAACATCAATACTAATTTGCAAAGAAGTTGACTAAAACAATGCATTATGCTATTCTGAACTTAGGATTCCTCTGAGACAGGAGGACTAATTGAGTAAAACACTACAGGATTTAACTTTAAAGAACAGTTTTATGTTTGCTGCAGTCATGATGGAGCCGGAGAACTGTAAGGCTCTATTGGAACGCATTCTGGAAATGGAAATCGATCACGTGGTGGTGGATAAGGAAAAGAGCATTGTTTACCATCCGGAATACAAGAGCGTGCGGCTGGACGTGTACGCCAAGGACGAAGAGGGAAGCCATTTTAACGTGGAGATGCAGGTGGCAAAAAAGGAAATTGTCAAGCGGGCCAGGTATTACCACAGCCAGTTGGACATGAATCTTCTGCTCACCGGAATGGACTATGAGAATCTGCCGAACTGCTACGTGATTTTCATCTGTGATTATGATCCCTTCGGGTTGAAAAAGTACCGTTACACAGTGAAGAGTTCCTTTTTGGAGGACAACAATCTTCCATACGATGACGGAAGCTATACGGTGTTCTTAAGCACCAAAGGTGAGAACAGGGACGAGGTTCCAAAGGAACTGGTATCCTTCCTTGAATACGCCGGTGCAGACCGGGAACAGGCTGAGAAGGATTTTCATGACGAATATGTAAGCCGACTGCAGCAAACAGTTGCTAAAATCAAAAGAGACAGGGACATGGAGGTAAGATATATGCTATTCAGTGAACTTTTGAAGGACGAATTTACTGCCGGTAAAGCATATTCTATTATCGTGCTCCTTGATATGCTCGGCGATGTATCGGAAGAACTTGCGTCCAAAATAAGACAGATTACAGATGAAGAAAAACAGGATGCACTTCTAAAACTGGCAGCTACATCCACGTCCGTGGAAGAGTTCGAAGAGAAAGCAAACCTTTAATCATATCAAAAGAATCAAATCTATTATTATTTTCCAATGGCTGAATCGGCCAAAACAAATCAATTTAATTCAAAAGAATAATCAAACACACTTAATTCAGAGGAATCTATAGAAAAATTAAACGGTTTCGTAAAAAAGACACAAAAGATACCACCAGAAGAAATCAAGCTGGCGAAGAAACGTAGAGCAGATTTTATGGAAAGGATGGGAAAATCATGAAAACATTACAGCAACTAAAAAAAGAGCAGATGCAAGATACTGCATTTGCAAAAGAATATGAAGCGATTCAGCCAGAGATGGATGTTATTAAGGCTATCGTAGATGCAAGAACCTCTCAGAATATGACTCAGAAAGAACTTGCTGAGCGTACTGGTATTAACCAGGCTGATATCAGTAAACTCGAAAATGGTACCAGAAATCCTTCCGTTAATTTGCTTAAGAGATTGGCCGAGGGGATGGGGATGGTTCTTAAAATTGAGTTTGTACCTAAACAAAAAGTATGATTATATTGCCTCATTGGATTAATGTCTGGTGAGGTTGCTGATTCAACAACCCAATATAATGCAAATAAAAGCCAATTTGAGGAATTCAAATTGGCTTTTTTGTGTTATAATATGATAAACATGTAAGAATAAATAATGTGCAACTTATTGAAAGATAATAAATCTAAATCATTAGAAAGTGAGAGAAAACATGAAAAAAGCATTGATTACCGGTATTACCGGGCAGGATGGTTCCTATTTGGCAGAGTTTTTGTTGGAGAAAGGCTATGAGGTACACGGCATTACGCGTCGTGCATCTATCTCGAATACAGCCCGTATTGATCATATACTGGATAAGATTACCCTTCACGATGGGGACCTTTCAGATTCCTCTTCCCTGATTCGTATTATTAATATTGTGCAGCCTGATGAGATTTATAATCTGGCGGCACAGTCCCACGTGCAGGTATCCTTTGATGTTCCCGAGTATTCCGGTGATGTGGATGCACTTGGTGTACTCCGTATTTTAGAGGCAGTCCGTATTTTGGGTCTTACAGGGAAGACCAAGATCTACCAGGCATCTACCTCCGAACTTTATGGAAAGGTGGAGGAAGTGCCCCAGCGTGAGACTACGCCTTTTCATCCTTACAGCCCCTATGCGGTTGCAAAGCAGTACGGATTTTGGATTACGAAAGAATATCGGGAAGCTTATGGGATGTTTGCCGTAAACGGTATTCTTTTTAATCACGAATCCGAGCGCCGCGGAGAGAATTTCGTAACCCGTAAGATTACGCTGGCAGCAGGTCGCATTGCAGAGGGATTACAGGATCATCTGGAACTTGGCAATATGGATTCCCTTCGTGACTGGGGCTATGCCAAGGATTATGTGGAATGTATGTGGATGATTTTACAGCATGATACTCCCGAGGATTTTGTTATTGCTACGGGGGAGCAGCATACGGTTCGGGATTTTACACAAAGAGCTTTTGCAGCAAACGGTATCACTCTCCGATTTGAAGGAACCGGTATGGATGAAAAGGGTTATGATGCAGAAACAGGCAGGATGCTTGTATGTGTAAATCCCCAGTGGTTCCGGCCTACGGATGTGGATAATTTATGGGGGGATCCTACCAAGGCAAAGACTGTTCTTGGCTGGAACCCGCAGAAGACAAGCTATGCAGAACTGGTAGAAATCATGGCAAAGCATGACAGGGAACTTGCCAAAAAGGAAAAGGCCATAAAAGCGGCAGAATCATAGCACAGGGAATAAGAGTCCTGAAAAGTAAGATTAAAAATAGAAATTTATAAAATAAATACCTGAAAATACCGGAAGGAATAAAGAGTATGATGGAAAAAGACGCAAAGATATATGTGGCAGGACACCTTGGAATGGTGGGCTCCGCCATTGTAAGAGAACTGGAAAGACAGGGTTACACCAATATTATAACCCGCACCCACGCAGAACTGGATTTGACAAGGCAGGATGCAGTAGAGGAATTCTTTGAAAAGGAGAAGCCGGAATATGTGTTTCTGGCGGCCGCCAAGGTGGGCGGTATCATTGCCAACCAAAGTGCGCTTGCGGATTTCATGTATGACAACATGATTCTGGAAATGAATGTAATTCACAGCGCATGGAAGAATGGTTGTAAGAAGTTAGAATTTCTGGGAAGTTCCTGCATTTATCCGCGTATGGCACCCCAGCCCATGCCGGAATCCTGCCTGCTTACCAGTGAATTGGAGAAGACTAATGAGGCATATGCCCTGGCTAAGATTTCCGGTCTTAAGTACTGCGAGTTTTTGAATAAGCAGTATGGTACCGATTATATTTCCGTAATGCCTACCAACCTTTACGGACCCAACGACAACTATCATCCCACCCATAGTCATGTTTTGCCGGCACTGATTCGCCGCTTTCATGAAGCCAAAGTGGAAGGCAAAGAGGTGGTTACCTGTTGGGGGGACGGTTCTCCCTTAAGAGAATTCCTCTATGTAGATGACCTGGCAAACCTTTGTGTGTTCTTAATGAATCATTACAGCGGGGATGAGACTGTGAATGCCGGTACCGGAAAGGAACTTACCATTAAAGAACTTACGGAACTGGTAGCAAAAGTAATTGGTTACGAAGGTAAAATTGAATGGGATACCACCAAACCCAACGGAACACCCAGAAAATTATTGGATGTTTCTAAGGCAACCAAACTGGGGTGGACCTATAAGACCGAATTGGAAGAGGGAATCAGGCTTTCTTACGAGGATTTTTTGAATAATCCGATGAGAGCAGAGCGTTAAGTCAGGGGGAAAACGTTAGGTAATTGTTACCCACGGAGGTTGGCTGGACCAACCGAAAGGAGTTTGTATGAACATTGTTTTATTATCGGGCGGTTCCGGTAAACGTTTGTGGCCGTTGTCCAATGATATCAGAAGTAAACAGTTTATCAAAATATTTAAGAAGGACGATGGCACCTATGAGTCCATGGTACAGCGGGTTTACCGCCAGATTAAGAAGGTGGATCCGGATGCCACTGTGACGATAGCGACAAGCAAAACGCAGGTGTCTGCGATTCATAATCAGCTGGGCGGCGAAGTGGGGATTTCTGTGGAACCCTGCCGCAGGGATACGTTTCCTGCCATTGCACTTGCAACCGCCTATCTGGTGGATGTGCAGGGCATTGATCCGGAAGAATCGGTGGTAGTCTGTCCTGTAGACCCCTATGTGGATGATACGTATTTTGCAGCTTTGAAAGACCTGGCGAAACAGGCAGACAAAGGAGAAGCCAATCTGGTGCTGATGGGTATTGAACCCACCTACCCTTCCGAAAAATATGGCTATATCATTCCCACCACTTCAGACCTGACTGCATTTGTATCCACCTTTAAGGAAAAGCCTGCTGCGGATGTGGCAAAGGAATATATTTCACAGGGCGCACTTTGGAATGGCGGGGTCTTTGCGTACAAACTGAAGTATGTAATGGAAAGAGCCCATCAGTTGATTGATTTCACGGATTATCAGGACCTGTTTAACAAGTATGATACCCTGACCAAGATTTCTTTTGATTATGCGGTAGTAGAACACGAGGAGAAAATTCAGGTGCAGCGCTTTGCCGGAGAGTGGAAAGACCTGGGGACCTGGAATACTCTGACCGAAGCAATGGAGGACCATGTGATTGGTAAGGGAGTCCTGAATGAAACCTGTACGGGCGTACATATCTTAAACGAGATGGATGTTCCGGTACTTGCCATGGGACTCCATGATGTGGTAATCTCTGCGTCTCCGGAAGGAATCCTGGTTTCGGACAAGGAACAGAGCTCTTACATCAAGCCTTTTGTGGACGAATTTGAGCAGCAGATTATGTTTGCGGAAAAGTCATGGGGAAGCTACAAGGTAATTGATGTGGAAGAGGAGAGCCTGACCATTAAGGTAACGTTGAATCCGGGCCATTCCATGAACTATCATTCTCACCGGAATCGTGACGAAGTATGGGTAGTACTTTCCGGTACGGGCAAGGCAATCATAGAGGACAGGGAGCAGGCTGTTAAGGTAGGAGATGTAGTCACCATGAAGGCCGGATGCCGCCACACCGTCATCGCAGAGAGTGAATTGAAATTAGTAGAAGTGCAGCTTGGCGAGGATATTAATGTCAGGGATAAACAGAAATTTGAGTTATTGCGTTAATTTGCCGCAAACAGGGGAGGAGTTTATACATGAGTGATGCGCTATTCACAAATTCATCATCGGTGGTAGCTTCCAGGCGTATTTTATATACGCCTTCTTCTTTTGCAAAGTCCTCTCTGTTTCATCTGCAGGAGATTGGTACATTAAAGGCATTGCATGAGCATTCTTCTGCCAGAAAAGACATGGATTCTTATTTGTTTTTTGTGGTTCTTTCCGGAAGTGGAGAACTGATTTACGGGAAGCGTGAGTACAGGCTGCAGGCAGGGGATTGTGTGTTCATTGACTGTAAAGAAGATTACGTGCACCGTACTGCAAATGAGGATTTGTGGTCTCTTTCCTGGTGCCATTTTTACGGTCCGAATATGCAGGCCGTTTACAGCAAATATAGGGAACGCGGCGGTACCCCGGTCTTCACACCCAAGGATTTTGACAGTTACTGCAAAATCCTTAAGAACCTGTATGATATTGCGGAATCGGAAGATTATATAAGGGATATGCGTCTGCATGAAAAAATATCCTCCCTTTTGGTTTATCTTATGGAAGATGCATGGGAAACCAGGGAAGGACACCCTGAGGGATGCGAACCGGGGAGAAAATCTGCGGTGCGGGATATTCAGGAGATTAAGGACTATCTGGATCGTAATTTCAAGAAGAAAATCACCCTGGATGAACTGGCAGACAGATTTTTTATTAATAAATTTTATATGTCGGAATTGTTTAAGGCCAGGTATGGGATTACAATCGGAGCTTATCTGACGCAGACCAGAGTTACTTACGTCAAGCAGCAGCTTCGTTTTACAGACCGTTCGCTGGAGGCAATTGCAGAGGATTTGGGAATGGAAATTACCTATTTGAGCCGTATGTTTAAGAAGGTAGAGGGTGTAAGTCCGTCCCTGTACCGAAAGCAATGGAAGGGACGATTTGGTTCATCAAAATAAGAAAAGCAGCCGATAAGTCATTGACATTTTCACGGCCTTTTTATATAATATGTCTTGTGTCGAACAGGCGTAGGCATTGATATATCAGTCAGTGTCCTATCGGGGTGTGGCTCAGCTTGGCTAGAGCACCTGGTTTGGGACCAGGGGGTCGCAGGTTCGAATCCTGTCACCCCGACTAGTAACGATGAGCTTAAATGCTGATAGAGTTACATATTGATAGAGTTCATAATCTGATATGAACATGGATAAAATAATATAGAATTTCTTAATTTCTCATGCGGGTGTAGTTCAATGGTAGAACACCAGCCTTCCAAGCTGGATACGTGGGTTCGATTCCCATCACCCGCTTTTTTGCTTGAGAAAATATTTAAAGGAGCAGTAGGATATGAAGCAGATTTTTAATCCCTTTTTACCCTTGAATGAATGTATTCCCGATGGAGAGCCCCATGTATTCGGTGACAGGGTCTATCTTTTCGGCTCCCATGACAAGGAGGACGGAGAGACCTTCTGTATGCTGGATTATACGGTTTATTCGGCACCGGTCACGGATTTAAAGGACTGGAGATGTGAAGGGGTTATCTACAGGGCAAGTCAGGACCCGGATTATCCGAATCGTCAGTATATGTATGCTCCCGATGTTATGCAGGGAAGCGATGGACGTTATTATCTGTATTATTGTATGTCTGGTAAGGACGGGCATGGGGGATATTTCGGCCCCATCAGTGTTGCGGTATGCGACACACCCGCAGGCAAGTATGAGTACTTAGGTTATGTGCGCAATCCCGATGGTACGCCTATGCAGGATTATGTCTGCTTTGATCCCGGTGTCATTAACGATAACGGTGTTTATAGAATCTATTATGGCACCCAGTATAATTTTGAAGAGGAGCCGGATTTCTTTGAGAGAGAGGATTTGATCGGTGCCGAAATAAGCATGTTCGGCAAGAGCAGGGAAGAAATTGTTTCCATGGCGAAAAAGGACAGTGTTATGGGACCTTCCATGGTAGTGGTAGGGGAGGATATGCTTACCATTGTGGACAAGCCCCGACACATTATTCCGGTAAAGGTGAAGGGGACTGATTTTGAGGAGCATCCGTTTTATGAGGCAAGCTCCATGAGAAAAATCGGTGATACCTATTACTTTATATATTCTTCCCAGCAGAACCACGAACTCTGCTATGCTACCAGCAAATATCCGGACCGGGATTTCAAATTCGGCGGTACTATCGTTTCCAATGGGGATGTGGGATACAATGGACGTACCGAGAAGGATCGTCTGAATATGACCGGTACCACGCATGGAAGTATTGAAAATATCCATGGAGAGTGGTATGTTTTTTTTCATAGACTGACACACAAATCCGACTACAGCAGACAGGCTTGTGCGGAGAAAATTATTATAAAAGAGGATGGCAGTATCGATCAGGTAGAAATTACATCCTGTGGATTAAATGGGGGGCCTCTGGTTGGGGAAGGTACTTATCCTGCCGGCATTTGCTGCAATCTGACGAATGGGCATATGCCACACGGCTCCAACCGAAAATATGATTTTGCATTTCCTCATGTGGCAAATGATGAGAAAGACCGTTTCATTGCCGAGATTGAAGACAATACTCTGATTGGCTACAAGTATTTTGACTGTAGGGATGTGAAAAGGATTTCCGTAAGTCTTCGGGGCACCGGAAAAGGAGTTTTCCGGGTTTGCATTGAGGAAAATAAAGAGATTGCACGGATTTTCATGAATCCTTCTGAAGACTGGGTGGAGGTTTCCGCGGACGTTGTGGTGGAAAATGGTGTGCATCCGCTTTACTTTATTTATGAAGAGGAGGCAGCGGGAGAAGTGGAAATGTTATCGTTCTCCCTCGCAAAATGATACAGCTTTTATTACCTTTAATTTATATTGCGTTTATCAGTCTGGGCCTGCCGGATTCCCTTTTAGGGGCCGCATGGCCGTCCATGTACATAGAATTAGCAGTGCCGGTTTCCTATGCCGGCGCTCTTTCTATGATGATTGCCTTGGGAACGGTGGTTTCCAGCCTGTTAAGTGACCGGATGACAAAATGGCTGGGCACCGGTAAAGTTATGGTTATCAGTGTTGCCATGACCGCCTTTGCACTATGGGGATTTTCTACCTGTCACTCTTTTTATGCACTCTGTTTCTGGACTATTCCGTATGGACTGGGGGCAGGCAGTGTAGATGCAGCACTAAATAATTATGTGGCACTGCATTATGAGAGCCGCCATATGAGCTGGCTGCATTGTATGTGGGGCGTCGGTACCGTGATTGGTCCCTATATTTTAAGCTTTGCCCTCTACAATCAGAAGGGGTGGAATACCGGGTATCTCTATATATCCGTATTTCAGGTATTTCTGACGTTTATTCTTTTGATGAGTCTGCCTCTCTGGAAAAAGAAAGAGAAGGAAACCATGGAAAGAATGGGGATTACGGAAGAGGAAAGCCGGGAGAACCGCAAACCTCTTTCCTTAAAGGAGATTATTGGAATCCGCGGTGCGAAAGAGGTGTTTGTGACTTTCTTTTGTTATTGTGGTCTGGAGCAGACCGGCATGCTCTGGTCAGCCAGTTATTTTGTTTTAGTGTGCGGTATTTCTGAAGTACAGGCAGCAGGACTGGCAGCCCTTTTCTTTATCGGGATTACGGTGGGACGTGCCATCAACGGTTTTTTAACCATGAAATTCACGGATGCTTTTCTGGTGCGCCTTGGAGAAGGGATTATTCTGGGTGGAATTATTCTGGTTATGTTACCCTTTGGTATCTGGACGGCGTTTCCGGGATTTTTGATTATCGGACTGGGATGTGCCCCCATTTATCCATGCATTATTCATTCCACACCGGCCTATTTCGGAGCGGACAAATCCCAGGCTATCATAGGAGTACAGATGGCCAGTGCCTATATCGGAATCTGTGCAATGCCGCCGCTTTTCGGCCTGATTGCAAATCATATCAGTGCGGCACTTTTGCCGGTTTATCTTCTCATTATTTTGGCGGTAATGGTGGTTATGCATGAAAGACTTCTTAGAAAAACAAGGTAAATGCATTCTGGCGATGCTTATTTTCGGGACCATAGGAATCTTTGTCCGCATTCTGGCGATGCCTTCTTCGGTGATTGCTCTGGTAAGGGGATTTGTGGGAGTTCTTTTTCTGTTCCTGGTTCTTTTGCTTAAGGGGCAAAAGGTGGACTTTGATGCCATCCGAAAGAATTTTTTATGGATTTTTGTATCCGGTGCTTTCATCGGATTTAACTGGATTTTGCTTTTTGAGGCCTACCGGTATACCACGGTTGCAGTGGCTACATTGTGTTATTATATGGCTCCCGTCATTGTGATTCTTCTGTCTCCCATCGTACAGGGAGAAAGACTGACTGCGAAAAAGATGTTCTGTACACTGGTTGCTCTCTGTGGCATGATTTGTATCTCCGGTGTCGCGGAAGGGGGAAGTGACAAGGCGGAGGGAGCATGGAACCTGATTGGTATTGGTTTGGGACTGGGAGCGGCACTGCTTTATGCAGCCGTAATCCTGATAAATAAAAAGATAGAAGGGGTTTCCGGTTATGACAGAACCCTTTCCCAGATTGGAATTGCGGCGTTGGTTCTCTTGCCATATACGCTGTTTACCTGCGATTTTCGTACGATTGTCTGGAAACCCGAAAGCGTTTTTCTGCTTGGGGTTGTGGGCGTGGTACATACCGGGATTGCTTATGCACTATATTTTGAAGCGGTAGAAAAACTGCCGGTACAGACCACCGCAATTTACAGCTACATCGACCCCGTAACGGCAGTATTTTTATCTGTTGTACTGTTAAACGAAAATCTGGGCATACTTGGAATGGTGGGGATGATATTTATACTGGGAGCAGCTTTTCTAAATGACAGATAGATAATCCGGGTAACAGAAAGAAAGGAAGGAAGAAGATGAAGATTTTATTTTTTGGAACCAAACCCTATGACAGGGAATTTTTTGAGAAACTGGAGCAGACGGGCAAATATCGCGACATCGATATTGATTTTATTGAGCCTAATCTTTCCAAGGAAACTGCAAAACTTGCGGAAGGCTATGAGGCAGTGTGCGCATTTGTTAACATGGACCTTTCTGCCGGAACAGTAAGAGTCCTGAATCAATGTGGCGTTAAACTGATCCTGATGCGTTGCGCCGGTTATAATAATGTGGACCTGGAGGTAGCCAAAGAATGCGGAATTACCGTGATGCGTGTTCCCGGTTATTCCCCTGAGGCAGTTGCGGAGCATGCCATGGCATTGGTGCTGACCGCAGACAGACATATGCACAAGGCCTACATCAAATGTCGGGAAAATAACTTTAATCTGAACGGCCTGATGGGAGTAAATCTCTATGGAAAGACTGCCGGTATCGTGGGTACCGGTAAAATCGGAGCCGCAATGGCAAGAATCTGCAAGGGCTTTGGCATGAGAATTATTGGCTATGATATGTATCCCAATAAGAGTCTGGATTTTATCGAGTATGTGGATTTTGAGACCCTCTTAAAAGAGGCCGATTTGATTTCCCTGCATTGCCCGCTTACGGAAGATAATTATCACCTGATTAACAAAGATACCATTGCCAAAATGAAGGATGGGGTTATTCTGGTAAACACTTCCCGCGGTGCCCTGATCAAAACAGAAGACCTGATTCAGGGAATCCGTGATGGCAAATTCTTTGCAGTGGGATTGGATGTTTATGAAGAGGAAAACGGTACGGTCTATGAGGATATGTCAGACCGGATTTTGGAGCATTCCACCATGGCAAGACTTTTGTCCTTCCCCAATGTATGCGTTACATCCCATCAGGGATTCTTTACAAGAGAGGCGCTGCTTGCCATCAGCGAGACCACAATGGACAACGCACTTTCCTTCCTCACAGGCAATTTAAACGGAAACCAGTTGTAGGAGATTTGACGGAAATAAGTTGCAGCAAAATCCCTAACAGGTTCGTTTAGGGACAAAGGATTTTTTTGTAAAAAATAGTGTTGACAATCATACCGCAATCATGTACAATATCTATCGTCGGTGTGATTACACTATGTGTCCGTAGCTCAGCTGGATAGAGCAACGGCCTTCTAAGCCGTGGGTCGGGGGTTCGAATCCCTTCGGGCACATTATGCATAGTGACTACTGTGCGTATGGTGGGTATAGCGCAGCTGGTTAGCGCGCCAGATTGTGGCTCTGGAGGCCAAGGGTTCGAATCCCTTTATCCACCCTTATATGGGCGCAGCGCGAAGTTAAGCCTGTCATATAGTGGGCTATCGCCAAGCGGTAAGGCACAGCACTTTGACTGCTGCATTCGCTGGTTC
>CAMEIX010000021.1 GCA_945919075.1 uncultured Lachnospiraceae bacterium
CAACAGGCAGGAAAGAAGTTTTCAATGTTCGGTTTTGAAGGCACAATGTGTCTTTCTAAGTATTATTTATGAATAACTGCATATAATATTACTGAGGCTCCATGGTCAAGCGGTTAAGACATCGCCCTTTCACGGCGGTAACACGGGTTCGATTCCCGTTGGAGTCATCCTCGATAGCTCAGCGGTAGAGCATTCGGCTGTTAACCGAAGGGTCGTAGGTTCGAACCCTACTCGGGGAGTCTGGCGACATAGCCAAGCGGTAAGGCATGGGTCTGCAACACCCTGATCACCAGTTCAAATCTGGTTGTCGCCTCTTAAAAATCCTAAAACTACGTGTTTTAGGATTTTTTCGTATACATAGGGAGGGGAAAACATGGACGAAAAAATCGAAAAGTTCAGGCAGATGCTTGCAGAGTGTAATAATGTAGTATTCTTTGGCGGTGCCGGAGTTTCTACGGAAAGTGGAATACCGGATTTTCGGAGTGTGGATGGACTTTATCATGAACAATATGACTATCCTCCCGAAACGATCCTAAGCCATACATTTTATCGAAGAAATACAGAAGAGTTTTATCGTTTTTACCGGAATAAAATGCTTTATCTGGGAGCAAAACCAAATGCTGCACATAAAAAGCTTGCCGAATGGGAACAACAGGGAAAATTAAAGGCAGTGATTACCCAGAATATTGATGGCCTGCATCAGGCAGCCGGGAGTAAGGTTGTCTGGGAACTTCACGGAAGTGTTCTTCGGAATTATTGTGAGAGCTGCGGAGCCTTTTATGATGTGGATTATATCCGTAATTCAGAAGGGGTTCCGAAGTGTGAAAAATGTGGCGGCAGCATAAAACCGGATGTGGTTCTTTATGAAGAAGGCTTAGACGATCACGTTGTTACTGAGGCGGTAAAAGCAATTCGTAATGCAGACATGCTGATTATAGGAGGAACTTCTCTGGCAGTATATCCGGCGGCCGGCCTGATTGATTATTTCCGGGGAAAATATCTAGTACTTGTAAATAAGGGGGCAACAAGCCGGGATGCGCAGGCAGATTTGGTAATCGACGGGAAGATTGGCGAAGTGTTTAGCGCATTATAATGAGGAGACCATATTGAATGGAGAGGAACCCTATATATGAATATTCAGGTAGGAGATGTAATTAAACTGAAGAAAGAACATCCCTGTGGAAGTAAGGAATGGGAAGTTTTGCGAATTGGCGCTGATTTTCGCTTAAAATGTATGGGATGTGAGCATCAAATTATGATTTCACGCAAAATAGTTGAAAAAAATCTTAGGGAAATTGTGAAAAAGGCTTGAAATCAAGCGGATTATATGGTATTATTCTAATCCGTGATATATTATTCCTTGCTCCTGCAGGACAGGGGCCAGAGACCATAAGGAGGTAAAAGCATGAGCAAATATGAATTAACAGTTGTTGTAAGTGCGAAAATCGAAGATGATGAAAGAGCAGCCGTAGTTGATAAGTGTAAGGCACTTATTGAAAGATTCGGCGGTACAATCACCAACGTTGATGAAGCTGGTAAGAAGAGATTAGCTTACGAGATTCAGAAGATGAAGGAAGCTTTCTACTATTTCATCCAGTTCGATGCTGAAACCACAGCTCCCGCTGAAATTGAGAGCCGTGTTCGCATTATGGACAACGTAATCAGATACTTGATTGTAAAACAGGAAGCATAATAGGCATACCAGGTATGTAAGGGTTCCTGGTATACCGGAAAGAGGGACTTAATATGAACAAAGTAATTCTTATGGGAAGATTAACCAGAGATCCTGAAGTAAGATATTCTCAGGGAGAAAATTCACTTGCAATCGCAAGATATACCCTGGCAGTTGATCGTAGAAACGCCAGAGGAAACAATGGCGATGATCAGACCGCAGATTTTATTAACTGCGTGGCATTTGGACGCAGCGGAGAATTCGCAGAGAAGTATTTCCGCAAAGGTACCAAACTGCTTGTCAGTGGTCGTATCCAGACCGGCAGCTATACCAACAAGGATGGTGTAAGAGTTTATACTACTGAAGTTGTTGTAGATGATCAGGAATTTGCAGAGAGCAAGAATGCTTCCAGCGAGAATAACAGTGGTTTTGCGGGAGGTAGTTCTTACAGCAGACCGGAACCTGCAGGTTCGGTTGACGGCTTTATGAACATCCCGGACGGTATCGATGAAGAGTTACCGTTTAACTAATAATTTAAGAATGGAGGCACCAACATGGCATTTAATAAAGCAGACAAGGCAGATGCACCTATGAGAAAAAAAGGTGGTCTGCGCAGAAGAAAAAAAGTTTGTGTATTTTGTGGCAAGGACAACGTAATCGATTATAAAGATACAAATAAGTTAAAGAGATACGTATCTGAAAGAGGAAAGATTCTTCCCAGAAGAATCACCGGCAACTGTGCAAAGCACCAGAGAGCACTTACCGTAGCAATCAAGCGCGCTCGTCACGTAGCACTGATGCCTTACGTACAGGATTAATAAAATCTATAAAGAATACGTTGAAAAAGTCTGTAAATCTAAGGGTTTGCAGGCTTTTTTGATTGACACAAAAAGGGTTAAAACGGACTGATTTTTGGGGCGAAAAAATAGGCATTTGACACAGATTTGACACAGGTTTGACCCGAAGGAAGAATAGGACTGGCAAAGGTGGAAATAAAAAATAGTATCAGATTGATACCGGACAGCAAAAACAATAAAAACAACAGAAACAATAAAAACAGGAAACAAGAAAATATATTTTGAGTTCATTGCGGTTTGAGTTAAAGATAGAATAAAAACATGAGAAACAAGAGAAACAAGAAAACATAGAATAATTTGAAATTAAAATAGGTTATAAATTTGTAAGTACACTTACAATAGATGAACAGAGTATTCATGGTATTAGATGAATATTCTGTTTTTTTATTATATGACATATAACTTAGACTTAAAGAGAACACAGTTGGTGGCACACTTTAATATGTTAGCAGAAAAGAAAGGTCTCGCACATGGTACTTTAAGGTCTTTGGCGAGTATGCTGTTCAACTGTCTTCAGAAAGCAGTATTTGACTGTGGATTGTTTGTTAATCCTGCAACGGATATCATGAAGGATGTAAAGGCGAGAGCTAAGGAAGAAAGGGACTGCCTTACGGATGAAGAACTGGGCGTATTGATGGGTTTTCTTCGCATTAAGGGTACTTTTCAAAACCAATGATTGCACTGTTGCTAGAAACTGGACTACGTTTCGGGGAGTGTGAAGGGCTTACTTGGGATACCATTTTACAAACGAAGGATTTCGTAAAACATTATATAGAATTGTTACGCATGCAAATGAATGGGAGAGTGCAAGGGCTTTGGAAGAAAAAAGAAAACCAGTACTTTTAAATGAAAAAATAACTTGTCACTGGTTCAGACATACATTTGCAACAAACCTGGTGCTTAGGGAAGTGCCTTATGACACTGCTAAGATGGTAATGGGACACAGTAGTATTAAAACAACTGTATATCTCTCAAAAGGATACAACCCCCTGGCTAAATTCATTACTAAACTTATAAGACATTTCATAGTAAAATACCCCTCAAATAACAATGGTATTTATACATTCCTTTCAACACATTCAACTATATCACCAATCGCTATTAGCTTTTCGATTGCCCTATAAAAAGCTTTAAGAAAAGCGATATGGAGAAATGAAATAGTTTATAAATTTTCAGAGGCGATTTTACGTTATTTAACCAAAAGAGCACTACAGATGAATGGTGCTCTTTTGCTATATTAATAAAAAATTTAGTTTGATTTACATAAGTTGAAACGCCATCACTCCGATAACACACACCGCACTGCCTACAAGGTTAAGTTTTGAACAGCGTTCTTTACGGAAAATGCCAATTATAAACAGACTAACAAGTATCATAGGCTGAATAAACGAGTAATTTACAAGACTGATTGAAATAACAGCATTTTCAATAAGCATTCCCGCAGCATTTGGTATTCTTGCAAGAATTACCTTCAGCGCACCTTTTTTGTTCTTTTTAAGAATCTCCGACGGCTTTATCTCAAAAAGCATTATAACCGATATCAGCATGAGTGCAGGCAGAAGCTGAATTGTTGACGATATATAAGGTGTAAATTCCTTTATCACAAGTCCGTAGCCGTACTTTGCTCCAAGATATAATACAAGCGGTACAGCAATTTTTTTGTATTCAATCTTGCCTTCTTTACCCGATTTTGTAATAAATACAAGACCTATGACTGTAACCACAATACAGAGTAATTTTAATCCACGCAAAATCTCACCGTAAAAAACATCAGTTATATATGAGGTGAACAGCGTCACTCCAAGCCACGCTTTAAGCTCAAAAGCTGATAGTTGCTTCAGCACAAGAGCGCTCATCTGAAATTCAAGCATTTTACAAAGGGCGATCAGCAGAATTGCGGCAAAGCTTTGCCACGTCAGCGTAAAATGGAGTGTCTGAAATGGCAGTGTTAATGCAAGAAAAACTGACATTGACGAACACATTAAAAACGTAAATTCATTACCCGTAAAATTTGCTTCCGCAACTGCATATTTATCGCTCAGCGAGGTTATTGTGTAGCAAGCAGTAACTGCCATCATTAAAATTGCAACATTCATCACCATCTGACCTTCCACCGCTCACGGAGGACTTCAAGCTTTTCAACGTGAGCGGCATTTATTTTTTTGGGCATTTTTCATTTGCACACAAATCATTCAGATACTTTTCAAACAGTATCTCATCTGTAGGGATTTCTGCCCAATCGTTTGTCCAAGTTGAAAGATAAGCTGCATTTGAAATTGAAAGGGAGTTTAGACCCTCTTTACCTTCTGCAACCATATCCGTGCCGTTTAAAATTGCCTGTGCAAAGGCTTCAAGCACTTCGGGGTGTCCCTCGGGTTCGGGGGCAGTAAATTCTTCATAAGTGTTTTCGGGAGTGATGAATCCTTCCTTTGCAGTAAAGCAGAATTCGCGCTCGGGAACGGCTAATTTCCACCATTTCAGCTTACCGTGTTCGATTACGATTTTGCCCTTATCGCCTGATATTTCAAGACGGTTTGTTCCGCAGGCATCGCCTGTTGTGGAAATAAAGGTTGCTGTTGCGCCGTTCTCATATTCACCAAAAATTGTTACATCATCTTCAACATCAATGTTGTGGTATTTTCCAAAATCACAGAATGCACGCACCCTTTTCGGCATACCGAAAATCCACTGCCACAGGTCGAGATTATGAGGAGCCTGGTTAAGCAATACTCCACCACCCTCGCCGTTCCACGTTGCTCTCCAGCTACCAGAATTATAGTAAGCCTGTGTTCTGTACCAGTTTGTGATTATCCACACCATTCTTTTCAGCTCGCCAAGCTGTCCGCTCTGTACTATTCTGCGAGCCTTTGCATACATCGGATTTGTACGCTGATTGAACATAATACCAAATTTTACACCCGATTTCTCTGCTGCTTCATTCATCTCACGAACCTGTCTTGCGTAAACACCGGCAGGCTTTTCCGTAAGAACGTGAATATTATGCTTAAAGCATTCAATTGCTATCGTGGGGTGGTCATAGTGAGGCACGGCAATCAGCACAGCATCAACAAGTCCGCTGTCAAGCATTTCGGCGTAATTGGTAAATCGTGCAACCGAGGGATACTGCTTTGCCTTTTCAAGTTTATCGGGATTGATATCGCACACAGCGACAATTTCAACGGAGGGGCATTTACCTGCGAAAACATTATAAAAATGTCCGCTTCCCATATTGCCCAAGCCAACAATGCCAAGTCTGATTTTATTCATAACAATTCTCCTTTATATCAATTCTTTAAGTGCGGATACAGCCGCATCAAATGCTGCTCTTGGCGTAGAGTAACAATACCCCATTTTTGTTTTTTCTTTCGCTTCAAGCTTGTCAAATCCGTCAAAAGCGGACAAATGCGGCTCAAGAGTAAGAACGCTGCCGTTGTAGTTTTTTAGCAGGTACGGTAAGTTTCCGATACCCTTTCCTGCGGGAACAACCGAACCGTCTGCCATAGCGTCCTTGATGTGCATATATTCAATATATGGGGCAAGCTTTTTCCATGCTTCGATCGTGTCCTGACCGCACTGAATAAAGTTTGCAGGATCAAAGACCGCTTTAAGCTGGGGAAATGCTTTATGTATCTCCTCACATCGTAAAGCAATATCGCCGAAGATCCCCTTTTCATTCTCGTGGCAAAGTATGATCCCACTGTCCCTTGCGGCAAGGATAAACTGTTCAAGACGGTTCATAACCTCGTCCCTGTAACGCTCCTCGTCACCTGACGGAACATAAAAACTGAACAATCTGATATGCCTTGCACCAAGAATTTCAGCAAGCTCAAGACCGTATTTGAATTTGTCAAGATGAGAGGTAAAATTATCGTTTATACCAATTTTTCCATAGGGAGAACCAAGCGACCACACCGCAAGACCTGCATCATCAAGCAGGCTGCGGACTTCTTTTGCTTTTTTCTTTGAAATGTCGGAAATATTCTCTCCATCAACACATCTTATTTCGAGATATTCAATGCCATTTTCTTTCATTGCTTTTATCTGTTCGGAAATTCTGCCGTCTGCCTCATCGGCAAAAGCAGCTAATTTAAAGTTCATAACGATACCTCCGTTTTAATTTTAACATTATTTTATCACAAATGAATTTGCATTTCTGTTGTTAATTTGAGCAATATATATTGCAAATTCACGCATAATATGTTATGAAATACAAAACAGCACGGAGGAAAAACTATGCTTAATGAATACCGTTTCGGAGATATTTACATAAGACACGCCGTTGATGAATGTCCGGATGACAGATATTTTTCAATGCACATACACGAGCAATGCGAAATATATTTCTTCCGTTCGGGTGATGTGGAATATCTTGTGGAGGGCTCAAAATATAACCTTGCTGAAGGCAGCCTTATGATAATGCGACCTGCCGAATCCCATACGCCGAAAATTATCGGCAATAGCAGATATGAACGTTATGCGTTGAATTTTCCTATATCTTTTGCCTATTCCGTTGATCCTGAAAGCAGGCTTATGAAGCCGTTTATCAACCGTCCTCTCGGGAAGAACAATATGTATGACGCAGCTGAAATTGATATGAAGATTGTAAGCAGGCTGTTTGAGGAGATGTGTTATGACGGTGACGACTATGACAAACAGCTTACAATTAATACGCATTTATTTATACTGCTTGATATGATAAGACGTGCATTTAATGAAAAGGTAGCGTCAGAGCATAAGCCGCAGAACGTTTCTGAGTGTATCGTTATGTATGTAAACAACCATCTTTTCGAGGAACTCTCCATATCAAAGCTTGCAAAGCATTTCTATTTCAGTCCGTCACAATTCAGCAGGGTATTCAGACAAGCGACAGGTGCCGCACCGTGGGAGTACATAACCAAGAAAAGACTTACTGCCGCAAAAGAAAAAATCTGCAGCGGTCACTCGGCACAGAGTGCCTGTGAAGCTTGCGGTTTCAAGGATTATTCTGCTTTTTACAGAGCATATACCAAGCATTTCGGCTGCGCACCAAAGGAGGATTCAAATAACAATAGATATGTATACACATTTCAAGAAAAATGAAGAAGGTACGTGCAGATATTGGTGATATCGTCGATATTCTGTATATTAACACTATAGACATCAGAATAATTCAGCATTACCCTCACCCTTACAATAATTTTAATAGGAGGAGTGCGTTATGCAAGATTTTATGTCATTTGAAGATTTTTGTGAGGAAGTAAAAGACTTGACAAATAGGGCAATGGTGTGTATATGGTGCGAGGCTCTTTTGCCTTAGCACTTATGCCTTACGTTTGCGACTAATTCGCAATCTCATAATGAAAAAGATAACCGGCAGGTCCACATATCAATGGGACTTGCCGGTTTTTTACTTAATATTTACGGTTTCGTCCACAATATAGATGGGACGGTCCTTTAATTCGGAGAACAAAATGGCTATGTATTCACCAATAATACCGATGATGATAAAGAGTATGGCAAACAGAAAACAAATCAGTACCACAATCGTGGCATATCCGCTGGGAGCCCCGGGGTATGTGCATAGGGTATAAATTAAAACAATAAGTCCAAACAAGGCACTGAAAGCACCGGCGTACATGCCAATTTTAAGTGGAAAATTGGAAAAGAGCACAATGCTGCTGACTGCCAGTTTCATCAGTTTATTTAAACTGTAGTGGCTTTTGCCGCCGGCTCTTTTTGCCGCTTCGTAGGAAAGGGTAGTTTGTTTTCCGCCGATGTTCTGCACATAACCGCGCAGAAAACGCATTTTTTCCCGGTAATTATTACGAAGTACATCGGCTATTTTCTTATTAATGGCAAAAAAGTCGGATGAATTATTCTCAAATTTTGTCTGATCAGATAGCAGGTTAATAAATTTATAAAATAATTTGGAAGTAATATTTTTGAATATACCTGCGGATTTGTTGGAGGTGCGTACCATGTTAATTACATCATAACCTTCCTCAAACTTTTGTATAATTTCAGGTATAGAGGAGAGAGGATGTTGCAAATCGGCATCCATACAAATTATACCATCGCCGGCGGCATAATCGATGCCGGCAATCATCGCTGCCTCGTGTCCAAAATTACGTGTAAAACTGATGATTTTTATATGTTCCTCTTTTTTTGCAAATTCATTTAGTAAATCAAGGCTTGTATCCTGTGAACCGTCATTTACAAAAATCAGTTCATAATCCCATGTAAAGTTTCCCTTTTCCTTTTGAAAAGCTTCATAAAAAAGAGGAAGTACTTTTTCTTCGTTATAGACAGATACTACTATGGAAACCTTCGACATCTTTTTTATCTCCTTTTCAAAGTCTTAATCATAAAATTATTTTATAGAATTAGCAAAAGGATTTCAAGAGAAATCTTGAAGTGGCTTGTAGTTAATTCCAAAAAATGATACTATAAAAGTTAACATTATACATAAGATGAGAGCAAACAGGGAGGGCACTATGAACGAATTTGTTTATAAAAGAAACGAACTTCTGGCACAGACTGTGATAAAGGGATTAGAGTCCCGTAATATGAGTGGATATTATGCTGCAACTAAGGAGGATGCCCTAAATATCGCATTGTCCTTAATTCCGGAAGGTAGTAAGGTGACACATGGAGGTTCTTTTTCCATTGAGGAAATCGGACTGGTAGATGCTTTAAGAAACGGAAATTATGATTATTGTGACCGTGGGGCAGCCACAGATAAAAGAGCGGCGGAGCTTTTTGCTTATGACAGTGATGTATTCCTTGGCAGTGCGAATGCTATTACAAGCGACGGAGTACTGATTAATATTGATGGGAATTCCAACCGTGTATCCGCCTATGCCTATGGTCCGAAAAAGCTAGTGCTTATTGTAGGCTTAAATAAGGTGGCCGGTGATGTGGATGGTGCAATGAAACGGGCAAGAAACGAAGCTGCAACAATGAATGTGCAGCGTTTCGGATTAAACACACCCTGCAGTAAAACCGGAGCATGTGTAAATTGTAAATCTCCGGATACCATTTGTTGTCAGTTCCTGATTACCCGTTTTTCCAGACACAAGGGCAGAATCCATGTGATTTTAGTCAATGATAATTTGGGGTTTTAGGGGGCATTGACGACCAATATGTTTGAAATTAAGGACAGGTTTTACTTAAACGGTGAGGAATTTAAGATCGTTTCCGGCGCATTCCACTATTTCAGAACGGCTCCCGAATATTGGCAGGACCGCATGGAAAAATTGAAAAATATGGGGTGCAATACCGTGGAAACTTATATTCCCTGGAATTTCCATGAGCCAAGGAAAGGCGAGTTTTTGTGGGAAGGCTGGCACGATATCTGCAGATTTATAGAAATTGCAAGGGATTTAGGACTTTATGTAATTTTAAGGCCGTCACCTTATATCTGCTCTGAATGGGAATTCGGAGGGATTCCTGCGTGGTTATTAAAGGACAAGGGTATGCGCCTGCGCTGTTCCTATGAGCCATTTTTAAGGGCAGTAAAAAATTATTACAGCGTGCTCATTCCCAAATTGGTACCCTATCAGATTGACCGCGGCGGCAATGTGATTTTAGTGCAGATAGAAAACGAATACGGTTATTACGGAAATGATACCGCTTATCTGGAATTTTTAAGGGATACTATGCGGGAACTTGGAATTACTGTGCCTTTTGTGACATCTGACGGTCCCTGGAATGAAGTGAATTTTAAGGCGGGACAGGTGGAAGGCGCACTTCCTACCGGTAATTTCGGCTCCGGCTGTGAATGGCAGTTTAGCCAGATGAAAAAGTATATGGGCGAAAACAAACCCCTTATGTGCATGGAATTCTGGAACGGATGGTTTGATGCCTGGGGAGAAGAACATCATGTGACGGCACCCGAGACCGCGGGAAAGGAATTGGAAGCCCTGTTGAAAGAAGGCAGCCTCAATTTTTATATGTTTGAGGGCGGTACAAATTTTGGCTTTATGAGTGGAAAAAATCAGGGCTGCAGCAATGCGGATGTGACAAGCTACGATTATGATGCGCCGCTTACCGAGGATGGTCAGATTACACCGAAATATGAACTGTTCAAGAAAATTATAAAGAAATATGTGCCCGTTTCCGAAGTGCCTCTTTCTACAAAAATTATAAGAAAAGAATACGGAAAGATTTCCTGCGTGCGAAGGGTGGACCTCTTTGCCACATTGGAAAACATTGCAGAGCCTGTAAAAAGTGTGAATCCCATGACGATGGAGGAATTGGATTCTTACTATGGTTATGTTCTGTACCGTTTGACGATGAAGGAGTTTGAAGCTGTAAAGAGTGTGGCTTTAGAAGGTGCTGCGGACCGTATCCAGGGCTTCGTGGACGGGGAAAAAGTGTTCACTGCCTATAACGAGAGTCTTAAAGATAAATTGGAATTTGAGGAAAAAAGAAGGGGCGCAGTGGTGCAGCTTCTTTGCGAGAATACCGGACGTGTTAATTTCGGCACAGGCATAGAGAATCAGCACAAGGGCATTAGCGGCAGTGTCGTGATTAACGACCACCGGCACCACGACTACGAGAACTTTGTTCTGCCACTGGATGAAAAGCAGCTTGAAAAAATTGATTTTGAAGCGGGTTACAGGGAAGGAAGACCTGCGTTTTACGAGTTTTGTTTTGAAGTGGATGAACCCGGTGACACTTATCTGGAAACAGAAGGTTTCGGCAAAGGCTGTGCCTTTCTGAATGGTTTTAATTTGGGAAGGTTCTGGGAAATCGGCCCTCAGAAACGTCTTTATATTCCGGCACCCCTATTAAGAAAAGGTTCAAACACAATCATTTTGTTTGAAACCGAGGGCAAGGCAGCTGATGAGGTTTTCTTGTATGGAGAACCGAAGCTTTACTAAGTATTATTTTGCCTGTTTTGCCCGGGGGTAATTTTTCGACATGGAACCGCGCAATTTCGACAAATAATAATTGTGGAAAGATGTGAAAAAAAATGATATACTACTAAGGTATAGGTAATTGTGCAGGTGCACATATGGGGGTCTTTACATGAAGAAAAGAATTAAAGTAAAGGGTAGAATCAAGACCTACCTACAGTTTTCAATATATTTAGGTGTTCTTCTGGCTGTGGTAGATGCGGGGATTTTTGCTCTGGACAACCGTGCAGGCATACTGCTTGGGGTATTTACGCTTTTCTATTTTAGTGTGACGTTAACACTTTATTTCTATAACAAACCGATTATTGTGAATGAACTGGTCAGTTTCGCTACCGAATACGGGCAGATCCAGAAGAGGCTTCTAAGAGAATTGGAACTGCCGCATGCCCTTTTGGACGATTCCGGAAAAGTTATTTGGACGAACCAGGCATTTGAAAATGTGGTGCGTCAGCCCAAGGGCTACAGCAAGTCCATCAGTTCCCTTTTCCCTTCCATTACCAGGGATCGTCTTCCCAATAATGAGAGCGTGGAGGAAACGCAGTATGAATTGACCTATGACAATAAGGATTACATAGCGAAATTCAAGAAAATATCCTTAAAGGAAATGGCCAATAACAGTGACATGATTGATTCCGAAGGCTACAACGGTTATCTGATTGCACTTTATATGTTCGACGAAACGGCTCTTCATATTGCCTTGCAGGAGGTGGATGACCAGAGTCTTGCAGTAGGCCTTTTCTATCTGGACAATTATGAAGAAGCCCTGGAGAGCGTGGAAGAGGTCAGACGTTCTCTTTTGATCGCATTAATTGACAGAAAAATTAATAAATATATTACCGCCCTGGATGGAATTGTCAAGAAAATGGAGAAGGACAAGTATCTGGTGGTTATGCGCAAGAAATCCGTGGCACAGCTTAAGGAGACCCGGTTTGATCTGCTGGAAGACATTAAAACGGTTAATATCGGAAATGAAATGGCAGTCACCCTAAGTATCGGTATGGGGATGGACGGGCTTACTTATGCGCAGAATTATGAATTTGCGAGAACCGCGATTGATTTGGCACTTGGACGTGGCGGAGACCAGGCGGTACTTAAGAATCCGAACGGGGTGACCTACTATGGCGGTAAGAGCCAGCAGGTGGAGAAAAATACCCGTGTTAAGGCCCGTGTTAAGGCTCATGCCCTGAAAGAGATTATTGCCAGCAAGGACAAGGTTATTATTATGGGGCACCGGCTTGGGGACGAGGACAGCTTTGGCGCAGCAGTCGGTATTTATCGTGTGGCACAGGTGCTGGACCGTAAGGCTCACATTGTATTAAACGATATTTCCAATTCTCTGCGTTCCTTAGTGGAGCTTTTTACGGAAAGCGAAGAATACGCGGATGATATGATTGTAAACAGCAACCAGGCTATGGAACTGGCCGGTAACAATGCGGTACTGGTCGTTGTGGATGTGAACAAGCCCTCTATTACGGAGTGTCCCGATTTGCTGCGTATGTGCAAATCCATCGTGGTACTGGACCATCACAGACAGGGCGAGGAGACCATTGAAAATGCCACGCTGTCCTATGTGGAACCCTATGCTTCCTCTTCCTGTGAAATGGTTTCCGAAATCCTGCAGTATACGGCAGACAATATTAAGATTCGGCCTGAAGAGGCGGATTGTATGTATTCCGGTATCATGATTGATACCAATAATTTCTTAAGTAAGACCGGTGTCAGGACCTTTGAAGCGGCAGCATTCCTTCGCAGAAACGGTGCGGATGTGACCCGTGTCAGAAAGCTTTTCAGAGAGGATGCAAATGATTATAAGGCTAAGGCGGATGCAGTCAGCCAGGCTGAGATTTACAGGCAGTATTTTGCCATTTCCGTATGTGTTGGAGAGGATGTATTAAGCCCTACCGTTGTAGGTGCGCAGGCAGCAAATGAACTTTTAAATATCAAGGGAATTAAGGCCAGCTTTGTACTGACCGATTATCAGGGCAAGATTTATGTATCTGCCCGTTCCATCGATGAAGTCAATGTACAGATTATTATGGAACGTCTTGGCGGCGGCGGTCATATGAGCATTGCCGGATGCCAGTTTGAGGGTGTGGGCATGGCAGAAGCCATCGGCAGTCTCAAGGCAACCATTGACAATATGTTAGAGGAAGGTGCAATTTAAGATGAAAATTATATTATTACAGGATGAAAAGAAACTGGGTAAAAAGGGAGACGTTGTGGAAGTCAGCGAAGGATATGCGAGAAATTATGTTCTCCCCAAGAAGATTGGTGTGGAAGCAACAAATAAGAACATGAACGATTTAAAACTGCAGAAGGCCAATGCTGAAAAAGTGGCAAAAGAGCAGTTGGATGCTGCAAAGCAGTTAGCGGAAGTTCTTGCTGAGAAGACCATTGAAGTTAAAATGAAGGCCGGAGAGGGCGGAAAGGCATTTGGCTCCGTTTCCTCCAAAGAAATCTCTGTAGCCTGCAAAGAGCAGCATGGTATTGAGATTGATAAAAAGAAAATTGTATTACCGGAAGCCATCAAGAGTTTTGGTGTGTACGAGGTTTCCGTAAAACTTCACAGTCAGGTTACCGGTAAATTAAAGGTTCACGTATCGGAAAACTAAGTTTGTTTTGAAAAAAGAAGGGACAAGTTATGCCAACCATGGAAGAAGCCGTTTTAAAACGGGTTTTGCCTCACAGCATAGAAGCTGAGCAGTCGGTTGTGGGCTCCATGATTATGGATAAAGAGGCGATCATTGTGGCCTCTGAAATAATCACGGGAGAGGACTTTTATAACAAACAGTATGGGATTGTTTTTGAAACAATGGTAGAGCTGAATGACGAAGGTAAGCCGGTGGATCTGGTTACCCTGCAGAATCGTCTGAAAGAGAAGGATGTTCCGCCGGAAGTCAGCAGCTTAGAGTTTGTCAGGGATCTGATTACAGCGGTTCCTACATCTGCCAATATCAAATATTATGCCAATATTGTTGCGGAAAAGGCAACCCTGCGAAAACTCATTAAATTAAATGATGAAATTTCCAACACCTGCTATGCGGGTAAGGAGAGCCTGGAATTTATTCTTGAGGATACCGAAAAGAAAATTTTCAATGTGGTCCAGAAGCGTAATGTAGGAGAGTTCGTACCAATCAGACAGATTGTTATGAATGCCATGGACAAGATTGAGATTGCAGCTAAAAATAAAGGCAGCGTCACAGGCATTCCCACCGGATTTATTGATTTGGACTATCGTACCGCCGGAATGCAGCCTTCCGATCTGGTTCTTATTGCAGCGCGACCCTCTATGGGAAAGACGGCTTTTGTATTAAATATCGCACAGCATGTTGCATTTAAGCAAAATAAAACCGTTGCTATTTTCAGCTTGGAAATGTCCAAGGAACAGCTGGTAAACCGTATGTTTTCTTTAGAGTCCAATGTGGATGCACAGCATCTGCGTACCGGACAGCTTTCCGATCAGGAATGGGAAAAACTGATTGAAAGTGCGGGGGTTATCGGCCGATCCAATCTGATTATTGATGATACTCCGGGTATCAGTATTTCCGAACTGAGAAGCAAATGCCGCAAGTACAAGATGGAACATAATCTTTCCATGATAATCATAGACTACCTTCAGCTTATGTCCGGCAGCGGCCGAAGCGAGTCCAGACAGAATGAAATTTCCGAGATTTCCCGCTCCTTAAAAGCGGTTGCCCGTGAACTTTCGGTTCCCGTGCTGGCATTGTCCCAGTTGTCACGAGCGGTGGAACAAAGACCCGATCACCGTCCCATGCTTTCTGACCTTCGTGAATCCGGAGCCATTGAGCAGGATGCAGACGTGGTAATGTTTATCTATCGGGATGATTATTACCATAAGGATTCGGATAAAAAGGGCGTGGCAGAAATCATTGTGGCAAAGCAGAGAAACGGCCCGATTGGTACGGTAGACCTGGCATGGCTGCCCGAATATACCAAGTTTGCAAACTTACAAAAATAAATAACCATAATTTTTACAAAAGAGAACAGGACATACTTGTTCTCTTTTTATGTGCGCCTAAAAGTAAAATATAGAAAACAAATTATAGAAAGAAAAATATAGAAAGGATGAGAAAAATGGAGAATGTTTTATTGATTTCCGATGCAGCGAAAAAGGTGGATGTGGAGGCTCATGTACTCCGTTACTGGGAAGAAGAACTGGAACTTCCGATTAAGCGTAACGAGCTCGGACACCGGTACTATACAGAAGAAGATGTAAAGAGATTTCAGGAAGTAAAGGAATTAAAGGAGAGAGGATTACAATTGAAAGCCATCAGAATGATCTTAAAAAACGGACGCTTGAATCTGGTTAATGAGAAGGAGGAGAAGGGCAGTGAGGTGATACAGACAAAGCCGGCAGAAAATCCGGATATTATAGAAAATGCAGGAGGAAAAACTACAGGGATTCAGATCGTGGGAGGAGAAACTACCGGTATAGAAACTGCCTCCATGCATACCGGCCTTCAGAATGATTCTAAGGATGCTAAGATGTTGAGACTACAGTGGCTGTTAAAGCAATTGTTCAAAGAAACCTTACAGGAGAACAATGAGATGCTCTGCGTCGAAATGAAGGACGGTCTCATCAAGGAAATGGATTATCAGTTCAGGATGCAGGAAGAACGAGAGGAGGAACGTGCAAAAGAACGTCAGAAACGGGATGAGGAGTACTATAAAAAGATAGACGAACTTCTGCGTAAAAAAAGAGGGCTGCCGAAAAAATAAGGTAATGAAGATTATCCGATAAAATCTATACAGCTGTCCGTGAAATTACAGACGTCCGTAAGACTTTACAGACGTCTGTATGCATTTACTGATTTTTCAAAACGTGCTATTCCATCAAGTACGACGGATCTCGGACAGGCTACGTTCCAACGGATAAAATTGTCGCAGAAGGAACCGTACTGTCCGCCTTCCGAAAGATAAAGACCACTGTCCCCACGGATAAATTCGCATAAATCCTTTTCTTTCCTGATGGCGCTGCAATCAAGCCATAAAAGATAGGTGGCTTCCCCTTTTGAAACCTTGATTTCCGGGAAATTTTCAGCCAGAAAACCGGTCACCAGTTTTTTGTTTTCGGATACATAGGCACACATTTCTTTCAGCCAGTCTTCGCTCTCATTAAAGGCAGCAATGGTGGCATCCATGGCAAACGCATTGGGCTCCGCCACTTCATCGGTATTTAAACCACGCCACATTTTATGGCGAAGAAGCTCATCCGGCACCATTACGGCAGCGGTCTGCAGACCGGCAATATTGAATGCCTTGGTGGGAGAAATGCAGGTTACACTGATTTTCTTACAGGTTTCGGAAGCAGATGCAAAGGGGGTATAGGAATAACCGGGTTCCATGATGTCACAATGGATTTCATCGGATAAAACCGTGACATGATATCTGGTACACAAATCGCCCAGTCGGATTAAGGTTTCCCTGTCCCAGATTTGTCCGGAGGGATTCTGAGGATTACAGAGAATCATCAGGCTGGTCTGGGGGTCGGAGAGCTGCCTCTCTAACAGGGACCAGTCCATCCCATATCTTCCCTCTTTGAAAACAAGAGGATTTTCCAGAATGTTTCGGCCGTTATTGCGGATGGAATTGAAGAAGATATTGTAGCAGGGTGTCTGAACCAGTACATTTTCTGCCGGACAGGTCAGTTTTCTGACTGCGGTGGAAATGGCGGGCACCACGCCGGTAGTAAAGATTAACCAATCGGGGTCCATGACAAAGTTATGGCGGCGTTTCCACCAGTTTACATAGGACATAGCCCATTCATCCGGAATGACACTGTAACCAAAGATTCCGTTTTCAAGGCGGTTATGCAGTGCTTTACGAATGGGAGGAGCTGCCGTAAAGTCCATATCGGCAACCCACATGGGAAGTTCTCCTGTTTTCACATCCCATTTTAAGGAATGGGTCCCGGTTCGGTCTGTTATTTCATCAAAAGAATAGTTCATACATTACCTCTTTATTATTTCGGTTTTGGAAGGATCAATTTCCTCTTTCTGCAGAATCAGTTCATGGATATCCCTGCATGCAATTTTACCGCCTACAGGATTTATAACACTTTCGATTTCGCTGTCAATATCCGCATCCACAGTGGAATATTCAAAGGCCAGGGTGGTGTTTAACAGTTTGCAGTTTTCCATAACAACATGGTCCATATAGCACATTCCCTGCAAACTTTCAATGACACAGTTCACAAATTTAATATTCCCGGAGTTCCAGCCTAAGTATTCACCGTTTATATAGGAATCGTATACCACCACATTTTCGCAGTTCCAGAAGGCATCTCTGGAAAGTAATTTGGCGTTGTGAACCTCTATATTTTTACACCCGTCAAAGCAATAATTCCCTGAAAGGCGGAAATTTTCAATTCTTAAATTTTCGCAGTTCATGCCAAAATAGTCTCCGTTTGCGGACACATCGTTTAGTTCCACGTTCTTGCAGTGCCAAAGCGTTTCCAAGGCGTGAGGGATATCCACCTTATGCAGTTTTAACCCATCGATACGGCGAAATCCCTTGGGAGCTTCGTATAAGGAATCGCTTATGGAAATGTTTTCTCCGTACCAGATGCCGGCTCTGGCCATTTCCAAAAAAGCAGAATCTTTTACTGTAATGTTTTTGCAATACCAGAAGGGATACTTCCACTGAAAAGAGGAATTCGTTACCCGGATATCCCGGCTTTCTTTCAACGGAGATTCTCCGTCTGCAAAAATACAGTAAGCTATATCTAAATCCTGACTATGAAACAGGGCGCGTTCCCCTGTTAAGCGTTGTTCTCTAATCTCGGACATATTTTTCTCCTATCAAAAAACCACCCGAAAATCGAGTGGTTTTGAATGTTCATATAATAAAATATGATTATTCCTCAGCGATTGCGCCTACGGGGCAGCAGCCTGCGCAAGAACCACAGCTGATGCAGGTATCTGCATCGATTTCCATTTTGCCGTCACCCATGCTGATAGCACCAACGGGACACTGAGACTCGCATGCTCCACATGCAACACAAGTATCATTAATTGCGAATGCCATACTATAATCCTCCTTTTGTAACTAAGTGTAACTGTCATCAACAGTATTTTAATATAAAAACAGTAGAAATACAAGTAGTTTCCATTTAAACTTGTTCGGCACGTCTTCTTTTTATGCCTTCCAAGATGACTTTTTTCTTTTCAATAACCGTGGTTTTATCCATGGCAGGAACGCCATGCAGTTTATAAGTCATACCGAGGGATTCGTATTTCTTCTCACCCATGGTATGGTAGGGCAGTACATCCAGAGCCTTCAGGTTTTTAAACTGTCCGATAAAATAACCTAATCTGTCCAGATAAACATCATCATCGGTAAGGCCGGGAACTACCACATGCCGAATCCACATATCCACGTTCTTTTCATCCAGATATTTGCAGAAATCCAGAATGTTTTCATTGTGCTGACTGGTCAGTTCCAGGTGCTTCTCGGGATCAATGTGTTTGATGTCTAACATCACCAGATCGGTAACGGTCATCAGTTTATCAAATTTCTCTAAGAGAGGTGCATTGCTCCTGTTAAAGGCAATACCGGAAGTGTCCAGACAGGTGTGAATATTCATTGATTTTGCCAAAGTAAACAGTTCTGTGACAAAATCAATCTGCATAAGAGGTTCTCCACCTGTGACGGTGATACCGCCTCCTTTATAAAAACTTTCATTGCGCTTATATTGTTCGATAATTTCTTCGGGCTTCATCATCGTGCCGCCTGTCATTGCCCAGGTATCTGGATTATGGCAGTAAGCACAACGCATGGGACATCCCTGTACAAATACAACAAAGCGTACGCCGGGGCCGTCTACGGTTCCGAAACTTTCCAGTGAATGAATTCTTCCTTCCATACTTTAAGACCTTCCTTTATTGTAGAAAAGCCCCCGGTATCTGCCGGGAGCCTTCTTTCGTAAAATCGTAACAAATCCGATTAGATTGCTTCATGGAATGTACGGGAAATAACATCAGCCTGCTGTTCCGGTGTTAACTTGATGAAGTTAACAGCGTATCCGGATACACGGATGGTAAGCTGAGGATAGTTCTCGGGATGTTTCTGAGCATCTAATAAAGTGTCTCTGTTTAATACATTAACATTTAAGTGATGACCGCCCTTTGTTGCGTAGCCATCAAGTAAGTTTACTAAGTTGTTTACCTGCTGTTCGTTTGCCATTTTTTTGTCCTCCTATATTATTTATCATTACTATAATCATCAAGACCCTGATGGAGAGTGGGAACACTACATGCAAGTGGTGTTCTGGAGCAATCGGAGCATCCCATTGTCTGAACGTCCTTTGTCTGCTTGCTCTCAGCATCAAAGTCAACATTTACATGTCCGACACCTTTTTCCATTCCGGAATCCAGCATCTTTACTAAATCGTCAATCATTGAATTCTGATCCATAGTGTTCCGCCTTTCCGGGAAAATTATTTATTTAAGTCTAATTCCAGATCGCCGGAGAATACCTGATCTTCTTTACCAAGAGCACCGGGAATGATGGTGAAGGTATTAGAGATACCATCCTGTGCATCATTGAAAGGAAGTTTGGATACGGAAGATAAGGAAGCTACAGCACCATGGGTGTCACGTCCGTGCATAGGGTTAGCACCGGGAGCGAAAGGCTGTCCTTTTCTACGTCCATCCGGAGTGTTACCGGTTGCCTTACCATAAGTAACGTTAGAAGTAATGGTAAGAATGGAAGTGGTAGGAATACCATTTCTGTAGGTATGATGTCTTCTGATAGCGGTCATGAACTTATGAACAACTTCCTGTGCGATGGAGTCAACACGGTCGTCATCATTACCGTATTTCGGGAAGTCACCGGTTGTCTTGAAGTCTACGATGATACCATCTTCGTCACGGATAGGCTCTACCTTCGCATATTTGATTGCGGATAAAGAGTCAGCCACGATGGAAAGACCTGCAACACCGGTAGCGAAATA
The DNA here is from genome assembly GCA_945919075.1 of uncultured Lachnospiraceae bacterium. Classification (GTDB taxonomy): domain Bacteria; phylum Bacillota; class Clostridia; order Lachnospirales; family Lachnospiraceae; genus Acetatifactor. The sequence continues at coordinate 20,404 of CAMEIX010000021.1, forward strand.
ACGCTTAACGTCTCTGTCATGAAGAGCCATCTCTGCTCTTTCGTAGCAGTACTTGTCATGCATATAGTGGATGATGTTCAGAGTATTTACATAAACATCTGCCTGCCATTCCAGCATATCGATGAATTTGTCCATTACATCATCATAATCCAGAACATCACCGGTTACAGGACGGTACTTAGGACCAACCTGCTTCTTGGTAACTTCATCCACACCACCGTTCAAAGCGTAAAGCAGACACTTAGCAACGTTTGCACGTGCGCCGAAGAACTGCATTTCTTTACCGATTACCATGGAGGATACACAGCATGCAATACCGTAGTCATCACCATGAGTTACTCTCATAAGGTCATCATTTTCATACTGGATGGAAGATGACTGGATGGACATCTTTGCACAGTATTTCTTCCAATTCTCAGGAAGTCTGGTAGACCAGAGAACGGTAAGATTGGGTTCAGGAGAAGCACCTAAGTTGGTTAATGTATGAAGGTAACGGAAGCTCATCTTGGTAACAAGGGGACGTCCGTCAACACCAACACCGCCTAAGGATTCGGTTACCCATACAGGGTCACCTGCGAAAATCTGATTGTATTCAGGAGTACGTGCGAATTTAACGCAACGTAATTTCATGATGAAGTGGTCAACGAATTCCTGAATCTGTTCCTCGGTGAATACACCGTTCTTTAAGTCTCTCTGTGCATAGCAGTCAAGGAAGGTGGAAGTACGTCCGAGGGACATTGCAGCACCGTTCTGTTCCTTAACGGAGCAAAGGTATCCGAAATAAGTCCACTGGATTGCTTCCTGAACGTTTGCTGCAGGTTTGGAAATATCGCATCCGTAAGAAGCAGCCATTTCCTTCATCATCTTAAGAGCAACGATCTGCTCGGAAATTTCTTCACGAAGACGGATGACATCATCAGTCATAACACGTCCGGTAGATTCCTTCTGCTCAAGCTTATCTTCGATCAGTCTGTCAATACCGTACAGAGCAACACGTCTGTAGTCACCGATGATACGTCCACGGCCGTATGCATCAGGAAGACCGGTAATGATGTGGGAAGAACGGCAAGCTCTCATCTCAGGGTTGTAAGCATCGAAACATCCTGCATTGTGGGTCTTTCTGTGGGTAGAGAAGAACTCACTGATTTCAGGATCTACTTCATAACCGTTGTCAGCACAAGCTTTTTCTGCCATTCTGATACCGCCGTAAGGCTGTAAAGAACGCTTGAAAGGCTTGTCAGTCTGGAAACCTACGATGGTTTCCTTGTCTTTGTCAAGGTATCCGGGACCATGAGAAGTAATGGTAGAAACAACCTTGGTGTCCATATCAAGAACGCCGCCGGCTTCTCTTTCCTTCTTCTGCAGGTCAAGTACCTGTGCCCATAAGTCTTTTGTGTTCTGTGTAGCAGGTGCTAAGAAGGACTCATCTCCGTCATAGGGAGTGTAGTTTCTCTGGATGAAATCACGTACGTTGATTTCTTTGTCCCATTTACCGGCTACAAATTCGTTCCATTCTGGTCTCATTTTGAAATGCCTCCTATTTTTTAATTGATTAGTAAAATTATGTGAAAAATAACACGTCTAATCTTTATGTCCTTATTATATGAAAAACGTGTATACACGTCAAGCGAACTTCGTGTACTTTTTTGAGTACAATGCCTTAAAAACGGGTTTATCTTGTCAAAAATGGGGGAAAGTATTATACTGATACCGAACAAAATTTTTGATATAGAAAAGGAGAACATAAAAATGGAAAATATAACTAAGGACATGACAATCGGTGAAATCTTACGTACCGCTCCGGAAGTGGCACCCGTTCTTCTGGAAGCAGGAATGCATTGCCTGGGTTGTCCTTCCGCACAGGCAGAATCTTTAGAAGAAGCAGCCATGGTTCATGGTATGGACATCGATGCACTTATGGCAAAGATTGCCGCATTATAATGAGGGAATGACAATAGGTCATCAGATAAAGGAAAGGGGCTGTAACAGTTTGTTACAGCCCCTCATTCATTTACAGATTTACAACCGGGAAAGGACATGCAATGCATCGTTCCGGATCATCAGGGTAAAATGTTCTTCCATATAACTTAAGCTTGCGGGCAGGCTCTTTTTGGGAGTACCGTACTCGGAAAGAACATTGCATATGCGGTTGAATTCCTTGGGCTTATCCGAGGTGCCGGATACAAGCAAAAGGAAAATTCCTTCAGATTCATCTTTGTATAAGGAGTTCTTACCTTCGTAACTGTCCCCAATCTTAGCGGCAATATCGGTCACATTGTGAAGACTGGTGAATACAAATATTCTGGTAAGTTCAGAAACTGGTTCAGATTCCTTGGCATTTATTTCTTTTTTATTGTTTTCTGCTGCGGTTTTGGCCTTCTCCATGCTCTCTAAGGCAGCTTTGCGGCCGGCATGCAGTTTTTTGAACAGATCAAGTACTTCATCCGTATCATCAAGGGCTTCTTCAAAATCACTATCCTCGTCTGCATCCTCATGGATGGAGGGAGCAAACTTGGCAAAACGGGTATCGAGCTCTTCGGGATCCTCCACTTTGGTGATCACAAGAACGATACACTCGGGACTTAAAGGGATTGCTTCTATCATAAGAGGAATGTCTTCTGCTTCAAAACCGAATTCAAAAGAAGCCTGCTGCATCATCTCACGAAACAGGCTCTTGGCTTTCTCTGTGCCGTAAGCCAGTTCACTAATCTTAAGTTCGCGGTCCGCAAGATCTTCTTTGGTCAGCGTACAGCGAATCTGGTTTTCATTCACTTTTTCAATTTTCATGCTATCACATCCTTACTGTTAAGATATGCACAATTCTCTGTGGGTGACTGAAACTCCTGAAATCTGGTTAAATGTATATTATACTTTTCCAGTTATTTCGTCAAGAGAAGCCGCACAGTTTAACGATTTTTAATAAATATAAAAAAATTTTTAAAATTTAGTTGATTTTATTGTTGTAATGAAATATAATCGCATTAAGATGCCTCGGCAGTTCTTAGAGAAAGGAGGCCGGACGTACTTTAATTTTTTGGATTCTTTATTTCTTATCCGCAAAAAGTCAGTTCTGACAGTCTTATTATAGTATGCGGATGTCTTACAGGCTTATGTGTCTGTTTCTAATTTAATTATTTCCAAAAAAATTCCCAAAATTTACTCGTTTTAATTCAATTTACAGGTTTGTTTTATACACCGAAGGCATCTTTTATGTCCGGTAATATATCACGTTTCTTCCTTATGACGGACATAAAGACAAAATGATAAAGGAGGTATGCGATGAAAAATACTCTTGAGAGCAGGTTTGCGGAAAAACTGCGATGTGCACAGAAGAACGGCGTTTCCCTTTATTTAGACGGGGTTCCGGCCTCGCCGGAAACAATTGCCGTAAATTATGTCTGTGAAGATTGCAATTATATGGCAGACTATGTGTTGGATTCCTCGGGAATCCTAAAAGAACTCAGGTACGATAAAGTAACCGAATGTTAGCAGAAAAATAATGCTTTATTAAATGCAAATAGGCCGGCAGACGAGCTTGTATGGGAATGCCTTTTACCGCAACCGTTTCTGCCGGTTTATTTTATTTAAAATTAAGATGACGAAGCGGCAAGAGTTTGTTATAATATTTGTCGTGATTGGAGGATTTACTTATGAAGAAAGTAATACCGGCACTGGTTGCCATCGTACTTATCATCATTATCGGAGCAATTGCTTTTGGCGGCGAACTTAGGGAGAAGTATTCTTACTCCAATGAGGGAGCGGATCTCTATGAGCATTTTAATCTGAAGGATATCAGTCAGATTGCTATTATCGAAAACAACGCACTGTTGGAGGAGCAGGCATATCTTCTGGACGGAAGATGCTATTTTTCCTATGAAACGGTGTTGAATCATATTAATGACCGCTTTTATATTGACAAAGAGGAAGAATTATTATTATTTACCACTCCGACGCAGATTATAAGTGCCGCCATGGATGGCAGCACCTATAAGACGGACGGGGAAGAAAAGGACGCCGGATATAAAATCTGGTTCCAAAAGGGAACTTATTATATTGCGGCAGATTTCCTGAAACAATATACCAATTATTCTTATAATCTTTATCTGGACCCCAATCGCGTTCTGATCGATAAAGATTTCCGGGAACAGGAGGTTGCGGATGCCAAAAAGGCTACTGCAGTCCGTGTAAAAGGCGGGGTGAAGAGTCCGGTCCTGAAAAACATTTCAGAAGGTGACACACTTGTCATTTTGGAAAGAATGGAAACCTGGTGCAAGGTTATGACCGGGGATGGATTTATCGGATATGTGGAAAATAAGGTATTGAATGATGCTTACACCCAAAATCCCGACCCTGTGACGGACTATGAGGAGCCGGAATACACTTCCCTTACCGAGGATAAAAAAATCAGTATAGGCTGGCATGCCATTTATTCGGTTGCCGGCAATGATACCTTAAATGAAGTTGCCGGCAATGCTGCCGGTATGGATGTGATTGCACCTACCTGGTACAGTGTTTCCGACTGTTACGGCTCTTTGCGGAGCTTTGCATCACCATCCTACGTGGAAAAGGCGCATGCAAAGGGATTAAAGGTATGGGGCGTTGTGGATGATTTTAATCAGGAGGACACCGTGGGGGAGGATGTGGATGTTCCCCTGCTTCTTTCCAGAACCACAAGCAGAACCATGTTAATCGATAATATTATGTCCGAGGCGAAGGCGGCAGGACTGGATGGAGTCAATATTGACTTTGAACGCATTAATACTGCGGAAGCGGGCGCGGACTTCGTACAGTTCTTAAGAGAATTGTCCATCCGGTGCCGGCGGGAGGGACTGGTGCTTTCCGTGGACAACTATGTGCCCTATGATTTTAACTCCCGCTATGACCTGGAGGAACAGGGCGTTGTAGCCGATTATGTGATTATCATGGCATACGACGAACACTGGGCGGGCTGTGAAGAAGCAGGTTCCGTATCTTCCGCAGAATATGTAAGATATTCGATTGATAAAACTATGCAGTATGTACCGGAAAATAAAATTATTACCGCACTTCCTTTCTATACCAGACTCTGGAAGACCACAGGTGCTAAGGTAAGCAGTGAGGCTTATGCCATGACCGGTGTGGATACGGTTCTGAATACCTATGGGATGACGGCCGCATGGGATGAGGCAACCAGCCAGAATTATGCGGAAGCAACACAGGGAGATACCTTATACCAGATATGGATTGAGGATTTACAGTCCATTAATGTGAAGATAAATATTATGAAGAATTACAAACTGGGCGGTGTGGCCGCATGGCGTTTAGGTTATGAACCGGCAAGCGTCTGGGAACTTTTTGAGGCCTACACGGCACAGTAAGGCTGCCGGAACATACCGGTACAGCCCAAATGGGGAAAGCATAAGTATTTCACGAATTTCATATAGTAATAAAAATAATAAAAACGGATTCGTGAATAATGAAAAAGAGAAAATGGTCCTGGGCGCACGTTTTGTTAGTGATATCCATTCTTTTCTTTCTGACCGGCCTGTTATCGCGGAGTATTGCGGCAGACAGCAAGGCAAAGGAACGGGAAGGATATGTGGTTGTGGTGGATGCCGGACATGGCGGGGATGACCCCGGGAAAATCGGTATTAACGGCGCCCGTGAAAGTGATGTGAATCTGGAAATTGCAAAGCTGACCGCCAAATATCTGGAGGCAGAGGACATCACGGTGATTATGACAAGAACCGACAAGGAAGGACTTTACGATGCGGATGCCAGCCGCAAAAAAGTGCAGGACATGAAACGGCGGGTGGCGCTTATTGACGAAAAGAATCCGGACCTGACGGTGAGTATCCACCAGAACAGTTATCCGGAGGAATATGTAAAGGGTGCGCAGGTCTTTTATTATAAGGACAGCACTGAGGGAAAAGAACTTGCCGAAAAAATCCAGAACAGGCTTGTCATCGGATTGGACCCGGAGAATAACCGCAAGATAAAGGCAAACAATACCTATTATCTTCTGAAGAAGACCGGAACCCCCATTGTCATCGTGGAATGCGGGTTTTTGTCTAACCGCGAAGAAGCGGAGAAACTTTGCGACAAGAACTATCAGGAAAAGGTTGCCTGGGAAATTCATTTAGGCATTTTACAATATTTGAATGAGAAGAACAGATAAGAGGAATGATATGGATACGAAGTGGATTACCTGTATGGAGGAAGACGATAAGGAATGTCTGGAAAGTGCAGGGGAAATTCTGCGTAGCGGCGGGCTGGTAGCCTTTCCTACGGAAACGGTCTATGGTCTCGGCGGAGAGGCCTTAAATCCGTCTTCCAGTGAAAAAATATATGCGGCAAAGGGGCGTCCCAGTGACAATCCTTTGATTGTGCATATCTGTAAATTTGAGGATATTTACCGCATTGTGGCAGACACGCCGGAAAGCAGGGAGATGCTTAAGGTGGCAGAAAAACTGGCCCATGCTTTCTGGCCCGGTCCCCTGACCATGATACTGCCCAAATCGGACGAAGTACCTTATGAAACTACCGGAGGACTTTCTACGGTGGCAGTCCGCATGCCGAAGCATAAAACCGCACTTGCCCTGATTGAAAAAGGGGGAGGCTATATTGCGGCACCCAGTGCCAATACCTCCGGGCGGCCCAGTCCTACCCTGGCAAAGCATGTGAAGGAGGACATGGACGGGCGTATTGATATGATTGTGGACGGCGGAGAAGTGGGGATTGGAATTGAATCCACCATTGTGGATCTGACCGTGGAGCCGGTACAGATTTTAAGACCCGGTTACATTACGGCCGCCATGATCTCCCAAATAGTCGGAAAGGTTGACATGGATGTCACTATTTTGTCCGATGCCAGCGGACAGACTCCCAGAGCTCCCGGAATGAAGTATCGTCACTACGCTCCCAAAGGAGAACTGACAATTGTGTCGGGAAAACAGGAGGATGTGGTAAAATATATTAACCAAGCCCTAAAAAAAGCCCGGGAAGCAGGGCTGAAAACGGGGGTTATTGCCACGGATGAAACCAAAGAACAGTATGAGGCCGATCTGGTGAAAACTGCCGGAAGCCGGCAGGACGAAGCGACGGTAGCAAAGAGTCTGTATGGCATTTTGCGGGATTTTGATGAGGAAGGAATGCAGGTCATGTATTCGGAAAGCTTTCCCTTAGACGGCATCGGACAAGCCATTATGAACCGGTTATTAAAAGCAGCCGGTCATCATGTGATACAATTATGAAAATTACGAGGAGGAAATGAAAATGATAGCAATCGGAAGTGATCACGGCGGATACGATTTGAAGCAGGTGATAATCGGTTATCTGAAGGAGAAAGGAATTGCCTACAAGGATTTCGGGTGTATGGACAAGACTTCCTGCGACTACCCGGTTTACGGAAGGGCGGCTGCAGAGGCGGTAGCAAGCGGAGAGTGTGAAAAGGGGATTGTAGTTTGTACTACCGGTATCGGTATTTCCATCGTGGCTAACAAGGTAAAGGGTATTCGCTGCGCACTCTGTCAGGACAGTTTCGGTGCGAAAATGACCCGACTTCACAATGACGCAAATATGCTTGCATTGGGCGGCGGAATGGTGGGCCCCAATCAGGCAATTGAAATTGTGGAGACATTTTTAAACACTCCTTTTTCCAATGAGGAAAAGCATAATCGCAGAATTGCACTTATAGAAGAAATGTGATATAATAATCTACTTAGGGAGGGTAAAATTATGGCAAAAGTTGTAGTTATGGATCATCCGTTAATTCAGCACAAGATCGGGTATATCAGAAGAAAGGACACCGGAACCAAGGATTTCAGACAGACCATCAGTGAAATTGCGATGTTGATCTGTTATGAAGCAACCCGTGACCTGAAGCTTTCCGATGTGGAAATTGAGACTCCTATCTGTCCTGCCACCGTGAAGGAACTGAAGGGCAAGAAGATGGCAATCATTCCTATCCTCCGGGCAGGTCTGGGCATGGTAGACGGCGTACTGAATCTGATCCCGGCAGCAAAAGTCGGTCATATCGGTCTTTACCGTGATCCGGAAACCTTAAAGCCTGTGGAATATTACTGCAAGCTTCCTGCAGACTGTGCAGAAAGAGAAGTGTTTGTAGTAGATCCCATGCTGGCAACCGGCGGTTCCAGTATTGCAGCGATTCAGATGCTGAAGGACAAGGGATGCCAGAACATTCATTTCATGTGTATTATTGCAGCACCCGAAGGCATTGAGGCAATGAAAGCGGCACATCCGGATGTGGATATGTACATCGGCGCCCTGGATGAGAAATTAAACGATCACGGATATATTGTTCCCGGTCTGGGCGATGCGGGAGACAGAATTTTCGGCACCAAATAGGAGGCAGCCGATGGAAAAGATGCGTAAGAGAAGTGACTATATCAGTTGGGATGAGTATTTTATGGGGATTGCCCATCTTTCCGGCATGCGTTCCAAGGACCCCAACACGCAGGTGGGAGCCTGCATTGTCAGCCGTGACAACAAAATCCTTTCCATGGGATATAACGGATTTCCGATTGGATGCTCCGATGATGAATTTCCCTGGGACAGGGAGGGAGAGATACTGGATACCAAGTATGCCTTTGTTACGCATGGCGAAATGAATGCTATCCTGAATTACCGTGGCGGATCTTTGGAGGGCACTAAATTGTATGTGTCCCTTTTTCCATGTAATGAGTGTGCGAAGGCCATCATTCAGGCAGGCATCAAAAAAGTAGTGTATGACAGTGATAAATATGCCAATACACCATCCACCCTGGCTTCTAAGAGGATGTTTACGGCAGCAGGTGTGGAGTTTGTACCATATGAAAGGACCGGAAGGGAAATTGTATTAAACGTATAAATCCGGTCAGAATTTATAATGCACGGAGAGTTTCTATGAAGAAGTGGTTGACACAAAGAGCAAAAATTGCATTTTTGTTAGCTCTTGTTTTGCTGGTATGTCAGATACCGGCTGCTTCGAGTGCCAAAACCACCCAGGAACAACTTAACGAGGCACTGAAAGAAAAAGAAAAACTAAAAAACGAGATTGACAAGAAGCAGGATGAACTGGACAAACTGGAGAATACCAAAAAGGGACTGAAATCGGAGCTGAAGGATTTAAACACCCAGCTTACGGAGGTCAGTGAGAATCTGGATTCTCTGGAGAAGCAGATTGTGGCAAAGGAAGAAGAAATCCGCATTGCCAATGAAGAGATTATAAAGGCAAAGGAGACTGAGGAATGGCAGTATGACTGCATGGTCAAACACATTCAATACCTATATGTCTCGGGGGAAACCGATTATCTGGAAATCTTTTTGTCAGCGAAGGATTTTGGCGAACTTTTAAATTACGGCGATTACTTTGCGGCACTTGCGGATTATGACCGCAAGATGTTGGATGATTACATTGCCACCCGGGAAATGATTGAGGAAAAGGAAGCCATGCTGCAGCAGGAAAAAGCAGATTTAGAGGAGTTGCAGCTGGCAGCCGAGGCGGAGAAGAATAAGGTTGCCGCCTTAATCAGTCAGACAAGTAATAAAATTGATAAAAACAGCGATGAAATTGAAAAAGCAGAGGCGGAGGCTCTTGCCTATGAGGCAGAACTGAAAAAGCAGGATGAAGACATCGCCGCACTGAAGAAAAAGATTGAAGAAGAAAAGGCTCTTTCCGCAGCCGCAGCGCAGGCTACCTGGAGGGATATATCCCAGGTAACGTTTGCAGAAGGGGACCGGAAGCTTTTAGCCAATATTATTTACTGTGAAGCCGGAGGAGAACCGGATGAAGGAAAACTGGCAGTAGGTGCCGTGGTAATTAACCGGGTGCTCTCTTCCAAATATCCGGATACCGTGGTAGGTGTGATTTACCAGCCCTACCAGTTTTCACCGGTACGGAGCGGAAGGCTGGAACTGGCGCTTTCCGTGGACAAAGCCACACCCAGTTGCTACAAGGCGGCGGATGAGGCAATGGCAGGCAAGACCAATGTAGGGCAGTGCCTGTATTTCAGAACCCCTATTGACGGGCTCACCGGCATTAGAATCGGGGGACATATTTTTTATTGATTTTATGATTTTTCATTTGTATTACACCATGCAGGGGGCAGAACGTGGCAAAGCGTAAAAAGTATGATAAAAGCGTATATCGTTCGCTGGCACTTGTTACCCAGTTTGGGATTAACATGCTGGTTCCCATATTTCTCTGCACTTTTCTGGGAATCTGGATTGACAAAAAGGCAGGCACTTCCTATTGGATGATTATACTTTTCTTTTTGGGAGCGATTGCCGGATTCCGGAATATATACATCATGGCAAAAGGTGTTTATGACACGAAAGGAAGTAAAGACCATGATAAATCTTAGAAAAGAAAGAAGCCTTTTGGAGCTTCTAACCGGTATTCTGGTTTCCGGGGGTGTTTTGGGACTTGCGGGACTTCTGTTCCTGTTTTGGGGGAAAGGGGTCAGCATTGCAAAGTATGAGACCGGCCTCTGGATGGGAGTTGTCCTCTCCCTTATCCTGGCAATTCTTATGTGGCGCTCCCTGAACAAGGCATTTGACCTTTCGGAAAAAGACGCCGCAAAAGTGATGGTGGGCAATTATCTGACCAGATATATCATAACGGGTGTGTTCCTGATTGCCCTGCATTATTCGGGAAAGGGATACATTCTGGCAGGCTTTCTGGGAATTATGAGCATAAAGACGGGAGCATACCTGCAACCGCTTTTGCATAGATTTTTTAATTTTATTTTTCATGAAACGGATCCGGTACCCATGCCTCTTACGGAGGAAGAAACCGGAAGCGAGGAATCACAAAATAACAGTGAGGAGGTGAGAGTTTGAGATACGGAATCTTACTGGCCGCAGGTGAGGATATTGACTTTATGGTCCATGGCTTGTTTAAGTATAAGTTTTTTGGACAGGATGTCTGGATCACCACGACCCACGTATGTATCCTGATTGTCATCGCAATTATCCTGGCATTTGCCATTGCGGCAAATCATGCAATGAAGAACGCGAAGGAAGTACCATCCGGTTTTCAGAACGTGGTGGAACTGATTGTGGAAATGTTGGACAAGATGGTAAAGACTACCATGGGTAAGCATGCCTCCAAATTTCGAAATTACATCGGAACGGTGTTTATCTTCATTCTTATCAGCAACCTTTCAGGTCTTTTGGGGCTCAGACCGCCTACAGCGGATTATGGTGTTACGCTGCCGCTTGGTCTGGTGACCTTTACACTGATCCATTTTAATACTTTTAAGCACAATTCACTTAAATCGATTTGGATTGACAAGTGTTCGCCCCTGCCGCCATGGCTTCCCATCTGGTTCCCGATTAACCTTATCGGTGATATCGCGGTGCCGATTTCCCTGTCGCTTCGTTTGTTTGCAAACGTGCTCTCAGGTGTGGTAATGATGGCGCTTGTATACGGACTTTTAGGCAAACTGGCGCTTATCTGGCCGGCATTTTTACATGTTTATCTGGACATTTTTTCCGGAGCAATTCAGACATACGTATTCTGTATGTTGACCATGACGTATCTTACAAATGCAATCGGAGATACGGAATAAAATCGAAACTTATATCATTAAGGAGGACTTAAAAATGGAATTTAACGAGAATTTTATCAAAGGTTGTCAGGCAATCGGCGCAGGTCTTGCAGTTATCGCCGGTATCGGCCCCGGTATTGGACAGGGTATTGCAGCAGGTCATGCAGCAAGCGCAGTAGGACGTAACCCGGGTGCAAAATCCGATATCACCTCTACCATGCTTTTGGGACAGGCAGTTGCAGAAACCACCGGTCTTTACGGTCTGGTAACCGCACTTATTCTGATGTTCGTTCTTTAATACCTGCATTACAATTCGAGGAGAGAGCCGCGGGAAGCGGTTCGGAAGGAGAAAGGAGGTATAAAGAGTGAATACGTTATTGGAATCCGGTGAATCCATGGAAAGACTGTTTAACCTGGACATGCAGTTGTTAGCAGACTCCTGTCTGACCCTGATAGCTGTGCTGTTTTTGTTCTGGGCACTGTCTTATTTCCTGTTTAATCCGGCAAGGAAAGTGATTACCGGACGTACGGAAAAAATCAAGGGCGAACTGGACCAGGCTGCAAGTGATATGGCTGCCGCAAAGGAAATGAAGGAAGAATACGAAGCCAAGCTTCGTGACATCCAGAAGGAAGCGGACGGCATTATGGAGCAGGCCCGTAAAAAAGCCATGATGAGTGAAGAAAAGATTATCAGTGATGCGAAGGAGGAAGCGGCCCGTATTATCGAGAGAGCGCGCACCGAAGCAGAACTGGAAAAAGAAAAGTTAAAAGATGATGTAAAAAAAGAAATTATTGCCGTTGCATCCCTTATGGCAGGAAAAGTGGTTTCGGGAGCTGTTGATACCACCGTGCAGAATGGCATGATTGAAGAGACTTTGAGAGAGATGGGTGAGAGCACATGGCTAAGCTGACAGAAAAAGTATACGGTGATGCCCTGTTTGAACTGGCGGTCGATGAGAAGCGGACAGAGGAACTTCTTACCGAGGTTAAGACCATTCAGGATGTGCTTTCAGAAAATCCCGACTTTGCAAAGCTGATGCAGCATCCCGGCATTCCGGAAAGTGAAAAAGAGGAAATCCTGAAAACGGTCTGGGAAGGAAAAATCAGCAGGGAAGTGGAAGGTTTGATGCTTCTTCTTTTGAAAAAGGAGCACTACAGTGAACTTCCGAAAGTTTTGGATTACTTTGTCGAAAAAGTGAAAGAAAAAGAAGGAATCGGTACGGCTTATGTGACCACCCCCATGCCGCTTACGGATGTGCAGAAGAAGGCAGTGGAGAAGCGTCTTATCGAAACGACTAAGTATCGTCAGTTTGAGATTCACTTTGCAGTGGATGAAACATTGATTGGCGGTATGGTTGTCCGCATCGGTGACCGGGTACTCGACAACAGTATCAAAAACAGATTAGACCATTTAAGCAGACAGTTATATCAGGTTAAACTGCAGTAAAAATAAAAGAAAGGTGCGAACGGATCTATGAATTTGAAACCAGAAGAGATAAGTTCCGTAATCAAGGATCAAATTAAAAGATACGCAGCCGAGATGGAAGTATCCGAAGTGGGTACGGTTATTCAGGTAGCCGACGGTATTGCCCGTGTGCATGGTTTGGAAAATGCCATGCAGGGTGAACTTTTGGAATTTCCCGGCGAAGTATACGGTATGGTACTCAATCTGGAAGAAGATAATGTAGGTGCCGTACTTTTAGGCAATCAGAGAAATATAAACGAAGGCGATATCGTAAAGACCACCGGACGCGTGGTTGAAGTTCCCGTTGGCGATGCCATGATCGGACGTGTCGTAAATGCTCTGGGACAGCCTATTGACGGCAAAGGGCCTATTCAGACTTCCAGTTTTCGTAAAATTGAAAGAGTAGCAAGCGGTGTTATTACCAGAAAGTCAGTCGATACTCCCTTACAGACAGGTATCAAGGCGATTGACTCCATGGTACCCATTGGAAGAGGACAAAGAGAGCTCATTATCGGTGACAGACAGACCGGTAAAACCGCAATTGCAATCGATACCATTATCAACCAAAAAGGACAGAACGTGAAGTGTATTTACGTGGCAATCGGTCAGAAATCTTCCACCGTTGCAACCATTGTAAAAACACTCGAAGAATATGGCGCAATGAACTACACTACGGTGGTTGCGGCAACCGCCAGTGAACTTGCACCCTTACAGTACATCGCACCCTACTCCGGCTGTGCAATCGGAGAAGAGTGGATGGAAAAAGGAGAAGATGTATTGGTTATCTATGATGACTTAAGCAAGCATGCTGCTGCTTACCGTACACTCTCCCTGTTATTAAAGCGTCCCCCCGGACGTGAAGCTTACCCCGGCGATGTATTCTATCTGCATTCCCGACTTCTCGAAAGAGCGGTACGTATGAGCGAGGAATACGGCGGAGGTTCCCTGACTGCGCTTCCCATTATTGAAACCCAGGCAGGCGATGTTTCCGCTTATATTCCGACCAATGTTATTTCCATTACGGACGGTCAGATTTATCTGGAAACCGAAATGTTCAATGCCGGTTTCAGACCCGCTGTAAATGCAGGCCTTTCCGTATCCCGTGTAGGTGGTGCGGCGCAGATTAAGGCTATGAAGAAAATTGCAGCCCCCATTCGTGTGGAACTTGCACAGTACCGTGAACTGGCTTCCTTTGCCCAGTTTGGTTCCGAACTGGATGCGGATACGAAGGAAAAACTCGCACAGGGTGAACGTATCAAAGAGATCTTGAAGCAGCCCCAGTATTCTCCCATGCCGGTGGAATACCAGATTATCATTATTTACGCTGCAACGAAAAAATATCTGCTTGATATTCCGGTAGAGGATATTACCAGATTTGAAAGTGAACTTTTTGAATTCATCGATACCAAATATCCTGAAATTCCCAAGAATATTGCAGAGGAAAAGGTAATTTCCGATGCAACGGAAGAGATGCTTAAAAAGGCAATCGTTGAATGCAAAGAAGCGTTTAATTAAAGGAAACAGGTGATTTAAATGGCATCCATGCGTGATATTAAACGCCGTAAAGGCAGTATACAGAGTACGCAGCAGATTACCAAAGCCATGAAACTGGTTTCCACGGTAAAATTGCAGCGTGCCAGACAGAATGCAGAGAATTCTGCAGACTATTTTTCCTGCATGTACGATACCGTCACTTCCATCCTTGCCATGGCGGAGGGGATGCAGCATCCTTTTCTTACCGGTGGAAAAAGCGGAAAGAAGGCAGTAATCGTCATGACCTCCAACCGTGGTCTTGCAGGAGGATATAACTCCAATATCGTAAAGCTTGTGACAGCCGGTTTTGCACCGGAGGACACCGTGATTTATGCAGTAGGTAAGAAGGGACGTGATTCCCTGGCGCACAAGGGCTATGAAGTGGTTGCAGATGCTTCCGAGGTTGTGGAACAACCTACTTATCCCGATGCAATGGCTCTTTCCGAAAGAGTTCTTTCAGACTTTGCAGACGGTAAGATCAGTGAAATATATCTGGCATATACCCATTTTAAAAATACGGTAAGCCATATTCCTACCTTGTTAAAACTTCTCCCGGTAGAGATTCCCGAAAAGGATGAATCCGAGGAAAAAGCAGTGCCCGTTGCACCCATGAACTTCGAAATGGATGAAGAAGAAGCACTTGACATGCTGATTCCCAAGTACGTTACCAGCCTCATTTACGGTGGTCTGGTAGAGGCAATTGCCAGTGAGAACGGTGCCAGAATGCAGGCCATGGATTCCGCTACAAGCAATGCGGAAGAAATGATTGGAGATTTGACACTTCTGTACAACAGAGCCCGTCAGGGATCCATTACACAGGAACTGACGGAGATTATTGCAGGTGCAGGAGCAATTAGTTAATAGAAAGGACAAAAAAATGGCAGAAATGAATAAAGGAAAAATCACCCAGATCATCGGTGCGGTCTTGGATATCCGCTTTGAAGCAGGACATCTTCCCGAAATTAATGAAGCAATCGTTGTGCCGCTTAAAGACGGGCAGACCCTGACCGTTGAGGTTGCACAGCATCTGGGCGATGATACAGTTAGATGTATTGCCATGGGAAGTACCGACGGACTTGTCCGCGGGATGGAAGCGGACGCAACCGGTGCGCCGATTTCCGTTCCTGTAGGTGAGAATACACTGGGCCGTATGTTCAACGTTTTGGGACAGCCTATCGACAATAAGCCGGCTCCCGAAAACGTAAGTTACGAACCCATTCACAGAGCAGCTCCTACTTTTGCTGAGCAGTCCACCCATACCGAAATTCTGGAAACGGGTATCAAGGTTGTAGACCTTCTCTGCCCCTATCAGAAGGGCGGTAAGATTGGTCTGTTTGGTGGTGCAGGAGTAGGTAAAACCGTACTTATTCAGGAACTTATCCGTAATATTGCAACCGAACACGGCGGCTATTCCGTATTTACCGGTGTTGGAGAACGTACCCGTGAAGGAAATGACCTCTATCATGAAATGACCGAATCCGGCGTTATCGACAAGACCACCATGGTATTCGGACAGATGAATGAGCCCCCCGGAGCCCGTATGAGAGTTGGACTTACCGGACTTACCATGGCGGAGTATTTCCGTGACAAGGGTGGTAAGGATGTGTTACTTTTCATTGATAATATTTTCCGTTTCACACAGGCAGGTAGTGAGGTGTCCGCACTTTTGGGACGTATGCCCTCTGCAGTAGGTTACCAGCCCACTCTGCAAACGGAAATGGGTGCTTTGCAGGAGCGTATCACTTCTACCAAGGACGGTTCCATCACTTCCGTACAGGCAGTTTATGTGCCTGCGGATGACCTTACAGACCCGGCTCCCGCTACTACATTTGCCCATTTGGATGCGACTACCGTTTTGTCCCGTTCCATCGTAGAACTGGGTATTTATCCTGCGGTGGATCCTCTGGAATCCACATCCCGTATTCTGGACCCCAGAATTGTAGGCGAGGAGCATTACAAAACTGCACGCGGCGTGCAGGAAATTTTGCAGAAATACAAAGAATTGCAGGATATTATTGCCATTCTGGGTATGGATGAACTTTCCGAAAGCGACAAGCTGGTCGTATCCCGTGCAAGAAAGGTACAAAGATTCCTTTCCCAGCCGTTCTTCGTAGCAGGACAGTTTACCGGTCTGGAAGGCAAATATGTTCCCATTGCGGAAACCATCAGAGGTTTTTCCGAAATACTCGAAGGAAAACATGATGACATACCGGAAAGCTACTTCTTAAATGCCGGAACCATTGATGACGTTGTGGAAAATGCAAAGAAGAACGCAGTGAAGTAGGAGTGCCTATGGAAGAATTTAAGTTACGTATTGTTACGCCTGACAGGGTGTTTTATGAGGGGGATGCCGAGATGGTGGAGTTTAATACCACCGAGGGTGAAATCGGTGTATTGCCCGGTCATATTCCCATGACAGTCATCATAAAGCCCGGCATATTGAGAATTACGGAAAAAGACGGTGAGAAAACAGCGGCACTTCATTCCGGCTTTGCGGAAATTCTGCCCGATAAAATTACCATACTTGCGGAAATTGCAGAATGGCCGGATGAAATCGACATAGAGCGTGCGAATGCAGCAAAGATACGTGCGGAAGAACGTATCCGGAGTCATACGCAGGAAACCGATCTTGCGCGTGCCGAAACTGCATTGCAGCGTGCCATAGCCCGAATTTCGGTTATAAAGTAAGGGACGGACAAGCGCTATGAGACTCAGAAATATTACAGGCTCCCGTGAAGTGATAGCGGACAGCCGTTTTACCGTAAAGGAACCGGAGACACAAAAGGGAAAATGGAGTGAAATATTCGGAAACGCCTACCCCATCCGTATTGAAATCGGTATGGGAAAAGGAAAGTTCCTGCATACCCTTGCAAAAAACAATCCGGATATTAATTACATCGGCATCGAAAAGTATTCCAGCGTGCTTCTGCGTGCCATACAGAAGATGGAAGAGGACGAACTTCCCAATCTCCGCTTTATCCGCATGGATGCGGAAGACATCGAGGAAGTATTTGGAGAAGGGGAAGTGGACAGGATTTATTTGAACTTCTCCGATCCATGGCCAAAGGACCGGCATGCCAAAAGACGGTTGCCGTCCGGACAGTTTCTGGCACGTTACGACAAAATCCTAAAGAAGGACGGCGTTATTGAATTTAAGACAGATAACCGTCCCCTGTTTGATTTTGCGGTAGAGGAGCTTAAGGAAGCCGGATGGAAGGCTGATGTGGTGACCTATGACCTGCATGCGGATGAAAAACTGATGGAAGGTAATATTATGACGGAATATGAAGAAAAGTTTTCCGGGATGGGGAACCCCATCTGTAAATATATTATCCGTCGGTAGGGAATACTATTTGTGTCAGGTTTTCTGTGAAAACGAAAGAAAGGAATGACAATTATGGCATTGCATATTACAGAACAGAATTTTGAAGCAGAGGTATTAAACTCTGACATCCCTGTGATGGTTGATTTTTATGCGGACTGGTGCGGTCCCTGTAAAATGATGGCACCGCTTGTGGAAAAACTGGCAGAAGAAATGGATGGCAGGATGAAAATAGGTAAGGTTAACGTGGATGATGAATCCGGACTTGCCGTGAGATATCGTGTCATGAATATTCCCTCTTTTCTTTTCTTTAAGAATGGGGAACTGGTGGACACAGCAGTAGGTGGAATGTCCGCGGAGGCTCTGCGACAGAAGTGTATGCAGTATCTCTAAGACAGGGAAAACAAAAACTTTAATGCAGACTTAGCAATAATGGAAAGTAAGCCCTCTTAAGAAAAGGGCTTATTTTTTATTTTAAAAAGACTTGACACCTAACTGTTACAGGTGTATATATAACATATAAACAGTAACGGGGTACAAATTATGTGTACATTTTCTGTGCACATAAGGAACCATTCCATATAAAGGCGTAAAGAGGAAAAAGTATGAAGATATTACAGAACTCAGGAGTACCAATATATCAGCAGATTGCAGAACAGCTCAAAACAGACATCTTAGCCGGCAAGTATACAGAGGGGGACTATTTACCTTCCATAAGAGGGCTGGCACAGGAGCTGAAGATCAGTGTTATTACAACCATGAAGGCTTACGAACTTTTACAGTCGGAGGGCCTCATAAGTGCTTCGCCCGGAAAGGGATATTATGTGAATTCCCAGGATAGCGAGATGCTGATCGAACAGCATATGAGACGGGTGGAGGAAGCTCTTTCGGAAGCCATTAAGTCAGCCAAGATAGCAGGACTAAGCAATGATGAACTGATAGAAACCTTAAAGACCTTGTTAAGTCTGGAATAATCGAAAATGAAGAAAGAATATGAGAGGTAAGTATGATGAACAACATGGAAAACGTTATATATGGTCGGAATATAGAAAAGAAGTTTAAGAAATTTAAACTGCATATTGATGAATTGAAAGTGCCCAAGGGATTTGCAACAGCCCTGATCGGTGAGAATGGCGCAGGAAAGTCAACCTTACTTAATATTCTGACAGGTGTCAGGGTGGATTATAAAGGAGACATTAAGTACTTTGACGAACAGCAAGCTTTGGAGCAGGAAGGAATCCTAGACCGGATAGGCTACACCGGACCTAATAATTTTTTCCTGCCCCATTGGACGGTAAGTCAGGTCAGAGAAATATGTTCCATTTTGTTTGATTCTTTTTCCAAGGAGAAGTTCGATGCATTTTCAAAAAGACTTAACATTCCGGAAGGAAGTCAGGGGGTAAGGGCATTATCCGACGGAAACAGAATGAAGCTGACTCTGGCAACTGCATTTTGCAGGGAAACCGATTTGCTCATCATGGATGAGCCGGCATCGCCGCTTGACCCACTGATGCGGGATATGCTGTGTCAGCTGATCCGGGAATATCTTTCGGAAGGAAATGGGGAGAAGAGTGTGTTTTTCTCTACACATAATATTTCCGATATGGAAAATGTAACAGATTATGCAATCATTATGGACGATGGTTCCATCGTAGAGCAGGGATTTGTGGAAGAACTCAAAGAGAAGTATATCCTGGTTAAGGGAGAACCGGAGGACTCCGAGAGGGCTTCAAAATATTTAATCGGCATGAGCAAAGGAAAATACGGATTCGAGGGAATGTGTCTTGCAAAGGACATGGATAAACTCGCAGGTATCC
The DNA here is from genome assembly GCA_945919075.1 of uncultured Lachnospiraceae bacterium. Lineage (GTDB taxonomy): Bacteria > Bacillota > Clostridia > Lachnospirales > Lachnospiraceae > Acetatifactor. The sequence continues at coordinate 40,072 of CAMEIX010000021.1, forward strand.
GGGTTTCATTTGAAACACCCACCCTGTCACAAATCAGTATTGCCGTGATGAAGCAGCATACAGGACTCTTTCAGGGGTAGGAGGGAGATTTTGTTATGAACATGATAAAATGCTATAATAGATTTCTGGCAAAACCAATCTTCTGGCTCATTAATATTGTATATCCTTTCGCAGCCATTATTTTGGTGGTAATCATGAAAGAAGAAATCCTATTCTCCGGGTTACCCAAAATATTTCTGGGAATCATGATTTCTACGTTAGTGCTTTCTGCAGAAGTTTTGATGGATCACTGGATATTTGGAGGTGTATTTCGAAAAGATTCGTATAATCTGGAATTAATCAAATGTTCACCGAAAGGAAGGACGTATTGGAAAAACATTCTGATATGGGATTCCTTAAGACGTGTTATATCCGTATTTATGATTGGCATCATAACACTTTTATTCTTATACAATAACGAGAATAAAGAAATCGCGGAGTACGAAATATTACTTTATTTTACAACATCATTTTTTACCTTTTTATGCGTTTATGTCTGCAGATTTTTTCAATCTCCTTTGGCAAATATGATATTTGTTTATATTTCCTTAAGCAGTGAAATGATTGTTGTATGGTTATTATCCCAAATACAGAATATGGCGGTTGTTGTATCGGTAATAGTTTTGTCAGACCTGGCTTTACTTACAGCAAATTACATTACCGGAATGAAAGTTTTTGAAAGGAGTTATCGTGATGAATGACCTAAAACTGGCAAAGCAGTTATGCAAATATGGTTTTGATTATAAAATGAACAGAATCTTTATCATTATATTTTCTCTGTTGGGTTTACTATATATGTCTTTTGGGGAAAATGGGCCTGAAATATTAGGGGCAACCTTTATCATGTTAGCCCCCATGTATATTTTGCAGATTCTGGTAAGTGTGAATTATACATCCATGGCGTTAACCTCAGGCAAAAGAAAGAGAATGCAGTTAGATATGTGGTGTAAATTAAATTCCGTAGGAATCTATATCTCGTACACACTTTCGGTGGCAGCCTATGTCCTGATAAACCGGATACGTGGAAATTTTAACATGGATAGTCTGAAAGCAAATATTATAAATTTTTCCATAATGGCCGTTATGCTCACCATTTATGCGGCAATAGCTTATAAGGCGTTTGTTTTCGGAATGATAGTCTTTATGGCCACATTCTTATTATTTCTTAATACGCATTACCGTATCCATGTTTTTACAGGCTATCCGTTAGTTATCTACATCATCGCTGCTTTTGTGATTATTTCCGTTGGAAATATAATCTATTACCTGATTACAAAAGTAACCTATAAGATGCCATACAGCAGGCTGGCATTGGGAGCACGTTTAAGATCCAAATTATAATTTTTTAATCCCTTTTCGGATTTATGTTGCTAAGGATGCGCACTCGCGCGATAGGAATCATGTCGCAAAAGCGACCGCGCTCGGCACGAGAATCTCGCAAGCGAGATTCTTTTTTTATGCAAAAATAGGGATTATTTTAGTAAAATTTTATTTTAATTGCGATATCTTTGTGGTATACTGTCATGTGAAAAATTGTTTCCTTACAAGCGTATTGCAGAGGATGAAAGGACATGCCCGGAATGAAGGTTGGATTTGATAACGAAAAATATTTGGAAATGCAGTCAAAACATATTATGGAGAGAATCGAACAGTTTGATAACAAATTGTACTTGGAGTTTGGCGGAAAGTTGTTTGATGATTTCCATGCAAGCCGTGTGCTTCCCGGATTTGTTCCCGACAGCAAACTGCAGATGTTGATGAAACTTGCTCCTCAGGCAGAAATCGTGATGGTAGTAAGTGCGGCTGATATTGAAAAGAATAAAATCCGTGGTGATCTGGGAATAACTTATGATAATGATGTAATCCGTCTGATTGACGAATTCCGGTCCAGAGGATTATATGTGGGAAGTGTTGTATTAACCAAATTTTCCGGTCAGCATGCAGCGGTGATGTATGAGAAACGGTTGGAAAACATGGGAATTAAGGTTTACAAGCACTATCTGATTCCCGGCTATCCCACCAATGTACCTTTGATTGTAAGTGAAGAGGGATATGGCAAAAACGATTATATTGAGACCACCAGACCTCTTGTTGTGGTGACCGCACCCGGACCCGGAAGCGGAAAGATGAGCACCTGCCTTTCCCAGTTGTATCATGAACTGAAGCATGGTGTACGTGCAGGGTATGCCAAATTTGAAACCTTCCCTATCTGGAATCTTCCGTTGAAGCACCCTGTGAATCTGGCTTATGAGGCGGCAACCGCAGATTTAAATGACATTAATATGATTGATCCCTTCCACTTGGAAGCTTACGGCGAAACGACGGTAAATTACAACCGTGACGTGGAAATTTTCCCGGTCCTTAAGGCCATTTTTGAAAAGATTTACGGCAGCAGCCCTTACAAGTCTCCCACTGACATGGGAGTAAATATGGCGGGCAACTGTATTGTGGATGATGAAGCCTGCAGGGAAGCATCCAAGCAGGAAATTATCCGCAGATATTATCAGGCAGTGATGGGCGTTGCAAACGGCACCCGTACGGAAGAGGAAGCCTTAAAAATCCAGCTTCTGATGAATCAGGAAAACCTGACCCCGGAAGACCGGAGTACCGTTTATCCCGCACATAAAAGGGAGGAAGAGACCGGAGAACCTGCGGTGGCATTGGAACTGCCCGACGGCAGGATTGTAACCGGAAAGACCGGTGATCTTTTAGGCCCCAGTGCAGCCGTATTACTGAATGCACTTAAAGAACTGGCAGGCATTGCGGATGAGAAGCATATTATTTCTCCCAGTGCCATTGAACCGATTCAGACATTAAAAACACAGTATCTGGGAAGCAAAAACCCCAGACTTCATACCGACGAAGTGCTGATTGCATTATCCACTACCGCAGCGGAGAATGAAGAGGCCGCAAAAGCACTTGCGCAGCTTCCCAAGCTTCGCGGTTGTCAGGTACACTCCAGTGTAATGCTTTCCACCGTAGATACAAAGATGTTCCAGAAACTGGAATGTGATGTGACCTGCGATCCCAAATAGGATATTGGGGCAGGAAGTCAGATGGGAGATATTATGGAAAATAATTCAACAAACAACAATGGAAATCAGGGAAATAATAACCAGGGAAATGACAGAAATCCCCGCCGTGTAAATATTATGCTGCTTCTGGTGGCAGGCTTTATTACCCTGATGTTTACCAGTTTTTTCATGAAGACCGTATCCGGCAACACCACGGAAGAAAAGAGTTATTCCGAACTCATGGAATGGGTGGAGGAAGGTTACCGGGAAGGGCAGCCGAATGCAAAGGTTAAAAGCGTGAAATATGCTTCCGACCGTATTTATATTGAACTTACGGATGAGGAAGAAAAGCCCAAGAATCCGCTGCTTGTCTATTATGGGATGGGCACCCCCAAAACCACCTATTATACAGCACTTATTTCCGATGATTCCCTGCCGGAAAGACTCCGCGAGGCAGGGGTGGAAGTGTGGGGACATATTCCCGACAGTTCCGGATTTATTATGGAAATCCTGTTATATTACATTCTGCCGTTAATTCTGTGCTGGGTATTACTCAGTTTTCTTTTCCGGAAAATGGGTAAGAGCGGAGCCATGGGCGTCGGTAAGAGCAATGCCAAGGTTTATGTGCAGAAGGAAACCGGTATTACTTTCAAGGATGTGGCAGGAGAGGACGAAGCGAAGGAATCCCTCCAGGAAGTGGTGGATTTTCTTCACAATCCCGGCCGTTACGTAAAAATCGGTGCCAAACTCCCGAAGGGTGCGCTTTTGGTGGGCCCTCCCGGAACCGGTAAAACATTGCTGGCAAAGGCAGTAGCCGGTGAAGCAGGGGTTCCTTTCTTCTCCCTGGCAGGTTCTGACTTTATTGAACTTTATGTGGGTGTGGGTGCTTCCCGTGTAAGAGACCTCTTTAAGGAAGCGACAAAGCATGCCCCCTGTATTATATTTATTGATGAAATTGATGCCATCGGGCGCAGCCGTGATTCGAAGTACGGCGGCGGAAACGAGGAAAGAGAGCAGACATTAAACCAGCTGCTTTCCGAAATGGACGGTTTTGATTCTTCCAAGGGTGTCCTTATTCTGGGTGCTACGAACCGTCCCGAAATTCTGGATAAAGCCCTGCTTCGTCCGGGCCGTTTTGACAGACGTATTATTGTGGACAAACCGGATTTGAAGGGTCGTGTGGACATCTTAAAGGTACATGCCAAGGATGTTAAAATGGATGAAACCGTGGATTTTGATGCGATTGCACTTGCTACCAGTGGTGCGGTAGGTGCGGATCTCGCCAACATGATCAACGAAGCTGCCATCAATGCGGTAAAGGACGGCAGAGAATTTGTGAACCAGAAGGATCTTTTCAATGCCGTAGAACAGGTACTTGTGGGCAAGGAAAAGAAGGACCGCATTATGAGTAAGGAAGAACGCAAGATAGTTTCTTATCATGAAGTGGGTCATGCACTGGCATCCGCTCTTCAGAAAAATTCCGAGCCGGTCCAGAAGATTACCATTGTGCCCCGTACCATGGGAGCATTGGGTTATGTTATGCATGTTCCGGAGGAAGAAAAGTATTTGAACACGGAGGCAGAGCTTCGGGATATGCTGGTCGGACTGTTGGCAGGCCGTGCTGCGGAGGAAATTGTATTTGATACCGTTACCACCGGCGCTTCCAATGATATTGAAAAGGCAACCGACATTGCACGTGCCATGGTTACCCAGTACGGTATGAGCAAGAGGTTCGGACTGGTCGGTCTTGCCAATGTACAGAATAAGTATCTGGATGGAACCACGGTGATGGATTGCAGTGATGAAACCGCTGCCGGCGTGGATGAGGAAGTCATTGCGATTCTGAAAGAAAGCTATGATAAGGCGAAAGAACTTCTTTCCGCAAACCGTGAGCTGATGGATAAGATTGCCGAATACCTGATTGAGAAGGAAACCATTACCGGCAAGGAATTTATGGAAATCTTCTACGAGGCAAAACCGGAACTTAAGAAAGAGAAAGAAGAAAAGGATAAGAAGAAGGCAGAAGAGGAAAAGGCTGCCAAGGAAAAGGAATCGGAAGAAAAAAACGATTCTGAAGAAGGAAACGAGACAAAGGATGAGTTTTAATGATATAAGCCGTATCGGTATGGTACGGCTTTTGTCATAGGGAAGAGTCCTGTTTTATTGATTATTCTGAAGGAAAAGAATTATGACGTTTGATTTTGAAGAAGAATTGAAAAAACTGCCCAAATCGCCCGGCGTCTATATTATGCATGATAAGAATGATACCATTTTATATGTGGGGAAGGCCGTAAATCTCCACAACCGTGTTCGTTCGTATTTCAGGGATAATATCGGGCGCGGTCCCCAGATTGACAAAATGGTTTCTTTGATTGCGCGGTTTGAATATATTGTAACCGATTCCGAACTGGAAGCACTGATTTTAGAGAATAATCTGATTAAGGAACATCTGCCGAAGTATAATACGTTACTGAAAGATGATAAGACCTATCCTTACATTAAGGTAACGGTAAGTGAGCCCTACCCACGCATTCTCTTTTCCCGGGAAATGAAGAAGGACAAGGCCAAATATTTCGGTCCTTATACCAGTGCGGCGGCGGTAAAGGATACCATTGAACTGTTGAATAAATTGTATATGCTTCGTACCTGTAATAAGGTTCTTCCCAGGGATATCGGTAAGGAGCGTCCCTGCCTAAACTACCATATCAGGCAATGCAATGCCCCCTGCGAGGGACTTATTGACCAGGATAAATACCGGGAAAATGTGGAACAGGCGCTGGATTTTCTGAATGGAAACTACAGCCGGATACAGCGGGAATTAAAGGAAAAAATGAAACAGGCCAGCGAAGAGCTGAACTTCGAAGAGGCGGCAAAATACCGGGATCTTTTAAACAGTGTCCAGAGTGTCTCCCAAAAGCAGAAAATCAGTGACAGCGTGGGAGAAGACCGGGATGTCATCGCCATGTGCGGGGATGAGAATGATGCCGTGGTTCAGGTATTCTTTGTCCGTGACGGCAGATTAATCGGGCGGGAGCATTTCTACATGATGCATGTTGAGGACCGCAAAAAGGAAGAAATTCTAAGTGATTTTATCAAACAGTTTTATGCAGGCACCCCCTTTATACCCAGGGAGTTAATGTTACAGTTTGAAGTGGAAGACATGCCCTTAATTGAAGACTGGCTCACGGAGAAGAAGGGTGGCCGCGTAAAGCTTCTGGTACCGAAGAAGGGCAGTAAGGAAAAACTGGTGGAACTGGCGGTACAGAATGCCCGGCTGATTTTAAATCAGGACCGGGAAAAGTTAAAGCGCGAGGAGGGCAGAACTCTGGGAGCGGTGAAGGAAATTGCCGGAATTCTGGGCATCGAAAATGCATCCCGTATGGAGGCCTTCGATATCTCCAATATCAGCGGATTTGCCAATGTGGGCTCCATGGTGGTATTTGAAAAAGGAAAGCCCAAACGCAGTGATTACCGCAAATTCCGGATAAAGAGCGTGGAAGGACCGGACGACTATGCCTGCATGAAGGAAGTACTGACCAGACGTTTTGTCCATGGTATGGAAGAAAAGGAAATCTTAAAGGAGAAGGATATTGACAACGAATTTGGCAGTTTTACCAGATTTCCGGACCTCCTGTTAATGGACGGCGGCCGTGGACAGGTGAACATTGCACGGGAAGTATTGGAGGAACTCCATATCGCTATTCCGGTCTGCGGCATGGTAAAGGATAACAACCACAGAACCAGAGGCCTTTATTATGAAAACGTGGAATTGCCCATTGATACCCGGTCCGAAGGATTCAAACTGATTACCCGGATACAGGATGAGGCCCACCGCTTTGCCATTGAATACCACAGATCGCTTCGGGGGAAAAGTCAGGTCAAATCGATTCTGGATGACATTCCGGGAATCGGTCCCGCCAGACGAAAGGCACTGATGCGCAACTTCGAATCTATGGAAGAGATTAAAAATGCGGATGCTGCGACCCTGATGGCAAGAGCGGATCTGCCCGAAAATGTAGCAAGAGAGATCGTTGCATTTTTCAGAAACCGGGAAATGTAATCTTTTCATAAGAGTGAGTTTATGATATAATGAGCGTCAAATAGGAGGTACAGGAATGGCAAAGGTTAAAATTAAAGAACTGATTGAAAAATTCAAACTGGAAAATCTGACTCCTGATATCGACTTAAAGGGAATTAAGATTACACAGCCCGATGTGAACCGGCCGGCACTCCAGATGGCAGGCTATTTTGAGCATTTTGATGCAGCCCGTCTGCAGGTTATCGGCTTTGTGGAATATACTTATATGGAGAGCCTTAGCGAGGAGAGGAAACGGGAGGTTTATGAGATGCTCATGAGCCAGCCCTTTCCCTGTGTGGTATTCAGCCGTGAACTCCGGCCGGATCCGATATTTCTGGAAATTGCCTTGAAATACGGCAGACCGGTTCTTTCCACCAAAAAGAATACTTCGGTATTTATGGCAGAGGCAATTCGCTGGCTGAATGTGAAACTGGCACCCTGTATTACCGTACACGGGGTTTTGGTGGATGTTTACGGCGAGGGTGTTCTGATTACCGGTGAAAGTGGTATTGGTAAGTCGGAAGCGGCGCTGGAACTGATCAAAAGAGGACACCGTCTGGTAACGGATGATGCCGTGGAACTTCGGAAAGTAAGTGATGATACCCTGGTAGGTTCCGCCCCGGATGTAACAAAGCATCTGATAGAACTTCGCGGTATCGGTATTATTGATGTCAAGGCACTTTTCGGTGCGGCAAGCGTCAAAGATACCCAGTCCGTGGATCTGGTGATTAGACTGGAGGATTGGGATAAGGATAAGGAATATGACAGACTGGGTCTGGAAGAAGAGTATACGGAATACCTCGGCAATAAGATTGCCTGCTATACCCTTCCCATTCGTCCCGGCCGAAATCTTGCCATTATCTGCGAATCGGCAGCCGTTAACCACAGACAGAAAAAGATGGGCTACAATGCGGCACAGGAGCTTTACTCCCGATTCCAGGCATCCATGGCAAAAAAACGTGAGGAAGAGGATGATGATGATTAAAGAAGGATTACCATTTCTTAAGCAGACCGTGTTCGGCCGTCGGTACTTAACGAGGTATTTTCGAGTTTAGTACCGTTACGAGACGAACCCGAGCGGAAGCATGTCTGCGTAGAAATAGGAATCCTTCCAAAAAGTATATTAACTTAACATATGGAGGACAGGATAATGAAAAAATACGTTTTTGGTGTGGATGTAGGTGGCACCACAGTTAAAATGGGACTTTTTGATATGAATGCCAACGTACTGGAAAAGTGGGAAATTCCCAGTGTAACGGCAAACGGCGGTGAACGGGTACTTCCCGATATTGCTGACAGCATTAACAAGAAAATGTACGAGCTGGAAATCGATAAAGAAGAAGTAGCCGGCGTGGGTATCGGCGTACCCGGTCCCGTGGACGCAAACGGTACTGTGTTTAAAACTGCAAACTTAGGATGGGATACCGTATTTAACATTCCCGAAGAATTTAAGAAACATTTAGACCTTCCGGTTATGGCAGGAAACGATGCCAATGTTGCAGCTTTAGGAGAAATGTGGCAGGGCGGCGGCAAGGGATATAAGGACCTGGTAGTGGTTACTCTGGGTACCGGCGTAGGCGGCGGCATTATCTGTAACGGACAGATGGTAACCGGTGCAAACGGAGCCGGAGGTGAAATCGGACATATTCATGTAGAAGACAACGAAACCGAAGAATGCGGTTGCCACAACATCGGCTGTTTAGAGCAGTATTCATCCGCAACCGGAATCGCAAGACTGGCAAGAAAGCGTCTGGAAAAAGATAATGAAGACAGTGTTCTGCGCGATAGGGACGTAACCGCCAAAGCAGTATGGGATGCGGTAAAATACGGTGATAAGGTTGCCATTCAGGTGGCAGAACAGTTTGGAGAATATCTGGGCAAAGGACTTGCTGCCATTGCCGGTGTGGTAAATCCTGAAGTGTTTGTAATCGGTGGCGGTGTATCCAAGGCCGGCGAGGTTCTTTTTGAGTATATTAAGCCCTACTATATGCAGTATGCATTTCGCGGATGCCGTGATGCCAAGTTTGCACTGGCGAAATTAGGTAATGACGCAGGTATTTTCGGAGCTGCAAAACTGATTCTGGACATGCAGTAATTATTCTTCAGGGGCCTGTCCGGGAGTACAATAACCATATCCCGCAACCGGCATATATTAAGAAAGTAAAAAGAAAAGAATAGGAAAAAACATGATAAGTCAGACAGTACTTGAAACGCTCAGGCAGTATGTGCCTGCAGAAAATATCCGTTTTCACGAGCCCATGCATAAGCATACCACGTTCAAAATCGGGGGCGATGCGTATTGCTTTATTGAGGTGACGGAAAAGACCGGACTTTCCAAACTGGTTGCTTATTTGGATTTGGTGGAAATACCATACTTCGTTATGGGTAACGGCAGCAACATTCTTGTCAGTGACAGGGGCTATGACGGTGTCATTCTCCATATTGCGGACGGTATGACAAATATTACCGTTACCGGAGAGCGGATGGCGGTGGGTGCCGGTGTCAGTATGGCAAAGGCAGCCAGAACTGCGGCAGAATGCGGACTCACCGGGCTGGAGTTTGCGGCGGGAATTCCCGGAACGGTAGGCGGCGGCATTGTTATGAATGCAGGTGCTTATGACGGGGAAATGAAACAGGTTGTGGAGTCCGTCAGCGTAATTGACCGTGGCGGAAACGAGTTGATTTTAGATAACGAAACCATGGAGTTTGGTTACCGTACCAGCATTATCAAGAAGAAACCCTTCCTTGTAACCGGCTGTACCTTCCGCTTAAGAACCGGAAATCAGGAAGAAATCTATGCAAGAATGGAAGACTTCCAGAAAAGACGAAAGGAAAAGCAGCCTTTGGAATTCCCTTCCGCAGGAAGTACATTCAAGCGCCCGGCAGGCAATTTTGCGGGGAAACTGATTATGGATGCCGGACTGAGAGGCTTTTCCATTGGCGGAGCGAGAGTTTCCGATAAACACTGTGGTTTTGTCATCAATACCGGTAATGCAACGGCAAGTGATGTACATGATCTGATTATGCAGGTTATTGAGACGGTTTATGAAAAATTTCAGGTTCGTCTGGAACCGGAAGTGATTTTTTTAGGAGAGTTTTAAGAAAGAAAATGATAAATCTTCCCGGGCAGTTTTTCACTGTCCGGGAGAAAGTTTGTTTTGAAAAAGGGAAAGGAGAGCAGGAAGATGCGTTTTGTGGTGGTAACCGGTATGAGTGGCGGCGGGAAAAGTACCGCACTGAAAATGTTGGAAGACGCAGGATTTTATTGTGTGGACAATCTTCCGGTTTCTCTGATAGATAAGTTTGTGGAACTGACGGCAACCCCCGGCAGTGAGATTACCAAGGTAGCCCTCGGGGTGGATGTCCGTGCAGGACAATCCTTTAAGGAAGTGGCAGATATTCTGCAGAAGCAGAAGGATGCCGGAAATGATTTGGAAATCCTTTTTATGGATGCCAGTGAAAAGGCACTTGTAAAGCGCTATAAGGAGACAAGGCGCGTACATCCTCTGGCACCGAACGGCCGTGTGGAGGAAGGCATCAAGAAAGAACGGGAGATGCTTAAGGAAATCCGGAACAAGGCAGATTATGTGTTAGACAGTTCCAATTTGCTCACCAGAGAATTAAAAGAAGAATTGGACCGTATTTTTATACAGAATGAAGAATATAATAATCTCATGGTAACGCTTATGTCCTTCGGTTTCAAATATGGTATTCCGGCGGATGCAGACCTGGTTTTTGATGTACGTTTCCTGCCCAATCCTTTTTATATTGATGAACTGAAACAGAAGACCGGGAATGATAAGGAAGTGCAGGATTATGTTTTGCAGTTTCCGGAATCTACAGAGTTTCTGGATAAACTGGAGGATATGCTTTCGTTCCTCATTCCCAATTACGTAAAAGAAGGAAAATACCAGCTTGTGGTGGCAATCGGTTGTACCGGTGGGCAGCACCGCAGTGTGACGCTGGCCAATGCACTGTACAGACGTATGAAAGAAAAAGGCGGTTATGGTGTCAATTTGTTCCATAGGGAAGTGAAATAGGAGAAAATCATGTCATTTTCGGCAGAAGTAAAAGAAGAACTTGCCCGACATATGAGTCCGGCCCGGCATTGCCAGCTTGCCGAATTGGCAGCGATTATGCATTTCTGCGGCCAGTACGGAGAGACAAAAGACGGCGGACTGGCGGTTGGTTTTCAGACGGAAAATGAATCGCTTATAAGAAAAGGCTTTACATTACTGAAAAAAACGTATAATATAGAGGATGTTGTCGGCATCTTTGGAGAAACCAGGGATATATTTGTAAAAGGAATGGGGGATCTTTCCAAGCCGGTAGATACACTTTTCCTGAAAAAGACCTGTTGTAAAAGGGCATTTTTGCGTGGGGCTTTCTTAAGCTGTGGTTCCATCAGTGACCCCAGTAAGGGGTATCATCTGGAATTTGTGGTAAATGAGGAAGCGCAGGCAGTTCAGCTTCGTGAAATCATGAATCAGTTTGATATCGAGGCAAAAATCGTAATCCGCAAAAAATATTTTGTGGTATATATCAAGGAAGGTGCCGGTATTGTGGAACTTCTCAACATCATGGAAGCCCATGTATCGTTAATGAATCTGGAGAATCTGCGCATTGTTAAGGAAGTGCGCAATTCCATTAATCGTCGTGTGAACTGTGAGACTGCCAATATCCAGAAAACGGTGGCCGCATCTACAAGACAGATTGAGGATATTATGTACCTGCGGGATTATTACGGTCTTGCCAATCTGCCGGATAATCTTCGTGAAATGGCTGAGGTACGGTTGGAATATCCGGATGCACCATTAAAAGAATTAGGCGAGTATCTTTCCCCCAAGGTCGGTAAGTCCGGGGTAAATCATAGATTGCGTAAATTGAGTGAATTTGCAGACAAACTGCGAACTTAGAGGAGGAGTATTATGAAACAGGAAACAATTGCAATCCGATTGCGGGATGGCTGGGATGCCACACCGGCAGCAATGCTTGTACAGGTAGCAAGCAAATTTGAAAGCCGGATTTACATGCAGTCTGAGGACGGCACGGTTAAGGTAAATGCGAAGAGCATCATGGGCATGATGAGTTTAGGCTTAAATGAAGGTGTGAATGTAGTGGTTTCCGCGGAAGGTTCGGATGAGGAAGCTGCTGTGGCCAGCATCAGGGAATACTTAAGTAACAACTAAAATTAGGCGAAATCAATCTATATTGGTTTCGCTTTTTTTTCACGATGGACAAATCAGGGGTAAGTTATTATGAAAAAAGGAAAACTTCTCTTTATTGTGAATCCGAAGTCGGGGAAAGCACAGATTAAGCCCCATTTATTGGAAATTCTGAATATTTTTACGAGAGCCGGTTATGAAGTAACCACGCACATCACCCAGTGTCCGGGAGACGCGAAAGAGGTGGCAAGAGACCGGGGAAAGGAATACGATCTTCTGGCATGCAGTGGCGGTGACGGTACTTTAGATGAGGTTGTAAACGGTATGATGCAGGGAATGTTTCAGATTCCGGTCTGTTACATACCGGCCGGCAGCACCAATGATTTTGCCGGAAGTCTCGGGATTCCAAAGAATATGGAAAGAGCGGCGTATCTTGCCGTAAAGGGGAAACCTTTTGCCTGCGACCTGGGAAAATTCAATGGCAATATTTTTGTATATGTTGCAGCTTTCGGAATGTTTACAGAGGTTTCCTATGATACCGACCAGAGCTTGAAAAATGTGCTTGGGCATGCAGCGTATATCCTGAAAGGGGTACAAAGTCTTTCCACCATCAAATCATATCCCATGCGTTTTACCTACGAGGATGCGGAAGACGGTGAAAAACATGTGATAGAAGGTAAATTTATTTTCGGAATGATTACCAACTCTATTTCCGTGGGGGGATTTAAGAATATTACCGGTAAAAATGTAGAACTCAATGACGGCCAGTTTGAAGTAACCCTGATTCGTCTGCCGGGCAGTACCCAGGAATTAAATCAGATGGTAACTTCTTTAGTGGAACGAAATCCCAAGGATGAATTTATCTATTGGTTCAAAACAGCGTATTTGGAAGTGGAATCCAAGGAAGATATCGCATGGACTTTGGACGGGGAATTTGGTGGTGTGCATGATAAAGTCACAATTGCAGATGAAAAAGAAGCTTTTGTAATTCTGACACCGCCCGATAAGAAAAGCAACTTGCTAATCGACAAGAAAAGTGATAAATAATTGACAAAGACTATTCCCTTTTTGAAAAAAATAGGGTAGAATAGACGCAAGAGCAAAAATAGGAGGTAGCTAATATGTTAGTATCAGCAACAGAAATGCTTAAAAAAGCAAAAGCAGGCCACTATGCAGTAGGCCAGTTCAATATCAATAACTTAGAGTGGACTAAGGCAATCCTTAGCACAGCTCAGGAATTAAATTCTCCCGTTATCTTAGGTGTGTCTGAAGGCGCAGGTAAGTACATGGGCGGTTATCATGCAGTTGTAGGTATGGTAAACGGACTTCTTCAGGATATGAACATTACCGTTCCCGTAGCACTTCACTTAGACCATGGTTCTTTTGAAGGCTGCTATAAATGTATCGAAGCAGGATTCTCTTCCATCATGTTTGACGGTTCCCACTATCCTATCGCAGAAAACGTTGAAAAAACTACCCAGTTAGTAAATGATGCTCATGCAAAGGGACTTTCCATCGAGGCAGAAGTTGGTTCCATCGGCGGTGAAGAAGACGGTGTTGTAGGTATGGGCGAATGTGCAGATCCTAACGAATGTAAGGCAATTGCAGATCTTGGTGTAGACTTCCTTGCAGCAGGTATCGGTAACATCCATGGTAAATATCCTGAAAACTGGCCCGGACTCAGCTTCGAAACACTGGATGCTGTTCAGCAGAAGACCGGTATGCTTCCTCTTGTATTACACGGTGGTACAGGTATCCCTGCAGACATGATTAAGAAAGCTATTACTCTCGGTGTTGCAAAGATTAACGTAAATACAGAATGCCAGCTTGCATTCGCTGCAGCTACCCGTAAGTACATCGAAGAGGGCAAAGACTTACAGGGCAAGGGATTTGATCCCCGTAAGGTATTGGCTCCCGGATACGAAGCAATCAAAGCAACCGTTAAAGAAAAAATGGAACTTTTCGGATCTGTTGGACAGGCTTAATTTCGAGAACCGAACTATACAGAGAAATCACAGACACCGTCGGAATCCCGACGGTGTTTTACTTGTTCCGCTCCGCAGGAGCGAGAACAGCAACCGAGAGGTTGCGCCAATTTGTTCCGATTTCGTAAGAAATCGAGAACAGCAACCGGGAGAAGACATTATGTATACTACGATTTTGTTTGACTTAGACGGAACCCTCATTGACACAGAAAAATATTTCAAGGTATTCTGGCGAAAGGCCGTGGCAGAACTGGGCTATGAGATGAGTGAAGAACAGGCTCTGACGCTGAGAAGTCTGGGAAGACCCTTTGCACCCAAACTTATGAAGGAATGGTTTGGGGAGGAATTTGATTATGTAAAAGCCCGCAATCTGCGCAGGAACATGATGCAGGAGCATTTACAAAGAGTGGGGCTGGAAAGAAAAAAAGGTGCCGGGGAGGCACTTGCAAAATTAAAGGAAATGGGATTTCGTCTTGCAGTTGCAACGGCAACTCCCACGGATCGCGCAAGGGAGCAGCTTAAGGAAGCAGGGCTCTTGCAGTATTTTGAGGATATTGTCAGTGCGGCAGATGTGGAAAACGGCAAGCCCGCACCGGACGTGTATATTCGTGCTTGTGAAATTCTCGGTGAAAAGCCCGAAAATTGCCTGGCAGTGGAGGATTCTCCCAATGGCGTACTTTCCGCATATCGTGCAGGCGTTCCTGTGGTCATGATTCCGGATCAGACTCCCTGTGATGCAAAAAGTGCAGCTATAATAAAAGCAGACCTGGAGAGTCTGCTTGCATTACCACATTTTTTGGCAGAAGAATAATCCTGCCAGAATAAGATTTTAGATAAGGGATATTACATATTTCCTAAAAGAAAATCCTTGACCACACCAAAAAACTCCCGAAAGAGATTATTTGGTAAATACAGGGGATGGGAACTTGCAGCGATTCCGTGGGCATTTTCCAGTCCCTGTTTTTTTGCAATACTGACGCCTCTGAATACATGGAAGGCATTGGTGACAATCCCGATTTGGGCATCCGAATCCGCAATTAATTCCTTGCTGTAAAGAATATTCTGTATGGTATTTAAGGATTTGTCCTCAAGGAGAATTCTGTCCGCATCAATTCCACGGCTTATCAGATAATCCGCCATGCCTTTCGCCTCGGAAAAAGGCTCATTAGCACCCTGACCGCCCGAAACAATGCAAATCGTATCGGGATTTTCCCGAAGATACTGTTCTGCGGCATCCAACCTCCGTTTCAGTACGTAACTGGGACCGTCCTTTCGCACCTGTGCACCCAAAACAATGATATAATCTAAATTTTCGTCCCCTTTTGCAGAAAAGCCGGTCCAAATCAGGGCTTCCACAAAAAGAAACAGGCAGACTCCGATGCCGGATACGGAAAGTATCAGTACACGTAAAGCCATGGGGATTGCCTTCCACAAGTGAAAATGGGCGCAGAGCCCCATAATGATACAAATCACCCCCAGCAGTATCCATATCATGTAAAAGAATGTGCCACTGTTGATTCCCTTAATGACGATTCCGTAGGAGAGAAACAGAATAGCCATGATTGTCCAGATAATTTCCCAAATATGAAACTTCATAAATCCTCCTGTTAAGTGAAAGTATATCTCATTATAGCATGGAATCCGACCGGATTTGGGCGATTTGCGTGAAGTTAAGAAAATATTAAAAGAATGAAGTAAGGGATTTAAACAAAATTAAAATTATTATGCTATTTCGTATGTTACTTGTTGTACAAACGCACAATCTATGTTAGAATCTACTAAAAGCAGAAAGTCTATTCTCTGCGGAGGAATACACTTCCGTAGAATCTTTATTTCAAAATCAATCTAAAATTCACAAACTTCACTGCTTGAAATTCCAATTTACAACTTAACAGCAGGGAGGTTTGGAAGACAGGCCTCCCTTAGGGATGTATGTCCCGGAAAAGGAGGCACAAATGAAAGATGCGATTAACTTTGACACCATTACCATCACGGATGACGTGATGTTCGGCTCCGTATTTCAGGAAGCCGGAAAT